>NZ_JAUHIR010000002.1:0-730831 GCF_032381375.1 Bradyrhizobium sp. SZCCHNR1017 | reverse complement strand
AATCCCGATGATCTGCTCTTCCGTAAAGCGGCTGCGCTTCATGCTCTGGTCCTCGTTGGGGCCAGAACGAACTTCAAACTGGATTATCCCCGAGGGGCAAGGTCAACTGCACTCGCTTTCGGGCCCCGCCGTCATTTCATGCCGGCGTCGCTATCACTGTCCCGAAATCGGGTGCCATCTCTGCCCCGCCGCCGCTTCGCTCTGGCGGCGACAATGATCAGAGCTTGCCTTACTCCGGTTTGCATTCAGAACAGGCCAAGCGGCCCTTTCGAAGGGAAGCGGTGATATTGCCCTTGCTTCGACGAACGACATGGCCGTGACTCGTACACCGCCAGGAATACGCCCGTTGCACGCCAGCATACTTCTTATCCATCAGGCGAAGCCCATGCTTCGCGCCCCAACGACGAAGTTCGCTGATATCTAGCTTCCGGTTGCCTGCGCAAGACGGGCACCACGCCCCGCGCCGAATTCGCCATGGTTCTGCGAACCATGTGGGATGACCTGATATCGAGCATTTCCACTCGTGTCGCTCGCTTCCAAGGTACCGCTGTGAGACAAGCTTTCCTTTTCGCGCTGCCGCCATACGTTTCAGCTCGGCGAGTTCGGCTTCAAAGAGCTCATCCTTCGGAAGGCGCGGCTTCCTTTTTAACCCTGCCGCGTTAAGAGACGCTTCAACGCTCGGGAGCAGGTTTTGGGGCGGAAACGGTCGCCGCACGGCCACGACTTCGACCAGCGTCACTCTGTGGGCACGACAAGCCTTGCGCTTCAACGCATCGGTCGCCCGAACCGTGGCCTGACTCTTATGATGCGGCCCCTGATATTCGAACGCGATCGCCAGCTTCTCACAATAACCATCCAGTTCAAGCTTGCGACCTGTCCTCACCGCAAGCCACGCCGGCTTTACCTTGGGAAACCTCGCGCCAAACGTCGCTTCGAATATCTCTCGAACGATCCGCTCCCCTTTCGGACGACAATATGGACACCAGCTTCCGGCGTGAATGAGATTATTGGCATCAGCTTTCCATTCGTGGCCGTTGGCACATTTGACCCAGAGGAGAGTCCCAAGGCCTCGCCACTGTTTGCCCCCCACGATGCACACAATACGTCCGCCGCGCTCAGCAATTCGTGCCTCCACAATCGTGCGTGGTATGGCCGGCTTTGGTGGATAAAGTCTTCTGCGGACCGCGTCGCACTCAGGGCACCAATTGCCCTGATGCACGACGTTCGAAATGGCGGCCGGGAATGGCTTATGAGCTTTGACCTTACATCTCCACAGGACACGCGTATGCGTGGAAGCCGGTGTCGTGGCTAGGCACTTACCGCCAAACCTTTCATGTGCAATTTCGTTTAGCTTGGCGATCGACAGAAATTTGGCCGTCTGCCGCTTCGTATGATCCTCGAATTTGCATTTTGGGCACCACCGCCCATGCCGAAGATTGTCCGGCGTGATCGGGAAGATATGACCTCGTTCACAGCGAACGCGCAACTTTGTTTTCGCAGAGACATAGGCCTTCGACAGCAACGCTCCACCGCGCTTCTCGACAACTGCACGGATCGAATTGAGGAAGGCGTGCTTTTCAGGTCGTGCGTTCCAACCACCATTTTTCCGCGCATGCTCGACAAGGCAGGTCGCACAATTCGGGCTACTTACGTAGCGCGGCGCCAGATGCCCTCTGCGGCACGGCTTACCTGTAAAAAAGCGATCGACCCCAAGACGTAGGGCTTCCGCGCGCGTGGTGGGCAGGTTGCTATAATTTAAAGACGGCATGACGCGTCAGAACTGAACAGCTTGGAGCCCCGCCGCGGATAGAAATTGACATTTGCTTCGCTTGGGAACCCTTCACTAGGGTTTCGACACTCTATATCTAGCTTAATTTTCTCGCTATACTCACCATATTTTGCCTGACGCACGGCTCCAGGAACAACGGATGGATCGCTTAAGTCTGGCGAACAACTGATCTCCGTCTCGCCCGCGCATACATCCCCAATCTGATCAAGAGATCTGGAAGCAACTCTCCTTTCAAATCGGAACCGTAAGGCGCATTCTGAGCAGCCGACTCGTCCCATTCCAATTGCCCCTCAACACGATGCCTCCTCGGCAACCTTTTACTTCCGGCCCCCGCCTTTCTGGCGCCCCAAGCGGCGATCCGGCGACACAAGCCATCGCGTCACTTCGTGGGTATGCCTATCAACTCTATTCCAGCGGATTGGCATGGCTCGACCTTCGGCCGGGACAGGAACTGTATCTTGAGGTTGCTCAGGATTACGCCGTTGCGACCACGGATGCACTACGCGCCGTCCAGGTGAAGGACACTGCGGCCAACGTCACAATCAATTCCGAGGACATCCGCGAAACGCTGGATGCATTCGTTGATCTCGTCGAACGGAATCCGGAACGTGAGATTCACCTTCACTTTCTCTCGACCTGTTCAGTGGGGCGGGAGCAGAAGCTGGAGCATCGCGCCCACGGCGAGCCAACGCTGAATTACTGGCGGCGGGCCGCGGCCGGTGCGGATATACGGCCGTTGCGCGAGGTGCTGGCAAAAGTCGATCTCTCGGAGCGGGTTCGCCGCTTCATCGAAGCACGCGGTGACACGGCCCTCCGCAATGAATTCTTGCGCCGCATCCAATGGGATTGTGGGGCGCAGCCTCTCGAAGGCGTTCAGCGCGAGCTGGAGCAGGGTCTCCTTCGTTATCACGTTGAGCGGTTTCAATCGGCGGCCCGCCGAGACCAGCTCGCCGCGGCCGTCGTACAGCGTGTTCTGTCGACGATCATCCAGGGCGGCCAGCCACGCCTCACCGACGGCGAGCTGCTAGCGCTTGTAACAGATACATCGAATGTTCTCGTCCCGAGGACCGATCTTGAGGCGATGATGCGAGGCCTCGCCGCCGCAATCGGCGGTGGCCAGCAGGGCGCAATGCTGGAGACGGTCGAACTCTCTCGCCTTCTGGAGCCTGAGCGTGACCTTCCTTTTCCGCCGCTTCTCGCCGAACGCAGCGAACTCACACGCAACCTGCTCGATCGGATCCGCCGAAGCGGGACAGCCTTCGTAACGGGCAGCACAGGCTGTGGCAAGACAACCGTCGCGCGCCTCACGACACGCATGCACGAGGCTTCATGGTGTATTCTTGACCTCAGGGAGAATACCCCCGACCAGATCATTCAGCGCCTCGATCTTGCGGCCGGGGCGCTTGGTGCTGCACGCTACCAGGGAATTATCCTCGACGATCTCAACGAGATCGAAGACCCGCACGCCCGAGGGGCTTTGGCGCGGTTCCTTTCCGCTCTACGCCGTCGCGATATGCTCTGCCTAATTACGGCCTACAGCCAACCCTCGAGCCGTGCCCTTTCCGAACTCGGCCTGGACGACACCTCACAGCTCGCCCTTCCCGATCTCTCCCTGGCCGAAATCACAGCCCTAGTGGCAGCGGCGGGCGGTGATGGTGGGAAGTGGTGCGCGGCCGTACAGCGGGCCAGCGCATGGGGTCACCCTCAACTGGTTCAGGCGATTATTTCGGGACTGCGTGCCCGCGGATGGCTCGAAGCAGAACGCACGAGCCTGCTTGCGTTCAGCCCATCTGCCGACATCGAAGCAGAGCGGCGGGCCGCGCGAGGCCGAATATTCTCGATGCTGACGGAAGAGACCAGCGCACTGCTTTACCGAATCAGCATCTTGTTCGGCCGTTTCGACCGAAAACTCGCTCTTTCAGTAGGAGCGATTGAGCCCGCAGTGCCCCAGCCGGGGACCCATCTCGATCAGTTGATTGGCCCGTGGGTCGAGTTAACCGTTCGCGGCGACATGCGCATCTCGCCGCTGCTGCAAAATGCCGGGACGCAGATCCTGACGCCGGCCGAAGCCAAGCGCGTGCACGAAACTGCCGCACAGAACATCTTGGGAGGTCCGACAGTCGACATCGATCGAGCGAACTTTGGCTTTCTGCATGCATTGATTGGCGAACAGGAGTGGCTACTCACACGTCTCGCGTTCAACATCATTACGACATCTGATGAAACACGTCGCCAGCTTTCCGAATGGATGGGCAGCTTACGACAGCACCGGCTGGATCAGAAAATCTATTTGAAGGGTCGGCCGGGCACTCCAATCCTGTTAAGACTTGCACAGTTTCTTCTGATTGCTGAAGGCGGGAAACCGAAGACGATCCGCAACTGCTGGCGCACGCTCCAGGCTGAACTCGCCGAACTCGAGGATGCTGAGGTGCGCGAGCACTTTGAATACATGATTCTGGCGAAAGCCCTCTTCACCCGGGAAGCGATTGCTTTTTTACCAGATCCCGTCGGCCTCATGTTGCGCTTTGCGGTCCTTTCGCAAAAGGACTCTCTGAAGCGCGCCATGTTCGAGCAACGTACGCCATCGGCGGACGGACGCACCCACAGCATTCTCGGAACCTTCTTCATCACTTACGCACTGCGCATTCCGAGTGTGCCGGACTTGCAGCGCGCCTTTGACACCCTCGACGCTGCGTCGCCCACTGACCGCGCCGCGCTCCTGGGTGACGTGTCCAATATGCCGGGAGATGCGGGATATATCGTGAACCATGCTTGGTTGGAGGAAAGCAGGCGTGACACGACCGACTGGCCCGTGCACCTCGAAGCTTACCGGCGCATGGCCGACCAAGCTAGCAGCTGGGGCTATCGCGACTTGGCACTACGCTGCCACATCGCCCGCGGGATAATTCTCGACGAGTATCTCAAAGACCCCAGCGCGGGGTTACAGGCACTCGACGCCGCCGAGGCACTTCTCGGAGATGATCCGGCTCTCGATCGCGCGAGGGCAAAAATATACTTCCGCCGCAAGGACCACGAGGCCGCGCTACAGTTGTTCCGCGACAATGCTGGAAAAATGGAACGGCAGGACCCCGCGGCCCGCAGTTACATGCTCCGCGAGGCGGGCATCAGCGCCGCCGAACTCGGCCAATGGGCCGAAGCACGTGAATGGTTTGCCGCTGCGCGCGAAACAGCGAGTAACGCGACTTCACCCAACATCAAGCTTATGGCCATCGGGCTGCGCGCTGACGAGGCTCTTGCCGCCTACATGGCAGGCGATGTCGTGGCCGCGCTAAACGGGCTTAACGTTGCGCTTGATGAGCTGAGTCCCATTGATCCTGCCAGTTCAGTTGCGGCCGGGTATCGCCATCGCGTAATTGGACACTCGGCCCTATGGCTATTTGGCCAGACTACGGCGACTTCCGTTCAGGTCGGGGACGAACCCACGGCGATGGTGCCAGGCATGTGCAGCAACCCGGAGCCACCCGACGTTAGCGATCTCCCTCGCGGATCTCCGGTGTATGCCCGGTATCTTCTGGTCCAGGCAGAAATCGCAAGTGGTGTCTCGGCGGGCATCGAAAAGGGACTGCGGGACCGCCTTGGTGGCCGAGCCATCCCAGCGATGGACATCCTTGTCCGCGCCACGCGCATGGAATTTCTAATCCGGCAGCTCAATGCTCAAGGATATATTGCGGCGCTACCGTCATGGGTGGATTGCCAGATTTATCTCGACCTCAATCGTGGCGACCTACGGCAGAGCCGGCCAGAGAGCCCCGCCTTTGGGGAGATCCCGCCGGCCACGGCCGAGCAACTCGGATCGGAACGCGCAACCTTCACGGCCGATGATGCAGTATTGAGCTTCGGAATTCTCGCAGCCTTGCAAAATCGCAGGGATAAGCTCAATGATCTCTGCGCGGAAGCAGCAAAGATACCGGTGGGGTACGGTGGACAGGAGATTCTGGCCATAATCGCTAACGGAAATAGCGCGATCCAGGAATTGGCGCCGTTTGTGGCAGTGCAAATACGTCTGGTTGCCGAGCAGCCGACCCTCACACCCGACGAGCTATTCGTAGCGTGTGTTCGCTTTATCCAGTGGGCCAAGAAATCGAACCTCCAAAGGGTACTCACGCCAGCCATCGAAGCCTGGGCGCGAGCAGCGTGGGCTCATGCGATCGAGGAACAGCGGTTCAATTTGCGAAACCCCGCGAGCACCGTATTCCCCATACGCCGGGCGTTGGAATCGCCCGACACCGGCCTAACCTTTCTTGGACGGCTGGTTGTTGCCGCGCAGCCTGCGGTTCACCACAAGCTCGGTGAGGCGTTTCGTCAGTTTCTGCTCTCGCTTTGAAAGACGGGCGACCGTCCGAGCGGCCGGGCCAAGGTTGATCCTACGAAGATTGTCCGCCCAGTTCGCGCTGCACGGACAGCTTCACCTCATTCTGCTTCCAGGCGTTCCCTTTCGATCATCTCGCGCGAGACGACCTTCGCCGGATCGCGCTCGCGGTATCGCCTCGCGAATTCTTCGTCGCTTATGTCGTCGTCACCGTAGTCAGCGTAATCAAGGTGCCTCCAGCCTTCCTGAGAGAGCTCCATGCCATACAAGGGGCCGACAAAGCCGCTCTGCGGAATGATATAGGTCCGCACGAATGTGTTCGCTTCGTAGGCGCGCTTGATGAATTGAGCGCCCGGCGTATTTTCGATGAACCAGGGTTGACGGCCGAAATAACCAAACTGCCTAGCGAGGACGGCATTCAGCCGCTGGAGCGCCGCGAGTGCATCCTCACGCAACGACCGGTAAGTTTCAGGATTAAAGTGAATAGACCGATTGCGAAGCGAACCCAGAGCGAGAAATTCTGCACCGACGCCATCTACCAGAACATTCCAGTCCGTCAGGACAGATACCGCAAAAGGCCAATTATCAAAGGATTCCTTCCTGGCGACCTTTCGATAGTGCGCGGACGCCTTGAAGCTGTCGCGCAAGTCCAGCACAAGATGGTTTAGGATGCGCTCGCCCAGCGCACAGGCGGCAACGAGGGCCGGGTAATGCGCTCCTATAACAAAAGACCGTCGCGCCTGCTGATGAATCTGGTTGTGATACGCAAGTAGGGACATCGACTTCGGTCCAAGATCGATGACGTTCCTGACGACGTCCTCGATGTGCCGCGAACCATACTCCTGTTCAAGACGCTTCATCTGCTGAATGCGGTTCTCTCTATGGGTCTGTTTGATCTGCTCGTCCCAATGCGCCTCGGGCTCCTTGAGGCTCAGCGGCGTTGAGTCGAAATCAAATGAATAGGGATGATAGCGGCGTACGCCACGGTCGGCGAGCCATGCGTGCCCGTCATGATCGTAAACCCCTCGGGGCAAGTCGGCGATTGTTTTCCGCATACCTCGTGGCACCGTCGTCTCATCCATTCCAGAAATATATCAATGGGACCGAATTCCGACGAGAGACATCATTTCCAGCGGCAGATAGGGCCATCCGCTTCGCGGAGATGGGCCCTACTCGCTTCGCTCGCCGAGCCGCCTCCGTCCCGCTTTCGGTCCCCGCCCTCATTTCATGCCGGCGTCGTCATCACTGTCCCGGAATAAGGTGCCTCCTCTAGGCCTGCGCTTGCGCTGCGGGCGGTGATTCATCGGCTTATTTTTATACCAACGCGCGCATCCGCGAACCCTACATGGTTTACCATTCACGATGGTGTCATGCCACGAGGCTAACTCTTCTGAAACAGTGCGTTGATCATTCTACGGCAAACGTTCATCATCAACAGCGTGAACTGCGGATCAAGATGGAGTGCTCCGTGAGTCAACTTGTTCCGCTGCTTCACAACGACATCGAAATAGTTGAGTGGCTTGCTGCCAGGCACTCCCGGCACGTCAAACTCGTTCCGCTCGAGCCATTTATACTTGATGGCGGTATTGAGTAGCGGTGTCAGCTTGGACTGCTTCGATTGCGGTTGCGCAAGCTTCAGTTTATAGCGAAGCGCCATCTCAAGCGTCGTGTAACTTTGGAGCTCCGCCACGGTGGCAAGATCGTAAGCAAACCAAGAATAGAGATAAGCGTAGCGTGCAGCGTTGAAGTGCTGACGAATTTCTAGTGGCACTGACACCACCAATTCAAGCGATGCAATATCGTTGTATAGGTCTTCGATACGAAGCTCGCGAATATGCCCCACACCCTGATCGTGGTACCGGAGATTTCCAAAGCGTGCGTCTGGCTCGAGGATGTGGGCAAGGGGCTTAAGCATCTGCATTCTGTCGGGGACGGTGACGTAGGGCTAACCATATCAACCAGCGGCGTGCATCGACAATACGGCTGGATACGGTACGACAATGTCGGCTCTCGTTCGCCGAACTCCGCAAAGTGGTCTCAGCCCAATTCGGGTGCCTTATCGTCCAGGTTATACGGCGCACAGGCCCGACATGGCCTAGCCGTTTCGCGCTGCCGCCGGCTTGCTTCGACGCTATCCAACAGCAGCAGCCTCAGGAGAGGTAGGCGTTCCGCTATTGGCCCTCTGTTCGCTACAAGGTAGCGGTGGTACCTGAGGGTCGGGCCAACATGTGTTCTGGAATACGCACGCTTTGCAGCAAAGATACGTCTCAAATGCCGCCACATAGCACCAGTCCGTCCGGCGGTCGTGTATCGTTCGATGCGCGCAGTGTTGTGCCGAGCCTGACGCAAAATAGGCCTTCGGGGCGATGCTCGACGATAGAACTGGACTGGTCCCGTGCGCATGTCCAGCGCTCGAACAGGCGACCCAATCATGGCCCATGCACGAGAGAAAAGACGGCCCGTCGACGAGGAAGTGAGGTACGGCACCTGTAACGAGCAGAAATTCCCTGGGGCTGCCAGGAAATGGCCAAAGGAAATTGACGCGCTCCGGGATGGGTTCAGGAACGAGGCCACTTGATGACCCCCGTGTTGGTGTCGAAGGAAATCCCCGAAATACATCGATGTTCGACGCGACGAGGGTAGTTCCCAGCGCGGCAGCCGCTGAACGGAGTAATTGCTCGGCCTTCCCTCCTACACTCGCAAAGTGCGCTTCGAGCTTGTCGGAGTCCGTTGGAACGAACTCGTGGCCTAGCTGGTGATCGGTGACGTGCAGGAGTTCACCGTCCGCCCGCTCCAGAACAAGCGCCGGATTCACAATGATCTGAGGAAATCGATCAAGGACGGCATCGGAGCCCGAAGCCTGCCAAGTTACAACGATTCCATGGAACGCGCGGCGAACGTCGCTCGCCGCAATATAGGCGGAAAGCTGGGTCGGACGGAGCGGAGACGGAATGCTCTTAACGAGGGCATCGTATGCAAGTTGCTTGAATATGTCGTCCGAGGCTAAGACATACTGGTCGGCTTTGAAGACAAGAATGAAGTTTGGATCAATTGTACCGTCATCGATAAAGGCATTGCGGGTGTCTGTGAAAATCACCAGCCACTGGCCGGAAGAAATGGCGACCTTGCTGACAAGGTGCCTGCTTTGAGCTTGAAGGTTGCGAACATAATCCCGCAGCTTCGACAACCACCCAGTCCATTCTGCGGTAGTCGGTGATGTGCCTTGTCCGTCGCGGATGAATGTGAGCGTCCTGGCGAGAAGCGTCTCCGGCGAGACTCGCCTGTTAGCAGCGGAGATGGCGCTAACAGGCGGCTTATCCCAAGCCTTCGCCTCAAAAATCAATATGGGAGTCCGCTGTTGAACGTGGACACCGAGATAGTCGAGAAACAACGTTGTATCGCCCTTGACGCGGGCTTCTTCAACGACGGCTTCGACCTTCCATCCGAGCGCCCTCAGAAGGTGATCCAAAAACTGTATCCGCACCGTATGCTCTAGCGGCGCGTCAAGCTCTTCGCCCGTGAAACCGGCTGGCGCGTTCAGCGCCTGCCGCTGATCCATGTCGGCGACGCGTTTCTCTAACTCTTCCTTGAACCGGGAAAGCTTTTCCGGGCTCATTGCAGAAGCTCCGGAAGCCGGTAAAGAAGCCGTCGTGCCGAGGGCCAACCGGCCTGAATAAACAGATCAAGACACTTGACCAGCGTCTGCCGCCGGTCGGAGTCTTCAAACAATTCGCGGTGGTCAGCGAGAAAGCGGCCGATTAGCGTGACTGCCCGATTTACGCCGAGGCTTTCGAATTGATAGCCGTGGGAGCGGCCCGCACCAAGCAACGCCTGGGCCGACAGCTCGAATATTGCTTCTGGGTCGGCGTCCATCAGGAATTCGAGCAGGTCAATGAGGTAGTGGACTGTGTCGGGCGTCCCGACCGAGGCGACCCGCTCAAGGACTGGCTTGCTCTCTTCCAGAAACTGCCTTCTTGCGTCGATCGACGCGAGGCCCGCGTCTTCCTTATCTCCGCCCCCATCCCTAAAGGCGCCGGACGAGAAGTAAAACTGGTTCAGCAGATGATGAAGAATGCGGGAGGCAGCAATCGTCTCGTCATCTTCCTTCTTAGTATGCACGGTTTTCGCAAGATATGATTCGACAATCTCGGCCGTCCTTTGCGATACCATGTCCGCGAAACGCATCGATTGGCGGCGAATTTCGATGTCTTTTTCCTCGCCGCTGGCAAAGCCAAGGACGACCGCCCCCCGCAGCGTACTCACGGCATGGTCAAGCTCTTCTTTGTTGGCAGCAACATCGCTGAGCCATTCTTCGAGCGTCGCCTTGGCTAAGGGACGCTTATGAGTGATCCATAGAATTGCGATCAGGCTTCCAATTTCTTCCCGCAATTTCTTCCAACCCTCTTCCGCGATGAATCGGGTCCGCAACTGCAAAAGGAAGCCTTCGACACGTTCGGGATCGGCATGAACGAGCCGGCCCAGCACGCCGTTGACGAAAAACGACAGCACCGAAGCATTTGTCTCCTCACCGACAACCGTCTCGCACATAGCCCACATGGCGCCGCGATCCGACACCCATAGCGCATTCAGATATGTTGCAACGGCCATGCGTACCGCCGGGTGCGGGTCGCGCAGAAGCGACTTCAACAGCGGCAAAAGCCGCGCCGTGGCTGCCGAGCTCACACGAGCGAGTTGCATGGCGGCGTGGGCAGTCGACACTCTTGGAGCTGGCGAACCCCAACTCGGGTTGTCCGCGAACTGGGCCTCGGTCTCGGGGCCAAGTTCAGGACCAGCGCTCTTGGCAAATCGTTCAGCCACAAGGCTCAACTCCTCGACCGAAGAGCTATTCTTGGCGAGTTCCCGCTCGAAGATCGGAACCACTGCTTCAAGTGCTTCAGCTCCGATGCCCTCTGCATAAGAGACAACGTCGGCATCAACGCCTTCCGCACGCGCGATGTCATCGGTATAGCGCTTTAGCCGGCTTACGGCAGCGCCGAGGTCGGGAAACGCCTTCGTGCGGTTACTCACCTCGATCTCGGCTTTCAAAGCTTCCGCAATCTTCAACAATGCCGCATTTGGGGGCCGATCTGGGTCGACATCATGCCGCCGCAGCCACCAGTAGGATTCAGGCGAACCCGATGTAACCTCGAAATGGATAGGCCGTTCGTTGTTGTAATCGCGAGCCCGCGTCGGCTCGCTTACCGTTGCAAAAACCCGCGCTTCTTCCGTCTGGAGCCGGTCTCGTCCGATGGCCGTAAAGAGCCGCTTGAGGACGTATTCACGCGCAACCGCTGGATCTTTGGCGTCATTAAATATAAAGCCCAGAGCGCGGTGTTCGAAGGACTGTCGCTCTGTTTCGGGCTGGTTCGAAAATGCGGCCGCAATGAAATCGATCGCGTCCTTTCGCGTATCGCTTGCCCAGAGGAACGGATAGCTCGTCGCAATCGGCCAGAGAAGTGAGCCAAATAATTCGGCCCGCGCCTTTGCGACCATAAATAGCCGTGCCCAGACTATCCCCATCTCGTTCTCGGCGCAGATGATCTGGGCAGCCCCGATCGCATCATCGGCCTTGGCATCCTGCAACCAGGCCGAAAAATCCTGCACCATTTCAAGGGCGTTTTCGCCATGCCGATCGTCGGGATTTGACGCCCAGATATAGCTGTAGTCCTCAAGCAGGCGGCACTCGCTGCCATCCGGTAGCTTGACCGTTATCGTTTCCATCCGCTCCGGAGCGTGATCGCGCAACACGTATCCGTGGAGTGCTTTGACATAGGCCTTGGCGGCAAGCCGCGGCTCGGCAGCGAGAAACTTCGGGAAGAACTCCTTAAGATTATAGTAGGAGAGCTCGAAGTCCTGTTGACGGTTGCTGGTCATCCGCATTATGCGGCTATTGCCGATAGACGTCGTGCTTCGATCCGTGATGCCGCGCGCGAATGCCTTCTCGTAGATTTCCAGAACGAATTCCGGGTCCGACGCGAGGATCGTCCGGAGCTTTTGTGTCATCCAGGGAATGTCATCGTCGGCGTGCGCATCGAATCGTGACGGGTCGAAGAGAGAAGAAAGCAGCTTGCGGGACGCGCCGGGGTCACTCGCGTAGCTATCCGCGACGAAACCAATGGCTTGCGTTGTGAGCTGTTCCTCGGACGCTAAGGAAAAACGTAGAAGCGAGCGCGACGCCAACCCGATCCATACCCACTGTTCGGGTGTTGGCGCTTGCGTGGTCAAGATGAACAGCAAGGTACGCAACGGCCAAGCGACACCGTCGATCTCTTCACCGAGCTCATGGGCCAGCGGACACCACGCGTCCATCGCAACCGGAAGCTTATCTTCCGCATGAACCGAAAGGGAACCGACGACATGATTTAGCGCCGTGCGTGCAAGGTCTTTCCCATCGCCACTGGTGCGGAGCAACCCGACAAGTCCGGCAAAATCCTCGGCGCTGACCGGCAGCTCGCTTGCTACGCGTGCCGCGATGCTGCGGGAAACAGGGTCGATATCGGAGCGGCCGACGCTTACGAGAATAGCATTCCAGAACGCTACCCGATCTGGCCCAGAGCTCTCCCAAAGTTCGTTCAAGGCAAAGATCAAGGCTGGCCCCAGCATCAAGCCAAGGGCACGGTTGCCGCTAAGCACATCGGCAAGTGCCTGCGGATTGAGGAGGTCAAGGTAAACCTTGCTCGCAGCGTAATCGAAGAGGATGTGGTGCCGGAATGCGATGTAGCGCTCGCCAACCACCGGAATGAGGACGCTTTCGCTAAGTAGCTTTTCGAGTACGCCGGCATGCTGTTTGGCGATCGGGATGCGATCGACTTGTAGCGACCGCGTCTCGACCATGCCGTGAACAACGTCGCTTAAACACGCGCTGGCGGCCAGGCCATAGCGATCCACGCGATGCGACCAATATAGCTCTAATAGTTGGGATTGAGTGCCAACTTCACTGAATGCATCCGGGCGCAAGCCGTCCGTCACCAGATCTGCAAGAAGCCTCGTATTAAAGGGTGTTCGAGCAAGGTCCAGAAGCCTCGTTCCGCCTGCTTTAGCCGCTTGGTCTATTGCTGGCGCGAGCGAAAGCAATTGTTGTAGCTCGACGTCATCCCACAGAGGGATGTGGACATGCCGGACGCTCTGGAACGCCTTATCGAGGAACGTTGCATCCGGCGGCCGTCCGGCAAACAGCGCCACGAATTGCTTTCCCATTCGAAGATCAAAGCTGCGGATGGAGGCAACCACGCGCCAGCGCTGACCCGGCATTTTAACAACTTCGGAAATGAGCCAGCGAATAATAGCCTCGCTCTTACCTCCGCGTGTGGCGTCCAATGCGTCGATAAACAGGAAGGCCGGTTCGTTTCCTGGCCAGTTCGCCAGAACATCAAGAATACGTTTGGAAAGGCCGAGCTGGTGGTTCAATCCTTCGATCGATTCCACGGGCAGGCGGTCGACTGCCAGCTCAATAACTTCACGGCCGGCCTGCTTGAGGCGTGTCGCCGCGGTGCTCATCACCGCGCTTTTTCCGGCCCCCGGGTCTCCCACAAGTAACAAGGACGCGTCCATGGCCGCAGCAAGAACGGCGTTTACGCATTTTCGGTCGATCTTAATAATTTGTGCCCCGAGGCGGGTTTCCTCGAGATGTTCGAGATGTCTGCGCGTCTCGTCGCTGTAGCCGCGCAATCGCTCGACATCGGTGCGATAGCTAGGCGGCGCCTTGAGCCGGATAGATCCCGCTATTCGCGTCCGCAGGCCGGTGGCGTCGACGCCAAGACGCTTTACGCTGAGAGAGGTGAAGATGTCACGGAGCAGCCCGAAGGCGCCGTCGGCATCACTTTGCTGTTCTGCAAGACCCTGCATGGTATGCGCGACGAGCGATTGATCCGCGCCATCGAAGTCAAAAACAAGAACATCAATCAACCGAGTAAGAGCTGTTACGTCGGCCTCGGTCGGCGCGCTGGCGGAGCTGGTAAGCCAGACCTCGCCAATCGTCTTAGCCAGACGGTCGAACGCAGCTTGCTGGTTCTGAGGTAAGGGGGCACTTGCCTGCGCGCGCTTGGCCTCCAGCGCGCGCTTCAAGTCCGTCTTAACGCTGTTCGATGAAGCCGGACCGACTGCGAGCACCAACCGGTCGCGAACATGATCGAGCGGCCTGTTCCAGTTCCGGTCGCCAGAACCCGAAGCGCAGACGAGCCATTGTCGAACAAATTGTTCAACGGTCTTCCCAAAAGGACTTTCGGAACCCGGTGTAAGATCGACGCGGGTCTTGGCTTGGATGAAGATAAAACCGCCGGCACTCGTTTCCACGAGAATGTCGTCAACGGGCGCCTCGGTCTCCATACGAACAATGACCGGAACGCCCGGCGTCATATCGGGAAAACGATCGATGTTCTTCTCGGCGAGCATGGCAGCGCCGAAATAGCTGGCGACGCCTGACTCGAACAGCACGCCCGAGGAGGTGGCATTTCCGCCACCGCCGGCGAGCAAAGAATCTGGTTTTGAATCTGTCATTTCTGCCATTTGCCCCCGTGGGTTGAGACTACTCCGGACTCGCCCCATGTGAAAGCCTCGTCGACCCGTAACGCGGCAGTTAAACCACTATATTCGCACATGTTTTGTCGAAATACTCGACGCCCCCAAGGCTCCAAGGTGCCGCCGCGAGGAGTTGCAGGAGCGCGTCTAATCTTTCTGCGCCCACTATAACCGCCTCTCAGGGTGCACCGCCGCTATTTGAGAAACTTCGATCGTCTAGCAGTTTCTTGTGCACGGCTCAGGACATCAAAGGCACACGGATTACGCGCGCCACCAGCAGCGCGACCCTCTTCTCATTGATGTCATGTCCAAATTTGCGCGCGATGATCACCGAGATCTTCTGGACAAGATCTCAGCGGCGATCCAGCCACGCACAGTCTGCATCCGTGAAGACGAGGCTCGTGTCCTTCGGACCTCTTCCCCGCGGAAAGCGCGAGGTTTTCCTACCCCCCGATAAGCCGCGCCACAAGCTCACCGACTTTCTTCTTCGAAAAAGACATGTTGTACTCGCCGGGCTTTCTCTCGATCATCTCCACGGCAGGCTGGCGCGGTAGATTTTGAACCAATTTCCACACTCGTCTTCAGTCACGCCCTTTAGGCGGAATTGCTTGCCAAAGCCATGAGACGTTCCATAACTGCGCAGTTCGGTCCGCAAAACGCCGGTTCATGACCGATGGCACACCGGTTGCTCAATTCGCTTCTTCAATCCACCGGACTATGCATAGCTAGAATGGGCCAGAATCACCTTGAATTAACCGAACGCACTATTCCCAAGGCGGCTTTTCCTTTGCATCTTGTGATCGCGTTTGGCGACTTCTACGCCGTTTCCGGCGAGGCTTGATTTGCTTTCGTTGTTCCGAGACACGCTCCCACACCGTACCCCGAGAGTTTGAGCGGGTTTCGACGTTGGAAATTGGCCTGCGTACGGCGAGCGCGGCGTCAATCTTCATGTTCGCAAACTGCAGATCACGAATGACGAGATCATACACTCGGTCGAGAAGCGATCCGAATCCTGCTCCGCCTTCGCTCAGTGAAACCTCGAAGCGCTTCAGTTCTTTCGCCAAGCGCTCGTGCCTATGAGTCGCTTTGTGGCCTGCGAGCAGGCGCAGTTCGTAGAGCGAAAACAGACGCTCAATCGGCTGCTCTGGCTCGGTTCCATCCCGCTGGAGCCGCTGCCAGATTTCTTTACCCAGCCGTGACAACTCAAGGCCATTCTGCTCCGCAAGCTGTGCCATGCAAACGAGCGCGTCGAGCAACTTTAGCCCTCGCAGCTTTTCAACGGCCTCCGACGGCACGCCCAGTGCCAATACTACCAAACGCAGGCTCTTCTCGGATAAGCCCTCTATGACGAGCTTGGTGAGGGTCATGCAACGATCGAGGAACGCGTCTTCTGTTAGCGTCAGCGGAACATGCCGCGCAATAGGCTCAATATTCTCGAGGGTCCACCAACCGTGATATTCGAGCGCCTTCCTTCTCAGGCCGACGAAATCCTCCGGCAGCAGGCCCACCAAATTTATTGCTTCGGCAAGACGGGAGAGGCTCTCGCCCAGAGAGACAAACCCAAACACTAACTTCTCCGCCCGCGCGCCAATATTGGCCTCCGTCGCCATGCGCGCCAGCGCGGCCTCCGATGGGCGTACAACGGCATGGCGATGCCAATCCCTCGTAATGTGCGGGGGACATCCCTCATAGAGCTTCTTTAGCTCCAGCCTAATGAGGTTCCGCCCGACTCGATCGCAGAAACCGACGCTCCACTGCGTACCAAAACCAACCGAGCCGTGCTTTGGATTGACGCGAAACTCGGATCTCCCTTCATATCCGCCGAGCACAGCATCGCTAACGTAGACCACATCGCTTACGCTCATACCCATCGCCATAGCGTCCGTCACGGGCTCCGCGTAGCCCGGCCAGATCAGGCCATCCCTTTCTAGTGCGTTTTCCGAAATCGGCAGAGACCCCGGCTCTGCGATCACCCGCGCTCCCCAGACTTGCGCCGAAATAGCACCCTTATCTTCCCAAGAGCGCCGCAGCGCGTACCGACGGTCTAACAGATCAATATTCACTCCTTCGGTACCTGCAAGTCTGGTCTCGATTGCTCCGTCCGTGCGGCCCCAGCGCATTTCCCAGTAGGTTTGAACCAATGCCATCTGACGCAGAGTGAGATAGTCCTGAAGGTAATCTCTCCGCACGGTGACACTCGCAGGCGTCCCAGATGGAAATTCCCAGACGGAGGGAGCGGAGACGCTCGCGATATCATAGACAGGCGCCGTTGGATCGTCCCAGCGGGTCTCCCCGTTGCCGAGATGCCGGGGCACAAGCCCGTAGGTCATTGCGAAGCCGGGATCGAGTTGGAGAACGGTCTTGTTGTGTGACCTCCAGCTCAGGACAAGCGGCTCGTAAGAGCGCCTGGGCGGACCTTCTACCTCGATCCAAAATTTCGGCATGTAGGGATGAGTGAGGCTTGCCGACGGATGGGGACCACTTCTCTCAACGCCATACTCGAATCGCGCGAGATTTTTCCTCACCTCAGGCAATTCCGCTACAGGAATCAGCGCCGAGAAAACATGACGATGCCCGGTATGCGGCGCAGCGTCGAAGCTACGGATTTCCGCCACCAGCACATCTGCGTCCGCCCATGGGTCAATATCTCGAACGTGCCCTAACGGTTTTGGCCACCAGTTTTCTCCTGTCTTTTTCTCGTCTTTGGTCATGCGCGCATCCATCACCCCTTCTTCACTTCGATCTTTCGGAGTTCTGCAATGTACTCTGCTGGCGCCTGGATCCACTCAGCGCCTGAGACGATCCTCGCGAGATAATGTGGATGGGGAAGCGGGTTTGGTTCGATGCGCTCGCACACGACGTAAGTTTGCGCTGGTGTTTGGGCAGCCGGATCACCCTCCTTGTTGACCCTTACCTCAATGCGCTCATAGGCGTTCTTGGCCCGCTTGGGATTATAACCTTCTAATCTATCGAGCGACGGGATGTCCGCGTCGGCAATTTCAAACAGAGCACCCCATACGTGCGCTCCTTTGTCGGGCAGGACATCCGCGACACCACACCCTGGCCAGTTCGTGACCGATTCTCTGGTGAAGGCGAGCCGATAATCATCGAGCCTTGCCTTCCCTAACAATCGGGCGGAGGGACAACGTTTTTCTATTTGGGCCGCGTGCATGTTGGAACCGTAAGCGAAATAGAGCATTGCGTTGGGCTCCCAGGAGAGTCGTGACGATTGCTCTACTATGGCCAAGGCCTCTTTTCGACGCCAGCATGACTTTCACAGTTCAAAATGAAACAGCAGATTGGCTACACGCCCTCTAGCTATTTATCGGACTGCCTCGATGGCATGGCCATGTGCCTTGTCCTGAGTGGCCGTAAATATCACTTTTGCTTCGATCGAAGATTCATGTTCACGCGGCTGCAAGAGCAGCGTACGGCGTCGGGATTCCCACGCGGGGTGATATAAAGCCAAGTGTCGCAGCTATTGCACCGAAAGCAACCGAGCAGCTCGCGGAAGGCCGCCACAACCGGTTCAAAATCCTTCCGCGAGAAGTTGGCCCACTCATTGTAGTGAACCGCTTTGTTCACGGCCCACTGCTCGACGTTGACCGCTCCATTGCACGTAGAAAGTAACTTTTTCCGCTCGAGCCCCGCCTCCTTCTCCGAGGTCTTTCCCCAGGATTGTGCCGCTTCCACAGCTTTCCCGCACAGTTCTCTCAGGCGGACAAGGACGCTAGGCAACAGGTCGCCAAGTTCATAATTGCCGTCCGATCTAAAAACAGGACTGGCGCCAAGGCTGTCTGCGAGACGGCGCGCCACGTATTCAAGATGCCGGCGAAGCGTCCCCGCAGCATCCGACACCTTGTTTCTGGCAAGTGAGGCCGCGATGTCCTGCCAAACGTCGATATTGGATTCCACGAGCGGTCCCGTTTCGACCGTCCATCCGTGGAACGAAAGGGATGTCTTGGTCGAGACAAGTCCCGCATATCGCATCTGCTCCGCCCACAGGCGATCGTGCGTGGTGATGATAAACTGAGTGTTCGGGAACTGCGTCTTGAGCAACTTGCAGAACTGGTATCGATGGCCAGAGTCGACCGACATCACCACGTCATCCAGCAACGCCAGCGTAAACGAATCGCCGTATAAGCGCTTCATTAGGGCAAGATACAGGCAAACTCCCATGCCATCCTGATGGCCTTCGCTGTGGAACGCCGCAGGCGGAAATAGCCCGCGCTCGTAGAAGTTCACCGCGAAATCCAGCTTGCCGGCGCTGGGCGACAGCTTGGCCGTGAACTTCTCTTCATCGCCCTCGTTTATCAAACGGTAGAAGGTACTGAAATCCTCCTGCACATCCTGATAAAGCGCGTCGAGTTCTGTCTCCATTACGGTGCAGTACGTGTCGTACGTCACCTTGGCTGCCTGACTTGCCGATTCGGCGCGCTGCTTTCGGCGCATCGCTTCACGATAGTCATCAAGCCGGAGCTGCGCTGTAGAAAGAAAGGTTTGCGCGTCGAGAGTCGCCGTTTGGTCAGGCTTGGACTCCACCAGCGATATGAGTGATGCAAGTGTTTCAGCAAAATTTTTCGGAACCGCAGCCCAGCCCGAAGACAACCGTGGCTTCAGGCCAAGAAGACCATCCGTCTTCGTCAGCTCCGATCGTAACTGCTCAAGGTCTTTGCCCCAAGTCTCGATCGCCGAGCGGCTGGCGCCATGATCTTGTGCCGCGGCAATTCGATAGCCTGCAACAAGAAGCTCCCGCAAGCGGGCGCATTCGCGCGCAAGGTCACTGCCAGCGGTGTTCAGCGCGGCTTGCAGCTTCGCGGCCTCTTCGGACTTGGCAAGCTTTGCGGCAAGATGCTCGCGGAGGTGATCTTCGTCTGGCCACGGATGGTCGCATAGAGGACAGAGAGGACCATCGACCAGATCCAGGCCTCGTTCGACAAGGCCGCGGTGGTTGAGCGCACTCAACAATGTGGGATCGGATTCCAGACCCGACAGTGCCCCAAGAATTGCGTCGGCCGCCTTCTGGCCGACCTCCGGCAATCCTGGCACCGCTGCGAGAAGGGCGTTCAAATCGCGAAGTGCCGATTGCTTGTTGAATTCGGCGTTGGTTTTGCCTGGGTCCATGAGACCCTGATCCAGTCGCGTTTCCGCCGTGAGCTTGGCGATCTCGGGCAGGTTTAGGATTTTCCGCCGCGCGTTTACAGCCGCAAGTATTTCTTCCGGCCTGAACTCCGCGATGTTGAGATGGCGCGCGAGCGTGTTGCGGCTCGATTCCGCCTGCCCTTCTGCGCCTTTCAATGCTGTCTGAAGCCGGTTGCATGCCGTGTTGAGCGCAGACCGCGTCTGGCCCACAGCATCCAGTTTCAGAATAGTCTGGATTTCCTCGGATCGCTTTGCCGGTTCAACAAGGATCAGCCGGAGGATTTCACGTCGCGACAGCGTAATTTCTGGATGCGATGCAATCTCATCGAACGCGGCCTTAATGTCGGGGTCTTTGGGAGTGATAACCGGCTTCTTTGGCGCCGAGACCTTCCGGGTGATCTTCGCCGATTTCTTGAGATCCGGAAAATACACCTCAAGCGTCACGAAAGCGACGTCAGGGAATTTCGTCTTGTCAACGTGCGGGCCATGCTCCCCCACGGACAGGTCTTTGGTGCCGGGTCCAGTCAAGCGTCCGATCTGGCCGGTCAACCCGAATTCGATCGCGTCGATGACACCGCTCTTCCCCGATCCATTAGGACCCGAGATCGCAAACGTAGCCTGGTTCAACGGAATATCGAGTTTGCGGATGCCGCGGACTTCCTCGATATGGGCAGCGATGATCTTAATCACGCGACCTCGCCATCGTCGCTGGAAAATAGCTCAATGAGCTCGTCGGGCCGGAGCTTGTTGTCCGCTTTCAGCAGCCCACGCAAGGCTTCAATTTTCTTCTCAGCAAGGGTCTTTTTGCTGGCCAGTTCAGCAATGAGTTTCTCAACGATCCTGTCGTGAATGGTCGCCATGCTTGTCTCTGTCGGCGGTCAGACCGCCTCACCAACCGCCGAGTTAAAGAAATCTGTTACCTTTCCACACATTCAACCTCGCATTGTGGCCAACTACTACGAAACTTAACAAGACCCCGGCCGGCCATCTGCGTAAAAAATAGGACAATTCAGGTGAGCCGGCGCACTTCGAACCGACGGTTGGTGGCATTTTGCCCCGTCACTTGGAGCACACCGCCGTACCTCTCCCCGCCCTCATACACGATCGGAAATACCTTGGTTCGATAAAGTCGCCTGCCCATACGCCGCGACGAGCCTTCGAGGCCTCGTCCTGCGCGCCGCGGTACTTCCCCTTCGAATAGTAGGCGTATTCGATCGCGAAGGCCCCGTCGCACCAGCCAGTCGCCGATGTCGAGGTTCGATGCCATGCAGACCGCGACCGTTCGCCCGTATTGATCCACGTCACGCGCGGCACAGGAGAGGGTCTTGCCTTCGAGGAATTCGGCAAGCGCGTTCGCTGCGACCTACCCACAGCGATAGTCCTTCCCGCCGGCATCGTGGCACAATTGCGCAGTCTCCGGCGCGTCGATGCCGAATAGACGGATACGGTTGCCGTGTATCTCGATCGTATCCCCGTCGATGACCGAGGCGCGGCCGACGAGATCGCCACCGCAGGCAGGGACCGCGAATGCCAGAAGCGATGCTAGGACCAGGAAGATCGTTCGACTCATCCTCCGATTAGCAGCCAATCATCCACCGGAAGCAAGATCGTTCGGGGGCATCCGGCTTCGCCGGAAACGGGCTCTATTCGCTTCGCTCACCGAGCCGCCTAAATGATTTTTGAATGGGGCCCCTCGTGCGGAGCCTCCGCGCGGATGCTTGCACCCCGCTACGCCGAAGAGGGCTGTCCATTGGTTTTCAAGCGCGGGCTTGCGCCCAGCGCCGAAAACCAAAACTCAAGAAAGGAAGCCCCACATGAAACTGTTACTCAATGAGCAACGCGCCGAACTGCTGGCAAACGGACGTACCAACAACGAGCGCCGCGTCAAAGGCCTCGACGAGCAAGACTTCAACCCCGTCGTCAAGCTCTTCTGCCCATGGGGAGCGGCGACATTGCTTCTCTCGGAACTCGACCCCGAGGACGAGGATATCGCCTTCGGCCTCTGCGACCTTGGCATGGGCTGCCCGGAATTAGGCTCCGTTCGTATCAGCGAGATTATATCCGTCACCAGCCCCGGCGGGCTTCGCATCGAACGCGACATTCACTTCAAGGCGGACAAACCGCTTTCGGCCTACGCCGAGGAAGCCCGCCTCCATCAGCGCATCGTCGCCTGAGGTGGCCCATGCCGAACTTCCTCAACCTCGTCTGCCCCCGCTGCGGGGCAGACGACCGCCTCGAGATCGCCTCGCATCTCTGGCTGCGCGTCACCGAAACCGGCACCCAAGCCGACCTCACGGGGACCTATGAGTATCATCCGCAAAGCCCGGCCATCTGCACCGGCTGCGGCTTTATTGGAATCCTCCGCCAGTTCGAGCGTGCGGACGACAAGCCGGGAGCCGCGTCATGAAAGCCGCGTCGCCTCGTCAAATGGATTTTGAAACGCTGCTCGCCGAGACAGACCGCGTCAACGCAAACCGCGTCCTCGCACGCGAGACGGCCCATCTTCCCGCGACGATGGACGAGGCCGTGCCGTTCTTCCGCGGGCTGATCGACCGGCACCACGCAGCCATGCTCGCCGCGGATGCCTCGTCCGCCATGGCGATACGCTCGGAGGCCGAACAGCTCGCCACGAAGCTCAACGGCTTCGAGCCCGGCTATCTCGCCGACGACGACGCCCCCGGATGCGTGCTCGACCGGAAAACCCGTGCGCGCAAGGGGAAGGTCCCGCTATGGGGCCAGAGCGGCGCGTTCGAGGTCACGGTTCAAGCGGACGAAATGCCACGTACCATTTCGGCGGGTGAGGAAGTCAGGCATGACTCACCCCCACGTTGGACGCAATGTTGTACGTTTTGTTGGCGTCTCGGGTAGCCACGTTCGTGCTCCGGTCCGGAAAGTTCCGGTAGAGCGTACCGCCCACATCGCGCGGATTGGGGGGAATAATTGGTAATTTCAAGTTTTTGCCTCCGGTTGGAGGCTCTAGGTCGGCTCTGACGCTCTATAAATGTGGAGGTTCTCCCCTCCGCCATTCTTTTCAAACGAGCAATCAGTGGCGCTCCCTAGGGGAATCGAACCTCGTTTCAGCCTTGAGAAATCCGCCCCCCGGTGGAAATACTGATGCGAGGAAGACCAAGGACCGAAGGAATGTCGCTCTTGCGCAACTAGCGTCACTTCGTCTCGCACCGGTGTACGATCAAGGTCGAGGCCTGCACCGCCGGCGCGCCGGCAGTCTCGGACGTAATAGGCGGGCTGACCAGCGCGAGCGTTGCGACGAGGATTAAGCTAGGCGCCAAGCGGTCACGCCGAACACTTTGACCGTTTGAAAGACGGTTTTGGTTTTCCAATCTCAAATGGTGATTTTAGCTAAGTGCTTGATTTGAATGGCGCGCCCGGAACGATTCGAACGTCCGACCCTCAGATTCGTAGTTGAAAGGTCCTACCTCTGGCTACGCTAGGGCACCCTATTGCTTCCATTCGCTCGCCGAGCTTTCCAATTGCCGACCGACAGGCGTATGCCTGTTTCATTCGAGTTCGATCGGCTTCAATTGCTGCGTTTCGCACAAGGAAATCGATCATGGCTCGCCAGGAAGGCACGGTACTGAGACGAACGATCCGGCGGCATCAGCTCCGTGAAATGGTCCCTCTCGCCGACAGCACCATCTACGAGATGGAGCAGCGCGGGGAATTTCCGCGACGCTTCGCGCTCTCTCCTCGGTGCGTGGTGTGGGACCTGAGCGAGGTGGAGGCCTGGCTTTCGCTGCGCCGAAGCACTCCCCTCACCCGCCCTCCTCATCCAGACGTAAAGCTGCGACGAAGCCGCCCGGTCAAAGGGCAGGATCGGGCTCGAAGATCGGCATCGACGGCGGAATGAGGGTTGGCGCGTATTTTTGACCACCGACCCACGCGTCGATGATGTTCGACCACTCCTGCATCATGTGCCGGCGCTGCAGCTCGTACTCCGCCTTGTTGTAGACCCCGCGGGACGAGCGGCCATCCTCGTGCGCCAGGCACTTCTCGATCCAATCGCTGTTGAAGCCAAGCTCGTTGAGCAGCGTCGACGCTGTCCGCCTGAGGTCGTGGACCGTGAAATGTTCGAGCGGCAGCCCCTCGTTCCGAGCGCGCTCGACGACCGCGGTGGTGACACGATTGAACGTCGCGCGCGACATCGGGCTGTCGGCATCATACCGGGATGGAAGCACATATCGCGAGTTGCCGGCACAGGTCTTCAGCGCGATGAAGATATCGAGCATCTGGCGCGAGAGGTACACATTGTGTGCCTTCGACCGCTTCATCCGCTCCTTCGGTATGGTCCAGACGGCATTCTCGAAGTCGACCTCGTCCCAGGTCGCATCCTGCAATTCGCTTTTCCGCACCATCGATAGAAGATAGAGCCTGACGCCCAACCGGATGGTCGGGAGCGTCGCAACTTGCTCCAGCTGCTTGAGCATGATGCGGATTTCTGCCGGCGACAGTGAGCGATCGCGGGGTACGAACTGCGCGATGGAGGATGGGCCGACGTCGTCGGCTGGATTGGCGACCTTCTCTCCGTGCAGAATCGCAAAGCCATAGATCTGCTTGACGATATCGCGGACGTGGATCGCGGTTGCCGGCGCGCCCCGATCGACGATGGCCGCACAATGCTTCCGCAAATCGTCCGGCGTGATTTCGGACAACAGCCGCTTGCGCCAAGGCGGCAGCAGCTCTCGCTCGAAAATTGAACGGCGCATGGCCCGCGTGCTGTCAGCCATGGGAGCCGCCGTGAGCCACTTCTCGCCAAACTCTCCGAATGCCTTGGCTTCCATCAGGCGTCGCTTTGCGCGCTGCTTCTCAATGGCTGGCGAACGCCCCTCCTTGATGGCGCGCCTGGCGTCGATGCAGAGCTCTCTTGCTCGCGCAAGCGACAGGTCGGCCGGACCGTATTTGCCGAAGGTGATGGTCTCCCTGCGTCCGTTCATCCGATAGTCGAGCCGGAACGAGATCGAGCCCTTCGTGCTGACGAGGACGTACATGCCGTCCCGATCGGTCACCTTGTAGGATTTTTCCTTTGGTCTCAGATGCTTAAGCGCGGCATCGGTCAGCATTTGTCCGCCTTCTGGGTTCGATACCGTCAGGCCGATTTCGGCCGCGGATCTGAAGGAAAGCGACGCTATTTCAATTGGTTGGACCAAAAAAAATACCGTCAGGGCTCATTCCGAGCTGACGGTATCGATCAAAACGGGGTGGGAATATGGAAGCCGATGCCGTCAAACAGTCCGGCACGCGCGACCATCGCCCACCGATAGCCAGCGATAGCTATCGGAAGAATTTATTTTTGATCCAGAGGGTTAGAGCGTAGATTTGGATAGATCCGGCGAGCTTCGGATAGGCCCGAATTATTCCCACTCAATCGTCCCCGGCGGCTTTGATGTCACGTCGTACACCACCCGGTTCACGCCCTTCACCTCGTTGATGATGCGCGTCGCGGTGTTGCCCAAGAACTTCATGTCGAACGGATAGAAATCCGCCGTCATGCCATCCGTCGAGGTGACGGCGCGCAGGCCGACGACGTAATCGTAGGTGCGGCCGTCGCCCATGACGCCGACGGTCTTGACCGGGAGCAGCACGGCGAAGGCCTGCCAGATGGTGTCGTAGAGGCCGGCCTTGCGGATCTCGTCGATGTAGATGGCGTCGGCCTTGCGCAGGATGTCGAGCTTGTCGACCGTGATCTCGCCGGGGCAGCGGATGGCGAGGCCCGGGCCCGGGAACGGGTGGCGGCCGACGAACACGTCGGGCAGGCCGAGCTCGCGGCCGAGCACGCGGACCTCGTCCTTGAACAGCTCGCGCAGCGGCTCGACCAGCTTCATGTTCATGCGGGCTGGAAGGCCGCCGACATTGTGGTGCGACTTGATGGTCACCGAGGGGCCGCCGGTGAAGGAGACGCTCTCGATCACGTCGGGATAGAGCGTGCCCTGCGCCAGGAAATCGGCGCCGCCGATCTTCTTGGCCTCGGCCTCGAACACGTCGATGAAGAGTCGTCCGATGGTCTTGCGCTTCGCTTCCGGGTCGGTGACCCCTGCGAGCTCGCCGAGGAACAGCTTTGAGGCGTCCACATGCACCAGCGGGATGTTGTAGTGGTGCCGGAACAGGTCGACGACGGTCTCGGCCTCGTTGAGCCTGAGCAGGCCGTGATCGACGAACACGCAGGTGAGCTGGTCGCCGATCGCCTCGTGGATCAGCACGGCGGCGACGGCGGAATCGACGCCGCCGGAGAGACCGCAGATGACCTTGCCCTTGCCCACCTGGGCGCGGATCTTCTTGATCTCCTCGGCGCGGAAGGCGTGCATGGTCCAGTCGCCGCCGAGGCCGGCGATGTTGCGGACGAAGTTGCGGATCAGTTTTGCACCATCCGGCGTGTGCACCACCTCGGGGTGGAACATCAGGCCGTAATACTTGCGCTGCTCGTCCTGGATCACGGCGAAGGGCGCGTTTGGCGAGACGCCGGCAACCGAAAAGCCCGGCGGCATCTGCGTGATGCGGTCGCCATGGCTCATCCACACCTGGTGCTGCTCGCCCGGCTGCCAGACGCCGTCGAACAGGCGGCTCGATGTCTTGACCTCGACGTCGGCGCGGCCGAACTCGCGGTGGTGGCCGCCCTCGACGGTGCCGCCGAGCTGGGCGGCCATCGTCATCTGGCCGTAGCAGATGCCCATCACGGGCACGCCTGAATCGAAGATCAGTTGCGGGGCGCGCGGGGAGCCCTCTTCGTGGACGGATTCGGGGCCGCCGGAGAGGATCACGGCCTTCGGGTTCATCTGCCGGAAGGCGGCCTCCGCCTTCTGGAACGGCACGATCTCGCAATACACGCCGTCCTCGCGCACCCGGCGCGCGATCAGCTGCGTGACCTGGCTGCCGAAATCGACGATCAGGATCTTGTCGTGGAGCGCGGCCACGGAGGTGTCGGCGGCGGCGCTGGCGGGGGTGTTGGGCTGGGCTGTCATGGCAAGGAATTACGCCGAGAGCACGAGTCCCGCAACCCTTCGCCGGGGTTGACGCCCTTTCCTCCCCGTCATTCCGGGGCGCGCGGAGCGCGAGCCCGGAATCCATAACCACGACCGGGAGTATGGATTCCGGGCCCGCGCCAAGGGGCGCGTCCCGGAATGACAGCGTGCTTGTGGCAACGCCGTCATACCCCGCGAAGGCGGGGTATCCAGTACGCCGCGGCGTCTCGGTCGGACACGACCGGCGGGTGGATTACTGGGTCCCCCGCTTTCGCAGAGGACGACGGTGGAGGATGCCGCGGCTGCCTCCTCCGTCATTGCGAGCGCAGCGAAGCAATCCAGAGTCTCGCGCGCAACCCTGGATTGCTTCGCTGCGCTCGCAATGACGGCGGTGGGTGGAGTTTAGGCCTGCTTCTTCAATACCGACACGAAGAACCCGTCCGTCCCCGTCCGGCGGGGGGTCATCAGCCAGCCCTCCTCCGACTTCAGCGCGGCCTCGGCGAAGGCCTCGGCCTTGTCCCAGAGGACGGTGGCGGTCTGGTCGGGGGGCTGGATGGTGAAGGCCGGATGCCGCTCCACGAACGCTCTCACCTGGTCGCCGTTCTCCGGCTGGAGCACCGAGCAGGTGATGTAGGCGATGCGGCCGCCGGGCTTGACCAGGGCGGCGGCGCGGTCGAGCACCTCGGCCTGATCCTTCAGGCGGATCTCCAGCGCGCCGGGGCGCATGCGCCATTTGGCGTCGGGATTGCGGCGCCAGGTGCCGGTGCCCGTGCAGGGGGCGTCGATGACGACGAGATCGGCCGAGGCCTTGATGTCGGCGAGCGGATCGGCGTCACCCCTCGGGCTGCGGACGTCGGCATTGTGGACGCCGGCGCGCGACAGCCGCTCGTGGATGGGCGCCAGCTGGCGCTTGTCGTGGTCGGTGGCGATCAGCCGGCCCTTGCCGCCCATCATCGCCGCCAGGGCCAGCGTCTTGCCGCCGGCGCCGGCGCAGAGGTCGATGACCTGCTCGCCGGGCTTGGCGGCGGTGAACAAGGCCGCGAGCTGCGATCCCTCGTCCTGGACCTCGATGCCGCCCTTGATGAAATCCTCCTCGGCATGGATTCCGGGATTGCGCGCGTCGGCACCGAGCGTGATGCGCAGGCCGAGCGGCGACCACGGCGTCGGCACCGCGCCGAGATGCTTCAGCGAGGCCTGCACCTTCTCGCGCTTGGCCTTGAGCGTGTTGACGCGGAGGTCGAGCGGCGCGCGGCTGGCCATCGCCATGGCCTCGGCGACGCGGTCGTCGCCGAACACCGCAGTGAGATAAGGGTCGAGCCAGTCGGGATAGTCGCCGGCGACCGGCGGCGGCGCGCCCTCGGTCGTGCGCGAGGCCAGCGCCGTCTCCTCCTGCGCGGTCAAGGGCGGCGGGGCGAAGCGGCTGCCGTCGCACATCGCCGCGATGGTCGGCACATCGAGGCCGCGCTCGAGCTTGAGCATGCCGAGCACCCGCGCCCGCGCCGTGTCGTCCTCCATGACATAGGCGCTGGAGGCACGGCGGCGGAGCACGTCCCAGACCAGGCCCGCGATGGCGGCACGGTCGCCGGAGCCGGCGAAGCGGTGGCTGGTGCCCCAGTCCTTCAAGGCCTTGGCCGCCGGCGCCCTCTGGGCCTCGATGGTCTCGATGATGTCGATGGCGGCGGACAGCCGGGCGGCGGGGGTCATTCAGGAGGTCCAGTTCTAGATCAGGAGAAGGATCTTGAGGGCGAAATACAGCCACATCGCCAGCAGCACCAGCGCCGAGGCGATCCAGGCGAGCCCGCGCTGGCGGCTGTCCTTGGCGCCGCTGACGAGGCCCGCATTGACGAAGCGGGTCACCACGAACACCCAGGACAGCAGCACGATGACCAGATCGGCATGCCGCAGCGGCAGCGCAATCGCGATCAGCGCGTAGAACAGGGTCGGCAGGCCGAATTCGTCGGCGACGTCAGCGGTTTGTGCCCGTGTCCTGTTCCAGAACAGCAGCGCGAAGGTGAGCCCGACCTGCACGAAGACGGGCAGCAGCACCATGGTCAGCGACATGGAAATCCCCCTTGGGAAAGTCGAAGGCCCGGCATGATGCCGGGCCCTCGTGGATGAACCGGTTCCCTCAGGACTCCCGATAAGCGCCCGTGGTTCCCGCTTTTTTCCAGACAGGCTTAAGAATTACATCAGGTGTGGCTCAGGCCTTGTCGGGTCCGACCCGCACCAGCTGCTTGCCGAAATTGGCGCCCTTGAGCAGGCCCATGAACGCGGACGGCGCGTTCTCCAGGCCCTCGGTGACGTACTCCTTGTACTTGACCTTGCCGTCGCGGACCCAGGCCGACATGTCCTTGAGGAAGTCGCCATGGCGGGAGGCGAAATCGCTGACGATGAAGCCGCGGATGGTCAGCCGCTTGGTCAGCACATTGCGCATCAGCGCGCCGGCCCATTTCGGCGCCACCGACTGGGTGTCGTTGTAATGCGCGATCAGGCCGCAGACCGGCATGCGGGCGAAGGCGTTGAACAGCGGGAACACCGCCTCGAACACCGGGCCGCCGACATTCTCGAAATAGACGTCGATGCCCTTGGGACAGGCTTCCTTGAGCTTCGCGGCGAGATCGGGATCGCGGTGGTCGAGGCAGTCGTCGAAGCCGAACTCGGATTTCACATAGTCGCATTTGTCCTTGCCGCCGGCGATGCCGATGGCGCGGGCGCCCTTGATCTTCGCGATCTGCCCGACCGCCGAGCCGACCGCGCCGGAGGCGGCGGCGACCACCACGGTCTCGCCCGGCTTGGGCTGGCCGATGTCGAGCAGGCCGGTGTAGGCGGTCATGCCGGGCATGCCGAGCACGCCCACCGCGGTCGAGATCGGCGCCAGCTTCGGATCGACCTTGGCGAGGCCCTTGCCGTCGGAGATCGCGTGCGTCTGCCAGCCGGCGCGCGCCAGCACGATGTCGCCGGCCTTGAAGCCGGGATTGTTGGAGGCCACCACCTCGCACACGGTGCCCGCCTCCATCACGCCGCCGACCGGCACCGGCTGGGCATAGGACGGCCCGTCGCTCATGCGCCCGCGCATGTAGGGATCGAGCGACAGCCAGATCGTGCGCAGCAGCACCTCGCCAGCACCGGGCGTCGGGACGGCGTAGTCCTCGAGACGGAAGTCGGTCGGCTTGGGCTCGCCGACGGGACGGGCGGCGAGAACGATGCGCTTGGCTTGGGACATGGTGTTTCCTCCTGATGTTATTATGCTTGCTGAGGGAGCGGTGCCCTCTCCTCCGTCATTCCGGGGCGCGCGTTAGCGCGAACCCGGAATCCAGAGGTGAGGTGCGCAGGTGATGATGCAAGACAATATCGGGATTCCGGGTTCAGCACGCCGCGCGTTGCGCGTCGCGCTGCCCCGGAATGACGTGGGTATGGCTTACGCCCCGCCCGGATAGTTCGGGCTTTCGCGCGTGATCGTCACGTCGTGGACGTGGCTTTCGCGCAGGCCGGCGCCGGTGATGCGGACGAACTCGGCCTTGGAGTGAAATTCGCCGAGATCCTTGGCGCCGACATAGCCCATGGCGGCACGGAGGCCGCCGGCGAGCTGGTGCATGACGTTGCCGACCGGGCCCTTGTACGGCACCTGGCCCTCGATGCCCTCGGGCACGAGCTTCAAGGTGTCCTTGATGTCCTGCTGGAAGTAGCGGTCGGCCGAGCCGCGCGCCATCGCGCCGACCGAGCCCATGCCGCGATAGGCCTTGTAGGAGCGGCCCTGCCACAGGAACACTTCGCCTGGGGTCTCGTCGGTGCCGGCGAGCAGCGAGCCGACCATGGCGACGTCGGCACCGGCGGCGAGCGCCTTGGCGAGGTCGCCGGAGAACTTGATGCCGCCGTCGGCGATCACGGGCACGTCGGCCTTCTTGGCGGCCTCGACCGCGTCCATGATCGCGCTGAGCTGCGGCACGCCGACGCCGGCGACGATGCGCGTGGTGCAGATCGAGCCCGGGCCGATGCCGACCTTGACCGCGTCAGCGCCGGCATCGATCAGCGCCTGCGCGCCGTCGCGGGTGGCGATGTTGCCGGCGATCACCTGCACCGCGTTGGAGATGCGCTTGATGCGGTTGACCGCCTCGAGCACGCGCGAGGAATGACCATGCGCGGTGTCGACCACGACGAGGTCGACACCGGCCTCGATCAGCTTCTCGGTGCGCTCGAAGCCGCCCTCGCCCACGGTGGTCGCGGCGGCGACGCGGAGCCGGCCCTGGCCGTCCTTGCAGGCCAGCGGATGCGCGACCGCCTTCTCCATGTCCTTCACGGTGATCAGGCCGACGCAGCGATACTGGTCGTCGACGACCAGCAGCTTCTCGATGCGGTGCTTGTGCAGGATCTTCTTGGCCTCGTCCTGGCCGACGCCTTCGCGCACGGTGACGAGGTTCTCATGCGTCATCAGCTCGGAGATCTTCTGGCGCGGATCGGTGGCGAAGCGCACGTCGCGATTGGTGAGGATGCCGACCAGCTTGCCGGGGATGCCCTTGCCGCCGCCGGTGACCACCGGGATGCCTGAGAAGCCGTAGTCCTTCATCAGCGCCAGCGCGTCGGCGAGCGTGGCGTCGGGCGCGATGGTCAGCGGATTGACCACCATGCCCGACTCGAACTTCTTGACCTGGCGCACCTGGGCGGCCTGGCCCTCGGGATCGAAATTGCGGTGGATGACGCCGATACCGCCGGCCTGCGCCATGGCGATCGCCATGCGCGCCTCGGTGACGGTATCCATGGCGGAGGCCATGATCGGAATGTTGAGCGGGATCTCGCGCGTCACGCGCGAGCGAATGTCGACCTCGGAGGGCAGCACATCGGACAGGCCCGGCTTCAAGAGCACGTCGTCGAAGGTGAAGGCTTCGCGAAGTGTCTGGACGGTCGCCATCGTCAACTCCTTGTCTGCGGCCAAAACGGCCGCGATGCGGGTACGGATGAGCGACGCCGCCGTCGAGACCATGCCTCGCCGTCGAATCGGTGCCCATCGGTGGGGTTGACGCGGGTCGATAGCATGGGCCTGTGACGAATCAAAGGGCCGATCCGCTGTCCTCCCGCGATTGCGAAGAACGGCCCAGACCGGCCCTGATCAGGTCCGAAACGCGCAACAAAAGGTCGCGAAGCCCCCGATTCTGGAGCAGAAGTTCCGCGCCTCTAGCGCCATGCGCCCGGCGGTGGCCCGTAGCGGCGGATGGCCTCGACCACCTCGCGGTGCCGCCGGTCCTCCCGCCGCATGTGCACGGCGACCAAAGCGTGCGCCGAGGGCACCAGCAGCATGACGTGGAAGAACAGGCCGAGGACCAGGCACACCAGACACAGCAGCAGGTTGAAGATCGCCGCGAACGGCTGCCCGTTGAGCAGCAGACCCAGCGGCGGCACCAAAGCGGCGAGCAGGTAGATCATCGGCACATCTCCAACAAAACGGGACGCGGCAGCGTCACGCTGCATCTAGGGGGCCATGCCAGCAGCGCAATGGCCTCGTTCGCCGCAGGGTGTTAAAGCCCCGGCGCCCGCCCTCGTCCTCCCGCTGCCGACCTCCGATGAACAAGCAACGCGTCATTCCGCTGATCGTCGCCACCGCCCTGTTCATGGAGAACATGGACTCCACGGTCATCGCGACCTCGCTGCCGGCGATCGCCAGGGACATCGGCACCAGCCCGCTGACGCTCAAGCTCGCCATCACCTCCTATCTGCTGTCGCTGGCGGTGTTCATCCCGGCGAGCGGCTGGACCGCCGACCGCTTCGGCGCGCGGCGCGTGTTCTCGAGCGCGGTCGCCGTGTTCATGATCGGCTCGATCGGCTGCGCGCTCGCCAACTCCGTCGAGAACTTCGTGTTCGCGCGCATCCTGCAGGGCATGGGCGGGGCGATGATGACGCCGGTCGGGCGCCTCGTGCTGCTGCGCTCGGTCGACAAGAGCGCGCTGGTCGGCGCCATGGCCTGGGTCACCATCCCCGCGCTGATCGGTCCGGTGATCGGACCGCCGGTCGGCGGCTTCATCACCACCTATTTCTCCTGGCACTGGATCTTCCTGATCAACATCCCGATCGGCATCGTCGGCATTATCATGGCGCTGCGCTTCATCGATCCGATCAAGAGCGACAATCCCGAGCCGTTCGATCTCTATGGCATGGTGCTGGCCGGCATCGGCCTCGCCGGCCTCGCCTTCGGTCTCTCGGTCGCCGGTCTCAACCTGCTGCCGTGGCCGGTGGTCGCGAGTCTCGTTGCGATCGGCGCGATCTCGATGACGCTCTACGTCCGCCACTCCTGGCGCACCAACTCTCCTGTGCTCGATTTCTCGCTGCTGCGGCTGCCGACCCTGCGTGCCTCGATCGTCGGCGGCTTCATGTTTCGCCTGGGCATCGGCGCCCTGCCCTTCCTGCTGCCGCTGCTGATGCAGCTCGGCTTCGGGCTGTCGCCGTTCCAGTCCGGCCTCGTCACCTTCGGCTCCTCCGCCGGGGCAATGGGCATGAAGGCGCTGGCCGCGCGCCTCATCCGCGCCTTCGGCTTCCGCCATCTGATGACCGTCAATGCCGTCGTCAGTTCGGTCTTCCTCGCCGCCTGCGCGCTGTTCACGCCGGCGACCCCGCTGCTGCTGATCCTGATCATTCTCGTGGTCGGCGGCTTCTTCCGCTCGCTGCAGTTCACCGCGATCAACACCGTCGCCTATGCCGAGGTCGAGACCGCGCAGATGAGCCGCGCCACGACGCTCACCAGCGTCAACCAGCAGCTCGCGATCTCCGCCGGCGTCGCGGTCGGCGCGTTCTCGGTGGAGACCACGATGTGGGTGCACGGCGCGAGCCAGCTCACCGCGGCGTCCTTCGCGCCCGCCTTCATCGTCGTCGCGATCACGTCGGCGCTGTCGTCGATCCTGTTCTGGCAGATGCCGGACGACGCCGGCAGCGAGATCTCAGGCCGCAAGGTGGCCGCGATCGCGAGCCGCAAGGGCGCCGAGAAGGGCGCGGAGAAGGCCGCCAGGAAATCGGCGAGCGAGACCACGCATGATGCGCGGGATCAAAAGCTCGGCTGATCGTCCCGCTTCCGGCTCAAGGCCGCCTCGCCCCGGACTTCCAGTAGTCGGCCAGGCGATCGGCCCACATCCGCGCGTGCAACTCGGTGCCGGCATGGCTCATGTGGCAGCCATCGTGGCGCAGCTTGAGCCCGATCTGGTCGGTATCCGGGCCAGGATAAACGCCGAGTGCCGGGTTCGGCACGGCGGCCTGGGCTGAACGGATGATCTCGTCGGGAACACTGCCGCAGAGCGTCGCCGTGGCGACGAAGATCGGCGCCGTCAGGTCGGCCGCCCGCAGGCCGGCAACGATCTCAAGATAATTGCGCAAGTAGGACAGTCGTCCCGCTTCCTTCATTTTCGCAGTGACGTGCAGGGACGCGCCGTCCTCCGCGCCATTGGTGGAGAACGCGAAGGCGTTGTACTCGCCCTGATGCCAGAGCACCGCGCTCGGTTCGAGATTGGCCTCGCGCAGGCCGGCGACGGTTGCGAGCAGCACCTCGAAATACTTGCCGCCGCGGGCGCGCCACTCCTCGAGATAAGTCCCGCCGATCGCAACGGGTGCGATCACGACCGTCTTCGCCAGCCCGCGATCGATCAATTCGTCGCCCAACCGGGTGGCGACGTTCTCGCCCTCGCCCGGCGTTCCCAGCAATGGATTGCGCGCCACGTAGCAGCGGCCGTCGAAGCGGTCGAAATTGTAGAACCGGTTGTGAGGCTGATAGAGCCGGCCACTCTGATCGGGCGCGCCGGTGTTGGAGATGTTCGACTGGCCCGCGGTCAGAAGCACCACCAGCCCCTCGCGCGGAATCGCGTCGCAGGCAACCGGCGTGGCCCTGGCACGCACGGCCTCGTTGTCCGGCAGGAGGCAGCGCGAGGCGTTGCCGCCCGCGATGAAATCCGCGTCAGAACCGTACAGTGCACGGGCCAGGTTGCGTCCCTGCAGCAGGCTCTGCACCTCCGGGTCTCCGCTCGCGCCATCGATACGACGGTCGATGTCGGCAAAGGCGGCGCGCCGCGTGCGCACCTGCTCCAGCAGTGCCAGGAACCCAGGGGCGGTCGAGATGGGTCCGACGGCGCAGGGAACGCAATTGCCGTCGCGCGATTTGGCCGAGGTGGTCGGCTGGCAGACGTCGCGGGCCGGCAGCACCTCCGCAGCTCCTGCCGTCGCGGTCAACGAGACGGCCAACCACGCTGCGACAAGCGTGGCCACGATTGCGCGTCGCATCATGCTCGGATCACTTCTTTCGTCGTCCCGGTTGACGGCCGCCTCAGGCGCCGGGCATCTGGCTCCCAGCCTCGAACATGCCTGAGGAGACCGGATTTCCATTATAGTCCGACTTCATGAAAGAGAGCCGAATCGATCCGCAGCCGCTCGCGGCGATGGCGATGAACTGTTGGCCGTCCGCGCTTCTCCTGGCAGCGACGGCGCTTGCCGTCCCGGCACTCGGCGGCATCGTCAGACCAGCCTTCATCCTCGGCTGCGCGGTGGCCGGCTGGTTCGCGTGGCGTCGCAGCCCCGCGGCCCACGTGCAGTCGGCGATCCTGATGTTCGCCTTTGCTCCTTTCGTGCGCCGCCTGGTCGACATCTCCGCAGGATTCGATTCGTCCGGCGTCATGCTGAGCGGCCCGCTGCTGTTCATCATCGCGCCAGTTCCGAGTCTGGTGCTTTCGCCCGCGGACAAGGACAGGCCGGGCAATCCCTGGCTCGTGGCGCCCTTCATCATCCTCGCCTGCATCGTCTATGGCGGCGCGCTGTCGATCTTCCAGAACGACTGGTTCAACGCCGCCAACGGCGGAATGAAATGGGCCGCGCCCGTACTCTATGCGATCGCCCTGCAGCAGCGGGCGCGATCCGACGGCGCCCTGCTCGATGCAATCACGCGCGTATTCCTGCTGGTGCTGCCGGTCACAGGCCTTTACGGCATCTGGCAATATGTCGATCCGCAAGGCTGGGATCGGTTCTGGATGGTGAATGCCAGCATCACCTCGGCCGGCTATCCGCTGCCCTACATGGTGCGCGTGTTCAGCACGATGAACGGCCCGGCCAGCTACGCGACCTTCACGGCCACCGGCCTGCTGCTGGTGGGCTTCCTGCGCCCGGGATGGCTGGCAATGGCGGCGATGGCGCCCGCGGCGCTCGGCCTGTTGCTGTCGCTCTACCGCACCAGCTGGATCACGCTTGCGGTGGGCGTGCTGTTCTGCATGTTGTTCCCCGCGACGCGGCGTCGGGCCGTATCGATCACGGTCGGATTGGTCGGCGCGGTGATCGTCACCGTCATGTTCACGCCGTTCGCGGAGGTCATCACCTCCCGTCTGGAATCGCTCGGCAGCGTGTCGCAGGACAGCAGCGGCAGCGAGCGGCTGGATGAGTTCGTCACGCTGTGGAATGCGCCGAACAGCATGGTCCTGGGATCGGGCTTCACCATCACCGACGTCGGCGTCGCCGGCGCGATGCCGATCGACGGGCAGATCATCGCAAGCTGGGTGACGATGGGCATTCCGGTCGGACTGATCTGCCTCGCGGCCTATGTCTGGGTTGGGCTCGCCGCCACCGGCGCCGCGTGGCGGATACCGACGCGCGAGGGCGCCGTGCTCGGGGCGCTCGCCATCAGTGCGCTCTTGATTCAGCTGCCGCTGACCAGCATCTCCTCCGGCGAGGTCTCGGCGCTGTTCTGGATGCTCGTCGCGATGGCCTGTCCGCTCGACCAGATGGCCGACGGAGCACGGCGCACCGTCGCCGCTCGGCAGCATCAGGCCGGCGCCTGATCGGACGTTGCAGCGCGCGGCGTGATCGCCGCAGTCTGGAGCTTGCGGGAGGCCGGCGGTGCGAGCCCGAAGACGGCCAGCAGATTGAGCCGCCGCAGGATGGCATGCGCGATCAGAGGAAGCACCACGCCGGCCGCCGTTCCGGCCAGCAGATAGACCCATGGCGATGGCGGGATGTGCAGCTTCAGCATGATGATCCGCATGCCCGAGCCGGCAAGGATGTGCAGCACATAGATCGTCATCGACGCGACGCCTGCGGCCGCAAGCCAGCGATGGCTCGTTGGCGCGAGCAGCTTGCAGAGCCCGACCGTGCCGGCGATCCCGAGCACACAGGCCGGCAGGGAGGCGAGTCCGTTGGCGTCCATGCCGGACAGCTGGCCGCCCAGCGCCACTGCGGCCGCAAACGCGATCCCGATCACGGCCAACGCGGACCAGCCGGACGGCCGCCATTCCGCCACGACGCTGACACCGTAGACGCCCGCGACATAGAACGGCAGATGATGCAGCGTGAGCGCGAGGTCCGGCCGGATCGGCAACGCGAGGAACACGCCGAGCCCGGCCAGCGCGAGCGTGGTCAAAACCGTCCGCGACGGGACCAGCACCGCGATCACGTGGCAGATCATCAGCGCGTAGAGGAACCAGAATTGCGCGATTGGACGATACCAGATCGCGGTGAGATCGCCGGGATGTATCGGGATGTTGGCATCCCGCGCCAGCAGCATCGTGATCCCGCCCTGGATCAGCGACCACAGCACGTAGGGGTAAGCGATGGTCCAGAGCTTGGAGGTGAGGAAGGGACGCGCGCCGCGCCGCAAGCTGTGCTGCACGTTCAAGCCGGCCAGGAAGAAGAACAGCGGCATGTGGAACGTATAGAGCGTGTAGTCCATCCAGCGCGCGACGGCTCCATCCGGGAAGATGCCGGGGCGCACCAGACCGCCAAGCACATGACCGTACACCACCAGGATGACGCCGAGGCCGCGCGCGAAATCGATCCACGCCGTGCGCGCGGTGTCAGCCGTTGCCCTCTGCGTTCCAGCATCCATGCCCGACTTGTCCTGCCTCTGTCGCGCAGCCCGCGTCCGGTCCGCGATGCTGCAAAGTCAGCGCCCCAAGTCATATCGCAGCCGGCTTTGCAGCGCCGTCGGCGCCTGCCAGGACATCGGAGGTATTCTCGCGTTAGTCTTAACCAACCGATAAGCCTCTGCCGGATGGCACGAGCTGGAGGCAATGGCGCTGCCGTGATGCTTCTCCGAGGCGAGCTCGAGGTAACGCCGTGCCACCGTCTCGCGTCCAAGTGCGCGGTTCGACGGGGGGCCCGCTGCCGCCTGCGGCGGCCTCTCTGCCTACCCGACAGCACGATCGGCAACTCACCGCCCGACGAAACCGCGTCGCGCCAGCCCTGCCAGCGCACCGCGCAGGCGGGCGCGATCGGTGATGACGCCGCGGGATGAGCTGAACAGGCGGACCACCAATTGCCGCCGTTGCGCTTCGTCGGGCTGCAGGCGCAGATGCGTGGTCGTCCTGGAGACGGCCTCGACCGACGCCTCGAGCCATCCGAGGCCGTCGAGATGCAGCGGCAATCGGGTGCCCGACCGGGTCATGCGATGATGCGGTGGACCGGCCACGCGGGCCGACGACAGCGACAGCGCCTCGATCTTGCACGGCACGACCTCGCCGCTCTGCGCCAGCCAGCCCGCCTCGTCGCTCGGAAACAGGTCCTCGCCGCGCGGCAGCTCGAAGCAGACGAGAAACGCGATGAAGGCGATGAGCATCGCGATGCCGGCCCATAACAGATTGAAGTAGTCGATCGACGAGATCTCGCTGGCTGCATTCGGCGACACGAACGCCCAGACGATGGCCGCCGCCGAGCTCGCGGCGATCCCGCCAAAGATCGCGGCGAGCTTGCCGTGGACGCGCGGCTTGGAGCGGTCGCCGCCCTTGTCGGTCACCTTGAATGGGCGGCCGAACGGCCGGACCAGCGCGCTGAACAAGGTGGCCGTGACGGCAAAGCAGGTCACTGCATGGGTCGCTTCCATGAACAGCGGCAGGGTCTTGGAACGCGAGATCCAGCCCATGTAGATGATCGTCCCGAGCAGCGCCGGCACGCCGTAGCGCAGGAACGACAGATAGTCGGCCTCGAACGCCGGCAGCCCGGCGAACCAGTAGATCGGCGGCGCGATCAGAAGCAGCACCATGAACGGCTTGCAGGCCCAGTTGAGCACGCCATGCAGGAAGTGCCAGCGCTGGGTGAAGCTGTAGCCGCGGCTGCGCAGCGGGCCGTCGCGCAAGAGCGCGACCTGAATCGTGCCGAGGCACCAGCGGGCGCGCTGGGTGATGTATTCGGGCACGCCTTCCGCCGAGAGGCCGAAGCTGAGCGGTTCGTTCAGCCAGACCGTGCGATGGCCGCGCTTGAGCAGCGTGTAGGTGAGGTTGAGATCCTCGGAGATCGCCGCGTGCGGGAAGCCGCCGATCTCCATGAGCCGCTCGCGGCGGACGACGAAGGAGGTGCCGACACAGAACGCGCAGCCCCAGGCGTCCTTCGCCGGCTGGAACACGTCGAAGAAGAAGCGCTGGTCGTCGACCCAGTGGCTTGACGCCAGCAGATTGTGCTGGATCGGATCGGGGTTGTAGTAGAATTGCGGCGTCTGCACGACGGCGATATCGGGCTCGGACAGCAGCAGGCCGACCGTCCGCTGGAGGAAGTCGCGGCGCGGGGCGAAGTCGGCATCGAGCACCAGGATCACCGGCGCGTTCGATAGCTGCGCCGTAGCCGCAAGCGCGTTGTTGAGATTGCCGGCCTTGGCGCCCTTGTTGTCGGGCCGCGTCAGATGGCGCGCGCCGACCTCGTCGCAGAAGGCGCGGAGCCGATCGCGCCTGGTGTCGTCGAGCACCCAGACGGTCTTGTTGGGATAGTCGAGCGCGAGAGCCGCGAGGATCGAGCGCTCGACTATCTCCATGGGCTCGTCATAGGTGCAGATGAACACGTCCACGTCCGGCTGCTCGCCCCGTGCCGCCAGCGCAGCTTGCGCGGCGTCGGCCTGTCCCGAGCGGTCGACGCTGCGGGTCAAGATCAGAATCGACATCAGCGTGTAGGAGATCGCCACGATCTCGAGCGTGATGAACAGCCGCGGCCACAGCGCCTGCAGGGTCAGGTCGAACACCGGCAGCGTGTCGTGCCAGCGCCACAGCGTGTAGATCAGGAGGAACGACGCTGCGGTAGCGCCGAACAGCAGGCGGTCGCGCCGGCGCGTCGGATCGAGCAGACGCGCCATCACGAGGAGCCCGAGCAGGACTCCGAGATCGGTGGTCAACACCGAGGCGTCATTGCTGGGGAGCGGAAACATCAGGGGACCCTTGCGCCGGTGAAAGGATTCCAGCCGGTCTCGGCGAGCACGGCCCAGGCGGTAGCACCGAGATGCGGGCGCTTGTAGTAGAAGAAGTCCTGGATGGTGGTCGCGCCCGTCGGGTCGATCGACAGACCCGTGGTGAGGCGCGCGTTGCGCGTCGCGTTCAGCAGTCCCGTTGCCGTGCGGTCGGCACGCAACCCTGCAAGCAGCTCCTCGCTGGCAGCGGCATCTCCGACCATGCGATAGGCCAGCGCCGCCTGCGCGGTGCCCTCGACCCAGACGCCGTCGCGATCGCTGTTGAAATCGAAGCCTCCGTCGACGGCAAGATGAGTTTCGGCAAAGCGCAGCGCGCTGCGCCAGTCGGGCGCATCCGTCACCGCCATCCACGGCCAGAGCTGCACGTCGAGCGCGAGCAGATTGTCGTCGGCGAGGCGGCCGTCGGGCTTGGTGCCGAGCAGGAAGCGATCGCCGCGGAACGTGCGATCGAGCAGGCGGCGCGCCGTCTGCGCGGCATCCTGATAGCGCGGCTCCAATGTGATACGATGGAGCCAGGAGGCCACGGCGTAGACATCGGCATTATGCTCGGTCGACATCCAGCTGAGGCGCACCTGCTGCGGATCGTAACCGTGATAACCGCCGCTGAAGCCGTCCGCTCCGTTCGTTGCGCTGGCAATGATCCAGTCCATCAGGCGCCGCGCGCTGGACAAGTAGCCCTCCTCGCCGGTCGCCTGATGCAGCGTCAGCAGCGCCAGCGCTGCCCAGGCGACGTTGCCGGTCGCGGTGCCGTCCTGCGCGGCATCCTCGCCCCAGATCTTCTTCTGGTCGTCCCACCAGCCAGGCAGCAGCGCCGCCCCGGGGCCGACAGGACCGGCGCGATAGGCATTGCGAAGGCGCCCATCGCCGAAGGTGCGATCATGAGCGGCGGCATGCACCAGCGCGTTGCCGATCACGCGGCCCTCGTCGGTGCGACCGCATGCGACCAGCGCGATCGCTGCCAGAGCGTTGTCATAGGTGAACGCCGTCGTCGAAAGGCCGAGCGGCAGCCCCTCCTCGTCGGCACCCGGCTCGTAGCTGCGAATGAACGCCGCGTCACGGCCGGCGAGGCCAGGCTCGACGGCCTGCACCAGTCCCGCACAGAGCGGAGTCTCGGCCCGCATCGGCGATGCGCCGCCGAGCAGAGCGATCACCGCCATCATCATGGAGAGAAGCCTCATTGTGCCGAGACCGCGCGCGCCGTCGGAAGCCACTGCTCGTCCAATACCGGCTGCTGCGCCGGGTGCGACCGCAAGGCGGAGTCGAGCTTGGTGACACCGGCACGGCGCGTCGCTTCGTCCGGCTCAGACGGGTCCAGGTCGGTCAGCGACGCAACGAGGTGGCCGAGCCGGCGCCACGTCACCGACATCGACGGCACGATGCCATTGTCGCGCGTCACGGTGACCCACTGCCCCACCGTGCAGGCCGGTGTCGCCGCGGAGGTCGGCTGCGCCGCCGGTTTTTCGTCGGCAGCATCAGGTGTGATCATGACATAGAGCTCCCGCCGCTCGGTCTGCGGAAATGGCACGGCAAAGCGCTCGTCGACCTTGTCGCTGGTCTTCGGCAGCACGGCGCTGACGATGCCGCTATGGAAGCCGCCGCCATCGATGCGCACCTTGGTGCCCGGCTTCATCGCTTCGCCCTGGCGATAGGAGAAGATCGCGACCACAAAACGCTTGTCGCAATCGACCACCGAGGCGATCGTATCGCCGGCGCTGACGTGGCGTCCGGTGTCGGCGCCCACCGCCAGCACCTTGCCGGGACCGGGCGAGAGCACGTCCGCGGCAGCGAGCCGCGCCAGCCGCGCGCGCTCCGACTTGATCAGGCCCTCGAGATCGTCGAGCACGGCCGCCTGCTGTTTCTCCTCGATCTCCATCCGCCTTGCATCGAGATCGATGTCACGGCGCTTCTGACTGAGCATGTTCAGCGCGACCAGATCCTCGCCGACATAGACGCCGGCGTCGAGCGCCTTCAGCTGTGTCAGCTTCTGGTTCAGCTTGGCAGTCTGCGCATCGGTGTCGTGCAGCGCCGCCGCATATTGCTGCTCGGTCGGCTTCAGCATCTCGACGCTGGCGGCATCGCGCGCGACCATGCGGTTCTGGCGGTCGACGACGGCCTTCTTCTCGCTGCTCTGCGCGTTCGACTGCGCGACGCGGGCACGCAGCTCCTCGATCTGGGACTGCAACTGCGCCTTCAACTGACCGGCTTGGCTCGCGATCTCCCGATCGAGCGAGCTGACATAAGCGACGTCGGACTGATGCTTGGCGCGCGTGGCGTCGAGCTTCTGACGCGCGTCGCCCGCCTTTTCTTCCAGCGAGATGAGCGTGGCGCGGTCCAGCCGCGGATTGGTGATCTCTGCGAGGCGGTCGCCGGACCGAACCTCGCCACCCGGCTTGGCCGTGAGCGAATCGACCTGGCCCGCGATCGGGGACGTCAGCAGCATCACCGGCGCATCGACCACGGCGCGATCGGACTGGTCGGCCACGATCGGCGGCACCACCGCGGTCAGCATCAGCGCCGAGAGGATGCCGGCCACGCCGAGCGCCGACACCCTGAGGATCACGGGATGGCGCTGTGGCTGGGTTGCGGTCTTCGGAGCGGCGGGACGTTGCGCGGGGGCTGGCTTGAAACCGTCATCGAAGCGATCGGTCATCAGGTCTCTTTCGGTTTGGGGTGACACGCCCCGAAAGACGCTTCCTCGGCTGATCCGGAGTTCCAGGCTCCGGTCTCGATGGCTCAACCCAAACCAGATCGCGGGCACATCGTTTCAAGCTGCGCCCGATCTCCGCGCTCACCTCCGGTCACGTTATGTTGCAGTGCGATGGCGCGGTTTCCGCTTGCGGCCGCGCTCAATCCTCATTCGCCTTGAAGCGTCCGAGTCCCTTCAAGATGAACGGCGCGATCAGAGCAATCAGCGCGACGACCAGAAGCGTTGCAGAGATCGGCGACTGCAGCAGGGTCATGGGGTCCCCAAGGCTGATCGCGAGCGCCCGCCGCAACTGGCTCTCGGCGATCGGCCCGAGGATGAGCCCGACCACGACGGGCGCAATCGGGAAATCGAACCGGCGCATCAGGAAGCCGAGCACGCCGAAGCCGGCCAGCATCGACAGTTCCACGACCGACGGTTTTGCCGCGATCGTGCCCATGGTCGCGAACACGAGGATGCCAGCGTAGAGCCATGGTGTCGGGATCGCGAGCAGCTTCACCCACAGGCCGACCAGCGGCAGGTTGAGGACGAGCAGCATCGTGTTGGCGATGAACAGGCTCGCGATCAGGCCCCAGACCAGGTCGGGCCGCTCGGCGAACAACAGCGGGCCCGGGTTGAGACCATACTGCTGGAAGCCGGCGAGCATCATCGCGGCGGTCGCCGACGTCGGCAGGCCGAGGGTCAGCAGCGGCACCAAGGTGCCCGCGGCAGAAGCGTTGTTGGCGGCCTCAGGGCCGGCGACGCCTTCGATCGCGCCTTTGCCGAATTGGTCGGGATATTTGGTCAGGCGCCGCTCGGCAGAATAGGACAGGAACGTCGGGATCTCCGCCCCGCCCGCCGGCAGCGCGCCGATTGGAAAGCCGAACATGGTGCCGCGCAGCCACGGCTTCCACGACCGCTTCCAGTCCTCGCGCGTCATCCACAGCGAGCCCTTGATGGCCTCGATCTTCTCCTCGGTATGATGCCGGCGCGAGGCGACGTAGAGCGCCTCGCCGACCGCGAACAGGCCGACCGCCAAGGTCGTCACCTCGACGCCATCGAGCAGCTCGGGCACGCCGAAGGCGAGCCGCGCCTGCCCGGTGAGCTTGTCGATGCCGATGAGGCCGAGCGTGAGACCAATGAACAGGCTGGTGAGGCCGCGGATCGGTGAATCGCCGAAGGTCGCGGACACCGTGACGAAGGCGACGCACATCAGCGCGAAGTAGTCCTCCGGCCCGAAGCGCACAGCGATGTCGACGAGGTAAGGCGACAGGAAGGCGAGACCGATGGTGGCGATGGTGCCTGCGACGAAGGAGCCGATCGCCGCGGTCGCCAGCGCCGGGCCGCCGCGGCCGGCCTTGGCCATCTTGTTGCCCTCGAGCGCGGTCGCCATCGAGGCGCTCTCGCCAGGCGTGTTGATCAGGATCGCGGTGGTCGATCCGCCATACATGCCGCCATAATAGATGCCAGCGAACATGATCAGCGAACCGCCGGGATCGAGCTTGTAGGTGACCGGCAGCAGCAGGGCGACCGTGAGCGCCGGCCCGATGCCCGGCAGCACCCCGACGGCGGTGCCGAGGAACACGCCGACCAGCGCATAGAGCAGGTTCATGGGCTGGACGGCGATCGCCATCCCATGCGCGAGCGCGGCAAAGGTGTCCATCAGAGCAGTCTTTCGAGCGGACCGGCGGGAAGGCTCAAGGTCAGGAGGCGGTCGAAGGCGAGATAGATCGTGGTCGTCAGCACCGCGCCGATGACGAAATCGGTGACGAAGGCGCGCCGGCCGAACGCCGCCGACGTCGTCACGAACAGCGCCGTCGTCGCCAGGATGAAGCCGCCGCCGAAGCCGATGATGGCGATCAGCAGCGCAAGTCCGACAAGAATGAGCAGCACCGCGACCGGATCGGAGCTCTCGCGCGGCGGCAGGTTGCCTCTGACGGCATCGATCAGATTGGCCAGTGCAAGAATGCCGAGCCCGATCGCGATCACGACCGGCATGACCTGCGGGCCCATGCCGTACATCGTGGTCGCCGGGATCTGATTGGCGTCGTAGACCAGCACGAGCGCGACGGCCGCCAGGAGCGCCGCAATGACGATGCCGGCCTTGTCGACGCCTCCCGAGGCGGGTGTCTCGGTGCCGGCGCGCTCCGTCGTCATGACTTGACGAGGCCGACCGACTTCAGCACGTCGGTAACGCGGACGTTCTCCTTCTTCAGGAACTCGGCGAAGGCGTCACCCGGAAGATAGGCGTCATCCCAGCCCTTCTGTTTCAGGATCTCCTTCCAGGAATCCGACTTCACCATCTTCTCGACGGCCTCGCTGAGCGTCTTTTTCTGCTCCGGCGTAATGCCGGGCGCAGCGACGACCGAGCGCCAGTTGGCGAGCACGAGATCGATGCCCTGCTCCTTGAAGGTCGGGATGTCGACGCCGGGAATGCGCTTCTCCGAGGATATGCCGATCGCGCGCAGCTTGCCGCTCTTGATCTGCCCGTCATACTCGGACAGGCCGGAAATGCCGGCGGTGACCTTGCCGCCGAGAATCGCCGCCAGCGACTCGCCGCCGCCTGAGAACGGGATGTAGTTGACCTTCTTGGCGTCGGCCCCGACGGCGCCGGCGAACAGCGCGGCCATGACGTGATCGACACCGCCGGCCGAGCCGCCGGCGAAGGTGACCTTGGCGATGTCGGCCTTCAGCGCCGCGGCGAGATCCTGCGCGGTCTTGATCGGCGATGCGGCCGGCACGACGATGACCTGGATCTCCTCGGTCAGCCGCGCGATCGGCGTCACCTGCTCCAGCGTCACCGGCGACTTGTTCATGGCGAGCGCGCCGACCATCACGAAGCCGTTGACCATCAGCTGGTTGCCGTCGCCCTTGGCGCCGGTGACGAACTGCGCGATGCCGACGGTGCCGCCGGCGCCGGCGACGTTGGTCACCTGGACGCTGCGTGCCACACCCGACGCCACGAAGGCCTGCTGCATTGCCCGCGCGGTCTGGTCCCAGCCGCCGCCGGGCGCGGCCGGCGCCATGACCTTCAACTCGAGTTGCTGGGCGAAGGCTGGAGTACCGGCAAGCACAGTCAAAGCGACGACCGCGCCGAACAGGCGCGTACAGAACGAATTCAAAGCGGTCCTCCACGGTCGGCCGAACGAACGGCTCGCGTTTCTTTTGCCTCTGAGGAACGGCATTTCAGCGGGAAATGCGGCCGCTGTCCAGACGGGATTGCTCGCGCCGTCGCCCGCGTTGCAGCAGCAGCCTTGGGAGAACGAGACGGTTGTGGGAGGAGCGGCCTAACCGCAAGTCCAGACCATCCCCACCGGCGTCCGCGTCCAGCACGGGCCGAAGCTGCCGCCATTGTAATGGCCGCGATAGAAGCCGGGCTGGCCGAAATAATGCCACTCGCCGTTGTAGAGCATGTATTTCGGCGTACCGTCGATATACCAATGGCGGCGGCTGCCGCGCGGCCCGTTGCGCATGGCCTCCTTGTCGGCATAGAGCGGCAGGCTGTTGTTGGGCGGCTGCTTGTAGCCGGGCAGGAAGCCATAGCCCTGCCAACGGTGCGCCTTGCGCTTGTGCGACGGCGCCGCGGACGCGATCGCGGGCACCAGCAGCAGAAGCATCACGATCGCGACGATGAAACGATGCGGCATCACGGCAGCCCGATGGATACGAGGGTCTCGAATCTTCAGTTCGATTGCGGCACGGCAACGGCCGTTCCGTCATGAAATGTTTCAGCGATGCCGCCGATGCGCGCGGCGCGGCGGAGGCGACGGCGGGGCGTAGAAGGGATTGAGGTCGCACATCGCCGCACGGCCCGACGCCGTCGCGCGACATTGCGGCAGCGACGTATAGCTGCAGTCGATCCACTCGCCACCGCCAAACCGGCCGCCTTCATAGACCTTCATGCACACGGGATAGCGCGGATCGTAGGCTTGGGCGTGAGCAGAGCCCGATAGGACGGACCCGACCGCCAAACCCAGCGCGAGGGCGCTCCAGTTGAGGACACGCATGCAGGACCTCCGGAATCGACGTCTCGCCGGCCCAGGCCGATTCCCGAGACGGTGATTGCCCCTGCTCTGTATCGCCAGGGCGTCAAGGCCGCAATGACGCCATTACAACAGGTCGGCCTGCTCTCCGCCGCGGAACCCCATCGCCAGCACGTAGCGCTCCGACGAATCCTGCCGGCTCGCCGCCGGCTTGACGTGGCGGACGCTGGCGTAATCGCGCTTGAGCTGCGCCATCAAGTCGGCATCGGCGCCGCTCTGGAACGTCTTGGCGAGAAAACTGCCGCCCGGCTTGAGCACCTCGCTGGCGAAATGCGCGGCAAGTTCGACGAGACCGACGATGCGCAACTGGTCGGTCTTGCGGTGGCCGGTGGTGTTGGCCGCCATGTCCGACATCACCACGTCGGCACGCCCGCCGAGCATCGCGCGGAGCTTTTCGGGCGCATCCTGGGCATGAAAGTCGAGCTGGGTGAAGGTGACGCCGGGGATCTCGCCCATCTCCAGCAGATCGATCGCGATCACCCTGCCCTTCCCGGCTTCGGCCCCGACCCGGCGCGCCGCGATCTGGCTCCAGCCGCCGGGCGCGGCGCCGAGATCGAGCACCGTCATGCCGGGCTTGAGCAGATGATGCTTGTCGTCGATCTCGAGCAGCTTGTAGGCCGCGCGCGAGCGATAGCCGTCGCGCTTGGCTTGCGCGACATAGGGATCGTTGAGCTGGCGCTCCAGCCAGAGTTTCGAGGACAGCTTGCGCTTGCCTCCGGTCTTGACCTGCACATGCATGCGGCCGGTGGTGTCTTTTGCCATGTGTTTCTCGGTCGTCGTGACCAGACGCGGGAGGCGAAAATCCGTCCACGCTCGAGGTCTGGCGGAACTACAAAGGTCACCCTCCCCCTCCAGGGGAGGGTGAAGTCGCTACGCCGTGCGCAGCGCGCCGTCTTCGCGCATCATCTCGACCAGCATGCCCTCGCGCAGGCCGCGATCGGCGACGCGCAGGCGCGGCAGCGGAAAGGACCGGCGGATGGCGTCGAGAATGGCGCAGCCCGCCAGAACGAGATCGGCGCGGTCGATGCTGATGCAATTGTTCTCGGCGCGCTCCTGGTAGCTCATCGCCAGCAGCCTGCCGATCGTCGTCGTGATGTCGGCGTCGTTGATCCAGATGCCATCGACCCGGCGCCGATCGTAGCGCGCGAGGTTGAGATGGATGCCCGCCAGCGTCGTCACGGTGCCGGAGGTTCCAAGCAGATGCATGCCGGCGAGATCGCCGCCGTTCTCGGCCGCGAACGGGCCAACATGCTCGGCCACGGCCTCGACCATGGCGGCATAGATCTCCGGCGTCACGTCACGGCCGCCGAACCGTTCGGCCAGCGTCACGACCCCGAGCGGGATCGACATCCATGCCTTGATCCGCGGCTCGGCGTTGCGGTCGCCCGCATCGCGCTCGATCCGGACCAACTCGCTGGAGCCGCCGCCGATGTCGAACAGGATCGCCCCTCGCCCGCCGGGATCGAGCAGCGGCGCGCAGCCCTTGACGGCCAACGCCGCCTCGGTCTCGCGGTCGATCACCTCGAGCTCGATGCCGGTCTCCGCCGCAACCCGGCTGCGGAACCCCTCGGCATTGGCCGCAGCGCGGCAGGCCTCGGTCGCGATCAGCCGCAGGCGCCTGGCCTTCTTCGACTGGATCTTGTCCCGGCAGATGCTGAGCGCCGCGATGGCCCGATCCATCGCCGCGTCGCTGATGCAGCCGGTGGTCGAGATGCCCTCGCCCAGCCGGACAATGCGCGAGAAGGAGTCGACCACGCGGAAACTGTCGCCCGAAGGACAGGCGATCAGGAGCCGGCAATTGTTGGTTCCGAGGTCCAGGGCCGCGTAGACGCTGCTGCCATTGCTGGCGCAGGAAGGCGTCGCGACGTCCAGACCCGGACGCAAGCCGGGCTCCAAGTTCCCGCGCGGCGCGGGACTCTCCCGCAGCCGCGTGTCATTGATCATTCAAATGTCTTTCCGCTGGCCGAACCGGCCCAGATGGAAGTTCTCTTTCGTGAGACATTATCAGTGGATAGCGCCGGCGCAACAGCCCCTCCATCAGGCGTGATGCACCATTCCTAATCAACCGTTGTCCGGCCGCGGGCGCTGCACTATCTGGGAACAGCCCGCATTTGCGACCAATTCAGCCCCTTGGGTCCTCATCCATGCAAGATCACACCTCCCCGGCCTCCCTCGAAAACGCGATCGCGCTGCAGAAATTCGGCGTCGGGCAGCCGGTCCGGCGCAAGGAGGACGACACGCTGGTGCGCGGTCACGGCAAATATACCGACGATTTCAACCTGCCCGGCCAGGCCCATGCCTGGATCGTGCGCTCCAGCCACGCCCACGGCATCATCAAGGGAATTGATACCGCGGCCGCAAAGGCGATGCCCGGCGTGCTCGGGGTGTGGACCGGCGCCGACCTCGCCGGAGCCAATTATGGTCCGTTCACCTGCGGCCTGCCGCTGAAGGGCCGGGACGGCTCGCCGCTGCTGCAGACCAACCGGCCGGCGCTCGCCACCGACAAGGTCCGCTTCGTCGGCGACCCCGTTGCGTTCGTAGTCGCGGAGACCGCGGCCCAGGCCCGCGACGCGGCCGAGGCGGTCGAGCTCGATATCGAGCCCCTGCCCGCGGTCACCAATGCCGAGGAAGCCGCCAAGCCCGGCGCGCCGCAGCTCTATGACCATATCCCCAACAACGTCGCGCTCGATTATCATTACGGCGACACGGCCAAGATCGAAGAGGCCTTCGCCAAGGCCGCGCACGTCACCAAGCTCGACATCGTCAACACCCGCGTCGCCGTGGTGTCGATGGAGCCGCGCGTCGCGCTCGCGGCGTTCGACGGCAAGACCGAGCGCTTCACCTTGCAGGTGCCGACCCAGGGCGTGTCCGGCAACAAGGCGACGCTGGCGAAGATTCTGAACGTCGCGCCGGACAAGGTCCGCATCCTCACCACCAATGTCGGTGGCTCCTTCGGGATGAAGAACGTCTCCTATCCCGAATATGTCTGCATCCTGCACGCCGCCAAAGAGCTGGGCCGCCCCGTGAAATGGCGCGACGAGCGCACCACCGCCTTCCTGTCCGACAGCCAGGGCCGCGATCAGATCATCCATGGCGAGCTGGCGCTCGACGCCGACGGCCGGTTCCTCGCTGTGAGACTGTCCGGCTACGGCAATCTCGGCGCCTACATCATGGGCGTCGCGCCGCTGCCGCTGTCGCTCAACACCGGCAAGAACCTCGCCAGCGTCTACAAGACGCCGCTGCTCGGCGTCGATATCAAGACCGTGCTGACCAACGTCACCCTGATGGGTGCCTATCGCGGCGCCGGCCGTCCCGAGGCCAACTACTTCATGGAGCGCTTGATCGACACCGCCGCGCGCGAGATGGGCATCGACCGTCTCACCATCCGCAAGCGCAACTTCATCAAGCCGAGCCAGATGCCGTTTCCGGCGGCGTCGGGCGTCACCTACGACTCCGGCGACTTCGCCGCGGTGTTCGAGAAGGCATTGCAGGTCTCCGACTACGCCGGCTTCGCCAAGCGCAAGCGCGAGAGCCGCAAGAACGGCAAGCTGCGCGGCATCGCGGTCGGCTCTTATCTCGAAGTGACCGCGCCGCCCTCGGGCGAGCTCGGCAAGATCACCTTCGACGCCGATGGCGGCGTGACCCTGACGACCGGCACGCTGGACTACGGCCAAGGCCACGCGACTCCGTTCTCGCAGGTCTTGTCGGCGCAACTCGGCGTGCCGTTCGAGAAGATCAGGCTGGAGCAGAGCGATTCCGATCTCGTGCGGTTCGGCAACGGCACCGGCGGCTCGCGCTCGATCACCGCGACCGGCCAGGCCATCGTCGAGTCCTCACAGCTCGTCATTGCCAAGGGCAAGCAGGCCGCCGCGCATCTGCTCGAAGCCTCGGAAGCCGACATCGAGTTCGCGGGCGGCCAGTTCACCATCGCCGGCACCGATCGCAGCATCGACATCATGGAGCTGGCGCGCCGCCTGCGCGAGGGCAAGATGCCCGACGGCGTGCCAGCCTCGCTCGACGTCGACCACAACTCGACAGTAACGGAATCGACGTTCCCCAATGGTTGTCATGTCTGCGAGGTCGAGATCGAACCGGACACCGGCGTCGCGCAGATCGTCGCCTACACCGCGATCAACGATTTCGGCACGGTGATCAACCCGATGATCGTCGCCGGCCAGCTCCATGGTGGCGTCGCCCAGGGCATCGGCCAGGCGCTGATGGAGCATCTACGCTACGACGAGAGCGGCCAGCCGATCACAGGATCTCTGATGGACTATGCGCTGCCGCGCGCCTCCGACGTGCCGATGATGACGGTCGACAACCATCCGGTGCCGGCGAAGTCCAACCCGCTCGGCACCAAGGGCTGCGGCGAAGCCGGCTGCGCCGGCTCGATGGCATCCGTGATCAACGCGGTGATCGACGCACTGTCCGACTACGGCGTGAAGCATCTCGACATGCCGCTCACCACCGAAAAGCTCTGGCGCGCGATCCAGGACGGCAAGGCGAGGACCGCGGCGTAGCCGCTTCGCTCGCGATGAGGCGAAAACTCTCATTGCCAAACGAAAAGCCCGTAGCCCGCATGCGGGGTCTCACGGGCTGTATCGGTGAACCCGGATGTCGCTCCCGCCTGCACCCGCTGGGCGCCGGCGTGCGCGCATCCGGGCTACGGACTGTCGAGATTGGGCCGCGGGTCCTCTCCACGTCATTGCGAGCGTAGCGGCGTAGCGAAGCAATCCAGACTGCCTCCACGGCAACACTCTGGATTGCTTCGCTGCGCTCGCAATGACGGGAGTGTGGGCAAGCAGCGTACCCAGAACTTCGCCGTCATCGTCCGCGCAGGCGGAGCATGACAGCTGTCTTTTGGATGCCGCGTGCCTCTTGCCAAGTCCGTCCGCTAGGCGGCCGCCTGCGCGCGCGGCTGATAGATCGCCACGTGATGGCAATGCGCAAGTGGGCGGTCGCCATTGGCGACCACCAGCGCATCGATCTCGACGAAGCGGTGGCCCTTCTTCTCGTAGTTCGCGACCACCCGGCCACGCGCCGTGATCTCGTCGGCTTCTGCAATCGCCGACAGCAATTGCATTCGGCTGCCGACGTGAATCCAGGGGCCGAGGACGACATTGTCGACCAGCAGCCGGTTCATCACCCTCTGCAACATGCCCGGGTGACCAAGCCGCTCGTTTGCATAGATCGGATCGCGCTCGCGAATCTCAGAGAGATAGGCGGTGGCCGCCTGCCCTGGCCACGCGCGTGCCGCCGTGCCGAGCCAGCTGCCGACAGCGAACGACTCCGCGCTGACGAGCGGCCGCACCGCCGCGGCTGGAACCTCTCGATATTCGGCCAGAGCGATGTCGGGCGCTGACGCGGGCAGCGACGCGGAACCGGTGGCGCAGATCTCACCTTTACTCACGACCTCCAGGCTGAGCCCGTCGCCGACCTCCTCCGCCCTGACCTCGGCGATCTCGCCGTCATAGACCGGCTTGGTGAACCGCGCCTCGATCAGCCCGCGCTCCAGGAATGCCCGGCCCCAGCGCACAACCGGCTGATGCAGCATATAGGCCAGCACTTCGACGCCGGGCACGAGGCCGCCCGCGAAGCCGAACCGGCGCGCCACGCTGTCATCGTGCATCTTGTTCTCGGACTGCTTGGCCGTGTTGAACGCCTCGACCGCATAGGTCGCGATTCCGTCTGCCATCCTTGCCTCCCTTTGACCCTTTTCGGGCGATGGTAACGGCCGGAAAGGTCCTGGCAAGGCCAGCGTTTGGCTCGCAATTTGGCTGGCGATGGGGTACCAACCGGCCACCCCCAGCAGAACGCCAGATGACGACCGAAACCGCCGAGCTCGCCCCTGTCACGATCTATGTCGACGCCGACGCCTGTCCGGTGAAGGACGAGATCTATCGCGTCGCGATCCGCCACGGCCTGCCAGTGATCGTGGTCGCGGGCGGCTTCATCCGCGTGCCCGAGGATCCCCTGATCACGCGCGTGGCGGCGGGCAGCGGCATGGATGCCGCGGACGACTGGATCGCAGAGCGCGCCGGCGCCGACGACGTCGTCATCACAGCGGACATTCCGCTGGCGAGCCGCTGCGTCAAGGCCGGCAGCGCGGTGATCGCGCCGAACGGCAAGGCGTTCACCGAGGAGTCGATCGGCATGACGCTCGCCGTGCGCAACCTCATGACCGATCTGCGCTCGTCCGGCGAGGTCACCGGCGGGCCGCGCTCGTTCACGCCGCGCGACCGCTCCACCTTCCTCTCCACCCTCGATCAGACCATCCGCCGCATGCAGCGCCAGCGCGCCGCGCGGATGCAGCAGCAAGGCTAGACCCATGGCGCCGCCTCTCATCCAACTCAAGGACATCCGCCTGACCTTCGGCGGCACCGCCCTGCTGCAGGGCGTCGAGCTGTCGGTCTCGCCGGGCGAACGCGTCTGCCTGATCGGCCGCAACGGCTCCGGCAAATCGACGCTGCTCAAGATCGCCGCCGGCCTCGTCGAGTGCGACAGCGGCACGCGCTTCGTGCAGCCGGGCGCCACCGTGCGCTACCTGCCGCAGGAGCCGGACTTCTCCGGCCATGCCACCACGCTGTCCTATGTCGAGGCCGGGCTCGGTCCCGGCGACGATCACTATCAGGCGCGCTATCTCGTCGAGCAGCTCGGCCTCACCGGCGAGGAAGATCCGGCGCATGTTTCCGGCGGCGAGGCGCGCCGCGCGGCGTTGGCGCGCGTGCTCGCGCCCAACCCCGACATCCTGCTCTTGGACGAGCCGACCAACCATCTCGACCTGACCACGATCGAATGGCTGGAGAACGAGCTCGACGGCCGAAGCTCGGCGCTGGTGCTGATCAGTCACGATCGCCGTTTCCTCACCAATCTGTCGCGCGCGACCGCCTGGCTCGACCGCGGCCAGATCAAGCAGATCGACCGCGGCTTTGCGGCGTTCGAGGCGTGGCGCGACGAGGTGCTGGCGGAAGAAGAGCGCGAGCAGCACAAGCTCGACCGCAAGATCGTCAACGAAGAGCACTGGCTGCGTTACGGCGTCTCCGGCCGCCGCAAGCGCAACGTCAAGCGGCTCGCCAACCTGCATGCGCTGCGCCAGCAGCGCCGCGACTATCGCGGCACGGCGGGCGCCGCCAACCTCGCCGCGGCCGAGGCCGACAAGTCCGGCAAGCTGGTGATCGAAGCGAAGGGCGCGTCGAAGAGCTTTGGTGATCGCAAGATCGTCGACAACTTCTCCATCCGCATCCAGCGCGGCGACCGCATCGGCATCGTCGGCCCGAACGGCGCCGGCAAGACCACGCTGGTCAACCTGCTCACCGGCGGCAGCGAGCCGGACAGCGGCAGCATCCGGCTCGGCGTCAATCTGGAGACGGCGACGCTCGACCAGCACCGCGAGAGCCTCGATCCCCGGACGACGCTCGCCGAAGCGCTGACCGGCGGCCGCGGCGATCACGTCATGGTGGCCGGCAAGCCGAAGCACGTCGTCGGCTACATGGAGGACTTCCTGTTCTCGCGCGAGCAGATGCGCACGCCGCTCGAAGTGCTCTCCGGCGGCGAGCGCGGCCGGCTGATGCTGGCGCGCGCGCTGGCCAAGCCATCGAACCTGCTGGTGCTGGACGAGCCGACCAACGATCTCGACCTGGAGACACTCGATGTGCTCGAGGACATGCTCGGCGACTACGAGGGCACGGTGATCCTGATCAGCCACGACCGCGACTTCCTCGATCGCGTGGTCACCTCGGTGATCGTCCCCGAGGGCAACGGCAAATGGCAGGAATACGCCGGCGGCTACAGCGACATGCTGGCGCAACGCGGCGCCGACCTGAAGCGCCAGCATGCCAAGGCGGCTGAGGAGAAGAAGGAAACCAAGCACGCGGCCACGGCGCCTGCGAGCGCGCCGAAGCGCAAGCTCTCCTTCAACGAGAAGCACGCGCTGGAGACCTTGCCGAAGACGATCGCCAAGCTGCAAGCCGAGATCGCCAAGCAGCAGGCCGTGCTCGCCGACCCCGCGCTGTATGCGAAAGACCGCAAGAAATTCGACGCCGCCTCCCTCGCGATCGCCACTGCGCAAGCCGAGCTCACCGCCGCCGAGGACCGCTGGCTCGAGCTCGAAGTGCTGCGCGAGGAGATCGAGGGCGCGTAACGTTCATCGAAATCACTTCGTCATTGCGAGCGACGTGAAACAATCCGGGGCTGCAGCCGGACTCTGGATTGCTTCGTCGCTTCGCTCCTCGCAATGACGGCAACATGGAGTAAATGACATGACCACCCCGCTCGCCGCCAGGATCGCCCGGGAGTACGGCACGCCCTGTGCCGTCATCGACATGGACAGGGTCGAGCGCAACATCGCGCGCATTCAGGCCCAGTGCGAGGCCGCGGGCGTCGCCAACCGGCCGCACATCAAGACGCACAAGAGCCCGGTGCTCGCGAAGCTGCAGATCGAGGCGGGCGCGCAAGGCATCACCTGCCAGAAGATCGGCGAGGCTGAGATCATGGCGGGTGCCGGCATCGACAATATCCTGATCAGCTACAACCTGATCGGCGAGGAGAAGATGGCACGCCTCGCCGCGCTGCAAGCCAAGGCCGACATGACGGTCGCCGCCGACAACGCGACCGTGATCGCCGGCCTGCCGCAGGCGGCAAAACAATCCGGCCGCACGCTCTCGGTCGTGGTCGAATGCGACACTGGGCGCAAGCGCGCCGGCGTCGAGACGCCGACGGAAGCGATCCAGCTCGCGCGCCAGATCGCAGCGTCAGACGGCCTGCGCTTCGCCGGCTTCATGCTGTATCCGACCGAGACCGGCTGGGACGAGACGCAGCGGTTCTATGACGAGGCGCTGGCCGGCGTCCGCGCCGACGGGCTGGACGCGGCCATCGTCTCGACCGGCGGCTCGCCCAACCTGAAGAATCTCGGCAAGCTCAAGGGCGCCACCGAGCATCGGCCCGGCACCTACATCTACAACGACCGCATGCAGGTCGCCGCCGGTGTCGCGACCTGGGACGACTGCGCGCTGCACATCTATTCGACCGTCGTCAGCCGCGCTGCACCGGAGCGCGGTATCCTCGACGCCGGCTCTAAGACGCTGACGACGGATACCGGCGGCCTCGACGGCCACGGACTGATCCTGGAGCACCCGGAAGCGAAGATCGCGCGCTTCGCCGAGGAGCACGGCTTCCTCGACCTGTCGCGCAGCAATACCCGTCCCAATGTCGGCGACGTCGTGCGCATCATCCCCAACCACGTCTGCGTCGTCGTCAACATGATGGACGAGGTCGTCATGGTCCGCGGCGAGGAGATCCTGGGCACGCTGCCGGTCGCCGCCCGCGGCAAGCTGCGGTAGGGCGAAACTCTCTCGCAGCGTCATTCCGGGGCAGCCGCACTAGCGGCTGAGCCCGGAATCCATACGCCCGATCGTGGTTATGGATTCCGGGCTCGCCCTCCGGGCGCCCCGGAATGACGACGGTGTTTGTGGCCGCCCGCTCGGCTATTCACTGCAACTGTTCCGCCAATCTTCCATGGAATCGTAGATGACGGCCTCGGGCCAGCGAGGATCAAGCTCGCGGCGCCGTGTCCACGTCAAATGGACTTGAGCCACGCAGCCTCCCCCGAGCGCTACAAGAACGTCGTCGCAGTCCTCGCGTCGGGCGACGATCCTGAGGGACCGATTAGCCAGCGCATGATTGGGACCTACTTCGCGCGCAAGTTCTTCTTCGAACGCGGCACGGAGCTGATCGTCCGTCATCCAAGACCAGGGCTCGGGAAGCTGGTCAGACATTGCCTGCCATTTCCCCCGCACGCCACTTCAACACGCCCTTCCCCGCGGCGACCCCGGTCGCAAACGACGCCTGCAGCAGGTAGCCGCCGGTCGGGGCTTCCCAGTCGAGCATTTCGCCGGCGGCGAACACGCCGGGCAGGCGTTTGAGCATGAAGTCGGCGTCGAGTTCGTCACGCGCGATGCCGCCGGCGCTGGAGATCGCGCGCGCCAGTCCGGCGGTGCCCGTCAGCTTGATCGGCACGGCGTTGATCAGTGCAGCGAGACGGTCCGGCAACAGCGATGACAGCGACAGGCCTTGCGCTTTTGCCGCCTCCTGCAGCAGGCCGATCGCGACGGGGGACAGTTGCAGCGCCTTGCGCAGGACATTCGAGAACGACTGCTTGCCGCGGGGCGCTGACAGCCGCTTGACCAGATCGGCGGTCGCAAGATCGGGTCGCAGCGCGACGTCAAGAATGGCCGCGCCTTCCAGAGCGATTGCCTCGCGCAACTCGGCGGACAGCGCATAGACCGCGCCGCCTTCAATGCCGTCGCGCGTGACGATAGCCTCGCCGCGGACGCTGCGATCAGCAAACGACAGCGCGATGCCTTTGAGCGGCTGGCCTTCGAAGCGGCCGCGGAAGATGTCCGACCAGGCGACAGTGAAGCCGCAATTGGCCGGCCGCAGCGGCGCAATCGCGACACCCTTCGCGGCGAGAAGCGATGCCCAGCCCCCGTCGGAGCCGAGCCGCGGCCAGCTGGCGCCGCCGAGCGCGAGCACGGTCGCATCGGCCGTGATCGCGCGCAGTCCTGCCGGTGTCTCGAATGTCAGCCGCCCTGCCTCGTCCCAGCCGGTCCAGCGATGCCGCAGCTCGAAGCGCACACCCTGCGTGGCCAGCCGGCGCAGCCACGCGCGCAGCAGCGGCGAGGCCTTCATCGCGGTCGGAAACACGCGGCCGGAGGAGCCGATGAACGTGGGCTCGCCGAGCGCCTCGCACCAGTCGCGCAGCCGCTGCGGCGGGAACGCGCGGATGGCCGGCTCCAGCCACGCCGCCGCCTCGCGATAGCGCGACAGGAAGGCGGACAGCTCTTCGCTATGGGTGAGGTTGAGGCCGCCGCGCCCTGCCATCAGGAATTTGCGCGCGACCGACGGCATCGCGTCGTAGACGGTGACGGCGGCACCGCCCTCAGCCAACACCTCGGCCGCCATCAGCCCGGCCGGCCCGGCTCCGATGACGGCAACTTGCTTGGATAAGGTCATGACTGGAGTTTAGGGCCATGGCGTCACCACACAACAGGTCGTCATGCCCGGGCTTGACCCGGCCATGACGGCGGAGGGTGCGATGCGTATGGTGCCTTACAGCTTGATCCCCAGCCGCGCTGCGGCCTGACCGACGTATTTCTGTGTCTGCTCGAACGCACCCTGCAGCGCCCGCGCCTTCGACATGTCGCTGATCTCGGCAAAATGCGCGGCGATCGCGTCCGGCGTCCACTCCTCCGGCGGCAGGTTGATGCCCTCGCTCTCCAGGATCCTGATGACCGCGAACGAGCCCGCACCCGCGCCCATGATGGTGCGCGTGGGCGCGTCCTCGCTGAGCAGATATTCCACCGCGGGCGTGATCGATTCCGGCTTCATCAGCTGCAGCGCCTGCGGCGGCAGCAGCTCCTCGGTCATGCGGGTCGCAGCCGTCGGCGAGATGATGTTGACGCGGATGTTGGTCTTGCGGCCCTCCTCCGCCAGCACGTTCATCAGGCCGACCATGCCGGTCTTGGCCGCGCCGTAGTTGGCCTGGCCGAAATTACCGAACAGGCCGGACGACGACGTCGTCAGCACGATGCGGCCGTAGTTGCGCTCGCGCATGCCGTTCCACACCGCCTTACAGCAGTAGAAGCTGCCGACCAGATGCACGTCGAGCACCTTGGCGAAATCGGCAACCTCCATCTTGCCGAACGACTTGTCGCGCAGAATGCCGGCATTGGCGCACATGATGTCGACGCTGCCCCACTCCTTGCTGGCGCGCTCCACCATCGCGGTGACCTGCTCGAAATTCGAGACGTCGGCGCCGTCGGCCATCGCGGTGCCGCCGGCCTTGCGGATCTCCTCGACCACCGTCTCCGCCGCGGTCATCGAGCCGCCGGTGCCGTCGCGCGCGCCGCCGAAATCATTGACCACGACCTTGGCGCCGCGGCTCGCCAGCCCCAGCGCATGCGCGCGCCCCAAACCATTGCCTGCGCCGGTGACGATGGCGACGCGTCCGTCGAATCTGATTGCCATGTGTCGTTCCTATTTGTCGCTCGTCATGCCCCGGCTCGACCCGGGCATCCATCCACTTCGAAAGACTCTCGGACTTGATGGATCGCCGGGTCAAGCCCGGCGATGACGAAGGGTGGGTTGTGACGAGGTGAGTTAGCTCAGATAGATGAGTCCGATCCAGTCGGCGACCAGCGCGGGCTTGTCCTCGCCCTCGATCTCGACCGTGACGTTGGTGCGCGACTGCAGCTCCTTCGGCTTGCGCAGAGTGGCTTCGGCAAGGACGAAGCGGCCGCGCACGCGTTTTCCCGATCTCACCGGCGAGATGAAGCGCAGCTTGTCGAAGCCGTAGTTCACGCCCATCGCCGTACCCTCGATCGCCGGCATGACCTCATAGGACATGACCGACAGCAGCGACATCGTCAGGAAGCCGTGCGCGATCGTGGTGCCGAACGGCGTCGCCTTGGCCTGCTCGGGGTCGACGTGAATGAACTGATGATCCTCGATCACGTCGGCATAGGTGTCGATGCGCTTCTGATCGAGCACGTGCCATGACGACACGCCGATCTCCTGGCCGACCATAGCCTGATAGGCTGCAAGCGAAATCGGCGGCTTCTTCCAGATCTTGTTCATGCGTTCCTACACCTCGTGCCCGGATGGCCTCGTTTTCAACTCCGGGAAATCCTCTTCCTTGAATTCCGTGCCGCGCAGATGGTCCGTGCGGTTGTCCTCGTGCTCCAGCCTGCGCAGCTGCACCCGGCGGATTTTTCCGGAGATCGTTTTCGGCAGCTCGCTCACGAGCTCGAGCCGGCGGATGCGCTTGAATGGCGCCAGGCGCGCCTGCAGATGGGTGAAGATCGACAGCGCCGTGGCGCGCGAGCGCTCCGCGCCCGCCGTCAGCAACACATAGGCTTTCGGTATAGCAAGACGGATGGGATCCGGAGACGGCACAACGGCAGCCTCGGCGACGGCCTCATGCTCCAGCAGCACGCTTTCCAGCTCGAACGGCGAGATGCGGTAGTCGGACGATTTGAACACGTCGTCGGAGCGGCCGACGAAGGTGAGATAGCCGTCATCGTCCTGGAACACGACGTCGCCGGTACGGTAGCGCATGCCATCGGCGCCGGACAGCTGACCGTCGTCGCCCTGATAGCCCTGCATCAGGCCGGCCGGACGCTCGCCGGTGAGCGCCAGCGTGATCTCGCCTTCGCCGGAGAGATTGCCGTCGATGTCGGCGACCTCGACGCGATAGCCCGGCAGCGGCCGCCCCATCGAGCCGATCTTCAGTTTCTGGCCCGGCGAGTTGCCAACGATCGCCGCGGTTTCGGTCTGGCCATAGCCGTCGCGAATCGTCAGCCCCCAGGCGGCACGCACCTGATCGATCACCTCCGGATTGAGCGGTTCGCCGGCGCCGCAGGCCTCGCGCAGCGAGACCTTGAAGTCGGCGAGATGCTCTTGGATGAACAGCCGCCACACCGTGGGTGGCGCGCACAGCGTCGTGACGCCGCAGCGCTTGATGATCGCGAGCAGCCCCTTGGCGTCGAAGCGCGGCTGATTGACCACGAATACCGTGGCGCCGGCATTCCAGGGCGAGAAGAAGCAGCTCCAGGCATGCTTGGCCCAGCCCGGCGAGGAGATGTTGAGGTGCACGTCGCCCGGCTGCAGGCCGAGCCAGTACATGGTCGAGAGATGGCCGACCGGATAACTGCGATGGCTGTGCCGCACCAGCTTCGGCTTGGCCGTGGTGCCCGAGGTGAAATAGAGCAGCATCGGATCATCCGGCTGCGTCGGCCCATCCGGCGTGAACGCCTCGGCTACGCCGGCCGCCTGCTCGAACGGCAGCCAGCCGGCAGGTGCCGCCGGCGCGCCGACGACGATGCGGACGAGATCATCGGCGCCCAGATCGGCGAACTTCGCAACCTGATCCTGCGCCGCGACCACGGCCTTGGCGCGGCCGCGCTCCAGACGATCGCGCAACTCGTCGGTGGTCAGCAGCGTCGTCGCGGGGATCACGACGACGCCGAGCTTCATCGCCGCCAACATCGTCTCCCACAGCGGCACGACGTTGCCGAGCAGCAGCAGCAGATGGTCGCCGCGCTTCAAGCCCTGCGCGCGCAGGAAATTCGCGACCTGGTTGGAGCGGCGCGACAACGCCGCAAACGACAGCTTGGTCTGGCGGTCCTGCGCGGCGTCGAAGATCCAAAGCGCGGTGCGGTCGCGGCTCTCCGGATCGGACGCGAGTTCGGCATCGAACCAGTCGAGCGCCCAGTTGAACGGGACGGCATCGGGCCAGCGGAAACCCTTCACGGCCGCATCGTAGTCGGTGCGATGCGCCAGCAGAAACGCGCGTGCGTCCTTGAATGTCGTCATCAGGTGGTCCCGGCGAGCTTGCGAACGTGCTGAATGATCCCGGAAAAATCGACGCCGCCATGGCCGGCGGCCTCGAACGCCTTGTAGATCTCCTGCGCGTGCTGGCCAAGCGGGGTCGCCGCGCCGGCGGCCTTGGCGGCGTCCTGCGACAGCGTGAGGTCCTTCAGCATCAGCGCGGTCGCAAAGCCGGGCTTGTAGTCGTTGTTGGCGGGCGAAGCCGGCACTGGGCCCGGCACCGGGCAATAGGATGTCAGCGACCAGCACTGCCCCGACGAGGTCGAGGCGACGTCGAACAGCGCCTGATGCGACAGGCCGAGCCTTTCACCCAGCGCAAACGCCTCGCTGACCGCGATCATCGAAATGCCGAGGATCATGTTGTTGCAGATCTTGGCCGCCTGCCCCGCGCCGGCGCCGCCGCAATGGACGATCTTCTTGCCCATCTTCTCAAGGATCGGCTTGGCCGCAGCGAACGCGCTCTCCTCGCCGCCGCACATGAAGGTAAGCGTTGCGGCCTTGGCGCCGCCGGTGCCCCCGGACACCGGCGCGTCCACGGCGGCGATGCCGTGCCTTGTGGCCAGCGCATGCGCGGCGCGCGCGCTCTCGACGTCGATGGTCGAGGAATCGATGATCAGCGCGCCCTTGGACATCGCCGGCACGACCTCGTTCCAGACCGCCTGCACATGCTTGCCGGCCGGCAGCATGGTGACGACGGCATCGGCGCTTTTGGCCGCGGCGACGGCGCTGTCGGCGATTTCGGCGCCATCGGCCTTGGCCTGGGCGCGCGAGGTCTCGACCAGATCGAACGCGACCACCTTGTGGCCGGCCTTGACCAGGTTGGCGGCCATTGGTCCACCCATGTTGCCGAGGCCGATGAATGCGATCGTTGCCATGGTTCGTTCTCTCCCCTCGACCTGATTGTTATCTGCTCTGCGGAAAGGTCAGCTCGTCGGCGCCAATCTCGGCAAGATATGGCGCCAGCATGTCCGGTGTCACCTGATCGACATCAGGCGGCGACCATCTGGGATTGCGGTCCTTGTCGATGATCGCCGCACGCACGCCCTCGCGGAAATCGTCGCTGCGGAACACTTCGAGCGCCGCACGATACTCGCGCACCAGGCATTCCTCCAGGGACGCCGCACCGCGTGCCAGTCGCAGCAGCTCGAGCGTCACGACCATGCCGCGCGGCGACTTCTCCTGCAGCGTCTTCAGCGTCGCCAACGCGAGCTCCGAGCCGTCCGCTTTCAAGGCGGCAAAGATGTCGTGCATGCTGTCATGGGCGAACCAGGCGTCGATCTTGGCCTGCTGCGCCGCCACCGGGCCGGACGTCTCCGACGTCGCGAAGCCTGCGATCAGCCGGTCGATCTCGATCGACAGCGTCCCCGGCCTGACTTTGGTCAGGACCTCGCGCAGCGCCGGCCATTTCTCGGTCGGCACCACGGCATCGGCAAAGCGCGCATGGATCGCATCGGGCCCGTTCATGGTCTGCCCCGTCAGGCCGAAATAGGCGCCGAGTTCGCCGGGCGCGCGCGACAAGAGCCAGGTGCCGCCGACGTCGGGAAAGAAGCCGAGCCCGACTTCGGGCATTGCGAGCTTGGTCTTCTCGGTCACGATGCGGTGGCGGCCATGCGCCGACAGCCCGACGCCGCCGCCCATCACCAGCCCGTCCATATAGGCGACATAGGGTTTTGGAAACGCCGCGATGCGCGCGTTCATGATGTATTCCTGGCGCCAGAACACCTTGCCGAGATCGCCATTCGTCTTCGAGCTCTCATAGAGCCCGCGGATATCGCCGCCTGCACAAAGTCCACGCTCGCCCGCGCCTTCGAGCACGACAATTGCGACGGCCGGATCGCCCTCGAACCGATCCAGCGCGGCGTCGATGCCCATCGACATCTCCAGCGTCATCGCGTTGATCGCCTTCGGCCGGTTCAGCCGGATGATGCCGGCCGAGCCTTCGCGGCGGACGATCAGGTCGCCTTCGATAGCCTCGGTCATCGCGCCGCCTCGATCAGCTTGCGCGACACGATCAGGCGCATGATCTCGTTGGTGCCTTCGAGGATCTGGTGCACGCGCAGGTCACGCACGATCTTCTCGATGCCGTATTCGCTCAAATAGCCGTAGCCGCCATGCAGCTGCAGCGCCTGGTTGGCGACCTCGAAGCCGACATCGGTCCCGAAGCGCTTGGCCATAGCGCACAGCATGGTCGCGTCAGCATCCTTGCGGTCGAGCGCAGCCGCCGCGCGCCAGACGAAGGTGCGCGCCGCCTCCAGCTCGATTGCCATGTCGGCGATGCGAAACTGCAGCGCCTGGAATTCGTCGAGCCGCTTGCCGAACGCCTTGCGCTCTTTCGTATAGGCCAGCGTCTTGTCGAGCGCCGCCTGCGCGCCGCCGAGCGAGCACGCGGCAATGTTGAGGCGGCCGCCGTCGAGCCCGGCCATGGCGATCTTGAAGCCGATGCCCTCCTCGCCGAGCCGGTTGGCCACCGGAACGCGCGCATTCTCGAAGATCACCGCGCGGGTCGGCTGCGCGTTCCAGCCCATCTTGCGCTCATTGGCGCCGAACGACACGCCGGGGGTATTGGCATCGATCACCAGGGTCGAGATGCCGCCGGGACCGTCGGCTCCCGTGCGAACCATCGCAACGAGGATATCCGTGGCGCCCGCGCCGGAGATGAACTGCTTCTGGCCGTTGAGCACGTAGTCGTCGCCCTCGCGCGCCGCGCGCGTGCGCAGCGCCGCCGCATCGGAGCCCGCGCCCGGCTCGGTGAGGCAATAGCTCGCGATCAGGTCCATGGCGCAGAGCTTCGGCAGGTAAGCTTGGCGCTGGGCCTCGGTACCGAAGGTGTCGATCATCCATGAGGCCATGTTGTGGATCGAGATGAAGGCCGACACTGTGGGGCAGCCCGTCGCCAGCGCCTCGAAGATCAGCGCCGCATCGAGCCGGCTGAGACCCGAGCCGCCGACATCGTCGCGGATGTAGATGCCGCCCATGCCGAGGCTTGCGGCCTCCCGCATCACATCGACGGGAAAATGCTTCTCCTCGTCCCAGCGCAGCGCATGCGGCGCGATCTTCTCCGCCGCGAAGGCGCGCGCCATGTCGCGCACCGCGATCTGATCCTCGTCGAGAGCGAACTGCATCCGTTCTCCGCGTTTCCTGGTCTTGTTTGTTGGCAGTGGCGCCTCTTCACACTCCGTCATTGCGAGCGAAGCGAAGCAATCCAGAGTCTTTCCGCGGAGGCAGCCTGGGTTGCTTCGCCGCTCCGCTCCTCGCGATGACGGAGTGGGAGCCCTAGCGGGCTCCCACTGTTGTCAGTTCATCTCATCACTTCATCAGCGGGATCGAGAATTCCGCGCCTTCCTTGACGCCGGACGGCCAGCGCGAGGTGACCGTCTTGGTCTTGGTGTAGAAGCGGATCGAATCCGGGCCGTGCTGGTTGAGATCGCCGAAGCCGGACTTCTTCCAGCCGCCGAAGGTGTAGTAGGCGATCGGCACCGGGATCGGCACGTTGATGCCGACCATGCCGACATTGACCTTGGCCGCGAAGTCGCGCGCGGCGTCGCCGTCGCGGGTGAAGATCGCGACACCGTTGCCGTAATCATGCGCCGACGGCAGCGCCAGCGCCTCGGCATAGTCCTTGGCGCGAACGACCGACAGCACCGGCCCGAAGATCTCCTCCTTGTAGATCCGCATGTCCTTGGTGACGTTGTCGAACAGACAGCCTCCCATGTAGAAGCCGTTCTCATAGCCCTGCATCTTGAAGCCGCGGCCGTCGACGGCGAGCGTCGCCCCCTCCTTGATGCCGATGTCGACGTAGTTCTTCACGCGCTCGACCGCCTCGCGGGTGACCAGCGGGCCGAAATCGGCCGATGGGTCGACTGACGTGCCGATCTTGAGGCTTTCCACGCGCGGGATCAGCTTCTCCATCAGCCGGTCGGCCGTGGTCTTGCCGACGGGCACCGCAACCGACACCGCCATGCAGCGCTCGCCGGCCGAGCCGTAGCCGGCGCCGATCAGCGCATCGACGGCCTGGTCGAGATCGGCGTCGGGCATCACGATGGCGTGGTTCTTGGCGCCGCCGAAACACTGGCAGCGCTTGCCGTGGGCGGCGGCGCGCTCATAAATGTACTGCGCGATCGGCGACGAGCCGACGAAGCCGATCGCCATGATGTCCGGATCCTCGAGGATGGCGTCGACCGCCTCCTTGTCGCCGTTGACGACGTTGAGGATGCCCGGCGGCAGACCGGCCTCGATCATCAGCTCGGCGAGCTTCATCGGCACGCCCGGATCGCGCTCCGACGGCTTCAGGATGAAGGCATTGCCGCAGGCGATGGCGGGAGCGAACTTCCACATCGGAATCATCGCCGGGAAATTGAACGGCGTGATGCCGGCAACGACACCGAGCGGCTGGCGCATCGAATAGATGTCGATGCCCGGACCGGCACCTTCGGTGTACTCGCCCTTCATCAAATGCGGAATGCCGCAGGCGAACTCAACCACCTCGAGGCCGCGCTGGATGTCGCCCTTGGCATCTGGAACGGTCTTGCCGTGCTCGCGGGCCAGCAGCTCGGCGAGCTGGTCGTAATCGCGCTGCGCGAGCTCCAGAAACTTCATCATGACGCGCGCGCGGCGCTGCGGATTGGTGGCGGCCCAGGCCGGCTGCGCCGCCTTGGCGTTCTCGACCGCGGCCCGGAGCTCGGCGCGGGACGCCAGCGCGACCTTGGCCTGAACGTCGCCGGTCATGGGCTCGAAGACATCGGCCGTCCGTCCAGACGTGCCCTTGACCTCTTTGCCGCCAATAAAATGACCGATCGAACGCATGGGGTATCCTCCGCAGGGGTAAGCAGTGCCGAATTGGCCGGCATCTTGCAGTCTTTGCGGCGTTTGGGAAGGGTCTAAGCGCTGATCGGCGCTGCGAAAATGCCGCCCCTTCGCTCGGTCGGCACGATCACGGCAGACCCCGCGGCGTGCAGCGTGCCGCGTCCCGCATCCGAGCCGCGCGACGGATCAGCGCTTCGCGGCTACCACCTTCTTCACGGGCCTTTTTGCGGGTGCCCGCACAGGTGCCCTGCCCGCCGGCCCACCTCCGCTGGCGACGGCCAGCGCCACCTCGCGCCCGGAGTTCAGGATATCGTCTGACAATTCGCCGCTGCCCATGAGTCGCGCCATCACGAGCGTCCCCGCCAGCGTCGCGAGCATCGCCGAAGCCCGCTTTCGCGCAGTCTTGGCCGGTACGTCGACGATGTACTCAGCGAACAGGTCGATCAACTCTTCCAGCTTCGCAGCAAAGGCCTTGCGGGTCTTGGCGCTCTCGCGGGCGATTTCCGCTCCGAGCGCAGGAACCGCGCAGCCGTGACCGACATCGTCGCGATGGCCGGCGGACAGATAGCCGTCGACGATGGCCGAGAGCCGCTTCTGCGGCGGCAACTGGTCCAGCAGCTTGCGCCAATGCTCCATCGAACGATCGATCGCATAACCGAACGCCTCCACGACCAACGCCTCGCGCGAATCGAAATGCGCGTAGAAGCCGCCGTGAGTCAGTCCGGCCTCCTTCATCAGGTCTGCAACCCCGACACCATGAGCGCCACGCTCGCGCAGCCGCACCGATGCCTTGCGCACGATCCGCGCGTGGGTTTCCGCCTTGTGTTCCGGAGAGTAACGCATTGCCGTCCCATTGAATGTCTGCGGTCATACTATAACAGCTCTGCGTCCTGCTCGCTGCAGCTATTTGATGAATTCGAGTTGATCTAAATCAACTTCGCTGGCCTGATTTATTCCCGGCACACCCCTGTTGCCCAGGAACCCGACGAGGACGACCATGGACATGCTCAATTCCCACTGCGGCGTGAGTCGTGACGGCCAAGGCGTCGTTCGGCTGACGATCTGCAATGCAGGCGCGCTCAACATTCTCGGTTCGGCGGCGATTCTCGACGTGGAAGCCGGGCTGCGATCGCTCGCCTCCGACGCCGCCATTCGCGTTCTCGTTTTGGCCGGCGAAAGCGGGAAGAGCATGATCGGCGGCGCCGACATCAAGGAGATGGCAACGCTGGACCAGGCTTCAGCGGAAACCTTCATCTCGCGACTTGCCGGGCTCTGCGAAGCGGTGCGACATTTTCCTGCCCCCGTGATTGCGCGGATGCCGGGGTGGTGTCTGGGTGGCGGATTGGAGGTCGCAGCGGCCTGCGATATCCGTGTCGCGGGACACGACGCCAAGTTCGGCATGCCCGAGGTGCGTGTCGGCATTCCCTCGGTCATTCATGCCGCGCTGCTGCCACGTCTCATCGGCTGGGGCCGCACGCGCTGGCTGCTGATGACGGCCGAGACGATCGACGCGCCGACCGCTCTCGCCTGGGGCCTCGTCGATGCCGTCGCCGCCGAGGGAGAACTCGACATCGCGGTCGAGAAGGCCGTGGCATCCCTGCTCGCCTGCGGTCCCGAAGCGCTGCGGACGCAGAAGGCTCTGCTGCGGCAATGGGAGGAGCTGCCGCTGAAGGAGTCCATCGAGATATCGATCGGCGCCTTCGGACGGTCGTTCCTCACCGACGAGCCGAAACGGCTGATGCAACATTTCATCGACCGCAAGCGATAGCAAGTTTCTCCAAGTCTCGCCTCGCAGATCCCGGCAGCCTCGCGCCAGCTTCACGACGGTTCAGCAGGGACCGCCGGGGTTTCCTCTTGCGAGAGATTACTATATGATGATTATCATATTTCATCAGAAAGCCTTGTCATGGCCTCGTCCGATTCCGTCGTGATCCTGTCCGCCGCCCGCACGCCGTTGGGCCGTTTCATGGGCGAATTCTCGCCGCTGAGTGCGAACAAGCTCGGCGCGCACGTGATCGGATCCGCGCTCGAACGCGCCACCGTTTCGCCCGATGCGGTCCAGGAGGTGTTCATGGGCAACGTGCTGTCGGCCGGCCAGGGCCAGGCTCCGGCACGGCAGGCCGCGCGCGGTTCCGGCCTGCCCGACGCCACCGGCGCCACCACCATCAACAAGGTCTGCGGCTCCGGAATGAAGGCCGCGATGCTGGCGCACGACGTCATTCGGGCGGGCTCCGCCGAGATCGTCGTGTCGGGTGGCATGGAGAGCATGAGCAATGCGCCATATCTGCTGACCAAGGCGCGCGGCGGCTATCGTGCTGGCCACGATCGGATCCTCGATCACATGATGCTGGATGGCCTGGAGGACGCCTATGAGACCGGACGCTCGATGGGCGATTTCGGCGAGGCCACGGCTGAGGCCTATCAGTTCACCCGCGCCGACCAGGATGCCTACGCCATCGAGACGCTGACGCGTGCGCGCAAGGCGGTCGAAGGCGGGGCGTTCAAGGCCGAGATCGCCCCGATCACGATCGTCGAGAAATCCGGCCCGCGCCTGGTCGCCAACGACGAGCATCCGCTCAAGGTCGATCCGGTGAAGATCCCGGCGCTGAAGCCGGCGTTCCGCAAGGACGGCACGATCACGCCCGCAGCGTCCTCCGCGAACGCGGATGGTGCCGCGGCGCTCGTGCTCGCCGCGCGGTCGCGTGCCGATTGCGACGGGCTGCCTGTCATCGCGGAGATCAAGGGCCACGCCACCCACAGCCAGGAGCCGCAATGGTTCACGACGGCGCCGATTCCGGCGATCAGGAAACTGCTCGACAAGGTCGGCTGGCGCGTCGAGGATGTCGACCTGTTCGAGATCAACGAGGCCTTCGCCGTCGTTGCCATGGCCGCGCAGCGCGACCTTGGCATCCCGCGTGACCGGCTGAACGTCAACGGCGGCGCCTGTGCGCTCGGCCACCCGATCGGCGCCACCGGCGCGCGGCTGATCGTGACGCTGCTGCATGCGATGGACGCGCGCGGGCTGAAGCGCGGCGTGGCCGCACTGTGCATCGGCGGCGGCGAGGCGACTGCGATCGCCGTGGAGCGACCCTGATGTCCTGAAACGAGGGAACTTAGCCATTTATGTCATTTGGGCGCCCTGGCAGAATGGGCGCGCAACCCCATTGTACTGAGAGCCTCATGATCTCGAACCAACTTGCAGCGATCCTTGGACGGCGCAACATCCATTACGGCTGGGTGATGGTCGCCGTGACGTTCTTCACGGCCCTGGTGTCCGCCGGCACGGTGGGCGCACCCGGCGTGTTCATCGTGCCACTCCAGCAGGAATTCGGCTGGAGCACCGCGGAGATCTCCTCGGCGCTCTCCATCCGCTTCGTGCTGTTCGGGCTGATGGCGCCGTTCGCCGCCGCCCTGCTCAACCGCTACGGCCTGCGCAACATCACGCTGCTGGCCCAGTTGATCGTGGTGTCGGCGCTGCTGGCGTCGCTCGCGATGACACAGGTGTGGCACCTCGTGCTGCTGTGGGGCGTCGTGATCGGCATCGGCACCGGCATGACCGCCTTGGTGCTGGGCGCGACCATCGCCACGCGCTGGTTCGTCGCGCGGCGCGGCCTCGTCGTCGGCATTCTCACGGCCAGCGTCGCCACCGGACAGCTGGTGTTCCTGCCGCTGCTCGCCAGCCTCACCGAGCGGCTCGGCTGGCGCGTCGCGCTCGGGCTGATCTGCATCATGCTCGGCGTTTCCGCCACCGCCGTGCTGCTGCTGATGCGCGATCGCCCGAGTGATCTCGGCCTCCGACCCTATGGCGACAACGACACCGACCCGATCGCCGCCCCCTCGCCCGTCACCACGCCGATCCTCGCCGCCGCCCTCGGCACCCTCCGCGACGCCTCGCGGGCGCCGGTGTTCTGGATGCTGTTTGCGACGTTCTTCATTTGCGGCGCCTCGACCAACGGCCTTGTCCAGGTGCATCTCATCCCGATGTGCCTCGACTTCGGAATTCCTCAGGTGCAGGCGGCGAGCCTGCTCGCCGCGATGGGCATGTTCGATTTCGTCGGCACGATCGTCTCGGGCTGGCTGTCGGACCGGTACGACAATCGCTGGCTGTTGTTCTGGTACTACGGCCTGCGTGGTCTGTCGCTGCTGTTCCTTCCGTTCACCGACTTCTCGTTCTATGGCCTGTCGCTGTTCGCGATGTTCTATGGCCTCGACTGGATCGCCACCGTGCCGCCGACGGTGCGGCTGACGGCGCAGCGGTTTGGGCCCGAGCGGGCCAACCTGGTGTTTGGCTGGGTGTTCGCCGGACATCAGCTCGGCGCCGGCACCGCCGCGTTCGGCGCCGGCCTGTCGCGCACACTGCTCCAGAGCTACCTGCCGGCGTTCTTCACCGCCGGCGCGCTCTGCATCGTCGCGGCGCTTCTGGCGCTGGCGATCGCGCGGCAGGCGAAGCCCGCCGCGGCGTAAGCTCACGGCCGCGTCGTCATCGCCGTGGGCGGCCCGGGCGTGCGCAGCGGCTCGGCGAGGCGGGCGAACTCGCACAGCAGCGCGCGCGTCTTGCGGGGATCGATGATCTCCTCGACCCAGAACTTCTCGGCCGAGCGGAACGGCGAGCGCAGCTTGGTCAGCCGCTCCTCGATCTCCTTGAGCTTGGCCTTCGGATCCTGCGCGGCATCGATCTCGGCGCGATACGCCGCCTCGATGCCGCCCTCGAGCGGCAGCGAGCCCCAATGGGCCGACGGCCAGGCATAGCGGATGGAGAATCGATCGGCCGGCTGATGCACGACGCCAGCGACGCCGAAATTATTGCGCACGATCACCGTGCACCACGGCACCGTCGACTGGTTGACCGCCGCCATTGCGCGCACGCCGTGGCGGATGGTCGCGGCCTTCTCCGCCTCGAGGCCGACCATGAAGCCGGGACAGTCCATCAGGTAGACGATCGGCAGATGAAAGGTCTCGGCGAAGTCGACCCAGCGGATCACCTTCTGGCATGCATCCGCCGTCCACGAGCCACCGAAGTGATAGGGATCGCTCGCCAGCACCATCACTGCGCGGCCTTCGAGACGCGCGAGGCCGATGATGATCGGACGGCCATAGTTCTGCGCCACCTCGAAGAACGAGCCGTTGTCGACGACGGACTCGATGATCGGCCGCATCTTGTAGACGCGCCGGCGATCCCGCGGCACCGCGCTGATGAGCTGCTCGTCGACGCGCTGCGGATCGTCGGTGCAAGGCAAGGTCGGCGGCAGCTCGTAGACCGACGACGGCAGATAGGACAGGAAGCGCCGCGCGCAGGCGAACGCTTCCGCCTCGGTGTCGACCGCGTGGTCGACGCCGCCGGCCTTGGTCTGGATGTCGGCGCCGCCGAGCTCCATCTTGCCGAGGTCCTGGCCCAGCCGCTTCACGACCGGCGGCCCGGCGACGAACATCGCCGACTGCTTGGTCATCACCGAGTAGTGGCTCGCCGCGAGCCGCGCTGCGCCAAGCCCCGCGACCGAGCCGAGGCCGAGCGCGACCACCGGGACCAGCGACATGTTCTCGGTCGTGTAGCGGTACCAGCGATTGCCGCCGATGCCGCCGGGCAGATTGGCCGCGCCTTTGGTCTCGATCGTCTTGACCGAACCGCCGCCGCCGGAGCCCTCGATGATACGGATGATGGGCAGACGGAAGTCGTGCGCCATCTCCTCCGCCATCAACGGCTTGGCGGCGATTGAGGCATCGGCCGAGCCGCCACGCACGGTGAAATCGTCGCCGACCACGACCACGGTGCGGCCGTCGACGCGGGCGCGCCCGAACACGCAATTGGCGGGCGTGACGTGCTTGAGCTCGCCCTGCTCGTCATACTCGCCGAGGCCGGCGACCGCGCCGATCTCGTGAAAGCTGCCGGGATCGACGACGCCGTCGATGCGCTCGCGAACGGTGAGGCGGCCCTGGTCGTGCTGACGCTTGACCTTGTCAGGCCCGCCCATCTCCCGCGCGAAGGCTTCGCGCCGGGCCAGTTCCTCGAGCTCCGGCTGCCAACTCATTCGTTCCCCCTGCCCCGGTGATGGTCTTGTTCTTGTGGTTAGTCTTCGCGTTCACCTGGAGCGGTTTTCTGTCCATCCGGTTGTTGAAGACGTCGGCTTCCGCGCCCTGCAGCAGCGCGGCGATGCTGCGGCCGAGCTCGCGCATCGGCTGGGCGACCTCGTCATGCAGCCGCTGCTCGTCGTACATCGCCGACAACAGCCCGATCGTGAGCACGACATAGGTCTGGTATTGCGGCGACCACAGCGGCAGCGCGACGCCATTGATGTGCGGGCTCCACAGGCCGCAGGCCACCACGTAGCCGTGCTCCTTGAGAAACTGCCTGTTGTGCTCGAGGCGCGGCCGCAGCAGCTTGGCCGCGTCAGGCATCTCGCGCTCCATCTCGGCCAGCAAGGCGTCGCCGACCTCCGGCTCGAGCGCGGCGACATAGGCATGACCGGCCGCGGTCGAGGCCATCGAGATGCGGCTGCCGGTGGTCTCATGCAGTCCGAGCGCATTCGCGGCGCGGCCGAACTCCAGATAGACGAGGTGGAAGCGATCGGGAATCACGAAGCCGACAGTGCCGGGCAACTGCTCGGCGACGTCCTGCAGCCGCTGCCGGATCAGATTGCGCAGCTGCAAGCCTCTGGTCATCGACGTGCTCATCGCCACGGCACTCGGGCCGATGCGGTATTTCTGATCGCGCGGCAGGTAGACCAGCTGGCCCATGCGCGTCAGCGTGTGCGTCAGCCGCGACACCGTCGACCGCGGCAGGCCGCAGCGGTTGGAGATTTCGAGATTGCCGAGCCGCGCCTCGTGCCCCTCGAAACAGCGAAGCACGTCGAACGCCCGCGACACCACCTGAATGACCTCGCCCTCGCCGGCGAGATCTCCGGGCAGCATGCTGCCCCTGCTCAATCGCTCAGACCGTCGTCCCATGCGTTTCCCACCAATTCCGTCATGCGGAATGATATTCCGCTTGTTGAACAAGCTAGCCCAGCCGTTTTGCCGTCACAACAGCAGACCGTCTCCAAAACCCGCCATTCTTCAGCGTGTTGGCACAAGACTCGGCATCCTCAGGCAATCGGCTGCAGGATGCGGGAGGGACGATCGTCGCCGGTTCCAACGCGCGGTACCGCAGCGGCGGCTTTCGATGGGCATCGCCTCTCGCGCATGGCAACACGGGACGGTCATCGCGCCCGCAAACCCGCTCAATCGGTGAGCAGCGGCAACATTTGACCAGCGTTGCGACAAGTGTGGGCTGGCTGCGCCGTCGCGGCTGCGACATAACCGGCGCGAGACCTTGTTCCCGCCGAGCATGCCATGACCACCCACCCGAGGCCGATCCGACATCCGCAGCATTGGGCGACGGCCGCGATGCCGCCGCTGCAGCGCTTCCTGTCGGCCTGCCATGCCGACTTCTGGCCCGATCATGACGGCACCGTTGCGAACTACATCCCCGAGCTCGGCAAGGCCGACCCGGCGCATTTCGGCATCGGCCTCGCCACATTGGACGGCCACGTCTACGAGGTCGGCGACAGCCGCGTGCCGTTCACGATCCAATCGATGTCGAAGCCGTTCGTGTTCGCGCTCGCGCTCGATACGCTCGGCTCCGACGAGGTCGAGCGCGTGATCGGCGTCGAGCCGTCCGGCGATCCCTTCAATTCCATCCGGCTCAATGCGGAGAACCACCCGTTCAATCCGATGGTCAATGCCGGCGCGATCGCGTGCAGCGGCCTGATCCGCAAGGCACGTCAGAATGACGCCTTCGAGACCATCCGCGACGCGCTCGGCCGCTTCGCCGGCCGCAAGCTCGATGTCGACGACGCGGTGTTCGCGTCGGAAGCCGCCACCGGCGATCGCAACCGCGCGATCGCCTATCTGCTGCGGACGTCGGAGGTCATCAGGGAGCCTGTCGACGACGTGCTCGCGGTCTACTTCCGGCAATGCGCCGTGCTCGTTACCGCGCGCGACTGCGCGATCATGGCGGCCACGCTCGCCAATCGTGGCGTCAATCCCGTCACCGGAGAGCAGGTGGTGACGCCCTATGCGGTGTCGCGCACGCTGTCGGTGATGACCTCGTCGGGCATGTATGACTTCGCCGGCGAATGGATCTACCGCGTCGGCATTCCCGCCAAGAGCGGCGTCGGCGGCGGCATCCTGGCGAGCCTGCCCGCGCGGCTCGGGCTCGGCAGCTATTCGCCCAGGCTCGACGGTCACGGCAACAGCGTGCGCGGCATCAAGGTCTGCGAGGCGCTGTCGGCGCATTACGGCCTGCACATGCTCAACCGTTCCGACGATGCGCGCACCACGATCATCGCCGACTACGACATCGGCGCCAGCCCGTCGCGACGCAGCCGCCGCGCGCAGGAGCGCAACATCCTCGCCGCACATCCGGACGCGGTGCGCGTGCTCGAGCTGGTCGGCACGCTGTCGCTCTCCAACGTCGACTACGTCTCGCGCCAGCTTGCGGCGAGCACGCGACCGCAATTCGTCATCGTCGACCTCCATCGCGTCACCGCGATGACACAAGCAGGCGTGCGCCTGCTTTCCGAGCTGTTTCACGAGCTCGCCGACTTCGACGTGACCGTCGTGCTGTCGGGCATCCGCCGCAGCTCGCCGGAATGGCAGGAAATCGCGGCCCGCACCGGCGACATCAGGAACGTCCGCGACTTCTACCTGCTCGACGCCGCGATCGAATGGGCCGAGGACCAGATCGTCTATCGCTATGGCGGGGCGATCGACTTCCTCGAAACCACCGAGCTCGCCGAGCAGCCGCTGCTCGCCGGGCTCTCCGCGGACGAGCGCCACGAGCTCGCGGCGCTCGCGACCATCCGGCACTATCAACAGGGCGAACGCATCCTGGCGGCCGGCGATGCTGCGGCCTCGCTTTTCTTCCTGCGCTCCGGCGTCGTCCACGTCACCCTGCCCGACGGCATCCGGCTGGCGACGCTGACGGCAGGGCAATGCTTCGGCGAGATGGCACTGCTGGAGCCCGTGCGCTCCGCCGACGTCGTCGCGGATTTCTCCGCCACCGCGTTCGAGATCTCGCTGGTGGATTTCGAACGTTTCCGCGTGCGCCATCCGAAAGCCGGCGAGCGCATCATGCGCAATCTGGCGCTGCTGCTGGCCGAGCGTCTGACGGTCGCCAATGCGCGGCTCAACCTGCTCGCAGCAGACTGATTTCAGCGCGTCGAAGTCAGTCATCGAAGCGTCGCACGCGGTCGAAGCAAACAAATACTCAAGGTTGCAATTCACAGTAACTAACAGCTTCCGGTCGATAATTCGCATCACTCGTATTTGTACGGGCTCGCCTAAACGTTACCGGGACTCGGTCGCAGGACAACCATAAGCGAGCCCAATTCACGCCGCATTACCCGACGATGTTCTGAACCGTCGATGAACGCCGAGTGGGGACTCGCGAAGCGAACGTCGAAGTGGGGTGTTCCGAGTAAAATTCCAGCCGACGTAGCGTGTGTATTTGCGCCACGGAGAGTCGTGTCCAGTGTCCAGGGAGGAAACGGCATGAAGGAAGCCACTAAGAGGGCAACGTCGGAGGCACTCGCGCATATGCTGGCGGTGACATCCATGATCGTCATCGCCAGCGTCCTGTTCTACGGGCGATGAAGGGCTGTCTGGAGGTTCTGCGTCGCAGTTTCTTCATCGCCCGTAGGTAGGAATGTGAGCTTGATTGCTCACGCGAACGACCGAGTTGAGTTGCGTTTGAGTTAGTAGGCGTAGCGTAACAGTATTGTGTCAATCGCGCGGCGATCCGGGTCGGGACGAATTTTTCATGCGTATCGTCCCGCCTCGGCCGCCCGCGGTCGACCTTTTCAGACGTCGTTCTGTTCCCCATCTTCATTTGACTTTCCCGAAGTACGGCACGATGCCGCCTGCGAAGGTGACGAAGCAGGCCATGACGAGATCGCCGATCGCAAGTTCGTGGTCGCCATGGGCCATGATGCGAAAGCCCTCACGCATATCCACCAGCACGATGTTGTAGGGCACATGCGCGCGCGTCTCCGGCGTCGCGGCACGACAGACCAATGATGCCGCATAGATGGTACCTTCGCCCGTCGCCGCGTGATCGGTGAGCGCAAGCGAGCCGCAGGCCGCGCAGAAGCCGCGGCGGAAATACTGCAGGTGGGCACAGCACGCACAGCGCTGAAAGCGAATCGCTGCAACCCCCCTGGTCCAGTCGGACGATTCGCTCATCGCACACGCTCCCAGAACATGCTGACATGCGACGACAGCACGCCGCCATCGCCGTGCAGCAGCGCCAGCGCTGCTTCGCGGACTTGGCGAGGTCCGGCGCGCCCCGTCATCTGCAGATGCGCTTCGCTCAGATGCGCCATGGCGCCGCCGACGCCGCAATGACCGTAGCTGAGCAGCCCGCCATGGGTGTTGAGCGGCACGGCGCCGTCGCGGCTGAAATGACCGGCCCTGACCCGCGCCGCCGCCTCGCCGCGGCCGGCGAGGCCGAGATCCTCGAGCAGCATGCAGAGCGTGATGGTGAAACTGTCATAGACGGCGGCGTAGTCGACGTCTTTGATGTCTACACCCGCTGCTGCCTTCGCCTTCGCGATCGCAATCTCGGCGCCGAGCTCGCTCAGGGCCGGCGCCGCCGTGACGTGCTGATGCGTGTGCGCCTGGGCGCAGCCACGCACGCGCACCGCCGTCGCTCCGGTCGGCTCGCGGCTGATGATGATGGCGGCGCCGCCGTCGGACACCGGACAGCAGTCGAGCAGCTTGAGCGGCCGCGCCACCGGCTTCGATGCCATGACGTCCGCGATGGTGATCGGCTCATGGAATTGCGCGCCGGGATGATCGAGCGCATGCGCCCGCATCAGCACGGCGAACTCGGCGAGGTCATGCTCGGTGACGCCGTATTCGTGCATGTAGCGCGAGGCGACGAGGCCGTAATAGGCAGGGATGGTCGGCCCGAGCGGCAGCTCATAATCGGGATGGCCGACCTGGGCCAGCGCCTGGATCGACGCATCGCGGCTCTGCCCGGTCAGCCGGTTCTCTCCGGCGACCACGAGCATGTGCCTGACGACGCCGGCTTCGACCAGGTGATGCGCGAGCATCACCATCGCGAGCCCGGTGGCGCCGCCGACCTGCACCGCATGGGCGTAAGAGGGTGTGATGCCGAAGTGCTCGGCGAACACGGTTGCGAGCATGATGTGCGGCGACACCGTGGAATAGCCGCACAGGATGCCGTCGATGTCGCGCCGCGTCAGCCCGGCATCGTCGAGCGCGAGCTGCGCGGCCAGGCTCATGAGATCGAGCGAGGAGCGGCCGTCGTGTTTGCCGAACGGCGTGAGACCGGTGCCGGTGACGTAGGTCATCTGGCGCACCAAGAGCACCGCCGCGCTCCCCTCCCCCTTGCGGGGAGGGGTCGGGGGTGGGGGTGGCCGCACGAGGAGTCGTCGTGGGGTACCCCCCTCCCTGCCCCTCCCCCACAAGGGGGGAGGGAATGCGGGCAGCGTGCGTCCATCACGATTGGGTTCATCATTTCAGCAACAGTTCATCTCAATACGACTTCGGCATGCCGAGGACCTTCTCGGCGATGAAGGACAGGATCAGTTGCGGGCTGATCGGGGCGATGCGGGGGATCAGGGATTCGCGCAGGTAACGTTCGACGTGATACTCGCGCGCGTAGCCGAAGCCGCCATGGGTCATCACCGCCTGCTCGCAGGCGTGGAAGCCGGCTTCGGCGGCGAGATATTTCGCGGCGTTCGCCGCCGGGCCGCAAGGCCGGCCCTGGTCGTACTGCCAGCCGGCCTGCAGCACCATCAGCCACGCGGCCTCCAGCTCCATCCAGTTCTTCGCCAGGGGATGCTGGATGCCCTGGTTCTGGCCGATTGGGCGATTGAACACGTTGCGCACCTTCGCATAGGCCGACGCGCGCGACAGTGCGAGATGACCGAGCCCGACGGCTTCGGCGGCAATCAGGATACGCTCCGGATTCATGCCGTGCAGGATGTAGTCGAAGCCGCGCCCCTCCTCGCCCAGGCGATCCTCGACCGGAATCTCGACATCCTCGAAGAACAGCTCATTGGAGTCGACCGGCTTGCGGCCCATCTTCTCGATCTCGTGCACCTTGATCCGGCTGCGGTCGAAATCGGTGTAGAACAGGCTGAGCCCATGGGTCGGGCGCTTCACCTCCTCCAGCGGCGTCGTGCGCGCCAGCAGCAGAATCTTCTCGGCGACCTGCGCGGTCGAGATCCACACCTTCTGGCCGTTGACGATGTAGCGGTCGCCCTTGCGCACGGCACGCGTCTTGAGCTGGGTGGTGTTGAGGCCGGTGTTCGGCTCGGTCACGGCGAAGCAGGCCTTCTCGCTGCCATCGACGATGCCCGGCAGCATCCGCGCACACTGCTCTTTGGTCCCGAACACGACGACCGGATTGAGCCCGAACACGTTCATGTGGATCGCCGAGGCACCGGACATGCCGGCGCCGGATTCGGCGATGGTGCGCATCATGATCGCAGCATCGAGAATGCCGAGCCCGGAGCCGCCATACGCCTCCGGGATGCAGATGCCGAGCCAGCCAGCCTCGGCCAAGGCCCTGTGGAAGTCGGCGGGAAAACCGCCCTCCTTGTCCTTCTTCAGCCAGTAGGCATCGTCGAAGCGAGCACAGATTTTGGCCACCGCATCGCGGATCGATTCCTGGTTGGCGGAGAGCGCGAAATCCATCGTCTCACTCCCTGGCAGGCGCCGGCGTCGTCACGCCGTCGCGGATCATCGCGGCGATCTCCTCGTCCGAGAAACCAAGCTCGTGCAGGATAACCGCGCCATGCTCGTTCGGCCGTGCCGCCAGACGCAGCGGCTCGGCCTTGGTCTCGGACCAGGTCGCGGACACGCGGGTGCTGCGGATCGGACCTTCGGTCGGATGTTCGACCACGGGAAAGAAATCGGTCGCCACGAGGTGCGGATCGTTCAGCAGGCTTTCGAGGTCGTGCATCGGCATGACCGGCACATCGGCGGCATCCAGCAGATCGGTCCATTCGGCCGTGGTCCGCGTCTGAAAGATGCGCGCGAGCTCGGCATAGACGAAATCGATGTTGGCGGCACGCCGGGCAAAGCTGTTGAACCTGTCATCCGCGCGCAGGTCGGTGCGGCCGGACGCGGTGAAGAACGCGTCCCATTGCTTGTCGTTGTAGACGATCACGCAGATATGGCCGTCGGCGGTCTTGTAGGGCCTGCGGTCGGGCGACAAATGCCGCGCATAGCCGCCCTTGTCGAGCGGGGGCTGGTAGGTGAGCCCGCCCATGTGGTCGCCCATGATGAAGGCCGACATGGTCTCGAACATCGGCACGTCCAGGCGCTGGCCGCGCCCGGTGCGGTCACGGTGCACGAGGCTGGCGCAGATGGCACCGACCGCCGTCAGGCCGACGATGCGGTCGACCAGCGCATTGGGCACATAGCGCGGCGTGCCGTCACCGGCGACCGCCATCAGATGCGACAGCGCCGCCCCGCCCTGGATCAGATCGTCATAGGCGGGCTTGGCCGCATAGGGACCGTCCTGGCCGAAGCCGAACACGCCGGCATAGACCAGCCGCGGATTGAGCGCGGAGACCACGTCGTAGCCGAGGTTCAGCCGGGCCATCGCCTGCGGCCGGATGTTGTAGAGCAGCACGTCGGCATCCTTGACCATGCGCAGCACAGCCTCGCGTCCCCTGGGCTTCTTCAGGTCGAGGCAGATCACGCGCTTGCTGCGGTTGGTATTGAGATAGACCGGGCCCATGCCGGGATGATGCCACGGGCCGATCTTGCGGGTGACGTCTCCTTCCGGCGATTCCACCTTGATGACGTCGGCGCCGTAATCGCCGAGCGTCTGGGCGGCATACGGCCCCATCAGCACGGTGGTCATGTCGATGACCTTGATGCCCGCAAGCGGTCCCATCGTGACGTCGGCTCCCTTGATCCTTGTTGTCGCCAGAGCTAACGGCACCTGATGTTCCCTAGCAAGCGGGCCAGCGGGTATGGGGCCATGCGTCTGATCCCACGCCGCAACATTCCGTGCCGCGGATCACGGACGAGGGCCGCTGCGCTGCACCAGATGTTCCGTGCGGCGAGCTGCATTCTAGGAATCCATTTCAACGTTCAGGTGTGTCAGCATGCCGGTCCAACATCCAAAAACACCACTTAGGAGAACGCTGTCATGACGCTCTATCAGGGCAAATGCTTCTGCGGCGCGGTCGAGATCGAGGCCGACGGCGAGCCGGAGGCGATGGGCTATTGCCATTGCTCGTCCTGCCGCTCCTGGTCGGCCGGTCCGGTCAACGCCTTCGCCCTGTGGAAGCCACAGAGCGTGCGGGTGACCAAGGGCGCCGATGCGATCGGCACCTATCACAAGACCGACATGAGCTACCGCAAGTACTGCACCAAGTGTGGCGGACATCTGATGACCGACCACCCGCCGCTCGGCATGATCGACGTCTATGCCGCAACCATTCCGACGCTCAAGTTCACGCCCGGCGTGCACGTCAACTACGCGGAGACGGTGCTCCCCATCAAGGACGGCCTGCCGAAGCTGAAGGATTTTCCGGCCGAGTTCGGCGGCTCCGGCGAGATGATGCCGGAGTGAGGCAAGCGCTGCGCTTGGGATAGACACGAGCATCAGGGGCCTCGCGACAGGATCTGTCCGAGCTGTGCTGATCGACGCGGCCCTCTTCGAAACAGAGGGCGCAGGGAAGGCCGGGTGCCGACTGGCACCCGTGGCCCCCGTGCGAAAGAAAGCACGGGGAGAGAACCACAGGTTCAGCCGGATCAACCCGGCCTTCCCTGCGCGATGGTTTTCACGCTTACTTCGCGATCTCCTCGGTGCACCGGCTTTTGGCCACCGTCGCCCTTGGGATCATCATGCCCCTTAGGCTTGGCATCAGCATCGGGATGCCGGGACCACGCGACTTCACGTCCGCAACCTGCCGTTCGTCCGCGCAGACAAGCTACGCTGCGACATGTCGCGGCCACCGCATCCCTGCCTCACGTCTCGTGACGATCGCGAAGCGCCCCTCGTGGCGAAGCAGGATGGGGAGAGTGAAACATATTTTCTGGAAAAGCGAAACATAAATATTTTTGACCAGGGGACTGGACAGGCCCAATCGGCTTGAAGGCGCTGGCGAAATTCGCCGCTTGGCCGATCGTGGCAGAGTTCCGCAAAAGCGCATGGGGATGATGCGCTCCGGCCTGCCGAAATGGATGGTGAAGGGAGCACGGAGTTCCGTATGATCTGCGGCGAGCCATCACGGGGTGCCCTGACACAATGCCCGCCGATCTCGTCCAGACCTTTCGCGCCTTCGCCTACAACAATGCATGGGCCAATCACCGGCTGCTGACCGCCTGCGGCCAGCTCAGCGCCGAGGATTTTGCCGCCGATCGCACGGGCTTCTTCCCGAGCCTGCAGCGGACGCTGAACCACATCTACATCATCGATCTATTCTACATCGATGCGCTGGAAGGCGGCTGGCTCGGCCCGATGGCGTGGCAGAACGAGGTGCCGTTCCCGCGGCTGGCCGATCTTGCGAAGGCGCAGGGCGCGATGGACCGCCGGCTGATTGCATTCTGCGAGGCGCTGACGCCGGCGCGGCTCGACGACACCGTCCGCATCAACCGCGAGAGCCGGGTGCAGAACGAGCGCTGCGACCGGCTGCTGCTGCATCTGTTCCAGCACGACATCCACCACCGCGGCCAGGCCCATGCGATGCTGTCGAGCACGTCGGTGAAGCCGCCGCAGCTCGACGAGTTTTTCGCTGCGGATGATTCAAGCTTGCGGGCGAAGGATTTCGCCGAGCTGGGATTCAGCGAGGAAAAGGTGTGGCGGAGCTGATGCACGCGTGGCTTCCCTCCCTCCGCCATTCCGGGGCGCGCGCAGCGCGAGCCCGGAATCCATAGCCACAACCGGCCGTGGGGCGCGAGATGCTCGTGGCGCCTGCCTTCGACATACCTCGTCCTGTGGTTATGGATTCCGGGCTCATTCGCGCTGCTTCAAAATGGCTTCGCCATTTTGCGCGCGAATGCCCCGGAATGACTGGGAGGAGAGATCAGCGCGAGGCATTGGCCCACACCTCGCGCGGAAGCCGGTACATCACCTGCCAGCGCAACGGGCTGTCCGCCTCGACTCGCGGATGATCGAAATCCGACGCCTCGTCCCTGACCATGCCGAGCTTGCGCATGACGTTCTGTGACGCCTGATTGGCCGGCGCGGCATAGGCGATGATCTCGTAGAGGCCGAGCTCATCGAAGCCGTACGTGAGCGACGCCCGCGCCGCCTCGGTCGCAATCCCCTGCCCCCAGGCCGCGCGCGCCAGCCGCCAGCCGATCTCGACCGCCGGCGTGAACGGCGCATCGAAGGCGACGCGGAACAGGCCGGTGGCGCCGAGGAAAGTGCCGGTGGCGCGGTCTTCGACCACCCAGAAGCCGAAGCCGTGCGCGGCCTGATGGGCGATCTGGAAATCGATCCACCGGTCCGAGTCCTGCCGCGCTGGCAGCGCGCGGAGGAATTGCATCACGGCCGGATCGGCGGACATCGCCGCGAACGGCGCGCGATCGTCGTCGTGCCACTCGCGCAAGGTCAGGCGTTCGGTGGAGATGATCATGATGGGCAATCGGACCAGTCAATGACAAAGAGCTTCCGCATCGCGGAAGCTCTCCTGTATCACCGTCATTGCGGAAGCAATCCAGAGCGGCACGCGCGGCCCTGGATTGCTTCCGCCGTCGCCTTTCGGGCTATGGCGGACAAGTCGCTTCGCTCGCAATGACGAACGATAGACGGTCGTTGAGCCTACTTCACCGGCTCCAGGATCGACACGTAGTTCGCGACCGCCGCACCACCCATGTTGAAGATGCCGCCGAGCTTGGCATTGGGGAGTTGCATGCCCTCCGGCGCGGAGCCGGTGAGTTGCATGGCGGTCATCACGTGCATGGAGACGCCGGTGGCGCCGATCGGGTGGCCCTTGGCTTTCAGGCCGCCGGAGGGATTGACCGGCAGCTTGCCGTCCTTGAGCGTCCAGCCCTCCTTGATGGCGCGGGCGCCCTGTCCCCGCGGCGTCAGGCCCATCGCTTCGTACTCGATCAGTTCGGCGACGGTGAAGCAGTCATGGGTCTCGACGAAGGAGAGATCGGACAGCGTGACGCCGGCCTTTTCCAGCGCGCACTGCCAGGCCACCGTGCAGCCCTCGAAGGCGAGGATGTCGCGCTTGGACATCGGCAGGAAATCCTGCGCGTGCGCGGTGGCGCGCACGTTCACTGCTTTCGCGAAGGACTTCGCGGTCTCGCTGTCGGTCAGCACCAGAGCGGCGGCGCCGTCGGACACCAGCGAGCAGTCGGTGCGCTTCAGCGGGCCGGCCACGTAAGGGTTCTTCTCGCTCTCGGAGCGGCAGAACTCGAAGCCGAAATCCTTGCGCATCTGCGCATAGGGATTGGCGACGCCGTTCCTGTGGTTCTTGGCGGCGATCAGCGCCAGCGCGTCGGACTGGTCGCCGTACTTCTGGAAATAGCCCTGCGCGATCTTTCCGAACACGCCGGCGAAGCCGCCGACGGTGTCGCCGTCCTCCGGCAGGTAGGACGCCTTGAGCAGGTTCTTGCCGATCTCCGGGCCCGGTGTGCGCGTCATCTGCTCGACGCCCACGACCAGCACGATTTTCGCGGCGCCGGCGGCGATGGCGCGGATGCCCTGGTGCACGGCGGCCGAGCCCGTCGCGCAGGCGTTCTCGACCCGGGTCGCCGGCTTGAAGCGCAGCGCCGGATCGGCCTGCAGCACCAGCGAGGCGGTGAAATCCTGGGGCGAGAAGCCGGCGTTGAAATGGCCGAGCACGATCTCGTCGACGTCACCGGCCGAGATGCCGGCGTCGGCGATCGCCTCATTGGCGACCTTGACGACGAGGCTCTCGACGGTCTCGGCGTCGAACTTCCCGAACGGCGTATGCGCCCATCCGACGATGCTGGCGGTCATGCTCTCTCTCCCGAATGTCTCCCTGCCCCTCAAATGGCGCTTTGCGCCATGTGAGTCCAGAGGCTGGCGGCCGTCTCAGGCCACGAACTTGCCACCGAGCTCATCCTCAATGTGAATCCGGATGATGTCGTCGAAGGTCTTTTCCTCGGTGGTGAAGCCGAGTTCGCGGGCCCGCTTGGCCTCGAAATTCCGCGGCCAGCCGGCGACGATGCCCACAATGAAGGGATCCGGCTCCCGCTTGATGCGATCCGCCACCTTGTCGCCTGCCACGCGGCGCAGGGCTGCGATCTGCTCGCCGACCGTCGCCGACAGGCCGGGCATGGTCAGGTTCCGGCGTGGGCCGATCTTGGCCGTGTCCATGGTTGCGGCATGCAGGAGGAAGCCGACCGCCGAGCGCGGCGTGGCGTGCCAGTGGCGGACGTCCTCGGACACCGGCAGCACGGCCTCCTTGCCGGCCAAGGGCTCGCGCAGGATGTTGGAGAAGAAGCCGGAGGCGGCCTTGTTGGGCGCGCCGGGGCGGATGCAGATGGTCGGCAGGCGGATGCCGACGCCGTCGAAGAAGCCGCGGCGGCTGTAATCGGCCAGCAGGAGCTCACCGATCGCCTTCTGGGTGCCGTAGCTGAGCAGCGGCGCATTGACGAACTCGTCGCCGATGGCGTCGGGGAACGGCGCGCCGAACACCGCGATCGACGAGGTAAAGACCAGCCGCGGCTTGTAGCCGTCGCCGATCAGCCTGACGGCGTCGAACAGCATCCGCGTGCCGTCGAGATTGATGCGGTAGCCCTTGTCGAAATCGAGCTCAGCCTCGCCGGAGACGATTGCAGCGAGATGGAAGATCACGTCGGGACGGTCGGCGACCAGCTTCTCGGCGAAGCCGGGCACGGCGAAATCGCCGGCGATGGTGTCGACGGCGATGGACGTGTCGGGCTTCGCCGGCGCGACGATGTCCTGCAGCGTCATGCGGGTGATTGCGGCCTCGCCGAGGCGGCCGTCGCGCACGAGCCGCTCGACCAGCTTGCGTCCGACCATGCCGGCGGCGCCGAGAACGAGAATATGCAAGGGTAAACTCCTTCAAATGCAACGATTGGGCATGGTCTCAACGTTCGTCATTGCGAGCGAAGCGACTTGTCCGCCATAGCCCGAAAGGCGACGGCGGAAGCAATCCAGAGTCATCGGAATGGCTCTGGATTGCTTCGTCGCTTCGCTCCTCGCAATGACGGGAGTTGAGATCCGCGTGAGCAGCAAGCGACGCCTTGACCCGGCTCACGGACAAAGCCGCCTACTCCTTCACCGCGCCGGTCATGGCCGACACATAATGCTCGACGAAGAAGGCGTAAAGGATCACCAGCGGCAGCGAGCCGACCAGGGCGCCGGCCATCAACGATCCCCATTTGTAGATGTCGCCGTCGACGAACTCGTTGACGATGGCGACCGGCACGGTCTTGTTCGGCGTCGACTGCAGGAAGGTCAGCGCGTAGATGAACTCGTTCCAGCACAGGGTGAACGAGAAGATGAAGGCCGAGATCAGGCCGGGCACGGCGAGCGGCACCACGATCTTCACCAGGATCTGCCAGCGGCTGGCGCCGTCGATCAGCGCGCATTCCTCGAGCTCGAACGGGATGGTCTTGAAGTAGCCCATCAGCAGCCAGGTCGAGAACGGGATGAGCAGCGTCGGATAGACCAGGATCAAGGACAACGGCGAGTCGAACAGCCCATAGGCCTGGATCACCGAGGCCAGCGGGATGAACAGGATCGACGGCGGCACCAGATAGGCGAAGAAGATCAGCACGCCGACGGTATCGGCGCCCTTGAAGCGCAACCGCACGATCGCATACGCCGCGAGCACCGAGGCGAAGATCGACAGCGTGGTGGCGCCGACCGCGACATACATCGTGTTCCACAGCCAGCGCGGATACTGCGTCTCGAACAGCAGCTTGGAGATGTGCTTGAAGGTCGGATGCACCACCCAGAACGGATTGTACTTCTCCATGTCGATCAGCTGCTCGTCCGGTTTGATCGACGTCAGCCCCATCCAGTAGAACGGGAACAGCAGCACCACGAGGATGATGCCGAGCGGCAGATACAGCGTGATCAGCCGGCGCGGCAGCGACTCGAGGTAGCTCATGCCCTCGGATTCGTCGGTGCCGGCCGTGGTGGGCGCCTTGGCGTGCAGCGTGGTGTCGGTCATTGGTCGGATCCTTGCTGCCATTTGCGCCGTTGCATGCCGAACCAGGAGATCGCGATCGCCGCCATCAGGAACGGGATCATCGCGGTGGCGATCGCGGCGCCCTCGCCGAGCCGTCCGGAGATGATGCCGCGCTGATAGCTCAGCGTCGCCATCAGGTGCGTGGCGTTGACGGGGCCGCCACGGGTGAGTGCCCAGATCAATTGGAAGTCGGTAAAGGTGAACAGCACCGAGAACGTCATGACGACCGCGATGATCGGCGTCAGCAGCGGATAGGTGATGAAGCGGAAGCGCTGCCAGCTGGTGGCGCCGTCGAGCGTGGCGGCCTCATAGAGCGAGGGCGACACGGTCTGCAGGCCGGCCAGCAAGGTGATCGCGACGAACGGCACGCCGCGCCAGATATTGGCGATGATGACGGAGGCGCGCGCCCAGTTGGTGTCGCCGAGAAAGTTGATGTTCTGCGTGATGATTCCGAGCTTGATCAGCGACCAGGAGATGATCGAGAACTGGGAATCGTAGATCCACCAGAACGCGATGGCCGACAGCACGGTGGGCACGATGAAGGGGATCAGCACGATGGCGCGGATCATTGCCTTGAACGGCATGTGCCGGTTCAACAGCAGCGCAAGATAGAGCCCGATGGCGAATTTGATGGCGCTCGCCACGATCGTGTAGAGCAGCGTGTTGAACACCGACAGCCAGAAGATCGAGTCGTCCCACAGCCATTCGTAGTTCTCGACCCCGACGAAGACGCCGCTGCGGCCGATCTTCTCGTCGGTGAAGCTCATCCAGACGCCGAGGCCCAGCGGATAGGCCAGGAACAGGATCAGGAAAGCCGCCGCGGGCAGCATGAACCACAGCGCGATGACGTTGCGGTTGGTCTTGATGCGCACCCATGCCGAGGGCTCGCCGACGGCGGCGCCTCGTGGCAACGAGGTCTGAATGGTACTCATTTATCCAGCAGCTCCCTTCGAACCGTGGGGTGAGCGACGCGCGCCCACCGGCGTTCGGGACGGATAGAGTTACTCCGTCATTGCGAGGAGCGAAGCGACGAAGCAATCCAGAGTCCGACGTTCCTCCCGGGATTGCTTCCGCCGTCGCCCGTCGGGCTATGGCGGACATGTCGCTGCGCTCGCAATGAGGGTGGGCACGGCGCGTTGCGCCTTGCCCACCCTCCGACGATGGCGACCGGCGCTCTCGCGCGCCGGTCGGCCTCGCTCAGCGGAAGATGCGCTTGGCCGAGCGCTCGGCGCTCGCCATCGCCGTCTTCACGTCCTCGCGGCCCGTGCAGTAGTTCGCGAACATGTCGACCAGGACGAAGTCGGCGATCGCGGCCGCAGCGGCCTCGCCGAGCTTGCCGACGCCGGCCGGCGTGGTCGCGGTCGCCGCGACGTCGCGATACGGCGTGTTCTTCGGATCGACGGTCCAGATCGGGTTGGCGTCATAGGCCTTGAGGAAGTGCGACAGGTAGCCCTGCGCCGCCTCGATCCACGGATTGAACTGCTCCGGCTCCAGCATGAAGGCGGTGAACGCCTTGCAGGTCTGCGGATACTTCGAGAAGTTGAACACCAGGATCGGGAAGCCCAGATGCATCTCGCGGGTCTTGCCGTCGAGGCCGGGCGGCAGATGCGCGTGGTTCATGTCCTCGGCGATCTGCGGCGCCTCCTTCTTGGCGGTCACGTAGATCGAGATGCCGTTGACCGTCGCGTAGAGCTGGCCGGCCAGGAACGCCTTGTTGTTGGAACTATCGTTCCACGACGCGGTGCCCGGCACGAAATTGTCGTACAGGCCCTTGACGTATTCGAGCGCCTTGGCGGTCTCCGGCGAGTTGATGACGACCTTGTTGTCCTTGTCGATCAAATTGCCGCCGTGCGCCCACAGCGCCCAGTGCACCCAGCCATTGGCGTCGCCCGAGGCATGGCCGAGCGCCATGCCGCCCGGGGTGCCGTTCTTGTTCATGGCCTTGAAGAACTCGGACATTCCCGCGAGATCCTTCGGGAACTCCTTGAAGCCGGCCTTTTCAGCCGCCGAGACGCGGTAGTTGATGAGACCGCCGGTGGCCGCCACGGGAATGCCGATCCACTTGCCGTCGAGCATGCCATAGGCCTTGCCCGAGTCGGTCCAGCCGCCGCACTTCTTGCCGAGGTAATCGGCGACGTCGGTCATGTCGACGCACTTGTTGGAGAACAGGAAGGGCAGCGTGTAGAGGCCCCACACCATGTCGAGCCCCTGCCCCGTATTGGCCGCGACCGAGGCCTTGGGCTGGACGTCGTCATAGGATTCGTTGGAGACGTTGATGGTGACGTTGTTGGCCTTCTGGAAGGCGTCGACGATCTTCATGAAGGCCACGTCCTCGGCCTCGACGAAGCGCTTCCAGCGCATCATGTTGATCTTGGCGCCGGGCTCGGGCTTGAAGGGCGAGGTCTGCGCCCAGGCCTTGGCGTAGCCGAGCAGGTCCTCGGCCGACATGGTCGCGGCAGCCGCCAGCAAGGTCGCGCCGCCCTTGAGCAGAGACCGTCGATCGGTGGGGAAATGAGCCATCTGAAGTTTTCTCCCGTTGAGTATTTTGCTTGTTTTGTTTGTTGTGTCGTTGCGTCGAGCGGCCGGCTCAAATCCTCCGGCCGCTATCCTTGTCGAACAGATGCGCCGCCGACGCGCGCGGGCGCAAATGGATCTTCTCGCCGGGATTGACCTCGTGGCGATCGCGGAACACCGCGATGATGTCCTGGGTGCCGATGCGGGCGACGATCTGCGTCTCCGAACCGGTCGGCTCGACCACGACAACCTCGGCTTCGATGCCGTCGCTGGCGAGCTCGAGATGCTCGGGCCGCACGCCGTACACCACAGGACGGCCGTCGGAGGCCGCCGGCGCGGTGAGGATCGGCAGCCGGGCGCCGTTCTCGGTCTCGACATAGACCGACCCATTGGACTTCAGGTGGCCGTTGAGGAAGTTCATCGCCGGCGAGCCGATGAATCCGGCCACGAACTGGTTGTCCGGCTTGTCGTAGAGATCGAGCGGCGAGCCCATCTGCTCGACGATGCCGTCATGCATCACGACGATCTTGTCGGCCATCGTCATGGCCTCGATCTGGTCGTGGGTGACGTAGACGGTGGTGGTCTTGAGCCGCTGATGCAGCTCCTTGATCTCGGTGCGCATCGCGACGCGCAGCTTGGCGTCGAGGTTCGACAACGGCTCGTCGAACAGGAACACCTGCGGATCGCGCACGATGGCGCGGCCCATCGCGACGCGCTGGCGCTGGCCACCGGAGAGCTGGCGCGGATAGCGGTCGAGCAGCGGCGTCAGCGCCAGAATCTCGGCGGCGCGCGCGACGCCCTTCTTGATGTCCTCCGGCCGTGCGCCGCGCAGCTTCAGCGAGAAGCCCATGTTGTCGGCGACCGTCATATGCGGATAGAGCGCGTAGTTCTGGAACACCATCGCGATGTCGCGCTCTTTCGGCTGCACGTTGTTGACGACGCGCTCGCCGATCGAGATGGTTCCGGCGGTGATGTTCTCGAGCCCTGCGAGCATGCGCAGCAGCGTCGACTTGCCGCAGCCGGACGGCCCGACCAGCACGACGAACTCGCCATCCTCGATCGGAATCGTCACGCCGTGCAGCACTTCGAATCCGCCGAATGATTTGCGCACGTCGCGAATTTGCACCGACGACATCAATTTCCTCCTCAAAGACCGACAGCATTGGCTGCTTGCCGGCGGCATTCTGACCGTTGTTCTCGGCCGTTTGATCAGGCCGCTTGTCGTTTTGTAGTCCTGGTCGTGCAGTCTTGTTCTTGGTGGTCTTGTTTTTGATGGTCTTGTTGGCTCTGGTCGTTCCGACTGGCTCCGAAACAGGGCCAGTGCGGCCGACATTGTCCGCAGTTCAGTTCGCTTCCGCAATGCCTCGCTTAGCAACCGCGTGATAGCGCTGTCAATATCGCTTGTGTACCAGACCGCCTATGCTATGAGCGAGGCATGGGACGGAAACGCATCGAGCCGGGCAAAGTCCGGCTGACCGAAGTTGCGGCACTGGCGGGCGTCAGCCCGATCACGGTGTCACGCTTCTTCCGTAATCCCGACACGGTCTCGGCCGGCCGCCGCACGAGGATCGAGAGTGCCGCCAAGGAGCTCGGCTATGTGCCGAACCTCGCCGCGCGCGCGCTCGCATCGCAGCGCACCGAAGTGATCGGCGTGCTGATACCGTCCCTCACCAACAACGTGTTCTCCGACGTGCTGCGGGGCATCTATGATGCGTTCGAAGGCAGCCGCTACAGCATCCAGCTCGCCAACACCCGCTACAGCGTGTTGCAGGAGGAGCGCCTGCTGCGGTTGTTCCTGATGCAGAAGCCGGCCGGCCTGATCGTGACCGGTCTCGACCAGACGGCGGAGAGCCGCTCGATCATCCAGGCAGCGGACTGTCCCGTCGTGCAGATCATGGAGCTCGGCGCCAACCCGATCGACATGATGATCGGATTTTCGCACGTCGATGCCTGTTTTGCAGCCATTTTACACCTTCTCGCGCAGGGCTGCCGTCGCATCGGCTTCATCGGCGCCCGCATGGACCCAAGGGTGCAGCGCAGGCTGCAGGGCTATCAGAACGCGATGAAGGAGGCCGGCTTGTTCGACCCGCGTCTCATCGTCACGGCGCCTGTTCCGACCTCGACCACAATGGGCGGCAGCCTGTTCTCCGATCTGCTGATGAAGGCGCCGGATCTCGACGCCGTGTTCTGCGCCAACGACGATCTCGCGCTCGGCGTGCTGTTCGAATGCCAGCGCCGGCACATTGCGGTGCCCGAGCAGATCGCGATCGTCGGCTTCAACGACATGGAATTCATGGCCGCGGCGGTTCCGACGCTCACCAGCGTGCGTACCAATCGCTACGAGATGGGTCGGCGTGCGGCGACGATGATCATGGACGCCGTCGAAGGCCGTCCCGTGGCGCAGCGCGTCGTCGATCTCGGCTTCGAGGTGATCGAACGGCAGAGCTCGACCTTGCAGCGCGCCGCCGCAAGTCCGCAGCCCGCGTCGGGGCGCGCTTCCGGAACAAAATGGTAGCGCAACCAAAAGCCATGAACTAGAACCACTCGAACCAACGACGACTTGAACGAAAGACGTAGGCGATCTTCGACAGCGGGCCGATGGCGCGCAGACGACGGACCGGCCTCGCCACGTTTGCACTGCGGGAGAAAACACATGACGAACTCGAACGGGCATGCCGGCAACGGCGCTGACAAAAGCCGCAAGCTGCGCTCGCAGGCGTGGTTCAACGATCCGCACAATCCGGGCATGACCGCGCTCTATCTCGAGCGTTATCTGAATTACGGCCTGACCCGGGCTGAGCTGCAGTCGGGCAAGCCGATCATCGGCATTGCCCAGACCGGCAACGATCTCTCGCCCTGCAACCGCCACCACATCGAGCTGGCGCACCGCGTCCGCGAGGGCATCCGCGCCGCCGGCGGCATCGCGATGGAATTTCCGACCCATCCGATCCAGGAGACCGGCAAGCGCCCGACGGCCGCGCTCGACCGCAACCTCGCTTATCTCGGCCTAGTCGAAATCCTGTTCGGCTATCCGCTCGACGGCGTGGTGCTGACGACCGGCTGCGACAAGACGACGCCGGCCTGCCTGATGGCCGCGGCGACCGTGAACATCCCCGCCATCGTGCTGTCGGGCGGCCCGATGCTGAACGGCTGGCACGAGGGTCAGCGCACCGGCTCCGGCACCGTGGTGTGGAAGTCGCGCGAGCGGCTCGCCGCCGGCGAGATCGGCTATGAGGAGTTCATGGAGATCGTCGCCTCCTCGGCGCCGTCGGTTGGCCATTGCAACACCATGGGCACGGCATCGACGATGAATGCGCTGGCCGAGGCGCTCGGCATGTCCCTGCCCGGCTGCGCCGCGATCCCCGCGCCCTATCGCGAGCGCGGCCAGATCGCCTACGAGACCGGAACGCGCATCGTCGACATGGTGTGGGAAGACCTGAAGCCATCCGACATCCTGACACGCAAGGCGTTCGAGAACTGCATCGTCGCCAACTCCGCGATCGGCGGCTCGACCAACGCGCCGATCCATATCAACGCGCTGGCGCGCCATGTCGGCGTCGAGCTCGACATCGACGACTGGCAGAAGGTCGGCCACGACGTGCCGCTGCTCGTCAACATGCAGCCGGCCGGCTTCTATCTCGGCGAGGAATTCCATCGCGCCGGCGGCGTGCCGGCCGTGATCGGCGAGTTGATGCGGCACAAGCGCATCCACGAGGACGTCATCACCGTCAACGGCCGCAGCATGGGTGAGAATTGCCGCGAGGCAGCGAAGCCCGACGGCGACGTGATCTGGTCCTACGACAAGCCGCTGGTGAAGGATGCCGGCTTCCTGGTGCTGCGCGGCAACCTGTTCGATTCCGCGATCATGAAGACCAGCGTGATCTCCAAGGAGTTCCGCGACCGCTATCTCAGCAATCCGAAGGACCCGAACGCCTTCGAGGGCCGCGCCATCGTGTTCGAGGGGCCTGAGGACTATCACGACCGCATCGATGATGAGCAGCTTGCGATCGACGAGCACTGCGTGCTGTTCATCCGCGGCGCCGGTCCGATCGGCTATCCCGGCGGCGCCGAGGTCGTGAACATGCAGCCGCCGGCGGCGCTGATCAAGCGCGGCATCCTGTCCCTGCCCTGCATTGGCGACGGCCGGCAGTCCGGCACCTCGGGCTCACCGTCGATTCTCAATGCGTCGCCGGAGGCCGCCGCCGATGGCGGGCTCGCAATCCTCAAGACCGGCGATCGCGTGCGCATCGACCTCAACAAGGGCTCGGCCAATATCCTGATCTCGGACGAGGAGCTTGCGAAGCGGCGCGCCGAGCTGAAGGCCAAGGGCGGCTTCCCGCACCCCGCCAACCAGACGCCATGGCAGGAGCTCTATCGCAACACCGTCGGCCAGCAGGCCACCGGCGCCTGCATGGAGCTTGCCACGCGCTATCACAACATCGCCGGCACCGTGGGTGTGGCAAGGCATAATCACTAGACCCAACTGCCGTCATTCCGGGGCGCGCGAAGCGCGAGCCCGGAATCCATACTCCCGATCGTGGTTATGGATTCCGGGCCCATCGCTTCGCGATGTCCCGGAATGACGATAACTAAGAAGTCAATTCCCAAGGGAGACTCCATGTCCGACCGTCTCAAGGGCAAGCGCGCCTTCGTCACTGCCGCCGCTGCCGGCATCGGCCGCGCCTGTGCCATTGCCTTCGCGCGTCAAGGCGCCACCGTATTCGCCACCGACATCGATGAGAACGGCCTGAACACGCTGAAGAGCGAAGGCATTGCCGAGGTCGCGACGCTCGACGTGCGCAACACCGCGGCCGTGAACGCGATGGCCGAGCGGGTCGGCAAGGTCGAGATCCTGCTCAATGCCGCCGGCTTCGTGCATAACGGCACAATCCTCGACTGCTCCGACGACGACTGGGATTTCTCGTTCGATCTGAACGTCAAGTCGATGCATCGCACGATCCGCGCCTTCCTGCCGAAGATGCTCGATCAGGGCGGCGGCGCCATCGTCAACATCGCCTCCGCCGCGGGCGTGTTCAAGGCGGCACCGAACCGCTACGTCTACGGTGCGACCAAGGCAGCCGTGGCGGCGCTGACGCGCTCGGTCGCAGCCGATTTCGTCGGCAAGAAGATCCGCTGCAACTGCATCTGCCCGGGCACGATCGAAACGCCCTCGATGCTGGGACGCGCGGCCTCGGCCGGCCCGAACGGGCTGGAGATGTTCATCTCGCGCCAGCCGATGGGCCGGCTCGGCACGGCGGAGGAGATCGCCCATCTCGCGGTCTATCTTGCCAGCGACGAGAGCGCGTTCACGACCGGCGTCGCGCATACCATCGACGGCGGCTGGACGCTGTAGTTCTGCTCCGTCATTCCGGGGCAGCCCGCAGGGCTGAACCCGGAATCTCGAGATTCCGGGTTCGCGCTGCGCGCGCTCCGGAATGACGACAACAAAGATCGACCGGGGAAACATCATGAACCACATCGACCTTACCAACCGCTGCGCCGTGGTCACCGGCGGCGCGCAAGGTTTTGGCCGCGCCATCACCGAGCGCTTCAAGTCGTCGGGCGCGAAGGTTGCGATCTGGGATCACGACATCGCGCTGGCGGAGAAGACCGCGCAGGCGATCGGTCCGGAGGTGCTGGCGCTGCAGGTCGACGTCACCGACACCAAAGCGGTCGAAGGCGCCCGTGACGCGACGCTGGCCGCGTTCGGCAGCATCGACATCCTGGTCAACAATGCCGGCATCGCCGGCATCAACAAGACGGTGTGGGAGACCGATCTCGAGGAGTGGCGCAAGGTGCTGCGCATCAATCTCGACGGTCCCTTCATCTGCGCCAAGGCGATCGTGCCGGTGATGCTGAAGCAGGGCTATGGCCGCATCGTCAACATCGCCTCGATCGCCGGCAAGGAGGGCAACCCGAACGCTGCGCACTACTCCGCGTCCAAAGCCGGCCTGATCGCGCTGACAAAGTCGCTCGGCAAGGAGCTGGCGCAGCACAACATCACGGTCAATGCGGTGACGCCCGCCGCGGCGAAGACTGCCATCTTCGACCAGATGACGGAAGCGCACATCAACTTCATGCTGTCGAAGATCCCGAAAGGCCGCTTCGTGCTGGTGGAAGAGCTCGCCGCGCTGGTGTCGTGGCTCGCCTCTGAAGAGTGCTCGTTCTCGACCGGCGCCGTATTCGACATTTCCGGTGGCCGCGCAACTTATTAGTCGGCGTGCCGATCGATAGAGCCCGTCCTCACCGAGAAATCGTCATTGCGAGGAGGCGAAAGCCGACGAAGCACTCCAGAGCTCCTCGCGCGGCCCTGGATTGCTCCGCGGCGCCGCTGCGCTCGCAATGACGGCGATAGGCAGAACCGTTCCGGTACTGCTGACGATCGCGAGAGATCATGACCAGTTGGAGGTCCCACCATGACCCACCACGGCGGCTGCTTCTGCGGCGCGGTGCGCTTCCAATGCACCGGCGAGCCGATCAACGTACGCGTCTGCCACTGCCGCAACTGCCAGCGGGCGACGGGCGCGCCGTTCTTCGCCCGCGCGCTGTTCGCGCACGACGCGCTGACGATCACCGGCGAAACCGCGCGCTTCCCCTCCTCCGACGCGCTCGATCGCATGTTCTGCCCGCGCTGCGGCGTCAGGCTGTTCTCATGGCGCAGGACGCGCCCGGTTGTCGGCGTGGCCCTGGCCTGCTTCGACGACCGCAACGCCTTTGCCCCGACCGAGCACATCTGGGTCTCGGAAAAGATGGATTGGGTGCAGCTCAGCGACGGCCTGCCGCAATTTCCGGAGAATCCCGCGTAGCATCGGGGAACCATCGTGCCTATGTAAGGCGGTAACGCGTCCGGAACCCCGATCCTTGAACATCTCGCTCTACGGCATCTCCGTCTGGATCCTGCCGATCATCATCGCCATCACCTTTCATGAGGCTGCTCACGCCTTCGTCGCCTGGCGGTTCGGCGACGACACCGCGTTGCGACTCGGTCGCGTCAGCTTCAACCCGCTCAAGCACATCGATCCGTTCGGCACCGTCCTGCTGCCGGGCATGCTGCTGCTGTCCGGCTCGCCGTTCCTGTTCGGCTACGCCAAGCCGGTGCCGGTCGATTTTCGCAATCTGAAGCCGCTGCGCGCCGGCATGGTGATGGTGGCGCTGGCCGGACCGGCCACCAACATCGCGCTGGCGCTGGCGGCCGGACTGGCGTTCCACGCCCTGCCGCTGGTTCCACCGGAGGCGGCGCGGTGGGTGGCCAGCAATCTGTGGAATATTTTCTCGTTCAACATCCTGCTCGCCGTGTTCAACATGCTCCCGATACCGCCGCTCGATGGCGGCCGGGTCGCGGTGGGCGTGCTGCCGGCGGCGCTGGCGCGGCCGCTTGCCCGGCTCGAGCCGTATGGCATGCTGATTCTGATCGGATGTCTGATCCTCCTGCCGCTGGCGGGTTCCCAATTTGGTCTCAATCTTGATCTCGTGTCGGGGCTGCTCCGCGCCACGACCGATTCTCTGAAGCAGCTGCTTCTGCTATTGACGGGTAATGTCTAGATCTACCCGTCAGGGATGGTAACGAACGAGCCCCGAGGCACTCTTGGTCAAAGCCGCTGACATGATGATCGCACGCCGCGCCGACACCCGCGCCCGTGCCGATTTCGCGACCTGGAAGATGATCGCCAAGCTGAACGGCGCCTCCGGCCTGCCGCCGGCGGCGCAGGACTTCCTGGCAAGCTACAAGGCCCGCCTCGGCGACATGCCGGAGGACGAGGCGACCGAGGCCACCATCCGCGAGATGTACAAGGCCTATTATGCCGAGATGGGCGGCGGCGGCGCCCCGCCCGAGGTCAAGCCGGTCGCCGCCGAGCCGGTGACCGGCAATGTCACCGCCTTCCGCAAGCTGCCGCCGAAGAAGGCGGCGCAAAGCGGGACGACCGCTCCGCGCAAGCTGCCGGTTGCGCTGATCTTCGCCGCGCTCTGCGTGGTCTACGTCGGAGTCAGGCTGTATTGGCAGTGAGGTCAGCCGAACCCCACCCGCTCATTTCGGCGGGTTGAACTTGACCGGCAGGATGAAGGAGAACTCGTCGTCGGTGAGGCCCGCGGGAGGCTTTGGCACGGGATCCGAACGGCGGACCATGCTGAGGGCGGCCTGATCGAACTCCGGATCGCCGGACGTTTCCTTGACGTCCACCGAGACGACACGGCCGAGCCGATTGAGCACGAGCGCCAGCTTGAGCTGGGCAGCGGCCTTCTTTCCGGATGGATACTTCTTGTGCAGTTCGAAATAGGCGCTGATCTTGCGGCCCCAATTGGCCGTCAGCCTTTGCACGTCCTTGCCGATACCGGCATTCGGCGCTTTGGTCTTCTCGGCTTCAGGAACCTTCTCGTCCAGGGCCTTGCGCGCGCTGTCTTCGGAGGCTTCCTGCGCCTCCGACGCCTGTGTCTGGACCGTCGCGACCTTCTGCTCCTCGGTCGGCTTCTTCACGTCAGAGGTCGTGACCTCGCGGTCGGCCTCCTCGGTCGTGGTCGGCACATCCTTCTGCAGATCGGTCTGCTCGACCTCGGCCTTCTGCTCCTGCATCTGCGGAGCGGCGGTCTGCGCTACCGAGTCCTGTCCGACCGGAACCTCGTCGTCCTCGACCTTCGGCGAGCCCATATCGATGTCGATGACCTCGGCGCCCGCCGCGCCGAGGCCGCCGGCGTCCTCGTCGTCGTTCAGATGCGTCAGCGCCAGCGCGGCCCCGCCGACATGCAGGATCAGCGCGCCCATGATCGCCAGAAACCAGAGACGGCGCGAGGGGGAGTGCCCGATGTCGAGGTCGCTCATCACAAGCCGGCGCTCCTCACGGCTGCGCGGGCTGGGCCGGCGGCACCTGCACGGCCGCGGCAGGCGGCGCTTCCAGCGCCACCAGCTTGATCTTGGTGTAACCGCCGGCGCGCAGCAGTTCCAGGACGCCCATCAGCTCGCCATAGGGCACCAGCTTGTCAGCGCGCAGGAAGATCGGCCGGTCCTTCGGCTGATCGGTCATGGCATCGAGCTCGCGCACGAGATCGACGCGCTTGACCAGATTTTCCCCGATCGCCAGCGACAGGTCCGGCTTGATCGAGACATAGGTCGGCTTGTCCGGCTTCTTCTGCGGCGTGGCGCTCGAGGACGGCAGGTCGATCGGCAGGTCGACGGTCGAGAGCGGCGCGGCCACCATGAAGATGATCAGCAGCACCAGGATGACGTCGATGAAAGGCGTCACGTTGATGTCGTGGGTCTCGTCGAAATCGTCGTCGAGATCGCCTTCGGAGAGCGAGACGGCCATCCTCGGCTACTCCGCCGCCCGGACGTGAAGGCCGGTATGGCTGCGATCGAGATCGCGCGACAGCAATCGTCCGGTGGTGCCGGAGGCGCGGTTGACGAGCTCGAGATAGCCCTTCGTGACCCGCGAGAAGTGATTGTAGATGATCACGGCCGGAATCGCCGCGGCCAGACCGATCGCGGTCGCCAGCAGCGCTTCCGCGATGCCCGGCGCGACCACCGCGAGGTTGGTGGTCTGCGATCTGGAAATGCCGATGAAGCTGTTCATGATGCCCCAGACGGTACCGAACAGTCCGACGAAGGGCGAGATCGCGCCGACGGTGGCGAGCAGGCCCATGCCGGTGCGGACCCTGCGCGCTTCGGCGCGAACGATCTCGGTGAAGCTCGAGGCTGCGCGCTCCTTGATGCCCTCGTCACTGCCGAGCCCGGCCGACAGCCGTGCCTCTGATATCGCAGCCTGCAGCAGCAATGCCGCGACGGTCTTGCCTTGACCAAGCGCAAGATGGGCCTCGGCCAGCGACTTCGCCCCGGTCAGCTTGCGCAGCGCGACGACCAGCCGGCGGCGCAGGACGGAGAATTCGAGGCTCTTGGCGATCAGGATCGTCCAGCTTGCGATCGAGGCCAGCGCCAGCATGATCATGACCGCTTTGACGACGATGTCGGCCTTGAGAAACATGCCGAACGGCGACAGCTCGTCCAGCCCGGTGGTCACCGACTTGCCATTGCGGGCGCCGGTCTCGATGCCCACCGGGGCGGCAGCCGTTGGGGCGACCTGTCCCGACGCGGGAGGGGCCATCGTCTGGGCTGTGCCCGGCGCCGGCGCGGACAGATCGGTCGAGACCGCCGGGGCGGACCTGGCCGGCTCCTGCTGCGCATGTGCAGGTAGCCCCGCAGCAACAGACAGACATGACAGGACGATTGCAAACCTAACGAGGAACGATGTCATCATATCTCGGCCCATTAGACCTCGGCCCATTGCCGGATCAGATTGTGATAGATGCCGGTCAGCTTGACAGCATCGGGATCGTCCCTCCCGAGGCGGTCCGCCAAGCTCTGGATCGCCGCGTCCAGATCGAAGATCATGCTCCGGACGTGGGCATCCCGTATCATGCTCTGCATCCAGAAAAAAGAGGCGACCCGGGAGCCGCGCGTGACCGGCGTGACCATGTGAAGGCTCGATGACGGATACAGCACCGCGTGCCCCGCGGGCAACTTGACTTCGTGCGAGCCGTAGGTGTCCTCGATCACAAGCTCGCCACCGTCATAGCTGTCGGGCTCGGCCAGGAACAAGGTCATCGACAGATCGGTGCGGATGCGCAGGCCGGTCCGCGGATCGCCGCGCACGGCATTGTCGACATGGATGCCGAAATGGTCGCCGCGCGAGGCGGTGTAGCGGTTGAACAAAGGCGGAAAGATCTGCAGCGGGATCGCCGCCGACAGGAAGCGCGGATTCTTCGTCAGTGCCGTGATGATGCGCTGGCCCAGCACCCGCGCCGCCTCGCCGTCGGGCGGCAACTGCTCATTGCGCTTGACCATGGCCGACTGCGCCCCGGCCGTCGAGCGGCCGTCCTCCCACTCCGCCGCATCCATGATGCGGCGGAAGTCGGCGACCTCGTCTTTGGACAGAACGTCCGGGATGCAGATCAGCATGATCAGAACTTCGCAGTGGTGACGATGTAGAAGGCGCGCCCCGGGGCCACGGCGACGAACGGCACCGCGCTCCGATACAGCGTGTCGTAGTACAGCTTGTTGGTCAGGTTCTGGGCATAGAGCTTCATGGTCCAGTTCGCGTCGAGCTTCTTCTCGACGAAGGCGTCGAAGCGCCAGTAGCTCGGCAGCTCGTTGCCGGTGTTGGCCGCGAAGGTGCCGCCATAGACCTTGGAGCGGTAGACCGCCTGCCCGCCGATCTCCCAGCCATTGTCGAGCTTGTACTTCGACAGCATGCTGAACGACTGATGCGCGATGTTGGCGAGCTGCAGGCCGATGTTGGAGGCGACGCCGCTCTGCGTGACCTTCGACTGCATCAGCACCAGGCCGCCGAAGATGCTCCAGCGATCGGTGAGCCTGCCTTCGGCCTCGATGTCGATGCCCTGGATGCGGTAGGCCGCGCCCGAGGTGAGCAGGCCGCCGACGGTCTCGCGGGCATTGTCCTTGGTGGTCTGGAACAGCGCGGCTGAGACCAGCAGATGGCGGTCGACCAGCTCCCATTTGGTGCCGAGCTCGGCCGCCTTGTTGCGCTCCGGTCCGAGCAGGACCGCGGTGTTGGCGGGCACACCGCCGTAATCGGTGCCGGTGGCGTCGAGTTCGGAGCCGAACGGATTGGCCGAGGTCGCATAGGCCGCGTAGATGCTGCCGATCGGCATCGGCTTGTAGACCAGGCCGACATTGTAGTTGACCAGGTCGGCGTTCATCTTGAGGTATTTCGGCGAATTGGTCGACGAGCTCATGTTATAGCCGTCATAGCGCACCCCACCGTTCAGGATGACCGTGTCCTGCCAGTTGGCCGTGTCCATGACGTAGACGCTGTTGGTGTTGACGCCGTAGCGCGTCGGGTTGCCGATCAGCGACGGCGTATTGCTGAATGGGATGTAGGTGTATTGCGGCGAGTACACGTTGACGCCGGTAACCGCGCCCGAGCTGGTCGAGCCGCCGCCGAACAATTCGGACGAGAGTCCGGTGTAGCGATCGATCGAGATGTTCTCGTTCGAGAACTCGGTGCCGAGCACCGCGGTGTGCTTGACGCCGCCGGTATCGAGCTTGAACGTCGCATCGTTCTGGTTGGCCCACACGTCCACCGTCTGGTAGCGGCTCTGTGCGCTCGCCGTCGTGGTCCAGAGCAGCGGATTCGGGCTGGTCGTGTTGGGGCCCTGCGGCAACGTGCCGATATAGTTGAGAAGCGAGTGCTCGCCGCGGAACTTGCTGCTGAGGGTGATCGCCTCGTTGACCTTGTACTCGGCTGCGGCAGTGCCGAAATCCTGCCGCGCGGTCTGGAAGTCGCGATTGAGGAAGCCATACCAAGTGCCGCGCGGAATGCCTGCCGAGGTCACGGGGACGTTGCCCTGCTTGTAGTAGGGCACGCCGAAATCCGGATAACCCGACAGATCGGTATGGACATAGTTCGTCGTGATCTTGAGATCGTCGATCGGCGTCCACTTGGTCGAGAGGAAGGCGCCCCAGCGGTCATCGGTGACGAAGTTGCGCCCCGCCACATTGGAGTCCTGGAACAGGCCGCCGGTGCGCACCGAGAAGGTCGGCGAGATCACCTGGTTCACGTCGAGCGTGACGCGCTTCTGCTGGTCGGTGCCGAACTCGGTATCCATCCGCTTGAAGTTCGTATCGCCAGCCTGCTTGGTGACGATGTTGATGGCACCGCCGGCGGTGCCGCGGCCGGCATAGGACGAAGCCGGACCGCGCAGGATCTCGATCTGCTCGGTGAAGAAGTTCTCGCGGATCGACACCGCGGGATCGCGGATGCCGTCGATGAAGACGTCGTTGCGGGCATCGAAGCCGCGAATGAAGAAGCGGTCGCCGAACGCATTGCCGCCCTCGCCCGAGCCGAGCGTGACGCCGGCGGTCGAACGGCCGATCTCCTTGAGCGCGGTGACGTGCTTGTCGGCCAGCACTTCCTTGCTCATCACGGTGATCGTCTTCGGCGTGTTCAGGAGCGGCTCGGGAAACTTGCCCGACGCCTGCACGCGGTTGACCTTGTAGGGCTCGGCTGCGTCCGCGTAGGGGTTGGCGTCCGGCGCGGACAGTCCGCCTGCGTTCGGGAACGCCACCGCGGCCTGCTGCGCCGCCTGCTGACGGGCCGCCGCGCGGCGCAGGGCATTGCGCGCGCGGACCTGCTCGGCGGTCGGCTTGGAGGACGTCGGCTTGGCCCGCGCGATCGGCGCATCGACGTTGACGGGCGGCAGGTCGGACGCCGGTTGCGCCTCGGCCGACGACATCGATGCCACCGCCATCAGCCCGGCCACCGCCGACACCTTGGTGACGGAGGGCCCCTCTCCGCGTCCGTCATTGAACCTCATCGCTGCGACCCCACGCAGCGAACGCGGTGCTATCACCTGTCCCATTTTATTTTCACGCGCCCCAGATCTTCATTCCACATCGCTTACGCGGATCATTCGCAGTGCGACGATGTGTCGTTGGTATCGGGCGCGTTTCAGGGGGTCAATTTGAGGAGCCCTAATTTGGCCTTGAATAGTTCCAGATCAAAACAATTCTAAAAACGCTCAACTAACAACATGCGGAACTTGAAATCGTTCTAAACAGCGCGATTTGACTCGCGCTGCCGTCGAATCAGCACCGCGTCGGGCGTAACCCCGGCGCAGGTCAGTTCGACGAGCCAGCCGGCGCGTCGCTGCTCGGCGGCTTCATCAGCGAGAACAGCTCGTCCACGGTCTGCACCGCGATCTGGCGCACGCGATCGGAATCATCGATCCCCGCGATCCGCACGCCCTTGACGACGGCCCTGATCTCATCGCGAAAATCGGTCAGGAAACGCAACGGATCGCGCTGCTCGTTGGCGACGCGCGCGATCAGGCCGGTGACCAGGATCTGGCACGCGAGCATCTTTCCATTCAGTTCTTCCATCGTGAGCTCCCCATTCGCTATCGTCGCACGGCGCATCGTCGGCGACACAGCCTCGCTCCGGTTGAATCCTGCCGCGGCCCGACGGCGCCATGACGGCGGCGGGACCCATCGGCTTCTAATCAGCTCCCATCGGGCGCGACAAGACGGCGAGAATAGGTCGGAGTGCGGCATTCGCACGAGAGACCCGCGCGGCCGGCGAATGGTCCGGCGCGGCGCGCCAGCCGACGATGGCGGCAGAGGATCGCCGCAGACCGCCCTGCTCTCGCGCAGGCCACGCCGCGGCAACGGCAAGCTTCCCCGCCATTCTTCGCACTCAAGATGTTTTACTATATGACGCAACTCAAGATGGGGTCAGAACGGTCTGCGGCGCGGCTCGGCTATTTGAGCGCCACCTCGGCTTTCGGACCGGACAGCATCTTGATCCGATCCTTCAGGTCCCTGAGCGTGGACAGGCTGGTGGCGACGGCCTCGTCCGGAATGTCGTGCAGAACGTCGCCGGCGATCGCATCGCGCAGCTCGTCGAGATCATCGACGAGCTCTCGTCCCGCGGCGGTGAGATGGAGACGGTTCGCGCGGCGATCCCTCGGATCGTGTCGGCGCTCCAGCAGCCCCTGCTCGACCAGCCTGTCGAGCAGACGCACCAGTGAAATCGGCTGCAGTTCCAGCACTTCTGCGAGATCGACCTGTGACATCCCCTCATGCGCGCGCAGCCGAAACAGCACCACCCATTGGGCGCGGGTCGTGCCGCGCTGTTTGGCACGATGATCAATATAGTTGCGCAGGATGCGCGAGCTTTCGACAAGCTGCGCAACGAGCTGACGTCTCATATCCAGCGACATGGCTGTGAACTCCCTTGCGATTCCCCGAAGCTTGCCGATTGTTTAGGTTTGTCCACGCGCTCGTGTGTTTACACATTAATTGCGTGCGTACTATATCTGGCATGCTGGGAATGGTTTTAAAGACCGGTTATCCTGTTCGTCTCAGCATGTGGGCCAGCATGAAGACATCACGAACCCTCGGTTGGATCCTGCTCGTCGCGGCTCTCGGCGGCGCCGGCTATTACGGCTGGCAGCGTCATCAGGGCGCCGAGGCAGCGAAAAAGACCGCTGAGCAGACATCGGCCCGACCGCAGGCGGTTCGGGTCTCGACCGTGCCGGTCGAGAAGACGGACTTCCCGGTCTTCCTCACCGGCCTGGGGACCGTGCAAGGCTTCAACACCGTCCAGGTCCGCACCCGCGTCGACGGCCAGATCGACAAGATCGCCTTCACCGAAGGCCAGCTTGTGAAAGAGGGCGACCTGCTGGTCGAGATCGACCCGAGGCCGTTCCAGGCCGCGCTCGACCAGGCCAAGGCCAAGCGGGCGCAGGACGAGGCCAATCTCAACAACGCCAATCTCGATTTGCAGCGCACCACCAAGCTCGGCGAGTTCGCGACCCGGCAGCAGCAGGACACCCAGCGCGCCACCGTCGCACAGCTCACGGCACAGATCGCCGCCGACGACGCCGCGATCGCCAATGCCCAGACCCAGCTCAGCTACACCCAGGTCAAGGCGCCGATCTCCGGGGTCGCCGGCCTCCGCCAGGTCGACATCGGCAATATCGTCAACGCCTCGAGCCAGACCGGCATGGTCTCGATCGCGCAGATCGAGCCGATCGCGGTGATCTTCACCGCGCCGGAGGAGCAGTTGCCCTACATCAACGAGGCGCAGAAGACCGCTCCCTTGAAGGTGATCGCGTTCACCACCGACGGCAGGAAGCAGCTCGCCGAGGGCAAGCTGATGGTCGTGAACAACCAGGTCGACACGTCGAGTGGAACGATCCGGCTGAAGGCGGTGTTCGACAACAAGGACCACGTGCTGTGGCCCGGACAGTCGGTCTCGACGCGGCTGCTGGTGCGGACGCTGAAGGATGCCACGGTGGTTCCCGACGACGCCGTCCAGCATTCGACCAACGGGCTGTATTCCTACACGGTGAGCCCGGACAGCAAGGCCGAGCTGCGCAAGGTGAAGGTCGGCGTTTCGCTCGATGGCCGTACCGTCGTCGAAGAGGGGTTGACCCCCGGCCAGCAGGTGATCACCGGCGGTCAATTCAAAGTTCAGCCAGGCTCGGTCGTGACCACCGCGGTGGCCAGCTCGGAGCCGGCGCCAGCTAAGGTCCGGCAGGAATGAACGGCGGCATCTCGGCACCCTTCATCAAATACCCCATCGGCACCTCGCTGCTGATGGCAGGTATCCTGTTCATCGGCCTGGTCGCCTACCCCCTGCTGCCGGTCGCACCGCTGCCGCAGGTCGACTTCCCGACCATCCAGGTGACCGCCAATCTGCCGGGCGCCAGCCCTGAGACCATGGCGACCTCGGTCGCCCAGCCGCTGGAGCGGCAATTCGCACAGATCCCCGGCATCGCCCAGATGACATCGACCAGTTACCTGGGCACCGCATCGGTCACGATCCAGTTCGACCTGAACCGCAACATCGACGGCGCCGCCAACGACGTCCAGGGCGCCATCAACGCTGCCTCGGGCCAGTTGCCCAAGACCCTGCCGTCGCCGCCGACCTACCGCAAGGTCAACCCGGCGGACGCGCCGATCCTGATCTTGTCCGCCACGTCCGAGACGCTGCCGCTGACGACGGTCTCCGACTCCGTCGATGCGCAGCTCGCGCAGCAGATCAGCCAGATCTCGGGTGTTGCCCAGGTGATCATCGGCGGCCAGCAGAAGCCGTCGATCCGTATCCAGATCGACCCGGCCAAGCTGGTCGCCAAGGGCCTCTCGATGGAGGACGTGCGCAGCCAGATCGCGATCACCACGGTCGACAGCCCGAAGGGCAACATCGACGGCGAGCGTCGGGCCTACACCATCTACGCCAATGACCAGCTCACCGAGTCGAAGGACTGGAACGACGTCATCATCGCCTACCGCAATGGCGGTCCGTTGCGCGTCCGTGACATTGGCCGGGCGGTGACCGGGCCGGAGGATGCCAAGCAGGCCGCCTGGGCCAACGGCAAGCGCGGCGTGTTCCTGGTGGTCTTCAAGCAGCCTGGCGCCAACGTCATCGAAACCGTCGACAAGATCAAGGCGACGCTGCCGCGCCTGGTCGCGGCGATCCCGCCGGCCATCAAGGTCGAGCTGATGTCGGATCGCACGACGACCATCCGTGCCGCGGTCGAGGACGTCCAGTTCACGCTGCTCCTGACCATCCTTCTCGTGGTCATGGTCATCTTCATCTTCCTGCGCAGCTTCTGGGCCACGGTGATCCCGACGATCACCGTGCCGCTCGCGCTGCTCGGCGCCTGCGCGATGATGTGGGGGGTCGGCTATTCACTGGACAACCTCTCGCTGATGGCGCTGACGATCGCGGTCGGCTTCGTCGTCGACGACGCCATCGTCATGCTCGAGAACATCTCTCGCTATGTCGAGGAAGGCGAGTCCCCGATGGCTGCCGCCTACAAGGGGGCCAAGGAGATCGGCTTCACCATTGTCTCGATCTCGATCTCGCTGGTCGCCGTGCTGATCCCGCTCCTGCTGATGGGCGGCATCATCGGGCGCCTGTTCCGCGAATTCGCGGTCGTGCTGGCGATGACGATCTTCGTCTCGATGTTCGTCTCGCTGACGTTGACGCCGATGATGGCCTCGCGTTTCCTGCGCGGCGGCCACCAGGCTCATGGCAAATTCTACCAATGGAGCGAGCGCGGCTTCGAGGCGCTGCTCAGGGCCTACGAGAAGGGATTGGACATCGCACTGCGCTGGCGCTTCGCCACGCTGATGGTGTTCTTCGCCTCGCTCGGCCTGTCGATCTACCTGTTCGTGCTGATCCCCAAGGGTTTCTTCCCGCAGCAGGACAACGGCCTGATCACCGCCGCGTCGGAGGCGTCGCAGGACATCTCCTTCAAGGCGATGCAGTCGCGCCAGGAGGCGCTGGCCAAGATCGTGCAGGATGATCCGGGCGTGGCCAGCGTCGCAATGGCGATCGGCGGCTCCGGCCGCGCCGGCAATACCGGCAATCTGTTCATCACTTTGAAGCCGCGTGACGAGCGTGATGCATCGGCGCAGCAGATCATCGCACGCCTGAGGCCGCAGCTCGAGAAGGTCGAGGGAGCCCGGCTCTACATGCAGGCCGCGCAGGACGTCCGCCTCGGCGGCCGGCCGTCCCGAACCCAGTTCGAGTTCACGCTGCAGGACTCCAATCTCGCCGAGCTCAACGAGTGGGCGCCGAAGATCCTGGAGAAGATGCGCTCGCTGCCGCAGCTGCGCGACGTCGCCACCGACCAGCAGGCCGACGGCACCACCGTGCAGCTCACGATCAACCGCGACACCGCCTCGCGGTACGGCATCTCGCCCCAGCTGATCGACGACACGCTGTATGACGCCTTCGGCCAGCGCCAGGTCGCACAGTACTTCACGCAGCTCAACTCCTACCGCGTGATCCTGGAGATCCTGCCTGAGCTGCAGGGCAATATCGACACGCTCAACAAGCTCTACGTGAAATCGCCGACCACCGGCGACCAGGTGCCGCTCTCGACCTTCGCCAGTTGGACCAACGTGCCGGTGCGGCCACTGTCGATCAGCCACCAGGGTCAGTTCCCGTCGATCACGATCAGCTTCAACCTCGCCCAGGGCGTCGCGCTCGGCCAGGCCACCGATGCCGTGCAGCGCGCGATGGTCGAGCTCGGCGCGCCGACGACCTTGAACTCGAGCTTCCAGGGCACCGCGCAGGCGTTCCAGCAGTCGTTGTCGACCGTGCCGCTGCTGATCCTCGCCGCGCTCGTCGTGGTCTATCTGATCCTCGGCATCCTCTACGAGAGCTACATCCACCCGATCACGATCCTGTCGACCCTGCCGTCGGCCGGCGTCGGCGCGCTCGCGATCCTGATGGCGTTCGGCTACGAATTCAGCCTGATCGCGCTGATCGGCGTCATTCTGCTGATCGGCATCGTGAAGAAGAACGGCATCATGATGGTCGACTTCGCCATCGCCGCCGAACGCGACCAGCATCTGCCGCCAGAGCAGTCGATCCGCCAGGCCGCCCTGCTGCGCTTCCGTCCGATCATGATGACGACCATGGCCGCGCTGCTCGGCGGCGTGCCCCTGATGCTCGGCAACGGCACCGGCTCGGAGATCCGCCAGCCGCTCGGCTATGCGATGGTCGGCGGCCTCATCGTCAGCCAGATGCTGACGCTGTTCACGACGCCGGTGATCTATCTCTATCTCGACAAGGTCAACAACGCCTTCGCGCGCTGGGGCCGCACGCATATCGACCACGAGACCGAGGCCGCGGCGGCAGGTCCGGTCAAGGAAGCGGCGGAATAATCCGCCGCTTCTTGTCGCCTACTGCCGCGCCATCTCCGCGTTGGCCACGCCCTCGCCGTCCAGGCTCTGCTCGTCCTGCATCGTCACGGTCACGTGCGAGAGCCGTCCGGTGAACGCAAACGGCGCCGCATAGTCCGACACCGGGCTGCCGCGGTCATGGCCGATGTCGAGCCCCGACCAGGAGATCAGCGTGTGGAAGGCGAACTGCGTCGTCAGCGCGCCGGCCTCCTCGCCGTCGATCAGCAACGTGTACCGGCTCATGCCGGTGCGCGCGCCCTTGGCGGGCTCGGTCTGCCGCCTGAGACGTTCGACGCGGACACCCAGGCGATGCGATCCCGCCGGCACCGGGCGGGTCGAGCTGATGATCTCGTGCCGGCCGCCGATGTTGAGATCGTGCACGAGATGACCGTCCTTGACGTAGAGGCTGTAGCCCGACGTCGCATCGCCATGGGCGATGAGCACGCCGGATGCGCCCTCTGCATCGATCTCGACATGGGCCTCGATCAGATAGTCGCGACTGCGCACGTCGGGCGCGACGTCGGTCGGCACATGGCCCATGCCGGCGTGGAACGTAAAGCGCGTGCGCGCGCCGTGGAAACGCGCCGCGTTCTCGGCAAAGCGCGGGCCGAAGCGATCGTCGAGCGGCAGCACCTGGTGCGCCTCCGCCTGCTCCCACCACAGCTTCACCAGTGCCGCGAGCCGCTCCGGCTCGGCGGCGGCGAGATCATGCGTCTCGGAGAAATCCTGCGTGAGATGAAACAGCTCCCATCTATCGTTGTCGAACGGCGTGCCCGACGGGTGAAAGGCCACCGCCTTCCAGCCGTCGTGCCAGAGGCCGCGATGGCCGAACATCTCGAAATATTGCGCGACCTGCTTCGACGGTGCCGCCGGATCGGTGATCGAGGCGGCGAAGCTCACGCCCTCGAGCGGCATCTGCGGCACACCCGCGATCGTGGCCGGCGCATCGATGCCGATCAGGTCGAGCAGGGTCGGCACGAGGTCGCAGGCATGGACGAACTGGTGGCGGACTTCGCCGCGCGCCGCGATGCGCTGCGGCCAGGAGACGATGAAGGGATCGCGGATGCCGCCGCCATGGGTGTTCTGCTTGTAGCGGCGCAGCGGCGTGTTCGACGCCATCGCCCAGCCATGCGGGAAGTTCGAGTGCGTATCCGGCCCGCCGATGTCGTCGATCCGCGCGAGCTTCTCGGCGATCGGCTCCGGCTTGAAGTTGAACGGTCCCATCGCGTTGACGAAGCCGAGCGGCCCGCCCTCCTGGCTGGCGCCATTGTCGGACATGACGATCACGAGCGTGTTGTCGCGCTGGCCGGTCTTGTCGAGAAAGGCGAGCAGCCGGGCCAGATGCTGGTCGGCATGATCGAGCATACCGGCGAAGGCCGATTGCAGCCGGGTGAAGACGCGCCGCTCATCCTCGGAATGAGCCTCCCAGGGCTTCACGCCATCATTGCGCGGCGGCAGGTCCGTGCTCTCCGGCACCAGCCCCATCGCCTTCTGCCGCGCCAGCCGCTGCGCGCGCTCGGCGTCCCAGCCATGGGCGAAGACCGCGTCGTAGCTCTCGATGATGTCGTGCGGCGCCTGATGCGGCGCGTGGCAGGCGCCGAGCGCGAGCCAGGTCAGCCATGGCAGCTCGGGCCGGTCGGCCGTGTGGTCGGCGATGAAGCGGATCGCCTGATCGATCAGGTCGGCAGTCAGGTGATAGCCGTCGGCGTAGCTGCCGGGCGGGCTGACATGGGTGTTGTCGAGCACCAGCTCCGGCGCATATTGATCGGTCTCGGCGTCGAGGAAGCCGTAGAAGCGGTCGAAGCCCCTGCCGAGCGGCCAGCCGTCGAACGGCCCCGTCGCGCCGCTTTCGGTCAAGGGCGTGACGTGCCACTTGCCGACCATGTAGTTGCGATAGGCATGGGCGCGCAGCATCTCGGCCAGCGTCCCCGCCTCGCGCGCGATCTTGCCGCGATAGCCGGGATAGCCCGAGTCGAAATTGGCAAGGCAGCCGACGCCGACTGAATGATGGTTGCGACCGGTCAGGAGTGCCGCCCGTGTGGTCGAGCACATCGCTGTGGTGTGGAAGCCCGAATAGCGCAGGCCCTGCGCGGCCAGCCCGTCGATCGCGGGGGTGCGGATCCGCGAGCCGTAGCAGCCGAAATCGGAGAAGCCGACATCGTCGAACAGCACCACCAGGATGTTGGGCGCGCCCTTCGGCGGCTGCTGCGGCGCCGGCCACCAGGGTCTGGAGCCTGCGATGGTCCTGCCGATCGTACCGCCGAATGCGGGCTCGCTCATGCCTCGTCCTCCCTCTCGCTCGCGTCCCGGCTGCGCCTCGCAGCCCGTACGAGTTTATCGTTGTGATTGCTCTGGGATCCGCGACGCCCCGGGGCTGGGTGGCACGGCCAGGCTTGCCTCGGATCATAATCATAATTATCATTATTATTCCAGATGGAGCCAGCGACATGCCGCAGCGGATCGCGCCGGACCACCTGCCCGGCGTGACCCCGTCGCGGCAGCAGCGCAGCCGCGAGACGACGCTTGCCCTGCTGATGGCCGGCGAGGAGCTGCTGCGCACGCGCAGCCTCGCGGAGCTGTCGATCAGCGACCTCTGTGCGCATATCGGGGCAACGGTCGGCGCCTTCTACAGCCGGTTCGACAGCAAGGAGGCCTACTTCAACGCCCTGCTCGCGCTCACTTTGGCGGACGGGCGGAAACAGCTCTTGAGACTCCCGCCGCCCGATCCCGTCCGCGCGGGCGACCCGCAATGCCACCTGCTGGTGCGCGGCACCGTGCTGTGGATGCGCCGTCACAAGGGTGTGCTACGCGCAGCGCTCGTGCGCAGCGAGCCCGGACCGAACCACTGGAGCGGCTTCAAGGAGCTGGCACAGGCACTGTCGGAGCGTGCGGCGCTGCTCCTGCTGCCTGCGGGCCGGCGCGCCGGCCCGGCCTCGCGCACGCGGTCGCGAACAGCGGAGGCGCGAAAGACGGTCGCGTTCGGCGTCCAGGTCGTGCTCGGCACCCTGGTGAACGCCGTCCTCAACGATCCCGGCCCGCTGTCGATCGACGATGACGAGATCGCGGAACGGCTCGGCGCCTGCCTGGTCCTGCTGCTGCGCGCCGGCCCGGACGGCGCGCCGCGAAAGCCGCAGGCCGCGAGAGGCAAGCGCTAGACCCTGCCGGCCCGTGGCGCGGCGGGGCGGCAGAGCACGTTGGAAATCCGTCATCCAGCGGCTTGCCAAAGCCTGAGACATGCGGGTAGAAGGACCCATCGTCGCCGCCCTGCTTTGCCGGCCGGCGCGCAAAACGGTGCCAGACAGTCCGGCAATTGCTTGAAACTGCACGGCATTCCGTTGGGGAATGGTGTAACGGTAGCACAACAGACTCTGACTCTGTTTGTCTTGGTTCGAATCCAGGTTCCCCAGCCAGCTTGATCACCGCCGCGACGGCCTGAAGCACGACAGCCTCATCCTCGTGATCTGAGAAGCGTCGGGGTCGTTTTTGCCTCGGGCACGAGATCCATCCCCAAGGTGCGGACACGCTGCGGCGTCCGCCACCCCTTCGGCACGCGTCCCGCGCGTTAACGTCTGCTCATTGCGAATCGGCGAGAATGGAACAACCATTGCGAGCAATGGACCGGTTCTGTGGAGGAAACACTTGCAAAGCAGCGTCGGCTCCCGTGCCTTCCAGAACGCAAGGCTGCAAAAGCGGGCCAAGAAACAGGCGGACGTGCTGTTGCCGGCGGCGGTCAAGGCCTACCGCGAAGGCCGGCATCCGGAGGCTCAGGCCCTGTGCCAGCAGATCCTGCAGGACCTGCCGCAGCATTTCGGCGCCCTGCATCTGCTCGGCGTCTCCGAACGGGACTGCGGCCGCTTCGACCAGGCGGTGCGCGTCCTGACACGGGCGACCGAGATCGACCCGCGCTCGGCCGACGCCCAGTCTGATCTCGGCCTGTCGTTGTCTCGGCTCGGCCGTCACGAGGACGCTCGCGCCCGATTCGAGCGCGCCATCGCGCTCAGGCCGAACTTCCCGACCGCGCTCACTCATCTCGGCAATGCGCTGATGAGCCTCTTCCGTTTCGAGGAGGCAATATCGGCGCATGACCGCGCCATTGCCCTGAAGCCCGACTATGCCGAGGCCTACGCCAATCTCGGCATGGCGCTGCTGTTCACGAGCCGCAACGACGAGGCCGATCAGAACTTCGATCGCGCGCTGGCGCTGCAGCCGCGGTTGCTGACGGCCCTGTTCGGCAAGGGCGTGGCCAGCATGAACCTGCGGGATTTCGATTCCGCGCTGGCGGCGCTGAATGCGGCGCTGGCGATCAATCCGAAGGCTGCCGCCGTGCTCGCCCAGCGTGGCCGGGCGTATCAGGAGTTGGGCAAGTTCGACCAGGCGGAGGCCGATTTTGACGCCGCGCTCGCCCTCGAGCCGCTGCTGGAAGAAGCTCTTTGCGGCAAGGCCACGGTCGCGCTCGTCAATGGCAACATCGCGCTGGCGATCTCCGTCATCAACAAGGTGCTGGCACAGAACCCGGCCTCGGAGATCGCCTGGACTCTGCTCGGCGTCTGCGCTGCGGCGCAGGGCGACACCGCCACGGCAATCGAACACTACGACCGGGCTCTCGCGATCAGGCCAAACCACGAGGACGCGATTACCAAGAAGATCTTCGCGCTGGATTTCCTGCCCGACACCGGAGTGGAACGTCTTCAGGAAGCGCGGAGATATTGGTGGGAGGCGATCGGCTCGCGGTTGGAGCGCCGCTCGCTCGGCGTGCGAAACATCGACCCCGACCGTCGGCTTGTCGTCGGCTACGTCTCGTCCGATTTCCGCGACCATTCAGCGGCCTTTGCCTTCCTGCCCATCCTGCGCCATCACGATCGCGCGAAGTTCGAAATCCTTGCGTATTCCTGTTCGCCTATGAAGGATGCCAAGACCGACCTGTGCCGCTCGCTGGTCGATCGCTTTGTCGACGCCTCGCTGTGGGGCGACGACAAGCTCGCCGATCAGATTCAGGCCGACAAGGTCGACATCCTCGTCGACCTCTCGGGGCATTCCGCCGGCCACCGGCTCACGATGTTTGCGCGCAAGCCCGCCCCGGTTCAGGTCTCGGCCGTCGGCAGCGTCACCGGGACCGGCCTGCCCGTCATGGATTATCTGCTGGCCGATCCGGTAGCGATTCCGACCGCGGTCCGGCATCTGTTTGCCGAAAGGATCTACGATCTGCCATCGCTGATCACGATCGAACCTGCGCCCCCCATTCCGCCATCGCCGCTGCCAATGCTTCGTAACGGCCACGTCACCTTCGGCGCGTTCAATCGCATCGACAAGATGTCCGAGCCGACCATCGAACTCTGGTCGAAGCTGATGACGGCAACACCCGGCTCCATCATCGTGGTCAAGAACCACTCGATGGGCGATCCCCTGCTGCGCGACCGATTGGTTGCGCGCTTCGTCGCTCACGGCATTGCCGCGAACCGCGTCCGTTGTGCAGGAAAGACGACGCGCCAGGAGCATCTTTCGATGTTCGCCGAGATCGACATCTCGCTCGATCCGTTCCCACAGAATGGGGGCATCTCGACCTGGGAATCGCTGCAGATGGGCGTGCCTGTGGTCACCAAGCTCGGCAGCGGCCCCGCGGCTCGCGCAGGCGGCGCGATCGTGAAGGCGGTGGGCCTCGACGCGTGGGTCGCCGAAGACGACGACGGCTATCTCGCGATCGCGCTGAAATTCTGCTCACGGCCTGCCGAACTTGCGGCGCTCCGCGCCGAACTGCCGGCCATGGTCTCGCATTCAGCGGCCGGCAACGGCGCGCTCTACACGCAGCATGTGGAACAGGGATACCGGACGTTCTGGCGCGATTATTGCCGGCAAGCGCCGATCCGCTAGCGTTTCCTGTTTTGATTGGATCAGGACCGACCGGGCCGGCACAGCCTCGCGCCGGTGCGTTGCTCGACCCATGCCAGATACTATTCCGACCGGTCCAGCACTTGTGCCCGCGACAATCGTCCGGGCCATCGACTGCTCGAACAGCTCGAGCATGCGCTGGCCGAGGTCGAGGGCATCGGGGCGCGGCGTATGGAACCATTGCCAATCGTCCGACGACGGGAGGCCGAGGATCATGTGCTGCCGGCCGTGCCGCATCACGAGCTGGCACTCCTCCGTTGCCGCGAGGGCGAACTCATGGATCTTGTACAGATCCGGCATCACGGCCGACCGGAAATCGGCGTGCATGCGATCCTGAAAGCGTGCGCCCGATCACGGAATTAACCCGTCATTCACCACGATCCTCATCCGGCCGGAACGATGCAATTTGCTTCAAATTGTCTGGCCAGGGAGACGGGACATGACCAAGCTGATGGACCTCGACGATCAGATCGAGCGGGCCGAGCGGCTCGAGCGGAGCATCACCGACGCGCTGACGATCGAGCGGCTGCGCCAATTCGCGGCCGGGTGCCGGCGCGAGCGCGAGCGGCTGTCGCAGCACCAGCAGCGCGCGGCCTGAGCAGGCGCGACGACCTGCAACGCAGCCATGGTCAACGGGCTGCCCGCTACGGAGCTCGGCGAGCGCACGCTGTCACGAGCAGGTCGTCACCATGTTGGTGCAGAGCTGCCGGGTCCAGCCGATGCCCTTCTTGACGCGGATCTTGGCGAAGTCGCCAAAGCAGCCGAGCAGCTCGACCGACTGGTCACCGCTCGCATGCGGGTCGAGCTTCGCGCTCGACGTGGCGTGATCGCGGTAGATCGCCGCGCCGTTCTGCAGGCCGCCGGCGCCGACGATGCTCCGATGCAGGAAGCCCCTGCCCTGAAAGATCACGGTCTCCTTGCCCTGATCGACGTCGTTCAGCATGGCCCGGTCGATCTCGAACCAGTCGCCTTGCTGCGCGACGAGATGCACGACGATCCAGCCATCGCTGGTCGGATTTTTCAGGACCTCGACGATGCTGCCGCCAGGCTCGGCACGGACATTGGCACCATTCGGATCGCGGTCGGTGACGTCGGCCTCGACGTTGCAGGCTTCGCGATGCGGCGCCTGCGCAGTGGCAATGCCCGGCGCGATGAGCATCGCGGTCAGCAGCAGAATTCTCGTCAGCATTGAACGGTCACCGGCCTCCGATCCGTCCCGCATTGGTCGCGCGGCCGACGCGGCGGTTCAACACCGAGCATTCAACACCGAGCAAATGGCGGCGACCAGCCGAGCTCACGGCGACCGCCGATCAGATCTATCCCGAGGACATCATCGAGGTGCTCCGGCATCCGGAGGTCTGGTGAGAGGCGCTACAGCCGACCGCCCGCGAGTGCGGCGGCGCGCGGCCGGCCGACGTCGTCGAGCACATGCGGCATCGGCGAGACCGGAAACACCGCGTTGATCTGGCCCGTCCCCGATGACGGGAAGAACGGCGTCACCACCTCGACGCCGCGGTCGTAGTGGTTCCAGCCGAGCGCGCCGAGCAGCATGGCCGTATCGTGCATGAAGCCCTCGCCATGGCCCTTGCTGGCATATTCCGGCAACATGTCGCAGAAATCCGGCCACTCGCCGTGCTCCCACATCTGGATCACCTCGTGGTCGAGCCGCTCCAGGAACGGGCTGAACATCCGGTCGCGATACTCGTCGGCGGTGCCGTTCTGGGCAAAGCGATGGCTCAGCGAGCCCGAGGCGAAGAAGGCCACCGTGCCGTCGTAATGATCCTCGACCGCGCGGCGGAAGGCCCAGCCGAGCTTGGCGCTGTCGGCGAGATAATGCGAGGTGCACAGCGCCGAGACGGAGACGACCTTGAAGTGGCGGTCGGGGTTCATGTAGCGCATCGGCACCAAGGTGCCGTATTCCAGCGCCAGCGACGTCGCATCGTGGGCCATGGTGGCAACGCCATGGGCGTTGGCGCCCTCGGCGAGGATGTGGCCCAGCTCCGGGTTGCCGTCGTATTCATAGGTCATGTTGGCGATGAAGTGCGGCAGCTCGTTCGAGGTGTAGAGCCCCTCGAAATGCGGCGCGCAATTGATGTGGTAGCCGGCATTGACCAGCCAATGGGTGTCGAACACGACGATGGTGTCGACGCCGGCCTCGCGGCAGCGCCGGCCGATCTCGATATGACCGTCGATCGCCGACTGTCGCTTGCCCTTGGCCGGACCATCCAGCTCGCTGAGATACATCGACGGCACGTGCGTGATCTTGGCCGCCAGTGCGAGCTTGCCCATCCTCTCGTCTCCCTTCCGGTCGTTCCCCGGCCGGCATCGCCGACCGTTTGCTTGGAAGGCAGATTACCCCTGCAGCTCCGCGAAAAAAAGGGCCGCACGCGCGGCCCTTCCTTGGTGTCCGATCCATCGTCTGTCCCATGATCATGGGACGGACAGCCACGAGATGCGGTCACGCCGCCTTGATGTCGATGGTCTTGGCGGCCTTCTGTACCTCGGGCTTCTTCGGCAGGGTGACCTTGAGCACGCCCTGCTTGAACACGGCCTCGATCTTGTCGGTGTCGACGCCGTCGGGGATCTGGAAGGAGCGTTCGAACGAGCCGAAGCTGCGCTCACGGACGTAATAGTCCTTCTTCTTCTCCTCCTTGTCCTCCTGCTTCTCGCCCTTGATCGAGAGCACGCCGCTCGCAACCTTCACCTCGACGTTCTTCTCGTCGAGGCCGGGCAGCTCAGCGGTGACCTCGTAGGCATTGTCGTGCTCGGCGACGTCGACCGCCGGCGCCACGGCAAAGGACCGTGCGCGGGCCAGGCCCGGCAGTTGGTCGAACAGCGACGGCGTGCGCCAGATCCCGCCGTGGAAGTCCTCGAACACGCGATCGATCTCGCGGCGCAGGTTCTCGAACGGCCGCCATCCCTGCATGGATGGCGCACCTGCCTTCTCGGTGTTGACGGGCAGCTTGGTAGGTTCAGCCATAACATCATCCTCCTGCTTCACGCGAGGATCGGGTCCGCAACGGCATGGGCGCGACCGATTTCGTTGATCGGCCGGCATCCGCTCCCTCGCGCTTGACGGGAAAAATATAGCCGGCACGCCCGGGTTCCAGATTGATTGCGATCAAATCGCTGAGCGGCTGGAGGTTCGGATCGGCGCGGCAGCCCCTCCAGGTTTCTTTCGGCGCCGGGGCCTCCACAGCCGAAGAGCCGTTCAGGAAGAGCCTTGGAGATGGTGAACCGGACGTTAACCCGAACGGTTCGCGCGACGCTTGAGGAAAGAATTGAGAAAGCCTTACAGTGCAAGGCCTTAGGTCCCATTGAGGAGGTGCGATCGCAACGCCCCGCGCGACCCTCCGACCACCGGGCTGGGCGGGCGGCGCAGTCACAAACGTTGCCCGCTTAACAAATTTTCCAGTCCCAGCAGAGAAGGTGTCAATTCAACAATTCACCACAGGTTTCATGACCGTGACATCCTTCGGACGCGTGATCTCGGTGCGGGGCTCCCAGGCCCGCGTCGGCATTCTGTCGACACAGCAGATGAACGCCTCCGATATCCGCGCGACAGTCGGCCGTTTCATCAGCATTCGCTGCCCGAGCGCCACGATCATTGCGATCATCACCGAGGTGACCAGCGAGGACCTCTCGCGTGCCAACGAATACGTCGCGACGGCTTCGGTAGACCTGCTCGGCGAGATTCTCGGACCGGCCGAGCGGCCCAAGTTCCAGCGCGGCGTCACCCACTACCCGACCATCGGCGACGCCGTCGACATGATCACGAGCGAGGAGCTGCGCACGATCTACACGCCGACCGCCGGCGACCACATCGACATCGGCGCGCTGCAGCAGGACACCTCCGTGCGCGCCTGTGTCAATGTCGAGGAAATGCTGTCGAAGCACTTCGCCGTGCTCGGTTCGACCGGCGTCGGCAAATCGACCGGCGTGTCGCTGCTGCTCAACGAGATCCTGAAGGCGCGGCCGAACCTGCGCATCTTCCTCCTCGACGTCCACAACGAATATGGCCGCTGCTTTGGTGAAAAGGCGCTGGTGCTGAACCCGCGCAACCTGAAGCTGCCGTTTTGGCTGTTCAATTTCGAGGAGATCGTCGACGTCCTGTTCGGCGGCCGACCGGGCGTGCCGGAAGAGCTCGACATCCTGGCCGAAGTGATCCCGCTGGCGAAGGGCATCTACACCCAATACCAGAACACGGACCGCATCGGGCTCAAGCGCATCGACCCGAAGACCGTCGGCTACACCGTCGATACGCCGGTGCCCTACCGCCTCGTCGACCTGATCAACCTGATCGACGAGCGCATGGGCAAGCTCGAGAACCGCTCCTCGCGCATCATCTATCACAAGCTGATCTCGCGGATCGAGACGGTACGCAACGACCCGCGCTACGCCTTCATGTTCGACAACGCCAATGTCGGCGGCGACACCATGGCCGAGGTCATCAGCCACCTGTTCCGCCTGCCGGCCAACGGCCGGCCGATGACGGTCATGCAGCTCGCCGGCTTCCCGGCCGAGGTGGTCGATTCCGTGGTCTCGGTCGTGTGCCGCATGGCGTTCGATTTCGGCCTGTGGAGCGACGGCGTCTCGCCGCTGCTGTTCGTCTGCGAGGAAGCGCACCGCTACGCCTCGGCCGACCGCTCGATCGGCTTCGGCCCGACCCGCAAGGCGATCTCGCGCATCGCCAAGGAAGGCCGGAAATACGGCGTCTATCTCGGCCTGATCACCCAGCGGCCGGCCGAGCTCGACGCCACCATCATCTCCCAGTGCAACACGCTGTTCACGATGCGGCTCGCCAACGAGCGCGACCAGTCGCTGCTGCGTTCGGCGGTGTCGGATGCCGCCGCCAACCTGCTCTCCTTCGTTCCCTCGCTCGGCACCCGCGAGGTGCTGGCGTTCGGCGAAGGCGTCGCGCTGCCGACCCGGCTGCGCTTCAAGGAGGTGCCGCTGCATCAATTGCCGCGCAGCGAGGCGACGATCGCCACCGTCCGCTCGGTGAATGCCGGACATGACATGCATTTCGTCAGTGCCGTGCTGGAGCGCTGGCGCGGAGCGACCTCGAGCCGGGACGCGTCGAGCGGCGACAGCGGCGCCGGCAACCTCGGAGATCGCGGCAGCCTGTCCGCCTCGCTGGACGCGCCAATGCTGCAGCCGTCGATGGGCCTCGACCCGGACCGCTTCTCGCTGCTGAAGAAGCCGCTGCGCTAAAGCCGGCGGCGGCCCTCCTCAAATCCCGATCGACGACGGCTGCCGAGGAGGCGTTGCGGGCGCTCCACCACTGGCGGGTGATGGACCGAGCTGGACCGTTGCGCCTGCGCCGCGATCGACTAAGGTTCGCCCCCTGCCACGCATGCCGGACCCGTTGCCATGACCCAGCCCGCCATCAGCCGCTTCCCCGTCCCCGCAATCGATGCGCTGCCGGACGACATCCGCACCCGCCTGCTCGGCGTGCAGGAGAAGAGCGGCTTCGTGCCCAACGTGTTCCTGACACTTGCGCACCGGCCGGACGAGTTCCGCGCGTTCTTTGCGTATCACGACGCGCTGATGGAGAAGGACGGCGGGCTGACCAAGGCCGAGCGCGAGATGATCGTGGTCGCGACCTCGAGCGCCAACCAGTGCCAGTATTGCGTGATCGCGCACGGCGCGATCCTGCGCATCCGCGCCAAGAATCCCCTGATCGCCGACCAGATCGCGATCAACTACCGCAAGGCCGACATCACGCCACGGCAGCGGGCGATGCTCGATTTCGCGATGAAGGTGGCGCTCGAGGCGCAAACGGTCGGGGATGCCGATTTCAAGGCGCTGGCCGGCCACGGCTTCGGCGACGACGATATCTGGGACATCGCCGCGATCGCGGCGTTCTTCGCGCTGTCGAACCGGATCGCGAATGTCACGGGCATGCGGCCCAACGACGAGTTCTACCTGATGGGGCGGCTGCCGAAGACCAAGTGAGACGATCAGTCGTCCGACGCCGGCCCGCACCAGCCGGGCAGATAGACCGCGTCGTGGCTCTTTGCGGCCGCCAGCGCGTGCTCCATGGCGGCGGCGAAATGAGTCTCGACCGTCTTGCGCTTGACCTTGCGGCGCAGGAAGTCGGCCCATAGGAATTCGCTGAACGGCGTCGTGTCCTTGGCAAAGCCGCCGGCGCGGCGCAGCTCGCCGGCCAGGCTGCGGAACGGATCGTCCTTCAGATTCGCGACGGACTTCGGCAGGTCCTTGAAATGCCGCCGCTCGCCCTTGGCGTCGTAAGGATAGACCCAGCGCTTGTTGTCCATCACGCCCCAGAACGCCTCGCGATCGACCATCGAGAGGTCGCCGATCACCGTGACCAGCACGTCCTTGACGCCCTCGTCATGGAGCGCGCGGGCGAGGTGATGGTGGTCGACGACGTAGTGCCGCTCATCGGGACCAAGCACCACCGGGATCATGTGCTTGCCGAGCAGCTCGGCCTGCTTCTTCTTCGACTTGTGCTCGCGCCAGCGCTCGCGTTTCTCCTTCACCTCGCGCATGCCCACGGTCATCTGCGTCGGGCGCAGCGACAGGATCGGCACGGGATGAAGCAGCGGCTCGCGGGTATTGGCCATGGCTGGGCTCCGGGGGATGATCAGCATTATGCCACGCCTGCCGAGCCGTTCCAGCGCATCTGCCCGTAGCTGCGACGCCGTTCGGACCGGCCGCGGCAGGTTCCAATCACCCGCGGAGCGGGCGCCGATTGGATGCATTCGAGGAGCGAGATGCTTTGCTGATGCAGCTCAATTATGGCAAAGTTTCTTTGTGAGAGGTCGGGCCTGCGTGCTAGAAAGGACCATCGGAGTCGAGGCATGAAGTCCCAGCGCCCCATTGCAGCGGAGGAAGAGCATCGCGTGGTGCCGTTCCGGCCGCGCAGCAGTCCGGTGCGGCGCGTCACCGAGGGCGGCAGTCCGCCGATTCAGCTGCATCGGGGCGAGCGACCGACACTCGATCTCTCCCGGTATGAGCAGCCCCGCGAGGAGCCCGATGACTTCCGTCACCGCATCCTGGCCAACATCGCCGCCATCGCCTTCACGGTCGCGTTGACCGCGATCGGCATCTGGCTGGCGATGAGCATTGCCGACCTGCGCAAGACCCAGGACTGCCTGCTGACCGGACGGCGCGACTGCGCCCGCATCATCACCGAGACCTACACGCCCTGATCCCCCTGCTGGACGCGGCTGCCGCGGCCGACGAGGCATCACAATCCCGCCACAACCGCCGTGTCCGGCTCCATTGAACTCACCGCGTCGCTCCGATATACGGGCACACGACTCCCGGGCGACGGGGGTAGAAGGGCTCGCATCAGACGGCCCCGGGGGCGCGGTGTCCTCCCGTCGCCACCTACCGGATTAGCTCCAAAATATCAAAGGCTTAGTGATGTCCTCAACATTCGATCAGGTCGCCACGATCATCGCTGAAACCTGCGACATCCCGCGCGACACGATCACGCCGGATAGCCATGCCATCGACGATCTGGGCATCGACAGCCTCGATTTCCTCGACATCGCATTTGCGATCGACAAGGCCTTCGGGATCAAGCTGCCGCTCGAGAAGTGGACGCAGGAAGTCAACGACGGCAAAGCCAGCACCGAGCAGTATTTCGTGCTGAAGAACCTGTGCGCCCGCATCGACGAGCTGGTCGCCGCCAAGGGCGCGTGAGCGCCCGCCATGCAGATCGAATACTTCCTGCTCATCGACCGCATTCTCGATCTCCGGCTGGACGAGAAGACCATCACCGTCGAAGCCAAGGTCCCCACCGAAAGCACGATCTTCGAAGGACATTTCCCGGGCTATCCGATCATGCCCGGCGTTCTCCTGATCGAATCGATGGCGCAGACATCGGGCTGGCTGCTGCTCGCGCTGATGAAGTTCGAGCGGATGCCGTTCCTTGCCGCAGTCAAGGAGGCCAAGATGCGCGGCTTCGTATCGCCGGGCGAGGTGCTGACCGTCGAGGCCAACGTGCTGCACGAGGGCTCCGGTTACGCCATGACCGAAGCGCGCGTGAAGGTCGGCGGCAAACTGCGTTCGAATGCGACCATCACTTTCAGTCACGTCCCCTTCCCCAATCCGGAGCTGCGCGGACACATGGACGCCGTCGCCGAGCGCGTCGGCTTTCCGCAACAGGTCCTGCAGCGATGAGTGAGACGACAGCCGTGACCTCCGAACCCGTCGAAGTCTGGATCACCGGTATCGGTCTTGCGACCTCGCTTGGCGAGGGACTCGATGCGAACTGGGACGCCCTCAACTCCGGCCAGATCAACGTCGATGAGCAGGGTTTCGCGCCCTACATCGTGCATCCCTGGGCCAAGGTGAATCTGGAAGCGCAGATCCCGAAGAAGGAGCAGCGCCAGATGGAGGCGTGGCAGCGCATCGGCACCTATGCCGCCGGGCTTGCGCTGGATTCCGCTGGCCTCAAGGGCAACAAGGACATCCTGTCGCGGATGGACATGATCGTCGCCGCGGGCGGCGGTGAGCGCGACATCTCCGTCGACACCGCGATCCTCAACGCGGAAGCCCAGGGCAATTGCACACCCGGCTTCCTGAACGATCGGCTGATGAGCGACCTGCGCCCGACCCTGTTCCTGGCGCAGTTGTCCAACCTGCTCGCCGGCAACATCGCGATCTCGCACGGCGTCTGCGGCACCTCGCGCACCTTCATGGGCGAGGAGGTTGCGGGCGTCGACGCGTTCAAGATCGCTTTGGCCCGCATCGCCGGCGGCCAGAGCGACATCGCGCTGGTCGGCGGCTCGCACAATGGCGAGCGCAAGGATCTGCTCGTGCTGTACGAGTTCGGCGACTACAATCTGAAGAACGAATTCAAGCCGGTCTGGTCCCGCAAGGACCATCCGGGCTTCGCGCTCGGATCGGCCGGCGCGTTCCTGGTGCTGGAATCCAGGCCGCATGCCGAGGCCCGCGGCGCCAAGCCGCTGGCCCGGCTCAGCAAGGTCGTCGCCGACCGCGCCCGCCGCAAGGAGGCAGGCGCGGTGACGGGAACGCTGGACCGTCTGTGGTCGGCGCTCGACGTCCACGAGGCCCCCGGCGCCATCATCACCGGCGCGACCGGCGCCGAGCCGGTGACGTCGGAGGAGCGCGCATTCCTCGACCATCACAAGGCGTTCGCGGTGCGCTCGAGCGGGACCCGCTTCGGCCATTCGATGGAGGCGCAGTTCGCGCTCGGTCTCGCGCTCGCTGCGCTCTCGATCTCGCGCGGCGCCCTGTTCGCGCCGGGTGACGCCTCGGGCGTGGAGACCGACATGAAGGATGCTCCGGCCCAGATCGTGGTGGTCGGCGCGGGCCACTACCGCGGCGAAGGCATGGCCTTGGTCGAAGCAGTCAAGTGAACGCGGCACGGCCTTAAGAAGACACGACGGGGGACATCATGAGTGTACGCGACAAGTTTGGACGCCCCATCGTGGTCGTGACCGGGATGGGCATCGTCACCTCCCTTGGGGCCGGCAAGTCCGATAATTGGAACAAGCTCGTGGCCGGCGAGTCCGGAATCCGCACCATCACGCGGTTTCCGATCGACGGCTTGAAGACGACCATGGCCGGCACGGTCGATTTCGTCCCCGTGGCGCCGTTCACGTCGACGGGACTGTCCGAGCGGCTCGGTCACATGGCCGTCGAGGAAGCCATCGCGCAGGCTGGAATCGGCAGCAAGGGCGATTTTCCGGGCCCGCTGTTTCTCGCCGTGGCGCCGGTCGAGATCGAGTGGCCCCAGCGTCTGGAGCTCGCGCACGAGGTTGGCGGCACTCAGTTCACCTATGACGACCTGCTGAAGGTCTGCGGCGGCGGCAAGTTCGTCAACTATCACCACCGCTTCCTGTTCGGCTCGGTCGCCGATTCGCTGTCCGACACCTTCGGCACCAAGGGCTCGCCGATCTCGCTGTCGACCGCCTGCGCCTCCGGCGCGACCGCGATCCAGCTCGGCGTCGAAGCCATCCGACGCGGTGAGACTGACGTCGCGCTATGCGCCGCCACCGAAGGCTCGGTCAATCCGGAAGGGCTCGTGCGCTTCTCGCTGCTGTCGGCGCTGTCGACCCAGAACGACCCGCCGCAGGCCGCCTCCAAGCCGTTCTCCAAGAACCGCGATGGCTTCGTGATGGCCGAGGGCGCCGGCGCGCTGGTGCTGGAAAGCTACGACGCGGCCGTGGCGCGCGGCGCCAAGATCCTCGGCGTCGTCGCTGGCTGCGGCGAGCTGACCGACTCCTTCCACCGCACCCGTTCCTCGCCGGACGGCAAGCCGATCATCGGCTGCATCCGCAAGGCGCTCGCCGATGCCGGCATGGCCCCTGAGCAGATCGACCATATCAATGCCCACGGCACCGCCACGCCCGAGAACGACAAGATGGAATATGTCGGCGTCTCCGCCGTGTTCGGCGAGCACACCAGCAAGATTCCAGTGTCGTCGAACAAGTCGATGGTCGGCCACACCATCTCGGCAGCCGGCGCGGTCGAGGCGATCTTCTCGCTGCAGACGCTCGAGCATCAGCGCATTCCGCCGACCATTAACTACGACATTCCGGATCCCGCGATCCTGTTCGACGTCGTCGGCAACAAGGCCCGCGATGCGCGCGTCACCACCGTGATGTCGAATTCGTTCGGCTTCGGCGGCCAGAACGCCTCGCTGATCCTGACGCGCGAACCGGCCTGATCCGCCGCTGCCATCGATGAGTCTCCTGCCCCTCCGGACCAAGCTCGTGATCCGCCGAGCCGTGAAGTCGGCCGGGGCTTCCGCCGTCGGCGCGCTGACGGTCGGCATGCTCAGGACCACGCGCTATTTCGACCCGCAGAAGACGGCCGACCGCTTCGCGCGCATTGCGCAGATGATCGGGCCACGCCTGCGCGAGCAGCGCATTGGTCGCGACAATCTCACCGCGGCCTTCCCGGAGAAATCGCCCGAGGAGATCGAGAGCATCCTCGCCGGCGTGTGGGACAATCTCGGCCGCGTCGGCGCCGAGTTCGCCCATCTCGACAAGATCTGGGATTACGACGAGGCGCATCCCGAGCGCAGCCGGATCGAGCTGTCGCCGCGCACCCATGAGCTGTTTCATCAGCTCCGTCTCGACGGCAAGCCAGCCCTGATCTTTGCCAGCCATCTCGCCAATTGGGAGATGCCGGCGCTGGCGGCGGTCGCCCATAAGCTCGATACGGCGATCCTTTATCGTCGACCCAACATCGCCGCCGCCGACCGCATCATCCAGGAGATACGGCAGGTCAAGATGGGCACACTGGTCCCGGCCGGCCGCGACGCCCCGCTGCGGCTGGCCCAGGCGCTCAAGAACGGCCAGCACGTTGCCATGCTGGTCGATCAGTACCTGACCGGCGGCGTCGAGGTGACGTTCTTCGGCCGCAAGACCCGCGCCAATCCGATGCTGGCCCGCCTCTTACGCCAGGTCGAATGCCCGGTGCATGGCGTGCGCATCATCCGCCTCCCCGGCAATCGCTTCCGCGCCGAAGTCTCGGAGGAAGTGACGCCGGTGCGGACGGCCGACGGACAGATCGACATCCAGGGCACGACGCAGGCGATCACCGACGTCGTCGAGAGTTGGGTCCGCGAATATCCCGAGCAATGGCTCTGGCTGCACCGGCGCTGGCGGTAGCTCGCGCCGTACCAAATTCCACCCCAAGGAAGCCGGTTGGCAGCATCCGATGCCGTCGACAGGCCCATCCGAAGAAAACTCTTACCTCCTACACGAACGCTCGCTACCTTGGCCGCCGATCCGACAGATGTTCGGAAGCTCCAGGGAGGACAAGCGCGAATGTTTTCGCATGTGATGATCGGCACCAACGACCTCGACAAGGCCAAGGCCTTCTACGACAAGCTGCTGGGGACGCTGGGCGTGCGCCCCGCCAGGGTCGACGGCCACCGCATTTTCTACATCACACCGACCGGCATCTTCTCGGTGTCGAAGCCGATCAACGGCCAGCCCGCGACCCCTGCCAATGGCGGCACCATCGGCTTTGCCTGCAGCTCGCCCGAACAGGCCGACGCCTGGCATGCGGCGGGGCTCGAAGCCGGCGGCACCACCTGCGAAAACCCGCCTGGTGTTCGTGAAGGTTCGGCCGGCAAGCTGTATCTCGCCTACCTGCGCGACCTCGACGGCAACAAGCTCTGCGCGATGCACCGGATGACGTGATCGATCTCAACCGATTTGTCAGATCAAACCAAGCGATCAAGTCTCGTCATTCCGGGGCGATGCGCAGCATCGAACCCGGAATCTCGAGATTCCGGGTCTGGTGCTTGCTCACCATCCCGGAATGACGGGAGTCATCACCTGCCCGTCTTCACCTTGGTCCAGAGCCGGTTGATGATCCGCTGCGTCGCCGGCTCACGGGCGGTGATGACGAACAGCTTCTTCAAGGTCGCGTCGTCCGGATAGATGTTCTTGTCGCCAAGGATCTTCGGGTCGATCAGCTTCTGGCTGGCCAGGTTGCCGTTGGCATAGGACAGGAAGTCCGAGTTCTTGGCGGCGACCTCCGGGCGGTAGAGGTAGTTGATCAGCGCATACGCCTCAGCCACGTGCGGGGCGTCGGCGGGAATCGCAAAATTGTCGAAGAACATCTGCGCCCCCTCTTTCGGGATCGCATAGCCGATCTCGACGCCGTTCTTCGCTTCCTGGGCACGGCTCCTCGCCTGCATGATATCGCCGGACCAACCGACGACGAGGCAGATCTCGCCGGTGGCGAGCGCGCTCAGATATTCCGACGAATGAAACTTGCGCACCGATGGCGCGACCTTGCCGACCACCTCGGCCGCCTTCTCCAGGTCGGCCTGCCTGGTCGAGTTCGGGTCGATGCCGAGATAGCTCAGCGCCGCCGGAAAGATGTCGTCGGCGGAATCCAGCATGTGGACTCCGCAATCCTTGAACTTGGCGAGGTTCTCCGGCTTGAACACCATGTCCCAGCTGTCGATCCGCGCGCCGGGACCCAGGATCTTCTCGACCGCCTTGACGTTGTAGCCGATCCCGGTCGTGCCCCACATGTAGTTGACGGCGAACTGATTGCCGGGATCGTAGGTGGCGAGACGCTCGGTCACGACAGGCCAGGCATTGGCGAGATTCGGCAGCTTCGACTTGTCGAGCGGCTGGAAGATTTTTGCCTTGATCTGGCGCTGTAGGAAGTACGCGGTCGGCACCACGACGTCGTAGCCGGATTTGCCGGCGAGCAGCCGCGTCTCCAGGGTCTCGTTGGCGTCGAACGTGTCGTAGACCACCTTGATGCCGGTCTCCTTGGTGAAGTCGTCAAGGACACCGGGCGCCATGTAGTTCGACCAGTTGTAGAAGTTGACGACGCGCTCCTCGGCGCGCCCCGCCGGTACGGAAAGCGTCAACGCCGCGACGGCCAGCGCCAGAGCCGAACCCATGCAGCCGCGCGTCATCACTTGTCTCCTAGCGCCGGTGGATGGCGTCCGACAGACGCTCCAGCGCCGTATCCAGGGTTGCGTCCTTCTTGGCAAAGCAGAACCGCACCACGGAGGTCACGGCATCCGTCTCGTAGAACGCCGACACCGGGATGGCGGCCACCTTGTAGTCGTGGACGATGCGGCGGCAGAACTGCTCGTCGGTCTCGTTGAGGCCGAGCGGCGAAAGGTCGACGGTCAGGAAGTAGGTTCCCTGCGCCTTCAGCACGGGAAAGCCCAGGCTTTCGAGACCGGCCGTGAGCCGGTCGCGGCTGCGCGCGAGCTCGCTGCGCATGTTGACGAAATAGTCGTCCGACTTGCCGAGGCCGTAGGCGACTGCGACCTGCAGGTTCGGCGCGGTCGTGAACGTCAGGAATTGATGCACCTTGGCGGCCACGCGCAACAAATGCGGCGCGGCGCAGACGAAGCCGATCTTCCAGCCCGTCAACGAGAAGATCTTGCCTGCCGAGCCGACCTTGATGGTGCGGTCGCGCATCCCGGGAATCGCGATCAGCGGAATGTGCGCGCGGCCGTCGAACACGACGTGCTCCCACACCTCGTCGCAGATCGCGACCGCGTCGAACTCCTGGCAGAAGCGTGCCAACAGCTCGAGGTCCTCGCGCGGGTAGACCACCGCGGCCGGGTTGAGCGGGTTGTTGAACAGTACCGCCTTGGTCTTTGGCGAGAACGCCTGCCGCAGCATCTCCTCCGAGAGCCGCCAATGCGGCGGCTCGAGGCGGACGAGGCGCGGAATGCCGCCGGCCTGGCGGATGATCGGCAGATAGGAATCATAGACCGGCTGAAAGCAGATCACCTCGTCGCCCGGCTCGACCACCGACAGGATCGCCGACGTCAGCGCTTCGGTGCCGCCGGAGGTGACCATGACCTCGCTCATCGGATCGAGATCGAGCTTGTGCCAGTGCTTGTAGTGCGCGGCGATGGCCTGGCGCAGCTCCGGCAGGCCCATCATCGACGGATACTGATTGTAGCCGTTGAGGACCGCGTCGGCTGCGGCGCGGCGGATATCCTCCGGGCCCGGATCGTCGGGAAAGCCCTGCCCCAGATTGATGGCGTCGTTGTCGCGCGCGAGCTGCGACATCTGCTCGAAAATGGTGACGGGCAGGTCGGCGAAGACCTTGTTCTGCGAGATCATGATCGCCTGTCAGCCGCCGGTCCTGGTCGGCAGGCCGGCCGCCTTCCAGCCGAGCATACCGCCCTGGAGATGCTTGTCGTAGGGCAGCCCGGCGGCCTGCGCGGCGAGCGATGCCGTCACCGAGCGCTTGCCAGAGCGGCAGGCGAACACGACGTCCTTGCCTTGGGGATCCGGGATCAGCTTCGGGTCGAAGCCCGACAGCGGAACGACGACGCCGTCGGGATAGGCTTCCGCGGAAACTTCATTCGGCTCGCGCACGTCAACCAGAAGAATTCGCCCTTCCGCGATCCCCTGGGCCACGTCCTGCGGGGTCAAATCGTGCACAACAGCCACGCCCATCCTCCAAGCCTTCAGCGGGGCCGTATCGGCCCTGATCCGGCCGCCAAACTCACCCCAGACGCTGCGAAAATCAAGCGCTTCGGCACGCTGACGGGATGGGTCTCGAGCTCAGATCGTGACCTGGGTGCCGACCTCCACCACCCGCCCGCTCGGGATCTGGAAATAGTCGGTCGCATCGTTGGCGGAGCGGCTCATCGAGATGAACAGGTGATCCTGCCAACGCGGCATGCCCGAGTGCGCAGCCGGCTTCAGCGCGCGGCGCGACAGGAAGAACGAGGTCGACATGATGTCGAACTGCCAGCCGAGCTTGCGCGCGATCGCCAGGGCGCGCGGCACGTTGGGCGATTCCATGAAGCCGAAGCGCAACGTCACCTTGGAAAACGTCGGACTGATCTGCTCGAGGCGAACGCGTTCGGACGGCTCGATGCGCGGCGTCGGCGCGGTCTCGATCGTCAGGATCACGTTCTTTTCGTGCAGCACCTTGTAGTGCTTGAGGCTGTGCATCAGCGCGGTCGGCGCGCTCAAGGGATCGCTGGTCAGGAACACGGCCGTACCGGCCACCCGCTGCGGCGGACGCTTCTCAAGCATGGTCACGAGATCGGCGAGCGGGAATTCGAGCTTGCGCGACTTGTCGAACAAGAGCCGGCTGCCGCGCCGCCACGTGTACATCAGCGTCATCACGAAGCCGCCCAGCGCCAGCGGCACCCAGCCGCCTTCGAACACCTTCAGGAGGTTCGCCGCCAGGAAGGTCAGGTCCAGGAACAGGAACGGCGCAATCAGCGCGGCGGCCGCGAACGGCGACCACCGCCAGACCTTCCAGATCACGACGAAGCCCATCATGGCCGTCACGACCATGGTGCCGGTGACCGAGATGCCGTAGGCCGAGGCCAGCGCGCTGGACGACTTGAACATCAGCACGAGCAGCATGACCGAGATCAGCAGCAGCTTGTTGATGCGCGGAATGTAGATCTGGCCAGAATGCGCCTCGGAGGTGTGACGGATCTCGAAGCGCGGCAGCAGGCCGAGCTGGATCGCCTGCCGGGTCAGCGAATAGGCACCGGTGATGACGGCCTGGCTCGCGATGACGGTCGCCATGGTGGCGAGCGCGACCATCGGGATCAGCGCCCAATCCGGGAACATCAGGAAGAACGGGTTCTCGATCGCCTTCGCGTCGGCGATCACCAGCGCCCCCTGCCCCAGATAGTTCAGCGCCAGCGACGGCAGCACGATGAACAGCCAGGCGGTCTGGATCGGCCGCTTGCCGAAATGGCCGAGGTCGGCATACAGCGCCTCGGCGCCGGTGACGGCAAGGAACACCGCGCCGAGCGTGATGAAGCCGATGATCCCGTGATGCAGCATGAAGGTCACGGCATGCAGCGGGTTGATCGCCCACAGCACCTCCGGATGGTGCAGGATCGGCGGCAACGCCGCGATCCCGATCACCAGGAACCAGATCAGCATGATCGGGCCGAAGAACGCCGCCACCTTGGCCGTGCCGCGCACCTGGACCGCGAACAGCATGACCAGGATGATGACCGTGAGCGGCACGACGTAGGGATCGAACGCCGCCGTCACCAGCTTGATGCCCTCGATCGCCGACAGGACGGACAGGGCCGGCGTGATCACCGCGTCGCCATAGAACAGCGCGCCGCTGACGATACCGAGCAGAACGATGACGCTGGCGCCGCGCGTGACCGCACGCTGGGCGAGCGCCATCAGCGCCAGGGTGCCGCCCTCGCCGTGGTTGTCGGCGCGCAGCAGGATCACGACGTATTTGAGGGTCACGACGACGATGAGAGCCCACAGGATGAGCGAGATCACCCCCATCACGGCGTGAGGCGCAGCTTCGCCGCTGCTGCTCGCAGCCATGACCGCTTCACGCAACGCGTACAGCGGGCTGGTGCCGATGTCGCCATAGACGACACCGATGCTTCCCAGTGTCAGCGCCGCGAAGCTCGCCGTGGAATGGGCGTTGCCATGCCCGTTGGTCGCCGGCGCTTCCGCGGGCGTAGCTGCGACGTCGACTGTCATGGGGTAGCCCCCTCGAGGACTCGTTAATGCTTCACTGCACAACGCGGCAGAGCGCGCGGCTTATAGCGGCAGCGCGTTGCGACGGACCTGTCGGGAATGCGCCTCAGCCATGCATTTAGGCATACACGAGACATCAGGGAAGACCAACCGATCAAATCGTTACCTGGGTACCGACCTCGACGACCCGGCCCGTGGGAATCTGGAAATAGTCCGTGGCGTCGTTGGCCGACCGGCTCAGACCAATGAAGAGATGGTCCTGCCAGGTCGGCATGCCCGACTGGGACGATGGCTTCAACGAGCGGCGCGAGACGAAGAACGACGTCGACATGATGTCGAACTGCCAGCCGAGCTTGCGCGCCACCGCGAGCGCGCGCGGCACGTTCGGGGATTCCATGAATCCGAAGCGCAGCCGCACCTTGGAAAACTTCTCGCTGATCTTCTCCATGCGCACGCGCTCCGAGACATCGACCCGCGGCGTCTGCGCGGTCTCGATGGTCAGGATCACGTTGTGCTCGTGCAGCACCTTATTGTGCTTGAGATTGTGCAGCAATGCGGTCGGCACCGAGGTCGGATCGCTCGTGAGAAACACCGCCGTGCCCTTGACGATGTGAGGAGGCCTCTTCTCCAGGCTGGTGATCAGGTCATCCAGCGGAACCTCGATCTTGCGCGTCTTGAGCACCAAGATCGCCGAACCACGCCGCCAGGTCCAGATCGTCACGACCATCGCGGCACCGAACAGCAGCGGAACCCAGGCTCCTTCGAGGAGCTTCAGCAGGTTGGCGCTGAAGAAGGTCATATCGACGATGACGAAGGGAGCGATCACGGCAGCCGCCACGGCCGCACGCAAGTTCCACAGCTTCCAGATCACCACGAAGCCCATGATGCCGTCGGCGACCATGGTGGTGGACACTGCGATGCCGTAGGCGGAGGCGAGATTGCTCGAGGTCCGGAACAGCAGGACCAGCAGCAGCACGCCGATCAGCAGCAGCCGGTTGACCCGCGGCAGATAGATCTGGCCGGCATGGCTCTCCGACGTGTAGCGTACCTCGAAACGCGGCAGCAGGCCGAGCTGGACCGCCTGGCTGACCAGCGAATAGGCGCCCGTGATCACGGCCTGGCTCGCGATGACAGTCGCGGCGGTGGCCAGCACCACCAGCGGCAGCAGCAACAGTTCGGGCACCATCCGGTAGAACGAATTCTCGATCGCGGCGGGATCGGACAGCACCAGGGCGCCCTGCCCGAAATAGTTGATCAGCAGCGCCGGAAGCACGAAGAACAGCCAGGCCGACTGGATCGGCTTGCGGCCGAAATGACCGAGATCTGCATAGAGCGCCTCGCCGCCGGTGACCGCGAGGAACACCGCGCCCAGGGTGACCAGGCCGATCGTGCCGTGCGAGAGCAGGAACTGCACCGCATAATAGGGATTGATCGCCGCGAGCACGGAGGGGTCGTCGCGGATGTGGACCAGTCCCATCACGGCGAGGGCGGTGAACCACGTGACCATGACCGGGCCGAAGGCGGAGGCGACGCGCGCCGTCCCCTTGCTCTGGACCGCGAACAGCACGACCAGGATGAACACGGTCAGCGGCACGACATAATGCTCGAGCGCAGGCGCGGCGAGCTTGAGGCCTTCGACCGCCGACAACACCGAGATCGCCGGCGTGATCATCGAGTCTCCGATGAACATCGAAGCGCCGATCACGCCCAGCGACATCAGGAGCAGGCTGCGCCGACCCAAAGCCCGCTGTCCGAGCGCCATCAGCGACAGCGTTCCGCCCTCGCCGTTATTGTCGGCGCGGAGCAGCAGCAGGACGTATTTGGCTGTCACCACGATGAACAGCGACCAGAGGATCAGCGAGAGCACGCCGAGCACGATGATCCGCGACACCGGCTGCCCCTGAGCAGCGCCGTGCGCGGCCTCGCGAAAGGCGTAGAGGGGCGAGGTGCCGATGTCTCCGAACACCACGCCGATGCTGCCTAGCGTCAGCCCCCAGAACCCCGACGTGCTCGCGGTGTCCTGTCCTTCGGTCGATGTCGCGCTGGCCGTCATGTGCTCGGAACGCATCTTCCCTGTTTGGCCCGGCGCGTGTGAACGTAGACCGTTCGCAGGTCAAGTCTCTACCGTAAGCAGACCTATGTTCCCAGCCCGCAACCAAACGGCACGGCTGACACAGATGTCGCATGCCGCATCGCGGCAAGTGCCTTTAGCCCAAGCACCCTGAGGCAGATGTCGGATCTGCCTCAGGCGAATCAAGTGCCTGCTGATGCTCCTCGTTGCCGTTCGCAGTCGCCCGTGCGGCAATATGATGCGGGAAGGGAAGCGTCCCGGCTACGGCTTCAGATCGGGCGGCAATGGCGGGTCTTCCCGCATCAAGGTGATCGTCACGCGGCGGTTGGCGGCCAGCGAGGGATCGTCCGGGAACAGTGGCTGGCTATCCGCCTTGCCGGAGACCGCGTAGATGTGGCTCGCCGGCAACCCTTCCCGCTCCAGGATCTGGCGTACTGCGTTGGCGCGGTCCGCCGACAGGTCGAAACCATCATAATCGCTCCGGGCGGGAACGAAGCCGGCGGCCGTGTGCCCGGTGATCTGGACCCGAAGCGGTGTCGCCTTGAGCGGTGCGGCCAGCTTCTCGATCAGGCGTCGCGTGCGGTCGAAGGGCACCTTCGAGCCATCCGCGAACATCGACCGCCCGTCCTGGTCGACGATCTCCAGGTTGAGCCCCTGCTTGGTCTCTTCGAACATGATGTGCTTGGAGATCTCGGTCATCTCCGGCATGTCCTGCAGCGCCTGACGCAGCGAGGCGGACGCCAGCGCGAACTGGCGATCGATCTTCAGCTTGGCGCCATTGGTATGCTGGCGCTCCTCCTGCTCGGGGCTGGGCTCGCGCGCGGTCTCCTCCGGCGAGATGTGGGCGGCGTTCTTGAGCTTCGGCCGGGTCGGCAGGCCGTCGGATTCCACGATGCCCGAATAGCGCGACTCGGACTGCACGCCGAAGGCGTCGCGCATCGAGCCTGCGACGACTTTCAGCTTGTTGTTGTCCATGGTCGAGAACGCGACCAGCATCACGAAGAAGCTGACCAGAAGTCCCATCAGGTCGGCAAAGGTCACGAACCAGCCGTGACCGCCGCCATGCGCATCGCCCCTCTTCTTCTTGGCCATTGCCTACCCCACCCCGGATCGCCCCGCCGCAGCCGATCAGGCCGGCACGGGCTCGCCTTCGGCGTGGCGATGCTTCTCGGGCAGATAGGCCAGGAGCATTTCGCGGACCAGGGCGGGACTCTTGGAGTCGCGGATCATCAGGATTCCGTCGATGATCAGCGTCCGGTTGGTTTCTTCGTCCAGCAGCTTGCCATGCAGCTTGTCGGCGATCGGCAGACAGATCAGGTTCGACACCAACGCGCCGTACAGAGTCGCGAGCAGCGCGGTCGCCATGAACGGGCCGAGCTTCGAGGGGTCGGTCATGTTGGCGAACATCTGCACCATGCCGATCAGCGTGCCGACCATGCCGAACGCCGGGGCGCAGTCGCCGATGGCGCGATAGATCTTGCTGCCTTCGTCCAGGTGCATCAGGAAATTGTCGCGGTCGCGCTCGAGATTGTCGCGGATGAATTCGAGATCGTAGCCGTCGGCCACGTAGCGGATTCCCTTGGCGAGGAACGGCTCGTCGGTCTCGACCTTTTCCAGGCCGACCGGGCCCTGCTTGCGCGCGATCTCGGCAATGCGGGCGAGCTCGTCGACGAGCTCGCGGGCCGACAGGCGGCTCATGGTGAAAGCGTACTTCATTCCAAGCGGAACGCCGTGCAGCATGACGCCCAGCGGGAAGCGAATCATGGTGGCTGCGATCGAACCGCCGAAGATGATGATTGCGGCGTGCTCGCTGACGAACATCTCGAGATCGCCGCCCAGCAGCATCATCGTCGCGATGACGATCACGCCAGCCACGAGCCCCGCACTCGTCATAATATCCATGAGTCAACTCCACCCGCGTACGCAAACCACGGACCCTGCCGGACCGACGCGGTGCTTCTGGACCGCGTGTCACGACCCTAAATGTCCGCCATTAAGGACGAGTTACTGAATTCGGTAGGCATAATGAAAGGTAAACAGCAGCGCCGCAGACCACGCCGACCTCGCTCAAGCGGCTGACGCTCCGGACTTGAGCAGGTTAGCCGCGGCGAAGACGGCTGACTGATCGAATGATCGCTGCATCTTGTGGATCATCTCCAGCATCTGCGCCGGCTCCATCGTCGACGATCCGACCTCGAGTTCGCGCGACAGGCGCGACAGCGCCGAAAAACCGAACGTCGCCGACGAACTCTTGATCGAATGCGCCTCGCGCCTCAGTTCGAGGCGATCCTCGAACTTGGCGGCAAGCGTGCCGAACTTTCCCGAGGTATCGTCGAGGAACGTGCGCAGGACCTCCAGCGCATCCTCTTCGCCGAGCTCGGAGACCAGGATCTGATAGACGGATTCGTCGAATTGCACCCAGTCGGTCATGCGACAAGCCTTTCCTTGTGTGTGGCAGCGGCCGCGCGAAGCAGAGCGGCATTCAGTCGATCGCGCGTGACCGGCTTGGTCACGAAGTCGTTCATGCCGGCGTCCGTGCAAGCCAGATGATCCTGGCTGGTGGCGTTGGCCGTCAGGGCAACAATGTAGATGTCCTGGGCGGGCGGCGGCAGCGAGCGGATCATCCGCGTCGCCGTCAGCCCGTCCATCTCGGGCATCATCATGTCCATCAGCACGAGATCGTAGCCCTGCCTCTGCACGGCCGCGATCGCCTGGGTTCCGTTCTCGACGATGTCGTAGCGGTGACCGAGCTTGTCCAGGAGCTTCTTGATGACGAACTGATTGGTCAGATTGTCCTCGGCAACGAGGATCTTCAGCGGCTCGAGGCTGCCCGGACGTTCCTCGGCGATCGTCTCGCCGGCCGGCACGATGGTCGCCTCGGGCGCGCTCACCTGCTCGACGTCCGGCTGCGTCTGGACCTGGATCGAGAAGGTGAAGGTGCTACCCTCCCCCACCTTGCTCTGCACCGTGATGTCGCCGCCCATACAGGTGACGAGGCGCTTGCAGATCGCGAGCCCCAGGCCGGTGCCCCCGAAGCGGCGCGAGATGGAATTGTCGACCTGCGAGAACTGCTTGAACAGCCGGCTGACGGCGTCTGCGGGAATGCCGACGCCGGTATCGGCGACCGAGAACACCAGCGTCAGGTGCGACCCGGCAAGGTTCTCGGCGCGGACATCGATATGGACGCCGCCCGATTCGGTGAATTTGAGCGCATTGCCGACCAGGTTGAACAGCACCTGGCGCAATCGCGCGGGATCGCCGACCACGTAGTTCGGCACTTCCGGCGCGATCGAGGTGGTCAGCTGCAGACCCTTTTCCTTGGCGCGGGACACCAGCAGCTCGGCGGTCGCCGTCACCGACCGGTGCAGGTCGAACTCGATGTGCTCGATCTCCAGACGATCGGCATCGAGCTTGGAGAAATCGAGGACGTCGTTGAGCAGCTGCAACAGGTAGTCGGCCGACTCGCGCAAGGTGGTCGCGATCTTGCGCTGCTCCGGCGCGAGGTCCGCCGACAGCAAGAGATCGGCAAGGCCGATGACGCCGTTCATCGGCGTGCGTATCTCATGGCTCATCATCGCCAGGAATTCGGAGCGCGCCCGCGTACCTGCCTCGGCGGCATCACGCGAGGCGGCAAGCCCCGCCTGATAGCGCGCAATCAGGATCGTGATGATGCCGATGACCACCGTCAGCAACGCTCCGACCAGCAGATCACGATCGCGGTTGAGCTTGAAGGCGCTGAAGATCTCCTCGGAGGCCTGACCGACGATGACCACCAGCGGCAGATCCTTGATGCGCTGGAACGAGTAGATGCGCGTGACGCCGTCGATCAGACTTTTGAAGGTGTAGAAGCCGCTGCTTCCGTGCTGAATGGCGCTCATCACCGGGCTGCCGGCGAGCGAGGATCCGACGCCCCCCGGACCGGCCGAGGCCCGTGCGCGCACGATGCCGTCGAGACCGAGCAGTGTGACATTGCCCTTCTTGCCGAGATCGACCGAATTGTAGAAGCTCGACAGATATTCAGGGTCGAGCGAGACCACCACGACGCCGCCGAACGAACCGTCCGGCATGATGATGCGGCGGGTCAACTGGATCGACCATTTGTTGGAGACACGGCCGAAGATCGGCTTGCTGATGAAGAGAAAATCATCCTTGCCGTCGGCATGAACGCGGAAGTGCTCGCGGTCGCGCAGGTCGAGGCCCCGCATCTTCGGATCGATGTTGCTGGACAGCATGATGCCGTCCTTGCCGATCACGACGACCTGAAACGAGAAGTCGGACAGGAACTGGCTGTTCTTCGACCATAGCGACATGTCGAAGTTGTGCGGGTCCCTGGCATAGGAGTCGCGGACGTAGAGCAAGGTCTGATCTGCCGCGCGGATCGAGCGGATGATCTGCTCCTCGAACGCGCGGGCCAGATTGGCGCCGTTCTTAAGCGCCGACTGCTCGGTGCGCGTATACTCTTCAGAGATGGTGTAGAAGATGCCGGCCCACACCAGGGCGATCGCCGAGAGGCCGATCGCGGCGCTGCCGAAATGTCCGATCAGCCGAACCATCTTGTCGACGGTCCGGTCGAGCCGCCCGAACAACGGCCCGGATTTCGATATCAGCCTGCGCATGTCCTTCGCCCTCGGGCGACATGCCTATCGGGACAGGCTAGCCATCAGGTAAAGCTTGATGGATAAAATCTTCTCAACGAGCGACGGCCGCTTAACCTTCGGCGAATTCCGGCCTGTTTGCGGGTAATTCGTCACCGTGTGCGATATTTTCGGCGGAGGGTCAGCCGCCACCCCGTAGTCATCCGGATGCGGTTGCAGCGTCGCAGTTCGGCGAGCGCCCAGCGCAAGGCCGGCGGGCCGCACCGCCGCGCGGTACGGCTCGCCCATTGGGACCGGAGTGAAGCGACGCTCAATGAATCTCCGCCGACCGCTTCAAGGCGGCCTTGAGCTTCTCGAGCGAGAAATCCGCAGACCGCGCGATCTCCAGGATCGGCGTTTCACGGCGCGCGCACAACTCGGCCGCCTCGGGAAGCCTCGCCGCGATGTCGGCGGGGATGACGATCGCACCATGGCGATCGGAGTGGATCAGGTCGTCCGAGCGCACGGTCATCCCGGCGACGCGGACCTCGCCGCCGAAGCTCTCGGCATGCACCCACGCATGCGACGGACCGATCGAGCCCGCCAGTGCCTGGAAGCCGGCAGCCCATTGCGGGATGTCGCGGATCGATCCATCGGTGATCACGCCGAGGCAGCCGAGCGCCTTGTGGACGTTGCTCTGTACCTCGCCCCAGAATGCGCCGTAGCCGATGTCGGGGCCGTCGATATCCTGGATCACGACGACGCGGGGACCATGACCGGTGCCGACATATTCGTAGTAGTCGGTGCGTCGCCTCGCCTGCTCCTCCGCCGGCAATCCCGATTTGACGACGGACCGGATCGTCGCCGTCCGCGCGTAGCCGACCATGGGCGGCAGATCGGGGAACGGACACACCAGCGGCTTGGTCGTGTAGCCGATCAGGCGCCGCTCGGGCGCCACGATCTCCATCGCGTTGCAGATAGTCGGCGTATCGTAGCGCGCGAGCGCCTCGAGGACGGAAGCAGCGAGGGGCGCGGCGGCAGTGCTTGTCACGGGCGTTTTCTCCGGATGATGCGGACGGCATTCGCGGCCGTCCTTGGCCATCCGGTATAACTGAGGCGCCCAAGCCGGCAAAGCGCGCGCCGGGTCTTGGGCCCTGCGCTCAGTGCAGCCGTTCCGGCGGCCGCTGCCCCTGCTCCACCGCTGGCGCGCCGGTCGGCGCAAAAGCCGTCGTGGATGAAGACGAGGCGTGCGACGCTGCAGCCGCGGCACCAAGGACCGCGGCGTGCCGCGCCGCCTGGTGCCGATACAGCCGCCAGCCGAACGGAAGGCTCAAGATGTAGAGGATCGATCCGGCCGACAGGATGTGCCAGGGATAGACCACCAGCAGCGCCACGAAGAACACCACCGAGGCGAACACCGGCAGCACGAGTTCGGGCGAGACACGCATCCGCGTGGTCTTGCCGGAGAACACCGGCAGCCGCGACACCATCAGGAAGGCGATCAGCAGGGTGTAGAACGCCGTCACCAGCGCCGGCGGCCTCGGCAGGTCCAGGAACGCCAGATAGACGGGCAGCAGCACGGTGATGGCGCCGAGCGGTGCCGGCACGCCGGTGAAGAAATTGGCGGCGAAGGGCGGCTTGTTGGGATCGTCGATGCTGGCATTGAAGCGCGCCAGCCGCAGGCCGCCGCTGATGGCGTACATCATGGCGGCGATCCAGCCGCCGTCGCGCAGCTCATGGAGCTGCCAGAAATACAGGATCAGGCCCGGCGCCACGCCGAAATTGACGAAATCGGCCAGGCTGTCGAGCTCGGCGCCGAACTTCGACTGGCCCTTGATCATGCGGGCGATGCGGCCATCGATGCCGTCCAGGAAGGCGGCAAAGACGATGGCGCCGACCGCGAGCTCCATCCGTCCCTCGGTCGACAGCCGGATCGCGGTCAGGCCGGCGCAGATCGCCAGCAGGGTGATCATGTTCGGCACCAGCAGCCGCACCGGGATCGGGCGGAAACGGCGGCGGCGCAGTTCGGGAGAGTTCACGTCGAAGCTCATGATCACACCACGTGTGGTTTGGGCCGGAACCTTGTGCCTGAACACAGCTCAAGGTCCCCTTAATGGGTCACCAGCGGGCAGCGACGGTTCACTGGCTCCGGAACGTCAGGCCGGGCACGGGGACGTCGAAATCGGCCAGGATCGTCTCGCCGGCAATGGCCGTCTGCCCCTCCGAGACCAGAACCTCCGTGCCGTCGGGGAGATAGACGTCGAGCCGCGAGCCGAAGCGGATCAGGCCGAAGCGCTCGCCAGCCCCAATGGTCTGCCCCTCGCGCACGAACGACACGATCCGGCGCGCCACGAGGCCTGCGATCTGGACCACGCCGATGCGGCCATGCGGCGTCGAGATCGCGAGCGAGTTGCGCTCGTTGTCCTCGCTCGCCTTGTCGAGCTCGGCATTGATGAAGGCGCCCGGACGGTAGGCGATCTTCTCGATCCGGCCGGCCACCGGGCTGCGGTTCACATGCACGTTGAACACGCTCATGAAGATCGAGACCCGCAGCAGCGGTCGGTCGCCGAGGCCGAGCTCGGCCGGCGGCAGGGCGCGCGTGATCATGGAGATGCGCCCGTCGGCCGGCGCCACCACCAGCCCTTCCCGCTGCGGCGTGACCCGGATCGGGTCGCGGAAGAACAGCGCGCACCAGACGGTGAGCAGCGTGCCGATCCAGCCGAGCGGGGTGAATATCCAGAACAGGATCAGGCTGACGAGGGCAAATCCCCCGATGAAAGGATAACCTTCCGGGTGGATCGGCGGGATCTGAGCGCGGATGGAATTGCTGATCGACATGGCCTGCTTCGTTGAGTGTTGTCGCTCTGACCTCAGAGCGGACCGCCGCCTTGACTAGGTCGATGGCCGGCGAAGGTCAAAATGAATCCTTAATGCATTCTTGAGTTCAGATCAGGGCGGTTCGCGGCATCATTCGGCGGCACTCGCCACCTGTCCGGTCCGATCGGGCCCGGCCGCGTCCGGCTCGCTCCGATCCGGCGGATTGCGGTTCGGCGCCCCCGCATCGTCGCCGATCTGCGCCAGTTTTTCGCGCGCCTCCTCAGCCTCGCGCTGCCGGTTCCACATGCCGGCATACAGCCCGCCTTTGGCCAGCAGCTCGGCATGAGTGCCGCGCTCGGCAATTCGCCCCCGGTCGAGCACGATGATCTCGTCGGCCGCCACGATGGTCGAAAGCCGGTGCGCGATCACGAGCGAGGTACGATTGCGCGACACACCATCGAGCGCCTCCTGGATCTCGTGCTCGGTATGGCTGTCCAGCGCCGAGGTCGCCTCGTCCAGCACGAGGATCGGCGGCCCCTTCAGGATGGTGCGGGCAATCGCAACGCGCTGCTTCTCGCCACCGGAGAGCTTGAGGCCGCGCTCGCCCACCTGGGTCTCGTAGCCCTTCGGCGCCATCCGGATCAGACCGTCGATCTGGGCCAGCCTCGCTGCCTCCTCGACGGCGGCGTCGTCCGCATCCCAGCGTCCGTAGCGGATGTTGTAGCGGATGGTGTCATTGAACAGCACGGTATCCTGCGGGACCATCCCGATCTGGGCGCGCAGCGACACCTGGGTAACGTCGCGGATGTCCTGGCCGTCGATCAAGATGCGGCCGCCGGAGACGTCGTAGAGCCGAAACAGCAGCCGCGAGATGGTCGACTTGCCAGCACCGGACGGCCCCACGATCGCGACCGTCTTGCCCGCCGGCACCTCGAAGCTCAGCCCCTGCAGGATCGGCCGCTCCGGCTCATAGGCGAAGCGGACGTCGTCGAAGCGGACATTGCCAGAGGTGACCACCAAAGGCGTCGCTCCGGCCGCGTCTTTCACCTCGGCATCGCGCGTGAGCACGCCGAACATCTTCTCGATGTCGATGATCGCCTGCTTGATCTCGCGATAGACCATGCCCATGAAGTTCAGCGGCTGGTAGAGCTGGATCATCATGCTGTTGATCATGACGAAGTCGCCGACCGTGTTGCGTCCCTGACGCACGCCCTGGGCGCACATCAGCATAGCCACCGTCAGCCCGATCGTGAAGATCACGGCCTGCCCGGCGTTGAGCACCGCGAGCGAGGTATAGGTCTTCACGCTGGCCCGCTCGTAGCGCTCCATGGAACGGTCATAACGCTCGGCCTCGCGCGCCTCGGCGCCGAAATACTTCACTGTCTCGTAGTTGAGCAGCGAGTCGATGGCCTTGGTATTGGCATCCGTATCCGAGTCGTTCATGCGGCGCCGGATCTCGATGCGCCACTCGGTCGCAATGTAGGTGTAATAGAGATAGGCCGCGACCATGGTGAGCGTGACCAGAACGTAGCGCCAGTCGAACTGCCACAGGAGCACCGCCGTCAGCAGCGAGACCTCGACGATGGTCGGGATCAGCTGCAGGATCACCATGCGCACGATGGTCTCGATCGCGTTGCGGCCGCGCTCGAGCACGCGGGTCAGGCCGCCGGTCTTGCGCTCGAGGTGAAAGCGCAGCGATAATTCATGCATGTGGACGAAGGTGATGGTCGCGAGCTTGCGCACGGCATGCATGGCGACGCGGGCAAAAATACCGTCGCGCCACTGCGTCAGCACCGCCATCAGCACCCGAATCCCGCCGTAGCTTGCCGTCATGACGATCGGCGAGGCCACCAGCCAGAACGCCCAGTTATCGGGCGCGATCGGCGCGGTGTTGGCGCCGGTCAACGCGTCGATCGCCCATTTGAAGGTGAAGGGCAGGACCAGCGTCGCGACCTTGGCCACGATCAGCAGCACCACCGACCATAGCACGCGCATCTTCAGGTCGGCGCGATCGCTCGGCCAGATGAAGGGCCACAAGTGGCGCAGCGTGCCGGCCAGCGTTCCCTGCTCGAGGGACGAAGGCTGGTTGGCGGCTGGTTCGGAGGAGGAATCGGGCGGCATCAAACGTTCTGGAGCAGCGAGTGTTTTGGCATGTTGTGATGCCGGGCGTTGCCTGCGTCATATAGAGTGTCCGGGCGCCGGATGCACCGGTACGTCGACGGAATCCGTTGCCGCGGCGCAGTATTTGCATACTTGTTTTCGGACAAATGGACCCATTCAGCCTGCATCATTCCGTGAAAGCCCGCGAATCCACGTCCTCCGCCCTCGTCTTGACGCCTTTCAACTGCAGTGTCACACCGCTCCAATGACTGAAATCCGCACCGTTTGCGTCTATTGCGGCTCCGGCCCGGGGACGAATCCCAGCTTCATCGAATCGGCGAAAGCACTCGGCAAGGCGCTTGCCGAGAACGGCGTCAGGCTCGTCTATGGCGGCGGCTCCATCGGCATGATGGGCGCGGTTGCCAAGGCCGTGCTCGACCATGGCGGCGACGTCACCGGCATCATTCCGGACTTCCTGGTGAAGAAGGAAGTCATGATGCCGCTCAAGGATCTCATCATCACGCCCGACATGCACGAGCGCAAACGGCTGATGTTCGAGCACTCCGACGCGTTCGTGGCGCTGCCCGGCGGCATCGGCACGCTCGAGGAGCTCGTCGAGCAGCTGACCTGGAAGCAGCTCGGACGCCACGCCAAGCCCGTGCTGATGGCCAATATCGACGGCTTCTGGGAGCCGCTGTTCGGGCTGCTCGCGCACATGCGCGAGACCGAGTTCATCCGCCCCGGTTTCCAGATCGAGCTGCTCAAGGCCGAACGCGTTGAGGACATCCTGCCGCGCCTGCGCGAGGCCGCCGCCCGCGTCGCCAAGGAAGATACCGAGATGGCGCCTGAGATCGCCAAACGGCTCTGAGCCCCTACTCGCTCGGGAATGTGACCGCCTCGATCCGGTTGCCATCGGGATCAAGCACAAAGGCCGCATAATAGCGCACGCGATCATGCGGTCGCAGTCCTGGCGCACCGTCGGAAACTCCGCCCGCCTCCAACGCTGCCGCGTGAAACGCATCGACCTCCGCCATGCTCCTGGCTCGCAGGCCCACATGAGAGCCGGTGTCGGCCGGCACGCGCGCCATGGCGGGGCGTAGATTGATCCAGAATTCCGGATAGGCCTTGCCGAAGCCGATGGTCGTGGGGCGCTCGATCAGCCGCGTCAGCCCGAGCGGCGCCAGCGCACGCTCATAGAACCGCGCGCTGCGGACGAGATCGCTGACACCGACGGAGACGTGGTCGATCATGCGTTTGCTCCTGGCCTCTCCAGGTCAATGCGAGGAGCGAAGCGACGAAGCAATCCAGAATCGCGCATTCAGCCCCGGATTGCTTCGCTTCGCTCGCAATGACGGATGCATCATCTCACCCTTTCGCGCCGGACTTCACCAGCTTGTAGAATACCGAGTCCATCAGCGCCTGGAACGAGGCGTCGATGATGTTGGGTGACACGCCGACCGTGGTCCAGCGCTCCCCCTTTTCGTCCTCGCTCTCGATCAGCACGCGCGTGACCGCCTCGGTGCCGCCATTGAGGATACGGACGCGGTAGTCGATCAGCTTGAGGCCGTCGATGAAGCCCTGGTACTTGCCGAGATCCTTGCGCAAGGCGACGTCGAGCGCATTGACCGGGCCGTTGCCTTCCGCCGCCGAGATCAGCCGCTCGCCAGCGACGTCCACCTTGACCACGGCCAGCGCCACCGTGACGCGTTCACCGAGCGCGTTGTAGCGCTGCTCGACATTGACGTCGAACTGCTCGACCCGGAAATACTCCGGCACCGAGCCCAGCGTACGCCGCGCCAGCAACTCGAACGAGGCGTCGGCGGACTCGTAGGCGTAGCCCGCGGCCTCGCGCTCCTTCAGTTCCTCGACGAGGCGCGTCAGCTTAGGATCGCTCTTGCTGAAGGGAATGCCGCCACGCTCCAGCGCCGCAATGACGTTGGATCGTCCGGCCTGGTCGGAGACCAGCACCTTGCGATGATTGCCGACGCGCTCGGGCAGGACGTGCTCATAGGTCTGCGGATCCTTCAGCACGGCCGACGCATGAATACCGGTCTTGGTGACGAAGGCGCTCTCGCCGACATAAGGCGCGTGCCGGTTCGGCGCACGGTTCAGCATGTCGTCGAGCGTGCGCGAGACCTTCATCAGGCCGGCGAGCTGCCGGTCCGATACGGCGATCTCGAACCGATCCGAGAACTCCGTCTTCAGCTTCAAGGTCGGGATCAGTGAGCACAGATTGGCATTGCCGCAGCGCTCGCCGAGTCCGTTCAAGGTGCCCTGGATCTGCCGCACGCCAGCGCGGACCGCGGCAAGCGAGTTCGCCACCGCCTGCTCGGTATCGTTATGGGCGTGGATGCCGAGATGATCGCCCGGCACATGCTTGGCGACCTCGCCGACGATCACCTCGATCTCGTGCGGCATGGTGCCGCCATTGGTGTCGCACAGCACGACCCAGCGCGCGCCGGCCTCATAGGCCGCGCGGGTGCAGGCCAGCGCGAACTCCGCATTCTCCTTGTAGCCGTCGAAGAAATGCTCGCAGTCGAGCATCACCTCGCGCCCCGCAGCCTTCGCGGCGGTCACGCTGTCGCGGATCGAGGCGAGATTCTCCTCGTTGGTGGTCTCCAGCGCGACGCGGACCTGGTAGGCGGATGACTTCGCGACGAAGCAGATCGCGTCCGCCTCGGCCTCCAGCAGCGCCGCCACGCCCGGATCGTTGGACACCGAGCGTCCCGCCCGGCGCGTCATCCCGAAGGCGGTGAAGCGGGCATGGCCGAGCTTGGGCTTGGCGGCGAAGAACTCGGTGTCGAGCGGGTTGGCGCCGGGATAGCCGCCCTCGACATAGTCGATGCCGAGATCGTCGAGCATGCGCGCGATCGCCTGCTTGTCGGCCAGCGTGAAATCGACACCGTTGGTCTGCGCGCCATCGCGCAGGGTGGTGTCGAACAGATAAAGCCGTTCCCTGCTTGTGCCTGCCCTGCTCATGCCTGCGCTCCCCCGGAGCCGAGCGTCTTCTTCATCGTAGTGTTGGCGAGCCACTCGCCATTGATGGAGACGCTATTGCGCTGCTGCGCGACGTAGCCGCGCTTGCGGAAGAATTCGACCGCCGTGTCGCTGGCGTCGACCGACAGACCGGTCGTGCCGCGCGCGCCCGCCAGCTTTTCCAGCGCGTCGCACAGCAGGGCGCCGACGCCCTGCCCGGCCGCATTCGGATGGACATAGAGCATGTCGATGTGATCGTTGCCCTTCAGCGCGGCGAAGCCGACCGGCGAGCCCTGCAGGGTCGCAATCAAGGTGAGCTCGGATGCCAGCCTCTTGCCAAAACCCGTCTCATCCTCAGCAGCGGACGCCCAGGCCTCCTGCTGCTCCTCGCTGTAGTCATCACCGGTCAATTGCTGGATGCTGGCGACGAAGATCGCGGCCAGCACCGGCGCATCAGCGGGAAGAAACGGCCGCAGCGCGGGCCTCGGGAGAGCCTGTCCCATGCGTCACCACATGCCGTAGAGTTTCGTGACCAGCGCCACTGCGCCCGCGATCAGCACCAGCTTGAGCAGGATGTAGTACAGCCAGTGCCGCGGAAACGGCGTGTCGGGCTTGCTCATCGCGCAATCTCCCAGGTCGTGACCGGCTTGCCGTCGGCGCCCTTGCCGTCCTTCAATACGATACCCATCGCGGCGAGTGCGTCGCGGAGGCGATCGGACTCCTTGAAGTCCTTGCGCGCCCGGGCCGCGGTACGCTCGGCGATCAGGCTCTCGACCTTGGCGGCGTCGACGCCTTTGGCCTGCTGCTTTCGCGCTTCCCATTGCGCGACAGTGTCCGACAGGAAGCCCGCAAAGCGGAGCGAGCCGGCAAAGGCCGCGCGGTCCGTCTCGCCGCCGGACGCCGCACGGCTCCGCAACGCGTGCAGCTCTGCGATCATCAGCGGCGTGTTGAGGTCGTCGACGAGGGCGGCGATGATCTCGGGCCCCGGCTGCTCACCCGGCGCATCGGCCGCGACGCGATACCAGTCGTCGAGCGTCTTCGCGCTCTCCTCCAGGCCCTTGACGGTCCAATCGGCCGGCGAGCGATAATGCATCTTGAGCATGTTGAGGCGCAGCACCTCGCCAGGCCAGTCCGCCAGCAGGTCGCGGATGGTGACGAAATTGCCGAGGCTCTTCGACATCTTCGCGCCCTCGACCTGGACGAACTCATTGTGCAGCCAGTAGTTCGCCATCACCGACGTGCCGTGCGCGCAGCGCGACTGCGCGATCTCGTTCTCATGATGCGGGAAGATCAGATCGAGTCCGCCGCCATGGATGTCGAAGACCTCGCCGAGATAGGCCGCGCTCATCGCCGAGCACTCGATGTGCCAGCCCGGCCGGCCGCGGCCCCACGGGCTGTCCCAGCCCGGCTCGTCCTCCGACGACTGCTTCCACAGCACGAAGTCGGCAGGATTCTTCTTGTGCGCATCGACGGCCACGCGCGCGCCGGCGAGTTGCTCGTCGAGCCTGCGGCCCGACAGCGCGCCGTAGTCCGGCATCGACCGTGTGTCGAACAACACCTCGCCGCCCGCCTCATAGGCGTGGCCACGCGCGATCAGTTGCTTGATCAGGCTCACCATATCCGCCTTGCCATCAGGGCGCGGCAGCACGAACTCGGTGGCGCGTGGCTCGAAGGTCGGCGGCAGGCTGCCGAGCGCAGCCGCGTCGCTGCGGAACTGATTGGCCGTCACCTCCGTCACATTCCGGATCGCCTCGTTCAGCGGCAGCCCTGGAAAGTCGCGCGCGGCGCGGGCGTTGATCTTGTCGTCGACATCCGTGATGTTGCGGACGTAGGTGACGTGATCGGCGCCATAGAGATGCCTCAGCAGCCGGAACAGCACATCGAAGACGATGACCGGGCGCGCATTGCCGATATGGGCGAAGTCGTAGACCGTCGGTCCGCAGACATACATGCGGACATTGTTCGGATCGAGCGGCACGAAGGGGCGCTTCTCCCGCGACGCGGTGTCGTACAAACGCAAGTCCATGGTCCGTCCCCGAATGCCCTGTGCTCACCGCCCCGCCGGACCGACAGTCCATGACGAAGCGAAACGGGTGTCCTACGCCGCACGACCGCCCGCGAGCGGGCCGCCACGGCACGAATCACGCTTCCGACCTGCCGGCCGGGCGTCCTGATCATCTCTGTTGAGAAAAGACGGCCTCAGCCAGCGAATCGCTAGCGCGTAATCTCGCGGCAAATGCAGCAGATGGCGAGGAAACCGTTCATGAAACTCACCATGCTGCAGCAGACTGTCTCCGTCAAGAGCCGCAAAACGGCCGTTTTCACTGCCCAAATGCTCGCGCCCCGCCTCATGGTTAATCATTTTTAAGCTTTTGGGCCTAACCATGAGTTGTCTCCTACACCCACCGGTGCACCATGCGAATCTCCCCGGCGCTGCTCGCCTGCTGTGTTCTCCTCGCCGCCGCGACCACCGCCACGGCGGAGAGTCGCATCTTCATCATCGCCAACGAAGCCGACGGCTACGGCGTCGACCAGTGCCTCGCCAAGGGCGACCGATGCGGCGCCTCGGCCGCGCGGTCGTACTGCCAATCACGGGATTTTGCACAGGCCTCCTCCTATCGCCGCGTCGACCCCGATGAAATCACCGGATCGGTGCCGAAAGCCGGCGCAAACTGCGCTCGTGGCGGCTGCAGCGACTTCGTCGCGATCACCTGCCAGCGCTGAGACGGCCGGGAACGGCGGTTCCCGCCACCCCGGCGCCCTGGAAACGACGTGACGATGCCCGACAAAGCGGCTATGGGATGCCCGCCGCTGCCGCGATTTTTCCGAATTCTGTGCTAGTCCCGCGGCTGCACCCATGGACCGGAATACCGCATCTTGATCGCATCCCTGTCTCCGCGCCTGCTGGCCGTGTCTGCGCTGCTCGGACTGACCCTGACCGGCTCGCTCGCCCTCGCGCAATCCAGCTCCGATTCCTATGCGCAGATGCCGCCGGGCCCGCCCGGACCGCAGGCCGGCGTCAATCCGATCTGTCCGCGCCTGGAGGCGCAGCTCGCCACGATCGATCGCGGTGGCGGCGATCCCGCGCGTGAGGACCAGATCCGGCGCTATCAGGATGCTGCCGCCAAGCAGCAAGGCGAGCTCGACCGCGTCAGCATGCAGGCCAAGCGCATGGGCTGCGACAGCCCGGGCTTCTTCTCGATCTTCAACGGCCGCTCGGCCGAATGCGCCCCGGTGAACAACCAGATCCAGCAGATGCGGTCCAACCTGGACCAGATCATGAGCAGCCTGGAGCGGCTCCGTGGCGGCGGGTTCGGCGGCGAGCGCGACAACCAGCGCCGCTCGGTGCTGGCAGCCCTCGGCCAGAACAATTGCGGCCCGCAATATCAGCAATACGCTAACGCCAATCGCGGCGGCGGCGGCGGCGGCGGCAACTTCCTGACCAGCCTGTTCGGCGGCGGTGCCGACAGCAATCCCGCCGCATCGCTGCCGCCGCCGAGCGCCGATCTCGCGGCGCCGCAGGGCACCTACCGGACCGTGTGCGTGCGTAGCTGCGACGGCGCCTATTTCCCGATCTCGTTTGCCACCGTTCCCGGCCGCTTCGCCGACGACGAGCGCGCCTGCAAGGCGCAATGCCCCGCCGCCGACGCGACGCTGTTCACCTATCGCAATCCCGGCGAGGACATGAACCAGGCGGTCTCGGTCAACGGCCAGCCCTACACCGCGCTGCCGAACGCCTTCAAGTATCGCACCGAGTTCAACCCGAGCTGTTCCTGCAAGGCGCCCGGCCAGACCTGGGCCGATGCGCTGAAATCGATCGACGACCGGGCCACGGCCGCCGAGCAGGGCGACATCATCGTCACCGAGGAGAGCGCCAAGCGGATGCAGCAGCGCCAGACCGGCAAGCCGCCGGCGAACGCCGCCCGCAAAGGCGCTGCGCCGGCCGATGCGGCAGCGCCCGCGACCGCGGACGCCACGACGGGCGCCGGTGGCGACAAGCAGATCCGCACGGTCGGACCGACCTTCATTCCGGCGCGTTGAGCGAGATCGCCGGGCCATCGGGTCATCCTTCGAACGCATCTGAGGACGCGCGGCCAGCGAGATCGGGCGACATGAATTCGCCCGACGGTCCCAGCGCGTTCGCAGGCTTCCAACGATTGCGCAGCGCTGCGAGACGAACGATCTCGGCCTGGGACACGCCGTCGACGAGAGTGGCACCGCCAGTCGCGTCACCGATCTCGCAGCCATGCCGGTCTGACGTCTTGCGAGGCACGACCGCGAGCGCACCGGAGAGGCTCGCCAAGGCCAGCAGCAGCGAGCCGCGCACGCGCGCCAGGAGAGCGTGACGGGCGTCGCCCGCCAGCGGCTCGGGGAGAACCGTTTCGAAGCCTGCCACTGCCGGTGCGATCGGCAACGTCTCGGCGGTGACGCCGAACCGCGCGGCGACTGCAATAGCCGGCGATTCCTGCGGCATGTCCGGCCCGGACAGCACCACACCGCGCACCCTCGCAGCTCCGAGCGCATCGACGGCCATCGCCAATGACAGCGCGGATTCGATGCCTCCGGTCAGAGCCAGCACGATCCCGCTGAAGCCATGCTTCTCGACGTGGTCGCGCAGGCCGAGCACGCGGGCCGCGTAGTCCGCCTCGTCGCCCTCGCTCGGCGTGGTGACCGGTCCCCGACACTGCCAGCCGTCGTCTCCCCTGCTCCATGCCAAGGTCGTGACCTCAGCGGCGAAGCCCGGAAGCTGCGCGGCCACCGAGAGATCGGCGTTCAGCGCGAACGACGCGCCGTCGAACACCTTGCCGCCCTGACCGCCGACCTGGTTGAGCCAGACGAGCGGCAGATCGCTTTCGGTGACGCGGGCGACCGCGGCCGACAGGCGCCGGTCGCCGCCGCTGCGCAGGTAGCATGAGCGGCTCGGCACGACGATGAGTTCGGCCCCGGTTTCCGCCAGCGTCTCGATGACGTTTTCGTCGTTCGAGGATTCTTCGGGCGAGACGTCTTCGCCGATCGCGACGCCGATGCGGACGCCCCGCACGCTGAGCGGGCCGGCCGCCGGGCCGCGCATGAACACGCGCTTCTGATCACCATCGGCCAGGTTGGCCTTGAAGCGCGTCGCGACGATGCGGCCGGTGTCGAGCAGCACGCAGGCATTGTAGAGCTTGCCGTCGTCGATCCAGGGCGTGCCGATCAGCACCGCCGGCCCGCCATCGGCGGTCTCGCGCGCGAGAGCCTCGATCGCGGCCCGGCACGCGGCCTGAAATGCCGGCTTCAGCACCAGATCCTGGCATGGATGCCCCGCCAGGAATAGCTCCGGCAGCACCACGAGATCGGCGCCGTCGGCCGCCGCCCTCGCCCGTGCCTCGCGCGCCTTCGCGGCATTTCCTGCGATGTCGCCGACCGTCGGGTTGAGCTGGGCCAGCGTGATCCTGAAGATATCGGCGGCCATCGCTCAACTCATTCAAAGCAGCCCGAGCCGCTCGGCGATCGCGAACAGCCAGAAGCTGCCGGACATCAGCAGCGCGACGCCGACGGCGGCCGAGCCGAGATCCTTGACCCGGCCGATCTGCAGATCGTGCTCGGTGGTGAGGCGGTCGGCGAGCTTCTCGATCGCGGTGTTGAGCAACTCGACCACCAGCACCAGCACCACCGCGCAGACCAGCTCGACGCTGCGCATCGGCGTCGCGCCGACGACATAGGCCAGCGGCAGCGCCAGCAGGAACGCAACCACCTCCTCGCGCACCGCCTGCTCGGAGCGGAGCGCGAAGGCCAGGCCGTTGCGCGAGTTGACCGTCGCGCGCCACAGACGCAGCATCAGAAGCCCGCGACGGCCGGCATCGGTGCGGTCTTGCCGCCGCGCTGCTGCTTCAACAGCTCTGCGATCAGGAACGCCATGTCGATCGACTGCTCGGCGTTCAGCCGGGGATCGCACACCGTGTGATAGCGGTCGTTGAGATCCTCGTCGGTGATCGCGCGCGCGCCGCCGATGCATTCGGTGACGTCCTTGCCGGTCATCTCGAGATGGATGCCCCCGGCATGGGTGCCCTCCGCGGCATGCACCGCGAAGAACGCCCGCACCTCGGATACGATGCGATCGAACGGCCGCGTCTTGTAGCCCGAGGTCGAGGTGATGGTGTTGCCGTGCATCGGATCGCACGACCACACCACCTTGCGCCCTTCCCGCTGCACCGCGCGGATCAGTCCCGGCAGATGATCGCCGACCTTGTCGGCGCCGAAGCGGTTGATCAGGGTCAGCCGGCCCGGCTCGTTGTCGGGATTGAGGATGTCGATCAGCTTCAGCAGCTCGTCCGGCTTCAGCGACGGGCCGCATTTCAGGCCGATCGGGTTCTTGATGCCGCGGAAATATTCGACATGGCCGTGGTCGAGCTGGCGGGTGCGGTCGCCGATCCAGATGAAATGGCCCGAGGTCGCGTACCAGTCGCCGGTGGTGGAATCGACCCGGGTGAAGGCCTGCTCGTAGCCGAGCAGCAGCGCCTCGTGGCTGGTGTAGAAGTCGGTGGCGCGCAGCTCCGGATGGCTCTCGAGGTCGAGGCCGCAGGCGCGCATGAAGTTGAGCGCGTCCGAGATGCGGTCGGCCAGCTCCTTGTAGCGCCGCGACTGCGGGGAATCCTTGACGAAGCCGAGCATCCACTGATGCACGCTGCCGAGATTGGCGAAGCCGCCGGTGGCGAACGCGCGCAGCAGGTTCAAGGTCGCCGCCGACTGCCGGTAGGCGTCGAGCTGGCGCTGCGGATTGGGGATGCGCGCCTCGGGCGTGAAGGCGGTGTCGTTGACGATGTCGCCGCGATAGCTCGGCAGCTCGACGCCATTGATCTTCTCCGTCGGCGACGAGCGTGGCTTGGCGAACTGGCCGGCGATGCGGCCGACCTTCACCACCGGCACCGCGCCGGCATAGGTCATGACCACGGCCATCTGCAGCAGCACGCGGAAGAAGTCGCGGATGTTGTTGGCGCCGTGCTCGGCGAAGCTCTCGGCGCAGTCGCCGCCCTGCAACAGGAATGCCTCGCCCGCCGCCACCCGCGCCAGCGCCTTCTTCAGGTTGCGCGCCTCGCCGGCGAACACCAGCGGCGGGAAGGTCGCAAGCTGCGCCTCGACCTCGGCGAGCGCCTTCTGGTCGGGATAGTCAGGCACCTGCTGCACCGGCTTGGACCGCCAGCTCTCCGGGCTCCAGCGCTCGGTCATGGCTCTCTACTCCCTCTCGGCAACTGCACGCCAAATTCCCCGCGCGGCGGCGCGCGCCTTATACACAGCCTGCCCCCGTGCCGCCACTTGGAATTTAGGGCGCGGACACAAGGGCTTGCACCGCCACCCGAATTTGACTTTGCTGCGGAAGGGCAAGTGTTGGGAGGGCGAGGCGTGGCTGAGACGGGATCCGACGGTGTTTCGAGCGAGGATCTGACCCTTCCGGCCGTCGATGGCTTTGCGCTCGCGGGCACCCTGTTCATGCCGCGCGGCACGCCGGCGCATGCCGTGCTGATCAATTCCGGGGCAGCGATCCCGCGCCGGATCTATCGCGGCTTCGCTGCTCATCTTGCCCAGCAGGGTTGCGCGGTTCTGACCTACGACTATCGCGGGATCGGCGGCAGCCGTCCCCGCTCCCTGAAGGGCTTTGCGGCCTCGATGACCGACTGGGCCGCACTCGACATCACCGGCGCGGTCGGTTGGATGCGTGCGCGCTACGGTGCGCTGCCGCTGCGCTATGTCGGCCACTCCTTCGGCGGCCAGACGCTCGGCCTGCTCGCCAACAACACCGAGGTGTCGCGCGCCCTCTTCATCGCCTCGCAGGCCGGCTATTGGAAGCTGATGGCCCCGGGCGAACGCTGGCGCGTGGCGACGATGCTCAACGGCGTTGGCGTCCCGCTGACTCATGCGCTGGGTTACACGCCGGGCTGGAGTGGCGTCGGCGAGGACCTGCCGAAGGGTGTCTTCCTGCAATGGGTGCGCTGGATCATGAGCCCGCGCTATCTGTTCGATGACGCATCGCTGCCGCTTGCCAACTACGCCAACTTCAAGAGTCCCGTCCGGGCGCTGTGCCTCGCCGACGATCCCTGGGCCACGCGGCCCGCGGTTGAGCTGCTGTGCGCTGGTTATACGGGCACGACGCCGGAGCTGCTCGACATCGCGCCGCAGGACGTCGGGGCGTCCGCGATCGGCCATATGGGCTTCTTCCGCGCGGCGCATCGCGACACGCTGTGGCGCAGCGCGACGGAGTGGCTGCTCGAAAGCTGACGCGATCGGTTCGTCATAGCCCATGAGCGAGCGCTCCCGCGGCAGATGCTGCCCGAGCTGTGCTGATGTCGTTCACCCTCATCAAGTCGGAGGGCGCAGGGAAGGCCAGGCGTCGGCTGACGCCTGCGGCCCGCCTGCGAAAAAAATGCAGGCGGCAGGTACCACAGGTGCAGCCGAGAACGCCCGGCCTTCCCTGCGCGACGGTCTTAACGCTTATACGCAGTCTGCCTGGTGCGCCGGGCTTGTTGGCCACCATTCGCGACAATGCTTGCGCATTGCGCGGGACACCAGCATCGGGGTGTCAGCACGCTGCGACTTCACGTCCGCACCATGCCGTTCGTCGGCGCGTCCGAAGACAAGCTGCGGCATAAGTGCGGCCATCGCTCCCCGCCTCGCGTGTCGTGACGATCGCGCGCAACGCCCCTCCGGCCGAGGCGGGATGCGCGCATCAAAGCACAATTTCTGAATTTCGTAAAGTAGATTCTGCCCGACGGGCCGTTTGCGCAAGGCAAATCTGTGGGGAGTCCTGCCTCGATCCGCCGGGTGCAGAAGCCGGACCGATTGCGCTGGTCGAGCTCGGCCGGAACGCTCGGAGGTCGACCTACACCCCGACCATGCGCGCCAGGACGGCACAACGGAACGAACCGCGTGACCGGCCGTTGCCCCTGCGCTGCATCATTTCTCGGATCCTCCGGATGTCGTGCACGCCTTTCCATGAGGGCAGATGATGACCGCAGCCCGGACCACAGCGCGCGCGCTCGCGGCGTCGACGCCCAGCCGCCTGACCAACTCGACACCATCCCTCCAGCCGCTGGCGCATCGCAGCCGGTCGCTGGCGAAGACTCATCCATTTCTTCTGGCGGCAGCGGCGGCCACGACCGTTCTGGCCGTCACAGCACTGATCAATCGCCGCCTCGCCAAGTCTGCCGAGCGGGCCAATCCTCCCGCCGGCCAGTTCATGGACGTCGACGGCGTCCGGCTGCACTATGTCGAGCGCGGCACCGGCGTGCCGCTGGTGCTGCTGCACGGCAACGGCAGCATGATCCAGGACTTCGCCTCTAGCGGCCTGATCGATCTGGCGGCGCAGAACTACCGTGTCATTGCGTTCGACCGGCCGGGCTTCGGCCACAGCGACCGGCCGCGCAACGTCGTGTGGACGCCGACGGCGCAGGCCGGGCTAATCAAGAGCGCGCTCGATCGCCTGGGCGTCTCGGAGGCCTTCGTCCTGGGTCATTCCTGGGGCGCATCCGTCGCCGTCGCGCTCGCCCTCGAACATCCGACCATGGTCAAGGGCATGGTGCTCGCCTCCGGCTATTACTACCCGACCTTCCGGTCCGACGTGGTGGCCGGATCGGCTCCGGCCATTCCCTTGCTGGGCGATATCCTGCGCTACACCATCTCCCCTCTGATCAGCCGGATGATGTGGCCGCTGCTGATGGCCAAGCTGTTCGGCCCGCGATCGGTTCCGGCGAAGTTTGCCGGCTTCCCCAAGGAAATGGCGGTTCGCCCGTCGCAGATCCGCGCCTCCGCCGCGGAGGCCGCGCTGATGATTCCCGATGCTTTCCGCTTCAGGAGAGCGTACGGTGAGCTGAAGATGCCGGTCGTGATCGTTGCCGGTGATCAGGATCGCCTGATCGACATCGACGCGCAGTCCAGACGGCTTCATCACGACGTCAGCCAGAGCACCTTTCGCCGCGTGCGCGGCGCCGGCCACATGGTGCATCAGACGGCGACCGAGGCCGTCATGTCCTCGATCGACGAAGTCGCAGCGGCGGCGTAGTCGGAGGGCGAACATGGCTGCGGCTGCCGGATTGCGGAATCCGTAGCTTGCAGAGCGGCGAAGAAAGCGGGGATCGAACTCATGGCGGCCGAGGACGCGTGCATGCCGATCTGGCACGAAAAGCATCTGCGCGCTGCCACCAAAGCTGCCGGCGTGGCCCTGTGGTCGTGGAACGTCGACACCGACGCGATCACGATGGACGAGCGCGCCTATGAGCTGTGGGAGGTGCCCAAGACCAAGAGCAGGATCACGTTCGAGGTGCTCTCCCAGAACATTCACCCCGCCGATCTCGAACGGGTGAGATCGGCGTTTTCGGCGACACGGGCGATCGTCGGCGCTTATGAGATCGATTTTCGCATTCTCGCGGATGGCGAAATCCGCTGGATCTCCGCCCGCGGCCAAGGTGACGATGCCGACATCGCCGAGCGGCTGATGTTCGGCGTCTTCCTCGACGTGACCCAGCGCAAGCAGGCCGAAGAAGCCAACGAGCTGCTGGCGGGCGAGATGAGCCATCGGGTCAAGAACCTGCTGACGATCGCCACCGCGCTGACGCAGATGACGTCGCGCACGGCGGCGACAAAGGAGGACATGGCCCACGAGCTCGCCAGCCGGTTGATCGCGCTGGGCCGTGCCCAGGATCTGATACGTCCGCGGCCGGGCGGGACGAACCAAGCAGCCCTGCTCGGCGATCTCGTCTCGGTGCTGCTTGCCCCCTATGACGAGAAAGGCGCCAGCGTCCGCATCCGTGTGTCGGTGCCCAAGATGAATGTCGGAGAACGCTCGAGCACGACATTGGCACTGGTGATCCACGAGCTCGCGACCAACTCGGCGAAATACGGCTCGCTGTCGGTTTCGAGCGGCACGCTGGACGTGTCGTGCAACGCGCATGACGACGAAGTGGTGATCATGTGGACCGAGCGCGGCGGGCCGCCGAAGTCGGCCGACACCACCGAAGGCTTCGGCAGCAAACTGATCCATCGCAGCATGAACGCCCAGCTCGGCGGCACCATCGCCTTCGACTGGTCCGCCGAAGGCCTGGTCGTGACGCTGCGCATGAGCCGGGAGCGGATGGCGAATTGACTCGCGGGAGGCGGAAGCTGGCACCGATCGCATGATGGTGGGCACGGCGCTTGCGTGCCTTTGCGATGGCCGCCGGACTAGCGTGCGCAGAGGCCGGACCAATTGCCTTCCGTGAGATCGGGCTGGGCTGCCCGGATGTCGACCGGCGCGTCCGACGACCATGGAAAGTGTCCGTCGCGATCGGGATAGACCAATTGCAGACATTCGAAACCGTTACCGCCGTAGAACCAGCGGCTCCAGCCGAGATGATTGCGATAGTGCTGTTGCGCGACGGGTAGCAACACGGCGGGGATGTTCTTGAACACATCGCCGGACTCACTGCCGATGGGGATACGCCGTCCCGCTTCGAGTTCATGATACAGATGCCAGAAGACATCCTGAGCGATTTGTCCCCGCAGCGAGAAGACAATCAACTCGGGATGGCCAAACTTCAACCAGAAGCCGGTTGTGTAGGCGAAGCCAGGCCCTTCAGCGTCGGCTCCGACATGAACCGCGAACCAGCCGTGCTCACGAATGTTGGCGACGAACTTCCGCTCATGCTCGTCAAGCTTCTCCGGATCAGCATCGAGCGCAGTGTGCATCGGTTGTGCCTCTTACGTTCGTCCAGACGATTCCATCCTGCGAGCTGTCCGTGAGCTCCGGCATTGCGAGCGAAGCGAAGCAATCCAAGGCATCACGCGGACTCTGGATTGCTTCGTCGCTCCGCTCCTCGCAATGACGGAGAGGCCAAGCCTTACTCCGCCGCCATCTGCCTTGGCGCGGGCGGTGGATTGGCGAGGTCGGCGGCGAGCTGGGCGTAGCGCGCCTTGGCGTCCTGCACCGCCTTCTCCTTGACCGGGCCGTAGCCGCGGATCTTGTCCGGCAGCGACAGGAATTCGACGGCGATGTCGACGTTGGCAGGCGACAGCAGGTTCAGCACGGTGGCGACGTCCTTCTCGTAGCCGGCGATCAGGTCGCGCTCCATCTTGCGTTCGGCCGCGTAGCCGAAGACGTCCAGTGGTGTGCCGCGCAGGCCCTTCAGCTTTGCCAGCAGCCGGAACATCTTCATCATGCCCGGCCCGAAGCTGCGCTTCTTCGGCCTCCCTTGCGGATCGAGGCCGGAATTGAGGATGGGCGGCGCGAGGTTGAACGAGATCTTGTAGTCGCCCTCGAACGCGTCATGGAGCTGCTTCTCGAAGCTGCCGTCGGAGAACAACCGCGCCACCTCGTACTCGTCCTTGTAGGCGAGCAGCTTGGCATAGTTGATCGCCACTGCGCGCGGCAGCGCCTCGCCGTAGCCGCCCTTGTCGGCGGCTTCGCGCACCTGATCGACCAGCTTGCGGTAGCGCTTGGCGAGCCGCGCATTCTGATAGCCGGTGAGATGCGCCATGCGGTGGGCGATGATCTCGTCGAGCGTCATCGCCTCAAGCGATTTCGGCGGCACCGCCTCGTCCTTGCCGGTCATCATGTCGGCGAGCCGCTCCGGGTTGACCACCGCGAGGCGGCCGAGCCGGAACGCCTCGGTGTTCATCTTGACCGCGACGCCGTTGATCGCGATCGCCTTCTCGATCGCCTCGGCCGACAGCGGCAGCAGGCCCTTCTGGTAGGCGTAGCCCATCATCATCATGTTGGTGGCGATGCTGTCACCGAGCAGCGCCTCGGCCGGCTTGGTGAAATCGAGGAAGGTCGAGTCCTTGTGCAGCGCCGTTTCCAGCAGGCTCGTCACCTTGCGGTTCTGGAAATTGAAGTCGCGGTTGAGCACGAAATCGGCGGTCGGGATCAGATGGCTGTTGATGACGCCATGGGTGCGCTCGGCATCGCACAGCGTGATCGTCTCCTTGGCACCCGCCACCACTTCGTCGGCGGCGATGACGAGGTCGGCGGTCCCGGTGACGATGCGCGAGCAGGTCACGTCAGCCGTATTCTCGGAGAGGCGGACATGGCTGAGCACCGCGCCACCCTTCTGCGCGAGGCCCGACATGTCGAGGATCATCGAGGCCTTGCCCTCGATGTGCGCGGCCATGCCGAGCAGCGCGCCGATCGTCAGCACGCCGGTGCCGCCGACGCCGCCGACCGCGACGTTGTAGGGCCGCTCCAGTGACGGCTTGGTCAGCGGTTCCGGCATCTCGCCGATGACGCCGAGCTCAGCGGGCGCGCGGCTGCGCGGCTTGCCGCCGTCGATGGTGACGAAGGACGGGCAGAAGCCCTTCACGCAGGAATAGTCCTTGTTGCAGGAGGACTGGTTGATGACGCGCTTGCGGCCGAGCTCGGTCTCCAGCGGCTCGACCGAGATGCAGTTCGACTGCACCGAGCAGTCGCCGCAGCCCTCGCAGACGGCCGGATTGATGAAGACGCGGCGCTGCGGATCCTCCATCGTGCCGCGCTTGCGGCGGCGGCGCTTCTCGGCGGCGCAGGTCTGCACGAACACGATGGCCGAGGCGCCCTTGGTCTCGCGCAGCGTCTTCATGACGTTTTCGAGCTCGTCGCGGTGCGCAAGCTTGACGCCGGGCGCGATACTGTCGGCCGGATAGGCGTCTGGATTCTCCGAGACCAGATAGATCTCGCGGATGCCCTCGGCATGGAGCTGGAAGGTGATCTGCTGCGGCGACAAATCGCCGTCATGGCGCTGGCCGCCGGTCATCGCGACCGCGTCGTTGTAGAGGATCTTGTAGGTGATGTTGGCCTTGGAGGCGATCGACTGGCGGATCGCGAGGCTGCCGGAATGGAAATAGGTGCCGTCGCCGAGATTGGCGAAGATGTGCTTCTCGTCGGTGAACGGCGCGATGCCGACCCACGGCACGCCCTCGCCGCCCATATGGGTGAAGGTCTCGGTGTTGCGGTTCATCCACAGCGACATGAAGTGGCAGCCGATGCCGGCCAGCGCGCGGCTGCCCTCGGGCACCTTGGTCGAGGTGTTGTGCGGGCAGCCCGAGCAGAAATACGGCGTGCGCGCCACCGGCGAGACCAGTTGCATCTGCGAGGCGTCGCGGCCGTTGAACCAGTCGGCCTTGGCGCGCAGCATCGCCTTGATCTCGGGGTTGAGGTCGAGGCGGAGAAGACGCTCGGTGAGCGATGTCGCGAGCGAGGCGACGGAGAGCTCGGTGGCAAACGGCAGGAAGCGCTTGTCGTGGTCGTCCATCTTGCCGACGATGCGCGGGCGGACGTCGTCGCGCCAGTTGAACAGCTCCTGCTTGACCTGGTTCTCGACGATCTCGCGACGCTCCTCGATGATGAAGATCTCCTCGAGGCCGACCGCGAACTGCCGCACGCCTTCCGGCTCCAGTGGCCAGGGCATGCCGATCTTGTAGAGGCGAAGCCCGATCCTGGCGGCGACCTCCTCGGTGATCCCGAGCTCGCGCAGCGCCTGGCGGATGTCCTCGTAGCTCTTGCCCGACGCCATGATGCCGTAGCGGGCGTTCGGTGAGTCCATCGTGATGCGGTTGACCTTGTTGGCGCGGGCAAAGGCGATCGCGGCAAAGCCCTTGTAGTCCTGCAGCCGCCGGTCCTGCTCGAAGCGGTCATCCGGCCAGCGCAGATTGAGGCCGCCCGGCGGCATCTCGAAATCGGCGGGGATGACGAACGGCGTCATCTCGTCGTTGAGGTTGATCTCGGCGGTCGTCTCCACCGTCTCGGTGATCACCTTCATTCCGACCCAGCAGCCGGAATAGCGCGACATCGCGATGCCGAGCAGGCCCATCTCGATCATCTCGTGAATCGAGGACGGATAGAGATAGGGCATCAGCGCCGAGATGAAGGCATGGTCGGACTGATGCGGCACGGTCGAGGATTTGGCGCCGTGGTCGTCGCCGGCGAGACAGAGCACGCCGCCGTTCTTGGCGGAGCCGGCCGCATTGCCGTGGCGAAACACGTCGCCGCAGCGGTCGACGCCGGGGCCCTTGCCGTACCAGATGCCGACGACGCCGTCATACCTGCCGCCGGGCGACAGTGCGAGTTGCTGCGAGCCCCAGATCGCGGTCGCCGCGAGGTCCTCGTTCACGCCGGGCTGGAACTTGATGTTGTACTGCTCGAGATGCTTGCGGGCCGAGAACAGCTGCTGGTCGTAGCCGCCGAGCGGCGAGCCGCGATAGCCGGAGATGAAGCCGGCGGTATGGAGACCGGCGGCGCGGTCGCGCCGGATCTGGGCCATCGGCAGCCGCACCAGCGCCTGGATGCCGGTCAGGAAGATGTGGCCGGAGCTTGCGGTGTATTTCTGGTCGAGATTGATCTCGCTCTCGTTGAGTCCCATTCCGCCCTCTTGCCGTGCCTTGTCGGGGTGCGCGGCTGCCGCCGGCCGGCGGAAGCGCGCGTTCTGCCAATCATTTATGTCTGCTTTTGAAGAATGCGCATCACAAATCTCGTCTGCGCAGGGCAGCCAACCGAAATCGCAATTTCGTGGCGGGAGCCGGCTGCGGCTTTTGCGGTTTGTGTCGAAAACGGCCACTGCCGCGAAATGGGATGATGCGCACCATGGCTTTGGCGGCTCGGCGGACGGTGACTGAACCGTAGTGGCCGGCACGATTCCGGCCCGAACGAATTGTGCGATGCGATAAGATCGCCTTCTTCAGCCCCGATCGTCGCCCGCAAATACGAAGCGCGGCATGTTCCATTTGTAGCGGATCGCGAGCAGCCGGAACGACAGTCCGAGCGCGAAGGTCAGCGCCGTCCACCATCCGCTGGCGATGCCGAGCGACAAGCCGGTCGCATAGACCAGGCCCGTGACGAGGGACACGCTGGCGTAGAGCTCGGCGCGAAACAGCAATGGCACGTCATTGCACAGGATGTCGCGCAGCACGCCGCCGGCGCAACCCGTGATCATCCCGGCGACGATGACGATGCCGATCGGCACGTTCATCTGCCAGGCGATGTCGCAGCCCGTCATCGTGAACACGACGAGGCCGACCGCATCGAGAACGAGGAACGCCATGGTCAGCCTGTGAACCAGGCGCGCCATGGCGATCGTCACGAACGGCGCCAGCACGGTCAGCAACAGCAAGGACGGCTGCTCGACCCAGACAAGCGGATAGTGGCCGAGCAGCACGTCGCGCAAGGTGCCGCCGCCGAGCGCGGTGATCGCCCCCAACAAGCAGACGCCCATCCAGTCCATGCTGCGGCGTCCCGCCGCCAGCGCGGCCGTCATCGCCTGCGCCGCCAGCGCCACCCAGGTCAACAGATGCAACACGCTGTCACCGGGCGGCAGGTTCCACATCGAAGGCTCCAACAAACAGGACGGAGAATCGCAGTGCACGTGAGGCACCTTAGCGCGCGGTGCAACGGATCGACTGGGGATTTCGTAAGGTTTCGCGGAACAGAGCCGGGGCCCGACTGGTTGTCGGGTGACAATCGCAAGGAGGACATCATGGCCAACGAACGGCTCCCGAACGAACGCTATCCCGACGGCATGAACCGGCCGGACATGACGACGCGGCCCGGCATGCCCGGTGCCGACATGACCGGCGCCGACTACGAGCGCGCGGCGCGGACGGACAGCCAGCTGCAGCCCGATCCCGAGTTGAGGGAAGGCTCCGCCTCGACCGGCCGGATCGCAGCGTACGCCCTTGGCATCGCGATTTTGCTCGGCGCCGTGTTCTACGGGCTGAACAACATGTCGATGCGCAACGATCAGGCGAGCACCACGCCGGCCTCGCAATCCGCCTCGACCACCAAAGATAACACCTCGCCCGGCGTGACGACCGGCGCCGCGGGAGATCGCACCGCACCGCCGCCGGCGGCCCCGAGCGACAAGCCCAACGCCGTCAAATAATCTCGCGGACGGCAATCAGCGGTCCCACTCCTGGGCGGCGGGTGAGCAATCACCCGCCGCCGTTTTTTGGCGAGTCCTCCAACAAATTACGCGAAGCGTGCGAGGCCGCCATGGAACCATAGCAGCGCGAACCGATTGGCTCATTGACACTCTCACCCAGGAGATACGTAATGAAAGCTCTCTCCATAGCTATCGCAGCCGCGGCAAGCACGCTGGCCGTGACCGCCGCTTCGGCGGCACCGATCTCTCCCGCAGCCTCGGCGGTCCCGCAACGAGACATCCAGAACGTCCGGATGGTCTGTAACGAGGAAGGCCGCTGTTGGCGCGAGCGCAGTGAACGCCGCGTCATCATTCAAGGCGAAGATCGCGATTCCTACGCGTACGCTCCGCGTGAGCGCTACATCGAGCGGCGCGGCTACGAAGACCGCGGCGGCATCGGCTTCCGCGCCCCGGGCGTCAGCGTCGGCATCGGAACGGATCGCTACTAAGCGATTTCAGCAAATCAGACTGAAAAGCCGCGGCAGAGTCCGCGGCTTTTCTACAGGCAGATGAGATCAGTATCTGCGGGAGGACGGGCGCGCAGCCTGATCTCAACCGAAGAGCTTGTTCAGCTCGCCCCCGGGATAGCCGTTGGCCAGTTCGGTGAAGGTGCCCTGCTCGGCCATCTCCTTGGCCGCCCGGACGAAGCCGGCCCAGGCCACCCGCGCCAGCGAACCGCCGACGCTGATGCGGCGCACGCCGAGCTCGGCGGCCTGGCTCAATGACAGACCCGACGCGCCGATCAGCAGGTTCACAGGCTTGGGCGCCACCGCGTTGACGACAGCCGTGATCTCCTCGACCGTCTTGATCCCCGGAGCGTACAGACAATCCGCGCCGGCCTCGGCATAGGCCGCGAGGCGATCGGTCACGAGCTTGAGATCGGGCTTGCCCCAGAGAAACGCCTCGCAGCGGCCGGTCAGCAGCACGTCCCCACCGCTTGCATCGATCGCCTGACGTGCGGCGCGGATGCGCGCAACCGCCAGTTCGCACGCGTAGAGCGGATCATCCTTGTCACCCGTGGAGTCCTCGATCGACAGACCGGCGACGCCGGTGGCAACCGCGCGCGTGACGTTGGCGGCCACGCCCTCGGGGGCATCGGCGAAGCCGCCCTCGAAATCGGCGTTGACGGGAATGTCGACCGCCGCGGACAGCGCCGCCAGATGCGCGAGCATCTCGTCGAGCGTCGTGCCGGTGTCCGCCTTGCCGATCGACCACGCGAAGCCGGCGCTGGTCGAGGCGACCGCGTTGAAGCCGAGATGTTGCAGCATTTTGGCCGTGCCGGCGTCGAACGGGTTCGGCAGCACGAAGCAGCCGGCCTCGTGCAGCTTGCGAAAGGCCGCGCGCTTGTCCGCCGTGTTGATCAACTCCATGTCATCCTCCCATGCATCCTCGCGTTGCGGCAGCATAGAGCCGCGATCATTGCGCCGCCACGACGTTGCGCAAGAATGTTCGCTCTTCGCCCCGAATGAGCTTGTGCTCCTCGGCCAGCGCAAAGTTCGCCCGGCCCTCGGCATCGCCGCGCAAGGCTGCGCGATAGCGCTCGTAAGCTGCGAGACTGTCGAATGAAATCAGGCCGTAGGCGATGTCGTTGGTGCCTTCATGAGGCATGAAATAGCCGATCAGGTCGCCGCCGCAACGGGGGATGATCGACAGCCAGCGCCTGGCATAGGCCTCGAACACGTCGCGCTTGAACGGATCGATGCGATAGCGGATGAAGACGGTGATGGTCATGACAACCTCCGGTGAGTTCTGTATCGTCGACACTATCCGCTTGCCGGGCGAGAATGCTTCGGCTAGCATCGAAGTATGAAATCAGGTCCGGACATTGCGATGGTGGCGGCGCTGGTCGGCGATCCCGCCCGCGCCAACATGCTGACTGCGCTGCTCTCGGGCCGTGCGCTGACCGCGACCGAGCTCGCCCAGGAAGCGGGCGTGACGCCGCAGACGGCGAGCTCGCATCTTGCCAAGCTCGAAGGCGGCGGCCTGGTCGAGCCGGAGAAGCAGGGCCGCCACCGCTACTACCGGCTCGCCGATCCCGATGTCGCCGACGTGCTGGAGAAGCTCGCCGGCCTTGCCGCGCGCGCCGGCCACATGCGGGTGCGCACCGGGCCGAAGGAGCCGGAGCTGCGGCGAGCACGCATCTGCTACGACCACCTCGCCGGCGATCTCGGCGTGCAGATGCTCGACAGCATGACGAGGCAGAAGCTGGTCCGCCGGCGCAAGCAGGAGATCGTGCTGACCGAGGACGGCAAACATTTCCTGGCACAGCATTTGCGGATCTCGCCGGAAATGCTGGCGCATCCGCGCCGGCCCGTGTGCAAGGCCTGCCTCGACTGGAGCGCGCGGCGGCATCATCTCGCCGGCACGCTCGGCGCAGCGTTGATGAAGCGCTTCACCGAGCTGAAATGGGCGGCGCGCGATGCCACCCCAGGCAGTCGCGTGGTCAATTTCAGCCGCGCCGGCGAAAAGCATTTCGCGGCGCTGTTCGGTCCGGCCGAAGACTGACGATCACGCGCTCTTTATCGCAGCGCGGCCCTCGTGCCTTGCGGCCAAGGCGAACGCGGGGCACGGCGTGACGGTTGACGACCATCTCGTCACGTCCGTCGTGGAGTCTTCATGTCCCGTTTCGCTGTCGCCTTCTGTGCCGCCCTGCTCGCCCTCGCCCCGACTGTCGCCCCGGCGGTGGGGGCGCCGCGCGAGCCCTATGGCATCAATCTCGAAGGTTTCCCCTATCCGTATCCGGTCAGCCTGCTGCCCCTGGTCAATGACGGCGAGCAGCTGCGCATGGCCTATATGGATGTGGCGCCGGCGCAGCCGAACGGCCGCGTTGCCCTGCTGCTGCACGGCCGCAACTTCCCCTCGAGCTACTGGGCGCCCGTGATCAAGACACTGACCGACGCCGGCTTCCGCGTCGTGGTGCCCGACCAGGTCGGCTTCGGCAAATCATCCAAGCCTGCAGGCGAGCTGCATTTCGACACGCTGGCGCGCAACACCATGACGCTGCTCGATCACCTCGGCATCGCCAAGGCGGATATCGTCGCGCATTCGATGGGCGGCATGCTGGCCGTGCGCATCGCCCGCGCCTATCCCGACCGCGTCGCGCATCTCGTGCTGACCGCGCCGATCGGGCTCGAGGACTATCGCGTCTACGTGCCGCCGATCCCGTCGGAAAAGATCATCGAGAGTGAGGACCGGCTGACGGCGGACGGCTATCGCAAGCAGCTGGAGACCAACTACGCGCTGAAGCTGCCGCCGGAGCAGGTCACGCCGTTCATCGATGCACGCTTCAACCTGAAGCAAAGCGCCGACTATTCGCGCTGGCTGAAGAGCTTCGTCAGCTCCTATCAGATGATCTACCGCGAGCCGGTGGTGCACGAGATCCCGCTGCTGACGCAGCCGACGCTGTTCATCATGGGCGCGGACGATCACAACGCGCCGGGACGGCCCAACGCGCCCGAGGCCTTGAAAGCGAAGATGGGCCAGAACGCCGAGCTGGCAAAGGGCCTGGCCAGCCGGATGGGCGATGCGCGCGCCGAGGTGGTCGCCAATGCCGGCCACCTCGTCTTCCTCGATGCGCCGGACAAATACGACGCACTGCTGCTGGGCTTCCTCGGCAGGTGAAAGCAAACAATGAGCGACAGGGATCGCGCCACGCCGACCCCTGCCGTGTTGCGGTCACACGTCTGAAACTGCGCTTTCTCGCAATGCGGCTGCGCCGATCACCAGTGGTGGCGGCGATGCCAATGGCGGTGCCAGTGCCGATGATGGTGGCGCCAGCCCCAATGACGGCGCCGCCAACCCCAATGCCGCCGGCGCCAGCCCCAATGGTGTCCGTGACCATGGTGTCCGTGATGATGACCGTGATGCCCCCAGCGAACCTGCTCCGGCGCGAGCCGGTCGGCCTCGTCCCGCGAACCGACCGCGGGTTCGACGTGCTGATCCCTGGCTGAAGGCGCCACCTCGTTCAGCGGCAATGGCGCGAGCGGCGCAGCGACCGCATCGGTGGTGCGGAGCACGGCGCCGGCCGCCGCCGCGCAGCCGAACCCCAATGCCAGCTTGAGGAAGTTCCGTCGTTCCATCGCACGCCTCCATGATGCACGAGCCAGGGCATGAAGGGAGTATTCGACCCATCACCTGAACGTGAGCTGAACTGGCGCGTGCCTGCGGCACAACCATGGCTCTGCCACCTTCGCCGATCTTGGTACGCGCCGCCGGCCGATCACTCCTCGACCGCCTGCGCCAGTACGAAGATTTCGCGCGTCCGCGTCACGTCGGGCCAGTCGCGATTGAAGTCGGCGATCAGGCGCTTCATCTCGTCGCCGCCGACGGCGCGCTCCATCGCATCGATGGCATCGAACTGATACATCGCCTGATGCACCGCCGGGTCAGCGAGGCTCCAGACCCGCCACGCCTTGCGCACGCCAAAACTCCTGATCGCGTCGGGCAGATGAACGTCGCGATACCAGCGATCGAACTCATCGCGCCGGGCGGGATCAGGCAGGGTCGCGCGAACGACGAAAATGGCTGACGGCATCGAGTTTCCTCCGGACCATGTTGGTGTTGCCGCGGAGTCTACCTGCAATCGGCCGCTCAGCGAAACCCTGCGGCCAGGCCGACCACCTGCCCGTCGAGCCCGTTGAAGCCGTGATGGCCGCGCGCCTGACAGGGATCCCCCGCCTCCGCGCCGCCCGACAGCCACTTCACCCGCGCGCGGCCGCCCGACCATCTGATGAATGGATCGACGCCCGCCGGCAGCGTGAACTTGCAGCCGTCACTGGTGTGATGAATGACCAGCGTCCGCGGCAAGGCGGAGGGCGAGCCCAGGATCGACATCACGTTCGAGGAGCTGCCGGACTCCGAGCTGAGGAAGCCCGAAGTCAGCACCAGCGCATCCGGCCGGGCACCGCGGGCAATGCCTTCCGCGGCGCGCAACGTGCCTCGGCTGGTCCCGATCACCGTCACCGGCCGCTTGATCGCGGCCATGTAGTCCACCGCGGCCTTCAAATCGGTGCTGGCGTCCGCGACCATGACGGCGAGCCCGCGGGCGGCATAGGCGTTGCGCGTGCGCACCAGCTGGTTGCCGAGCAGGCCGTGAATGTCGCCGCGATCGCCGACATTGATGGCGCCGTCGCCGCCGGGCAGCAGGATCACGCTGGCGCGCACCAAGGCCGGCCTGATCAGGGCGACGCGGGAGCCGCCGATCGTCACGGTCTCATCGGCGCCGGCGGCTTGAGCGGCGGCGGCCGATATCATCAGCGCCATGCAGATGCGCACGATGAAAAAACGCGACCTCGCCGTCGTCTCGATCATTGGAGCCTCCCCCGCGCCGACTCGCGCGATGACGGGAGACTATCAGAATCAACGAGGCCCGGAGTGCCTAGGAGTCCGGGCCTCGTCACCTCGCGACCTCGCGCGAGCGAGGCCGGTCGGTATTTGATGAAATCTAGCGCCGGTTCACACGGGTCGCATTGAGCTGGCTCAAAACGTCAGTAGCAGCGGGTGATCGTGACGGAGTGATCGCCGCCGCGGCGTCCCGGCACCGTCACGGTCTGCATCGGGCAGCTCGACACATAGGGGCGATCCGACGGCACGACGTTCGGCGGAAAGCGGTGGACCCAGTCCCACGGGACGTCGTAGGTATAGGTGTAGCGCACATCGGCCGATGTGTGCTCGGGGATCTGCTGCGGCACGGGCTCGCCATAGCCGCCATAGGCGAACGCGCCGGCAGCCGGCAGATAGGAACGATAGCCGCGGTGGTGGTGACGGACGAAGGGCCGCACGCCAGGCGCCGGCGGGACGACTTGGCTTGCCCCCGCCTGACCGGCGGCCACGGGCGCAGCCACGGCAACGCCAGACCGGGCCGACGCGGCCTCGGAGGAGAACACCAGCGCGGCGGCGGCCGCGCAGACGACCAGAACTCTGGAATTCCGATATGCCGATGTTCTAACAGCCATGATACGCGACCCTACTCTTCTGACCCATCAGCGATCGACAAAGGCTAGGCCAGCGGCCCAGTTCCCGCAAACCCTTCGTTAAAGGTTAGTTAAGCCGTAAGCTTAACGCCAGGGGCGAAAACGGCGCAGATTGCCGCGCCGATCCGGCGGCAGCGCGCGGCGGCCGCCAGACTTCGTCAAATACGACGGCGACCCGCCGTGCGCCGCCCTCCCTGCTCTTCAACCGCCGCTCACAGCGGCAGATTGTCGTGCTTCTTGGCCGGCATCTCCATCTTCTTGTCACGCAGCATGGCGAGCGCACGGGCGATGCGGCGGCGGGTGGAGTGGGGCATGATGACGTCGTCGATGTAGCCACGCTCGGCAGCGATGAACGGCGACAGGAAGCGGTCCTCGTATTCCTTGGTGCGCGCGGCGATCTTCTCCGGATCCGCCATGTCGGCGCGGAAGATGATCTCGACGGCGCCCTTGGCGCCCATCACCGCAATCTGCGCCGTCGGCCAGGCGTAGTTCATGTCGGCGCCGATCTCCTTGGACGCCATGACGTCGAAGGCGCCGCCATAGGCCTTGCGGGTGATCACGGTGACGAGCGGCACCGTGCATTGCGAGTACGCGAACAACAGCTTGGCGCCATGCTTGATCAGGCCGCCATATTCCTGCGCGGTACCCGGCAGGAAGCCCGGCACGTCGACGAAGGTGACGATCGGGATGTTGAAGGCGTCGCAGAAGCGGACGAAGCGCGCGGCCTTGCGCGAGGCGTCGCTGTCGAGCACGCCGGCCAGCACCATCGGCTGGTTGGCGACGAAGCCCACGGTGCGGCCGGCAATGCGGCCGAAGCCGGTCACGATGTTCTTGGCGAAGCCTTCCGCGATCTCGAAGAAGTCGCCCTCGTCGACGACCTTCAGGATCAGCTCCTTCATGTCGTAGGGCTTGTTCGGATTGTCCGGGATCAGCGTGTCGAGCGACATGTCGACGCGCTCGATGTCGTCGAAGCTCGGCCATTCCGGCACGCCGTCGGAGTTGTTCGACGGCAGGAAGTCGATGAGGCGCCGCATTTGCAGCAGGGTCTCGACGTCGTTGTCGAAGGCGCCGTCGGCGATCGAGGAGCGCGTCGCATGCACCGAGGCGCCGCCGAGCTCCTCCGCGGTCACGACCTCGTTGGTGACGGTCTTCACGACATCCGGGCCGGTCACGAACATGTAGCTGGTGTTCTTCACCATGAAGATGAAGTCGGTCATCGCCGGCGAATACACGTCGCCCCCGGCGCACGGGCCCATGATCACCGAGATCTGCGGGATCACGCCGGACGCCAGCACGTTGCGGCGGAACACGTAGGAATAGCCCGCGAGCGCCGCGACGCCCTCCTGGATGCGGGCGCCGCCGGCGTCATAGAGGCCGATGATCGGCGCCCTCGCCTTCATCGCCATGTCCTGCAGCTTGGTGATCTTCAGCGCGTGGGTCTCGGACAAAGAGCCGCCGAACACCGTGAAGTCCTTGGCGAACACAAAAGTCTTGCGGCCGTTGACGGTGCCCCAGCCGGTGACGACGCCATCGCCCGGGACCTTGGTCTTCTCCATCCCGAACTCGGTCGAACGGTGCTCGACGAACATGTCGAACTCCTCGAACGAGCCCTTGTCGAGCAGCAGCTCGATGCGCTCCCGCGCCGTCAGCTTGCCGCGTGCGTGCTGCGCCTCGATGCGCTTCTCGCCGCCGCCGAGCTTGGCGCCTTTGCGCCGCTCCTCGAGGGTGTCCAGGATGTCCTTCATGCGCTTCCCGCCCGTTCCCGATGTCGTGACTGTTGGCGGCCTTCTATCACGGCTATTTCGGAGCCGGAAAGCCGCTTTCGGCCGTGCCGCCCCTCCTCCCACAGTTCGGAATTGGAAGCAGAATCATGGATATGGCCGCTCAACCGGATCTGGTCACTGAGCCTTCCGGCACATCCCATGGCGCCGTCCATGGCGGCCCGCGCCTGCTGCTGCGGCTCGAAGGGCTGGCGCTGGCCGCCGGCGCAGCCGCCTTCTATGCCCACCAGGGCGGGTCGTGGTGGCTGTTCGCGGCGCTGTTTCTGGCCCCGGACACCAGCTTCGCGGCCTATCTCGGCGGACCGCGCGTCGGCGCGGTCGTCTACAATGCCGTCCACAGCACGCTGGCGCCCGCCGCCCTGCTCGCCCTCGGACTCCTGGCCGGACAACCGCTGGTCACGGCGATCGCGACCGTCTGGCTTGCCCATGTCGGCGTCGACCGCCTCGCCGGCTACGGTTTGAAATACGCCGACGGCTTCGGCTTCACCCATCTCGGCCGGATCGGACGGCGCGTCCCCTGCACGCCCCGGATCAGGGCGCGGCCGACGGCAGCTCCCGGTTCGGCGTCGCCGCGGCCGGCTTGTCGCGGGTGAAGAACCGGATCACCACGACGAAGAACACCGGTACCCAGAGCACCGCGAGGAAGGTCGCCGTGATCATGCCGCCGAGCACGCCCGTGCCCAGCGCCTGCTGGCTCGCGCCACTCGCCCCCGTGGCGATCACCAGCGGCACGACACCGAGGATGAAGGCCAGCGACGTCATGATGATCGGCCGGAAACGCAGCTCGCAGGCGGTGACGGTGGCCTCGATCAGCGGCATCCCGCGCGCCCGCAGGTCCTTGGCGAACTCGATGATCAGGATCGCGTTCTTCGCCGACAGGCCGATGATGGTGATGACGCCGACGGTGAAATAGACGTCGTTCGGCAGGCCGCGCAGCCAGGCCGCGGCGACCGAGCCGATCAGGCCGAGCGGCACGGCGAGCATGACCGCGAACGGGATCGCCCAGCTCTCGTACAGCGCGGCGAGGCAGAGGAAGACGAACAGGATCGACAGCCCGAGCAGGAACGCGGCCTGCGATCCCGCAAGCTTCTCCTGCAGCGACTGGCCGGTCCAGGCGTAGCCGAAGCCCTTCGGCAAGGTGCCCATCAGCCGCTCCATCTCGGCGATCGCGTCGCCGGAGGTGTAGCCCGGCTTGGGATTGCCGGTGATGCGGACCGACGGGTAGCCGTCGAAGCCGACGACCTGGGTCGGCCCGACCACCCATGACAGGCGGGCGAAGGAGGAGAACGGCACCATCTCGCCGGCCGTGTTGCGCACGCTGTAGGTCAGCAGGTCCTCCGGCTTGAGGCGCTTGTCCTCATTGGCTTGCACGATCACGCGCTGCATGCGGCCGAGATTGAGGAAGTCGTTGATGTAGCTCGAGCCGAGGCTCGTCGACAGCGCGCCGTTGATGGCCGCGAAGGTGACGCCGAGCGCGGCCGCCTTGGCACGGTCGATCTCGAGACGGACCGAGGGCGCCGGCGGCAGCCCCTCGACGCTCAGCTTGCCGAGCACGGGCGAGTTCGCCGCGGCCGCAAACAGCGTATCCTTGGCCGCCATCAGCGCATCGTAGCCGCGCTGCGAGCGATCCTGCAGGCGGAAACTGAAGCCGGAGGTGTTGCCGAGATTGTCGATCGGCGGCGGCGCCAGCACCGACACCTCGGCATCACGGATTTTCGCGAACTCCGGATTGAGCTTGGCGATCAGGGCGTCCGCGCTCTGGGCCTTGTTGCGCTCCGACCAGTCCTTCAGCGTCACGAAGGCCTGCGCGGTGTTGGCGCCCTGGCCGTAGAAGCTGAAGCCGGCGACGAACGACACCGTGTCGATGCCGGGCGTCGCGACCAGCTTCTCGTTGACCTCCTGCAAGATGTCGAGGGTCCGGTTGGCGCTGGCATCGGCGGGCGCCAGCACGTCGACCATGACGAAGCCCTGGTCGTCCACCGGCAGGAAGCCGCCGGGCATGCGCCAGAACGAATAGCCGAGCCCCGCCAGGATCAGTGCATAAACGATCATGAAGCGTCCGGCGCGCGCCACGATCCAGCGCGTCGCCTGGCTGTAGCGGTTGGTCGCCGCGGCAAAGCGGCGGTTGAACCAGCCGAAGAAGCCGCGTGCGGCGTGGCCGTGCCCCTTCTCGATCGGCTTCAGCAGGGTCGCGCACAGCGCGGGCGTCAGCGACAGCGCGAGGAACGCCGAAAAGCCGATCGACACCACCATGGCGGCGGAGAACTGCTGATACATGATGCCGACCGAGCCCGGGAAGAAGGCCATCGGCACGAACACGGCCATCAGCACCAGCGTGATGCCGATCACCGCGCCGGTGATCTGATCCATCGCCTTGTCGGTCGCCTCGCGCGGCGGCAGCCCCTCTTCCGCCATGATGCGTTCGACGTTCTCGACCACGACGATGGCGTCGTCCACGAGGATGCCGATCGCGAGCACCATGCCGAACATCGTCAGCACGTTGATGGAGAACCCGAGCGCGAGCAGCACGCCGCAGGTTCCGAGCAGTGCGATCGGCACCACGATGGTCGGGATCAACGTGTAGCGGATGTTCTGCAGGAACAGGAACATCACCAGGAAAACCAGCACGACGGCCTCGCCCAGCGTCATCAGCACCTTCTTGACGGAGGCCGCGATCACCGGGGTCACGTCGTAGGAGACTTCGTACTTCACGCCCGGGGGAAAGAACGCGGCAAGCTCCTCCATCCGCGCCTTGACTGCCTTGGAGGTGGCGAGCGCATTGCCGGCCGGCGCCAGTTGCACCGCGACCGAGGCGGCGGGCTTCCCGTTGAGCCAGGACGAGAACGCATAAGAGAGACCGCCGACCTCGATGCGCGCGACGTCCGCAAGCCGCACGGCCGAGCCATTCAGGTTGGCGCGCAGCACAATGTTGCCGAACTCCTCCGGCGACTCGAGCTGGCCCTTCACCAGCACGGTGTTCTGCACCCGCTGGCGGGTCGGCGACGGCTGCACGCCGAGCTGGCCGGAGGCGACCTGCGCGTTCTGCGCCGCGATCGCCTGATCGACGTCCTGCGGCGTGAGGCCGAGGCCGAGCAGCTTGTCGGGATCGAGCCAGATGCGCATCGCGCGCTCGGTGGCGAACAGCCGCGCACGGCCGACGCCGGGCAGCCGGCGCAGCTCGGGCAGCACGTAGCGCGTCGCGACGTCGCCGAGCCCGATCTCGTCGAGACTGCCGTCGGTCGAGGTCAAGGTGACGAATTGCAGGATGGCGCTGCTCGCCTCGAGAATGACGATGCCCTGCTGCCGCACCGCCTCGGGCAGGCGCGGCTCGATGCGCTTGATGCGGTTCTGGACGTCGACGGAGGCGAGGTCGATGTCGGTCCCCGGCTTGAACGAAGCGAGGATCTCGACCTCGCCGGTGGTGTCGCTGGTCGATTCGTAGTTCAGGATGCCGGCGGCGCCGTTCAGCTCCTCCTCGATCAGGCGCGTGACACTGTAATACAGGTTCTCGGTCGACGCGCCGGGATAGGCGGTCGAAATCGAGATCGAGGGCGGCGCGATGATCGGATACTGCGCGACGGGCAGGAACGGAATCGACAGCACGCCGGCCAGGCAGATGAAGATCGCCACGACCCAGGCAAAGATCGGACGTGCGATGAAGAAGCGCGACATGACAACCTCCGGGCCGTGACTGCGTCAGTTCGAGGCGGACGGCTTGTCGGAGCCGGAAACCTTCCAGGGCACGGCTGTGACGGCACTGCCGGGCGCCACCTTCTGGACGCCGTCAACGACGACGCGCCAGCCGGACTTGAGGCCATCCTCGATCAGGACGCCGGAGGCGAGCGTGCGCCCGGAACGTACCGGCTGAAGGGTGGCGCGGCCTTCGTCATTGACGACATAGACGGCGCTGCTGCCCGACGTCGTGCGCTGCACAGCCTGCGCCGGGACCACGATGCCGTTGGTATCGATCGCCTCCTCGATCTGCACCCGGACATACATACCGGGCAGCAGCTCGCCTTCGGGATTCGGAAACTCGCCGCGCAACGTTACCTTTGCGGTGCCCGGATCGACGCTGACGTCGGAGAACAGCAGGCGCCCTGCATGCTTGTAGATTGAGCCGTCGTCCAACACGAGGCGGACGCGCGCCGCGTCGGGCGCAACGCTCTTCAGCCGCCCTTCCGCGAGATCGCGCCGCAGTTCGTTCAGCTCGGCAACCGACTGGGTGAAGTCGGCATAGACCGGATCGAGCTGCTGGATGGTGGCGAGATGAGTCGTCTCGTTGGGATTGACCAGCGCGCCTTCGGTGACCAGCGCACGGCCGATGCGGCCGCTGATCGGCGCGCGCACCGTCGCCCAATCAAGATTGAGCTGCGCCTGCGCGACCGCGGCCTTCTGGGCCGCAACGTCGGCCTCGGCCTGGCGCTCGGAGGCAACCGCGAGCTCGTACTGCGCCTGGGACGTGGCCTGGCCGGTCAACAAGGTCTTGAGGCGGTCTTCCTGGCGATCGGCCTGATAGAGCACGGCCTCCGCCTTGGCGAGCGCAGCGCGAGCCTTGTCGAGCTCGACCTGGAACGGCGCCGGATCGATCCGGTATAGCACGGCGCCTGCCTCGACGAGCGCGCCCTGCTGGAAGCTGCGCTCGACCACGATGCCGCTGACGCGCGGCCGCACCTCGGCGATCCGCATCGACGTGATCCGCCCCGGCAGGTTCTTGGTCAACGTCACCGGCGCCGCTTCGACCGTGATCACGCCGACCTCGGGCGGGCTCGACGCTTGGGAGGCACCGGAGCCGTCACGGTCGCTGCACGCTGCAAGCGTGAGAAACGAGACCGCACAGATCGTCGCACCGGCCGAACGGATCAATTGCTCTCTCAGCATGAAGTCCATCTTGTTACGTCGCCGGCGCGCATGGATGCTGGACGATTATCGAGGACATCGGATCGCCGAGGATCCGCCGCCCGTCTTCCAGATCGTCGCTCACCAACTCGGCGCGTCGTATGCCACCGTCGCGAGCCGGCGAACGTTCGTGCGCTCCTCATAGGCGAACTGATAGCTGCAATCCAGAATTTTTCCGCAACATGCGGCGACTGCGACAACTGCGCACCATGTATCATCGCAGAAGTCTGCAAGGATGCTGGGCGATATGTCGCGCTTTGCTTCCCGGGCGTTGATGCGGAGTCCGAAAGGCACGAAGAATCCGCAACGACACCGAAAGGATAATGGATCACCCACAAGTCGGATCACGCGACGCTGACGGTCGATGATCGCCTCGTCCTGATCACGTTACCGGGCGCAGAGGCCGCGATCGCCAAACGGTCGCACGAGCGCCGCGTGATCAGCATACCGCTCTCCGCCGGGCTGCCCGCCCGAGCAACGCACATGCCCCCTCGATCCGTTGTCCACCATGCATCTCACGGGATGGTTTGACAGCGCCATGATCGCTCGTTCTACTTGGTTGCAAAGCCGCGCCACAAGCGGCGAGCCAGGAGGACGGTCATGGAGCGACACCATGGTAGCGCGCCGTTGGCGCTTGCCGCGCGCGCCTGTTTCGGTCTCAGACGCGTATCGCGCACCACCACTGGACCAGCGCGGCGTTCGGCAGCAACGGCGGTGGTCATGATGCTGCTCGCTGCACTCGGTCCTGGGCTCGGCGGCAGCGCGAGCGCGCAAGGCATCACCAAGGACGTGCCCGCCCGGGTCGAGATGTATCCGATCCCCTCGCTCACGCTATCTGACCGGCAGTTCCTCTCCGGCGACGACGGCGGCAAGCCGGTCACCGTCGTCGGCGAAATGCGCGTGGCGCAGGGCAGCGGCAGGCTGCCGGTGGTGGTGCTGATGCACGGCTCGGGCGGCGTCGGCGCCAACATCGCAGCCTGGAGCCGCACCTTCAATGCAATGGGGATCTCGACCTTCGCGATCGACGGCTTCACCGGGCGCGGCATCACCGCGACCAGCACCAACCAGGCCCAGCTCGGCCGGCTGAACCTGATCATGGACATCTATCGTGCGCTGGACGTGCTGGCGAAGCATCCGCGCGTCGATCCCGAGCGCATCGTGCTGATGGGCTTTTCACGCGGCGGACAGGCGGCGCTGTATGCGAGCCTCCAGCGCTTCCACAAGCGCTGGAACAATTCCGGGCTGCAATTTGCCGCCTACATCCCGTTCTATCCGGACTGCTCGACGACCTATCTCGGTGAGACCGAGGTCGTGGCGCGGCCGATCCGGATCTTTCACGGCGGACCGGACGACTACAATCCGGTGCGGACCTGCAAGGCCTATGTCGAGCGGCTGAAGGCAGCGGGCCGCGACGTCGCGCTGACCGAATATCCGGACTCGCCGCACGGCTTCGATCTCGGCCTGCTCGGCGCCAACATGCTCGCCGTCGCGCCGAAGGCGCAGACCGTGCGCAACTGCCGCATCAAGGAGAGCGATGGCGGGATGCTGATCAATGCCGACACGCAGCAGCCCTTCACCTATCAGGACGCCTGCGTCGAGTTCGATCCGCATGTCGGTGGCAACCCCGCCACCGCGGAGGCCGCCCGCCAGGCGGTGACGGATTTCCTGCGCGCACTGTTCAAACTGTCGTGAGCAAAAATAGAACGATTTGGATCAATTCTTGAGGTGACAGGTCGAACGCATCGGGTCTTGCTGCGTTGTCGCTCACTTTTCGACGATGAAACGGAGCCCGATGATGCGCGCCTCTCGCCTTGCGATCCCAACTTTGCTGACCGCCCTCGCCTTGGGCGGCGCGGCCCATGCAGCGCCTGCCGCGCCGTTCCGGGGGCTGGAGGGCTCCTGGACCGGCGGCGGCGTGATCAGCATGTCCGACGGCAACCAGGAGCGGCTGCGCTGCCGCGCGGCCTATGACGTCGGCGGCGCCGGCGAGCAGCTCCGGCTCAACATCCGCTGCGCGAGCGACAGCTACAACATCGACCTCTCCAGCGACGTCGCCTATCGCGGCGGCGAGATCTCGGGGCAATGGAGCGAATCGAGCCACAACGCATCCGGCACGATCGAGGGCCGCGCGGTCGGCAACCGCATCGAAGCCCAGGCGCGCGGGCAGACGTTTTCCGCCGGGCTGTCGCTGACGACGCAGGGACGCCGGCAGACCGTGTCGATCCGCCCGGCGGGCACGGAGATCAGGGGCGTCGACCTGGAGCTGGCGCGGAGATAGGCCACCAACATTTCCGCGTCATTGCGCGCGAAGCGGCGAAGCGAAGCGATCCAGAGTCCCTCGATGACTCTGGATTGCTTCGTCGCTTCGCTCCTCGCAATGACGACAGTGTCCTGGTCTTCGAGGAACTCACGTTCGCTGATCCCGGATATCGCTGCGCTCATCCGGGCTACGCCACGACATCACGGCAGTTCGATTCACACCGCGCCGATGTCTTTCAGGCAAGCCTGCGTCAGCGTCATCCGAGCCTCGACGTGGCGCGGCTCAGGGCAGTCCATGTTGAGCGCGAACACGGTCGGCTGATCGCCCTTGTCGACCCAGCCGACCATCCAGCCAAGCGCCCCCTGCTCCTTGCCGAGCAGTCCGGACTTGAAGTGAATGACGGCATCGCCGACCTTGGTCACGGGGATGATGTCGCGGGTCAGATCCTGGCTGCGCTTGGAGACCTGAAGCGCGCCACGCCTGAGGCGATCGATGAAATCGACCTGCTCGACGGGATCGATGCGAAGCGCGCCTGTCAGCCAGAACTGGTCGATGCCGCCGCCGATGTCGTGATTGCCGTAGTCGAGCTCCTCGAGATATTTCTGCATCCGCTCAGCGCCGATGCGGCGCGCGATCTCCTGATAGACCGGCACGGCGGAGACCGCGATCGCGCTGCGCAAGGTGTGATCCTTGTTCCAGGCCTCGATCGATCTCGTGACGCCATCCCATTTGAACACATCCTTGTCGGGATCCTCGACAACGCCCGTCTCCAGCGCGATCAGCGAGTTCGCGATCTTGAAGGTCGAGGCCGGCAGCCTTGCCTCGCCGGAGCGATCGGTGTCGCTGGCGATGACGAGATATTCCTCGACCTTGTAGGCCAGGAAAGTCCCCTTGGTGCCTTCGTCGGTGAAGCGCTTGGCGAGATCGCCGCGGATCTCGTTGCGCGGCGGCGCGACATGCGCGAATGAACGTGTGGGCAGCAGGCTGGCGCCGGTCATCAGGGCGAGCACGTGGCGGCGACTCATCATGGGCATCGCGAATTTCTCCGTCGTCGTCGGCTCCTCCCTATCACAGGGCGGTGACGACCGACGCATGACGGAGTTCACAAATGCGACGCGCTCAGCGCATCGGCCGCGACAGGTTGAGCACGAACACCAGCACCTCGGCGACGGCCTTGTAGAGCTCCTCCGGGATCTCGTCGCCGAGTTCGACGTTGGAGAGCGCGCCGGCCAGCACCTCGTTCTCCTCGATCGGGATGTCGTGCGCCTTCGCGACCTCGATGATCTTGGCGCCGATCGTGCCCTTGCCCTTGGCGACGACGCGCGGCGCGCCCTGGCCCTTGTCATAGTGCAAGGCGACGGCGAGCTGGGTCTTGTTGGCGGCCTTCACCTCGATGCTCATAGCGCGCGATCCAGGAAATGGCCGGCCCTGGGCGGCATCGCCGCCGGCGGCGCGCCGTCCTGCACCACGAGATCGCCCGGCGAGAGCTCGGCACGGCTGAGGGCCTGGCTCAGTTCGGAGAGACCGGCGCGCAAGCGCGCGGCGGTGACCGGACGCTCGGCCCACATCCGCACGGAGGTGCGCTCGGCGCTGAAGCTGATCATCGCATGCACCGGGCCGGCCGGCTCGACGTCGAGCGAGAAGCGCGCCCGCCAGACGCGCTTGGCGGCGTCCGGCGATTGCGTGCCGCCGTCGCGCGAGATCTCGAACTGCGCCATGGCCGTGCCCTGCGGGGTAGCGAAGGGAATCTCGAAGTTCCAGCGCGGCGGCGCGGGATCGGTGCGCGCGGTCGAGGCGTCCGGACGATCCGGCAGCGAGGCGACCTGCAGCAGGGTCTGGCGCGACAGCGCCTGGTCGGTCTCGTCGAGCAGGCGGTGCGCGATCGCCGGCAGCGGCGTGTCCGGGCCGAGCGTCGGCGCCGCCACGGCCTGCGGCATCGGTGCAGCCCCGCGGAACGGCGGCGGCGGCGTGTTGGTGCGCACGACCATATCGGCGCGGCCGTTGGCGTTGCGTCCGGGAACGAGGCCGGCGGCGCGCGGAATCTGCTGCTGCGCTTCCTGCAGCACGGCCAGCACCGTGCCGGGCGTGAGCGACTGCGCCTTGGCGCCCGTCAGGGCCTCGATCAGCGCCGCGCCGGTGAAGCCGGCAGACGCGGCGTCGGGCCGCCCCATTCCCGTGGCCCAGGGCTGTGGCGGCAGCTCGATCTCGATGTCGGGCACCAGCGAGGGTGCGCCGCTCTGTTGCTGCGCGGCGGCGGCGCGGCCGGCCTCGGACAGCACCGAGGCGTAGGAGCCACCGGGCGATGGCTGCGTCGACGCCGCCATGCCGGGCTCGGCGGTCTGCAGCACCGTCGCCAGCGTCTGGCGCAGCACGATCAGCGCCGCCTTCAGGTCGGGCGTGCCGGCACCGGCGGCGCCATTGGCGAGCGAGGATTCCAGGAACAGGCCGGATTGCTGTACGGCGTTCTGCACATCCTCCGCGGTCAGCGCCGGCGATAGCTGGGTCTGCTGCGCCAGCACCTGGGCCACGGCGGCGCGCAAGGCCGGTGGAAGGTTCGGCGAGTCGGCGACGGCCTGGAGATCGGCGAACAATTGGCCCTGGCTGCCCTGGCGGGTCGCCGCCTCCTCGCTGGCAATCGACAATGCGAGCCGCTCCAGCCCGGTCAGCGGATCCGGCGGCGGAGGCAACGCCGGCGCCAGCCGGCCGGTGACGTCGACGACGGTGGCGGCCGGCGTCGGGGTGCCGGTGGTGCCAGCGGCAGCGCTGCCGCCTTGCCCGACGATGGCGAGCTGCAGCCCTTGCGCGGTCTGCGACACGGCGACCTGCACCGTCTGGCCGGCCTGCAGCGGCAGCTCGCTCGCGAGCTCCATCGACAGGTTTCCGATCGCGACTTGGACCAGATTCTCGGCGAGCACCTGCTGCACCCTGGCGCTGACCAGTGCGCCGGCCTGCAGCGTGGTTGCTGCCGCCACCGTGGATCCGGCCGGCGAGCTGCCGACGCCGCGGACGGCGCTCACGGAAGGCGACGGGGTGACACTCTGGACCATGCGCGTACTCGGGTTACGCGCACAGCCTAGCGGTTGCCCCTAAACCCGGCGTTAACCGGCCTCAGAGCGCGGCGTCGACCGCCTGGAGGATGCGGACGGCGGCCTCGTAGTCGATCTGCTTGGCGACGCGGCGGCTCATCGCCTCCTCGTCGGCCCCCCATTGCGCGACGTTCCAGTCCTCGTCGACATGGGCTGCCGCCCAGACCTGGTCGGGGTCGCGCACCCCATGAACCAGCGCCAGCGCCAGCAGCGCCGAGCCGGTCAGTGTGGTGACGACATGCGCCGCCGCCACCGTCCACGGGCCGGTCGGCAGCGCACCGCGCGCCGCCTGAACCGCAGCCTCCGGCTGGGTCACATGCATGATGCCTTCGGACAGGATGAAATGCGCGCCGAGACTATCGCGGGCCCAGTCCAGCACCGGGTCCCAATGCTCGGCCTCGCGCGCGACCAGCCCCTCAGGATGGCCGGCCCGGTAGAGCAACAGGTCGGATTGGAGATATTTGGCAATGTCCTCGCGCACGTCATCGGTGCGGTCGACCACCGACTGCACGACGCTGTTGGCGAACCGCGTCAGCGGCATCGTGGCGGGATCGATGTTCTCACCCTGGGCCTGCCACTCGGCGGCCACGGCCGCCGCCAGCTCCCCGGCGGGAACGATGACGACGCGCCCCGACGGCGTGCGGATCGGCCGGCCGTCGAGGGTCACGTTGAAGCCGCCCTCGGCGGCGGCGGTCCCGGCCTCCTTGTAGAAGCGCTTGCGCAGCGGCGTCCGCATCGCCTGGCGCGCCGATTCCTGCGGATCGAGCGGCGACCGGCCGACGACGTCGTCAAACAGTTCACGCATCAGAATTCCAGCCCTCTCGCGGGATGATCACACGGGATCCGTTGTTTTCGCGGTAGATAAGCCCTGTCCGCCCGAAATGCGAGCTGCCGATGCGTCCCCTGCTCTCCGCTCTCGTCCTGCTCGGCAGCACCGTCCCAGCCGCGGCCGGCTTCCGCACGCCGGAATCGCTGGTGCGCAACGTCTATGCGCATTACGGCCGGGGCGCGCCGGAGCTCTCCGCCGGGCTGCCGCGGACGGCCGAGGTCGCACGGCAGTTCTTCGATCCGAGCCTCGCCAGGGCCTGGACGGCGCCGCGGCGTGAGCCCTACGATTTCCTGGTGCAGAGCCCGCGCTGGAAGCTCGGCCCGGTCGCGATCTCGATTGTGCGCAGGCAGTTCGACAAGACCTATGTCGCCGCCAGCTTCGACAACCAGGGCCACCGCGTGACGATGAACTTCATCGTGGTCAAGGGGCCGGACGGCTGGGTCATCCTCGATGTCGAAACCCCGCACGATTCGCTCACACTGTTCCTGGAGCAGTTCCGGAACTGAAGGCCGCAGCGGAAACCAATTCTCCTCCCCTTAAGCAGGCTGCAAAGAGGAGGACGACCATGAACATGCCGGAGATCGTTCGCCGGCTGATCGCGATGAGCGAGCAGGATGGCGAGATCACCTTCGACGAGTTGAACGCGCTGTGCGGATGGGACATGCCGCCCGAGAATATCGAAAACATCTTCTGCGCGCTGCGGGACGCGGGCATTCAACTCGTCGAACAGAGAGGCTGAGCGCTCCGGAGCCGCTCACTCCTCCGGCGCGTTCTCGATCGGGTCGAAGCGGTCATGCTCGAGGCCGAGCAGGTTCCAAGACTGCAGCATGTGCGGCGGCAGCGGCGCGGTGGCGTCGATGAACCCGCCGCGCGGATGCGGGATGACGATGCGGCGGGCGAGCAGATGCAGCCGGTTCTGCAGGCCGCCGGGCAGCGCCCAGTTCTCGATGTTGAAATATTTGGGATCGCCGACGATGGGGTGGCCGATATGGGCCATATGGGCACGCAACTGATGGGTGCGCCCCGTCACCGGCTTCAAGGACACCCAGGCGAGCTTGCTGGCGGAGGCCTCGACCACGGCGTAGTAGGTCACGGCGTGGCTGGCGCCCTCGTCGCCATGGGCGGCGACGCGCATGATGGTGTCGTCCTCGCTCTCCTCCTTGGCAAGATACGTGGAGATGCGGCCCTGCTTGGGCTTGGGCACGCCCGCCACCAGCGCCCAGTAGATCTTGCGCGCGGAACGGCTGCGAAAGGCGCCGGTCAGATGCGTGGCGGCGAAGCGGGTCTTGGCGATCAGGAGGCAGCCGGAGGTCTCGCGGTCGATGCGGTGCACGAGCCGCGGCTTCTGGCCCTTGGCGTCGCGCATCACCTCCAGCATCTGGTCGATGTGGCGGGTCATGCCGGAGCCGCCCTGCACCGCGAGTCCCGCGGGCTTGTTGAGGACGAGCACGTCGTCATCCTCATACAGCGTCATCGCCTTGAGGCTCTCCAGCGTCTTTCGCTCGCCCTCGGAGAGGCCGGCGCGCTCCTTCGGCGCATCGAGCTTGAGCGGCGGAATGCGGACGCTCTGGCCTTCCTTCAGGCGGTCCTTGGAGTCGGCGCGCTTGCCATCGACGCGTAGCTCGCCTTTGCGGACGATGCGCTGGATGTGGGAGAACGACAGACCGGGGAAGCGCGCCTCGAGGAAGCGGTCGACGCGCATGTTGTTCTCGTCGGCCGTGACCACCACGGTCTGCACCTTCGTCGGCAGCAGCGGCGTCTCCGGCTCGACCTTCTTCGGCGGCGGCGCCGCAGGCCTGCGCTCGGCATGCTCCGAGCTGAACCGCGCCGGCTTGCCGGCGCCGGCGCGCTTGGCCGGCGGCTGTTTGCGCGGCGCGAAGCTGTCGCGGCGATCCTCTCCCTCGGCGCGCGGCGCACGGCTGCGCTCGGCTTTGCCGCGCCCGAAATCGCCGCGCGGTGCCGCCTCGCGGTCACCGGCAAAACGGTCGCGCCGCGGCCGCTCGGCATCGGGACGCTTCGCAGACTCACGCTTGGCCGCGGCGCCTTGGCTGCGGGCTGCCTCGGCCTTCGGCCGCTCGTTGCGGCGATCGGTCGGGCGATCGGATCGGGTCTGGGTTCGCTTGATACGGCGGCTCATGGCAGGTTGCGTATCTCAAAAGCCACTGCCAGTCACGGCGAAATCGCGATAAATCCGCTTGTGAGTCGGCCCCTTGGGCCATCGATACTGATCGGAGCGAATCGAATGACGCTCACGCGACTGGGCCTGGCGATCCTGGCAGCCACGCTGGCGACGACCGCCACGCAGGCGCAGCAGAGCCCGATGCCCGACGACATCGCCTGGAAGCTGATCGAGATCGGCCGGGTCATCGCCCCGCCGAAGACCGCCGCGATCTACGCGCCGCTGCAGGCCAAGGAACCCTACACCGGCGTCAAGGTGCAGCGCGATGTGAGATACGGCACGGCCGAACGCAATCTGCTCGACGTCTTCACACCGGATGCCGCGGCCCCGCCCCGGCCCGTGCTGATCTTCGTGCATGGCGGCGCCTTCATCGGCGGCAACAAGCGCACCACGCCGGACGGCCCGTTCTACGACAACATCATGCTATGGGCGGTGAAGAGCGGCTTCGTCGGCGTCGACATCACCTACCGCCTCGCGCCGAAATTCCCCTGGCCTGCCGGCGTCGAGGACGTCGCCAGCGCGGTGCAATGGGTGGTCGCCCACGCCGCCGAGAACGGCGGCGATCCCGCGCGCATCTATCTGATGGGCCATTCGGCCGGCGCGGTGCACGTCGCGACCTATGTGGCACATCCCGAATTCCACAAGGTCGCCGGCGGCGGCCTTGCGGGCGCGATCATGGCCTCTGGCGTCTACGACCTCACCGCGACGCCGCTCGGCGACCAGGAGATGGCCTATTTCGGCACCGATCCCTCGCGCTTCAAGGAGCGCTCGTCGCTATCAGGCCTGCAAGCCTCGAGTCTGCCGCTGATGATCGTCTCCGCCGAGCTCGACCCGCCGCGCTTCGTCGAGCAGTTCGACCTGTTGAAGCAGGCCGCCTGCAAACGGCCATCCGGCTGCGCCCGCGCGGTGATGCTGCCGCAGCACAGCCACATGTCCGAGGTGTATGCGATCAATACCGAGGACGACCGGCTGACGCGGGAGATCGCGGAGTTCGTACAGACGGGCAAATAGTTGATGGTCACTTGGCATAGCGGTCTCCGAGTCAGGCGTCCGCAGGAGAGCTCGGTGTTTCCCGGCAAGCGGGCCGAGGTGAACCGAGCAAGCCGCAAGGTCAGCGATGCTACCCGCCCCTCTCCTTCCTCAGCTTCGCCCAGTAGTCCAGCCGCTTCCGGATCTCGCGCTCGAAGCCGCGCTCGGGGGGATCGTAGAAGTGCTGGCGACCGAGGGCCTCGGGAAAGTAGTCCTGCCCCGAAAACGCGTCGGGCGTGTCGTGGTCGTACTGATAGCCGGTGCCGTAGCCTTCGCTCTGCATCAGCTTGGTCGGGGCATTCAAGATGTGCTTGGGCGGCAGCAGCGAGCCGCCCTCCTTCGCCACGCGCTTGGCGGCGCCGAACGCCTTGTAGGCGGCGTTGGATTTCGGCGCGGTCGCCACATAGATCACGGCCTGCGCGATCGCGAGCTCGCCTTCGGGCGAGCCCAGGAAATCATAAGCGTCCTTGGCGGCGTTGGCGATGACCAGCGCCTGAGGATCGGCGAGGCCGATGTCCTCCACGGCCATGCGCACGATGCGGCGGGCGAGGAACAGCGGATCCTCGCCGGCGTCGAGCATGCGGGCGAAGTAGTACAGCGCCGCATCCGGGTCCGAGCCTCGCACCGATTTGTGCATGGCCGAGATCAGGTTGTAGTGGCCGTCGGCGGACTTGTCGTAGATCGGCGCGCGGCGCTGCAGGATGTCCTGCAGCTGCACCGCGTTGAATATCTCGTCCTTGCGCGCCGAGCGCCAGACCTCCTCGGCGAGCGTCAGCGCGGCGCGGCCGTCGCCGTCGGCCATGCGGATCAGCACGGCGCGCGCCTCGTCATCGAGCGGCAGCTTGCGGCCCTCGACCGCCTCTGCGTTGCTGTAGAGCTTCTCGATCGCGGCGGCGTCGAGCGAGTGGAACACCAGCACGCGCGACCGCGACAGCAGAGCGGCGTTGAGCTCGAAGGACGGGTTCTCCGTGGTCGCGCCGACCAGCACGACGGTGCCGTCCTCCATCACCGGCAGGAAGGAATCCTGCTGGGCGCGGTTGAAGCGATGCACCTCGTCGACGAACAGCAGCGTGCCCTGCCCGGTCTCGCGCCGCGCGCGCGCCGCGTCGAACACCTTCTTCAAATCGGCGACGCCGGAGAACACCGCCGAGATCTGCTCGAAATGCAACTCCGTGGCGTCTGCCAACAGCCGCGCCACCGTGGTCTTGCCGGTGCCGGGCGGGCCCCAGAAGATCAGCGAGCCCAGCGTGCGCGTCTCCAGCATGCGCGTCAGCGCGCCGTCGGGCCCGAGGATGTGATCCTGCCCGACGACGTCGGACAGCTTGTGCGGGCGCAGCCGCTCCGGCAGCGGCCGTGGCGCATCCTGCTCCATCCCCGCCGCAGCGAAGAGGCTCGGGCCTCCCTGCTGGGGACGCTTCGGGCTCATCCGCCGAGCGTGACGTTGATCTGCTGGCCGCCGCGCAGCACGGTGATGCGCCAGATGCGGGCGGCCTCGCGCGAGGCCTTGTCGAGATCGGCGGTCTTGGCGATCTTCTGGTTGTTCACGGCCATGATGACGTCGCCCTTCTGGAAGCCGACATTGGCGGCGGTGGTGCCGTCGCCCGGCTCGAGCACCACCACGCCCTCGGTGTCGGCATCGAGGTGCAGCTCGTCGGCGACCGCCGGCGAGATGTTGGCGACCTTCGCGCCCTGGAATGGCGAGCGGCCGTTGATGACCATCTCGTTGCGCCCGGTGTCCGGTGCGGTCTCCAGCGCGACCGCGACCTTCACCGGCTTGCCGCCGCGTTGCACCTCGATCTGCGCAGTGCCGCCGAGCGGACGGGTCGCAAAACGGTAGTCGAACGCGTTGGGATCATCGACGGTCTGGCCGTCGATCGACACGATCAGGTCCGACGACTTGATGCCCGCCTTCGCCGCCGGGCTGTTCGCGACCACCGAGGCGACTAGCGCGCCGGTCGGCGAGCGCAGGCCGAGGCTCTCGGCGATCTCGGGCGTCACCGCCTGCAGCCGCGCGCCGAGCCAGGGGCGCTTCACCGCCTTGCCGCCGCTCTTGGCCGAGGCCACGACGACGCGCACCATGTTCGCAGGAATGGCAAAGCCGATGCCCTGCGAGCCGCCGGATTTGGAATAGATCGCGGTGTTGATGCCGACCAGACGGCCGTTGATATCGACCAACGCACCGCCCGAATTACCGGGATTGATCGCGGCATCGGTCTGGATGAAGAACTGATAGTCGGTGATGCCGACCTGTGTGCGCGCCAGCGCCGAGACGATGCCGTGCGTCACGGTCTGGCCGACGCCGAACGGATTGCCGATCGCCAGCACGATGTCGCCGACCAGCAGATCGTCGGAATTGGCGAGGTCGAGCGTCGGAAACTGCTCCTTGGTGCCCTTCAGCTTGAGCACGGCGAGATCGGTACGGCTGTCCTTCAGCACGATCTCGGCCTCGAACTCGCGCTTGTCGGCGAGCGAAACCTTCACCTCGTCGGCGCCCTCGATCACATGCACGTTGGTGACGACGAGACCCGACGCATCGATCATCACGCCCGAGCCGAGCGAGCGCTGCATCTGCTCCTGCGGCCCGCCCTGCAGACCGAAGAAGCGGCGGAAGATCGGATCGTCGAGAAAGGGATTGCGGTTCTGCACCACCTTGGCGGCGTAGACGTTGACGACCGCCGGCTGCACGCGCTGCACGATCGGCGCATACGACAGCCGCAGCTCGGCCTGGGACTGCGGCACGCGCCGGTCCTGCGCCGCGAGCGGAGACGCGGCCAGCAGGGACAGCAGCAGGACCAGTGTGGAGCGAATCAACGACATGCGAACAATCCTGGAAAATGACGGTTTCGATATAGGCGGAACGGCCGGTGCGGCCAAGCTCAGGCGGCCTGATGCGGCGATTTGATGGTCTCTGCAACGGGCGCGCAGGACAGCCGTTCCTGGTGCCGCTCGCCCCAGCTTCTGAGAACCTCGATCACCGGCCGCAGGCTCTCGCCGACCTCGGACAGGCTGTATTCGACGCGCGGCGGCACCTCGGCATAGACCTTGCGGACGACCAGCCCGTCCTCCTCCAGCGCACGCAGCTGCTTGGTCAACATGCGCTGGGTGATGCCGGGCATCAGCCGGCGCAGCTCGCCGAAGCGCTGGCTGCCACCCTGCAGGTGGTAGAGGATCACGCCCTTCCACTTGCCGTCGATCAGATCGAGCGTGGCTTCGACCGCGCAGCCGGGACGGCGGGTGAAATTCTTCCGTTTCATCGCGTGCTGGCCCAACAGTATCCAAACGGGGACTAGTTCCCCATTTTTACAGTACTTGCTGAACTGGCGCCAGCAGGACAAACAGATCCTATCGCCAAGCCAACCAGGAGGCTGTTCATGAAGGCCGTCGGATACCAGCAGTCGCTGCCCATCACCGAGGACCGCGCGCTGTTCGATTTCGAGACCGCCAAACCCGAGCCGAAGGGACGCGACATCCGCGTCGCCGTGAAAGCGGTCTCGGTCAATCCAGTCGACACCAAGGTGCGCAAGCGCGCCGCACCGCCCGCCGGCGAAACCAAGATCCTGGGCTATGACGCCGCTGGCGTGGTCGAGGCTATCGGCCCGGACGTGAGCCTGTTCAAGCCCGGTGACGAGGTGTTCTACGCCGGCTCGATCCTGCGCCAGGGCACCAATGCCGAATTCCATCTGGTCGACGAGCGCATCGTCGGCCGCAAACCGAAGAGCCTGTCGTTCGCCGAAGCCGCCGCCCTGCCCCTGACCTCGATCACGGCCTGGGAGCTCTTGTTCGACAGGCTCGGCGCAATCCCCGGCAGGAGCCTCGACGACCGCACTTTGCTGATCACCGGCGCGGCCGGCGGCGTCGGCTCGATCCTGATTCAGCTCGCGCGCCGGCTCACCGGGCTGACCGTGCTCGCCACCGCGACGCGACCGGAGTCGCGCGACTGGTGCCTGAAGCTCGGCGCCCATGCCGTGATCGATCATGGCAAGCCGATGAAAGAGCAGATCGACGCGCTGAAGCTGCCGCCGGTCAGCCTCATCGCCAGCCTCACCCACACCGAGCAGCACTACAAGGCGATCGCCGACTTCATGACGCCGCAGGGCAAGTTCGGCCTGATCGACGATCCCGCCGAGTTCTCGCTCGCCGCCTTCAAGGGCAAGGCGATCTCGATCCACTGGGAGTCGATGTTCACGCGCTCATCTTTCACGACACCCGACATGATCGCGCAGCACCATCTGCTCAACGACGTGTCCGACCTGATCGACAAGGGCGTGATCCGCACCACCCTCGGCGACAATTACGGCACCATCAACGCGGCCAACCTCAAGCGCGCGCACGCGTTGATAGAGAGCAACACCTCCCGCGGCAAGATCGTGCTGGAGGGATGGAGCTAACTAACAGGCAACAATGGGCAAAGGCGCACCCGCAGTCTCCCCGCGCGCGAGATCGCGGTGGCGCCGTGCCCCACCATCCCGCCGATCGAAGGCATAAGATGGCCGGCAGCCGACGCGCGGTCCGATCAGCGGCCATGAGCGATCGAGACTGGCCGACGGTCCCGTTTCCCCTTAACGAAAGCCGATAAGAACCTCCTCGCGACTGGAACGAACGTCCGTGAGCAGCCTGAAGTCCGCGACCAACCCGCCCGCCGATCACGGCCGGCGCTCCGGATCACCGCTCGAGGTTCTGCGGATCTTCCTCACGCTCGGCCTGACCTGCTTCGGCGGTCCGATCGCCCATATCGGCTACTTCCGCGACGAGTTCGTCGTCAGACGGAAATGGATCGACGAGCATGCCTATGCCGATCTGGTCGGGCTGTGCCAGTTCCTGCCCGGCCCCGCCAGCAGCCAGGTCGGCTTCTCCATCGGGCTGATGCGGGCCGGCTATCTCGGCGCGCTCGCCGCCTGGACCGGCTTCACCCTGCCGTCGGCCGCCGCGCTCGTCCTGTTCGCCTATGGTGCGGGCCGATTGAGCGGACCGATCGGCAGCGGCCTGCTGCACGGGCTGAAGCTGACCGCGGTCGCCATCGTCGCGCAGGCGGTCTGGGGCATGGCGCGCTCGCTGTGTCCGGATCGTGCGCGCGCCTCGATCGCGGTCGCCGCAACGCTCATCATCCTGTCGAGTACGGCCTCGGTCGTGCAGATCGGAGCGATCGTCCTCGGCGGGCTCGCCGGCCTCTGGCTCTGCCGCGGCGAGGCGGCGCCGTCGGGACACGTCGCGATCCCCGTCTCGCGGAGCGTGGGGCTGATCGCGCTCGCGCTGTTCGTTGTCCTGTTGGCGGGACTTCCGCTGCTGCGCGGCGTCACGGGATCGACCGGCGTCGCCTTGTTCGATGCCTTCTATCGCTCCGGCGCGCTGGTGTTCGGCGGTGGACATGTCGTGCTGCCGCTGCTGCGCGAGGCCTTCGTCGGACCTGGCTGGCTGAGCGACGACGCCTTTCTCGCCGGCTACGGTGCGGCGCAGGCCGTCCCGGGCCCGCTCTTCACCTTCGCCGCCTATCTCGGCGCCGTCGTCGGTCCGGAGCCGCATGGGATCGTCGGGGCCGCGCTCGGTCTCCTCGGCATCTTCCTGCCGGGCATGCTGGTCCTGCTCGCCGCGCTGCCGTTCTGGGACTCGTTCCGCAAACGCGCCGGCGCCCAGGCGATGATGCGGGGTGTCAACGCTGCGGTGGTCGGTGTGCTGGGAGCGGCCCTGTACGACCCGGTCTGGACGACCACCGTCCACAACGCCGCGGATTTTGGCATCGCGCTGGTCGGTTTTGTCCTCTTGGTCGCCTGGCGCGCGCCGCCGCTCGTCGTGGTCACGTTCAGCGCCCTAGCCGGCGTCGCAGCCGCGCTGGTGTGAGCGGCGGCGCCGCCGCATCACGTGGTGGCAAAGCACCGCCGAAGCGGCGCTTTGCCACCAGCGAGCTGCCGTGCGCGGCTAATTGTGCTTCTTCCAGAAGATGCGCGCGCCCTGCACGGATTGCGCGACGTTGATGCGGGCACGCTCGAACGGCGTCACCACGCCGTCCGCCTTGGCCTTGTTTTCCAGCTTCTGGACGTGGATCTGACCGCGGACGAGCTGCTGCGCCTCCGGATAGGTCAGCCGTCCGCTCGCGATGCCGTTGTAGATGCGATGTGACTGGTTGTGCTGCCGCGCATCGATCAGCGGCGTGCCCGCAAGGCTTGCGCCCGACATCAACGCGAGCAGCAACGCAGCGGCCATGATGGACTTCATTTCACTCTCCTGTGGTTGCTGTCCACTGGCGTGAAGACCTCATTGTCCGCACTTCTCCAGCGAACGGCCGCCAGGATGCACGCGATCCGTGGTGTCAACCGTGCCTGCGCTCACACTGCAGCCCGTGTCGGCCGGTGAAGACGAATGCTGCCGCGAGCCGCATTCCACTGCCGCGAGGGGCGTCCGAAAAAAATTGCGGACTGAGTGAGCTGCCGGTCTTGCAAATCTCACCTTTGGGTGCATGTTCGCCGCGCACTACTTTTGAATGAATCATTTTTAACAATCATTTGCGACGCATGGCGGCGAGATTCATCGGCCCATCCCAGCGCGCACATCAATGGAGACCGGCCATGAAGACGATTCAGTGGCTCATGCTCACTTTCGCGACGACCGTCACCGCGAGCGGCCTTGCCGGCGCTCTCAACCCCGCCAGCGCTGCGCCGCCGCCGCCGGCGAAGAACTGCCCGGCCTTCGGCTGGTCGGAAGGACTGGGCAATTATCTCAAGCCGGACGCCGCCTTCCCCACCTCCGACACCAAGACCATCCCGACGCCGGACTGCAATTTCCATCAATGGTCGTGGGAAGCGTTCGTCTGGGCGACAGCGCTGGTGAAGGACTCGGGCTCCGGCGCCGCCGTGCCGCGGTTCATGACCTTGGCGACGCCCGACGAGCTGCTCGGCAACGCCGAGAATGCCGGCGCACCACGGCCGCGCCCGCTGACGCTGGCGGCCCGCGCCCAGGTCTTCCACGGCACGGCCGGCTTCACCGAAGGCGCCGGCGCCATCGTCGAAGCCGACGGCAACATGCTGGTCGCACAGAACGGCTATCCCGTCTACGCCTCGGTCCACATGAACCAGGGCTATTTCAACACGGCGCGCAAGAACCTGATCGCGACCGGCGGCTACCAGAGCCAGCCGGCGGATTCATCCTTCGCCGTGGGCGATGCGGTGTTCAAGGCGACGTGGCTGCGGCTCGACCCCGGGCAGGCACCGCCTGCGGGCGCTTATACGACCCAGGCACAGGTGCCGGTGCTGGAGAACAACGTCACCCCCGGCCTGATCACGATTCGCCCGACGCCCGGCAAGTTCGTCACGGTGACCGTGGCGCTGATCGGCTTGCACGTGGTCGGCTACACCGAGAACCACCCCGAATTCCTGTGGGGCACGTTCGAGCTGAAGAACAACTCGCCGCAGACGCCGGACAACACCTTTGCGCCATCGGCAAGCCGCTCCGATCCGAAGAGCTACACGCTCTACAAGGGCCGCACGCCGTTCTCGCAGGTCAACATCGCGGCGCTGCCCGGCGCCAACCGGCCGCAACTGCGGCTCGATCCGGCGACCCAGAAGCTGACGCCGGTGACCAACGTCGTGCTCGAGAACCAGACCGGCGGCGAGAACCAGCCCAACGGCGTCGGCAACATCTTCGCGATCACGGCGCAAGCCCAGGGCTTTCTCTCCGGCCTGAAGGGCCCGCAATCGACCTTCGCGAGCTACAGCCTCGACGGCACCGTCTGGATGCTCCCCAACTCGTACAATCTGAACAGCAACCAGACCAGCGCAGTCGGATCGGTCAATCTCGCCAATGCTACCGCCGAGACCTTCGTGCAGAACGCCGACAACACGCCGATCAAGAACGTGCTGAACTGCTTCCTGTGCCACAACCCGACGTCCTATTCGTTCCAGACACCGCCGCCGGCCAAGCTGCCGAACCGGCTGATCGCGCTAAGCCACGTGCTGTCGATCGGCTCGCCCTACGAGGTGCCGAACTCGATCTCCGGCCGGCTCTTGATGCGGCCGGATCCGTTCAGGAAGTAGGCCGACGAGCCTTGCGCGGCGGCGCCGGCAACGGGGCCGCCGGCAGCCCTTTCGAGCCGATGGCAGATCTCAGGATCTGCCATCAAGCGATTGAACCGACAGCCGTTATCGGCGCGCTCCGAACATGGTGGATGAGCGCTTGGTCAGGACGGCGCTGTGGCCTGCTTCGACTCCTGCGCGGCCTCAGCCTTGGTCTCAGCTCGGGCGACGAAGCCCTTGGCGAGAGCGTGATAGAGCCCCTCCTCGCAGATCAGACGCGAGGTGCCGTAGGCGATCAGCGAGGCCATCATCAGCGGCACCACCATGGCGTGGTTGTCGGTCATCTCGGTGACGATGACGAAGGCGGTGATCGGCGCCTGCACGACGCCGGCGAAATAGGCGACCATGCCGAGCAGCATGATCGGCGCCAGTAGCGACTGCTGGAACAGGCTGGCGACGTTGGCGCCGATCCCCGCCCCGACGGCGAGCGACGGCGCGAAGATGCCGCCAGGAATGCCGCTGATCGCAGCAAAGGTGGTGGCGAGGAATTTCAGCACGCCGAAATCGCCCGGCAGCGGCGTGCCGGTCTCCAGCGCCCCTTTCACCTGGGCATACCCGGTGCCGTAGATGGTATCGCCTGACGCCAGCCCGCACAGCGCGACGGCAAAGCCGCAGGCGAGCGCGAACGGCAGGGGGTGGCGCTTGATGAGCCGGCCGGATGCCCCGGGCAGCCCGCGCGCCATCGTGATCAGGATGCGGCTGAACAGGCCGCCGGCGGCGCCGCCCAAGACCCCGCAGACGGGCACCGCCAGCCAGTCGATGCCCTTGCCGAGCGCGATCGGCGTCGTGCCGAAATAGGCGTAGTTGCCCATCAGGGCCAGCGAGGTCAGGCCAGCGGCGATCACGGTGGCGATGACGAGGCTCGAGGTCCGTGTCTCGAAGGCACGGCTCATCTCCTCGATGCCGAACACGATGCCGGCCAGCGGCGTGTTGAAGGCGGCCGCGACCCCGGCGGCGGCGCCGGCCAGGATCAAGCCCGGCTGCCGCCGCGGCGACAGCCGGCCGAGCGCGAACATGATGGAGGCGCCGACCTGCACGGTCGGCCCCTCGCGGCCGACCGAGCCGCCGCACAGCAGCCCGAGCAGGGTCAGCAGCACCTTGCCGATGGCGATGCGGATCGACACCAGCGGGCTGCGCGCGCTCGTGTCCGTCAGGTGGCGCGCGGCGATGGCCTGCGGGATGCCGCTGCCTTGCGCGTTCGGGAAGAAGCGCTGGGTCAGATAGACCGACAGCGCGAAGCCGGCGGGCGTCACGATCAGTGAGGCGTAGCGTGATTTCGACAGCAGCCAGTTGAAGGCGAGCTGGGCCAGGTCGGCGAGCTCCGCCAGCGCCACCGCCGCCGCGCCCACCACCAGGCCGCCGGCCACGAACAGCACCCGCCGCTGCCACCGCGCCGAGGTCAGCTTGAGCCAACGCCTGCGGCGGGGGGTGATGGTCAGCATGGGCGCAACAGAGTCCGTTCTCTACGCAGGTGCAGCACCCTCGACGAAAATCAGCCGGCGGTCCAGCGCCTTCCAGCGCTCGCCCAGGGCGTCGGCGTATTCGGCCGACGCATACCATTCTCGCAGCCGGGCCATCGACGGGAACTCGACGATAATGAGGGTCTTGGCCGGCGGGCCGCCTTCGACCGTCTCGGAGGTCCCGCCGCGGACCAGATAGCGCCCGCCATATTGCGCGATCGAGTGCGCCGCGCGGGTGCGATAGCGTTCCATCGCCTCGATGTCGCGCACCTCGACCTCGGAGATGACGTAAGCCGCCATGGCCGGCCTCAGGCGATGGTGTCGAGGATGCCGCCCTCGGCGCGCAGCGCGGCGCCGTTCGTGGCGGAGGCCTGCTTGGAGGCGGCGTAGACGACCATGTTGGCGATCTCGTCGACACCGGCGAAGCGCTGCAGCAGCGAGGCCGGCCGGTGCTGCTTGACGAAAGACGAGGCCGCCTCCTCCTCCGACTGGCCGTTCTGACGGGCGAGATCCTTGACGAAGGTCTCGACGCCTTCCGACATCGTCGGTCCCGGCAGCACTGCATTGACGGTCACGCCGGTGCCGCAGGTCAGTTTGGCGAGGCCGCGGGAGACCGCGAGCTGCGCGGTCTTGGTCATGCCGTAATGGATCATCTCGGTCGGGATGTTCACCGCCGACTCCGAGGAGATGAAGATGATGCGCCCCCAGTTGCGCTTCAGCATGCCCTGCATGTAGGCGCGCGCCATGCGCACGCCGGACATGACGTTGACCTCGAAGAAGCGGCTCCAGTCCTCGTCGGGAATGTCGAAGAACTCCTTCGGCTCGAAGATGCCTGCATTGTTGACGAGAATGTCGACCTCGGGCAGCGCGGTGACGATGGCGTTGCAGCCGCCGATCTGAGCGACATCGCCGGCGACGCCGCGCAGCTTCGCCGCCGGAACCGCCTGCTTCAGCTTCGCGACGGCCGCATCGACACGGTCGGTGGTCCGGCCGTTCAGGACGACCTCGGCGCCCGAGGCGGCCAATCCCTTGGCAATGGCGAAGCCGATGCCGGCGGTGGACCCGGTGACGAGCGCAGTTTTTCCTGAAAGGTCGATGTACATGAGCAGCTCTCCGTTGTGCTGAAGGAACGGATGTGGGGCGTCGCGCGCCGACACTCAACGCGCCGCGCGCAGAGCTGATCCTCGAAATAAGACGGCGCCCGAAGGCGCCGTGGTTGTCAGCTCGTGGTCCCTATCAGGATAGCCGCTTCGCGCTTGCCGTTCAGGACCTGCGCCAGCTCGGTCGCGAAACGTTCGACGAGTGCATATTCGGTCAGGAAGCGGATCGAAGCGCTGTTCTGCACGTCGGCATCCGCTGTGCTCTGAACGAGCGTAGCCAGATCCGCATGCACCAGCAAATGTCCACGGAAGTCGTATGGCCTGATGACGATCCGGACGAGGCATTGCGCGAGGCCGCCTTGTCCATCGAAGTAACCGCCTTCGATCATCGGCGGCTTGTCCCACGATAGCGGATAGGAGCGCAGACCCTTCACGAAGGCATTCAGGTCGCAGCCGAACCACGCCTCGCCGCGCGCGGCAAACACTCCGGCCCTGGCCGTCGCTATGATCTTGCCGGTGCGGTCCTCATCCGCCTCGTAGACGATGTGCAGTTCTGCGGCGCTCATGCGCGGCGCTCCGGTCTATGCTGTTAAAGTCACACGAGCTGTGCAGGCGACCCCACATGTCGCTTCGCTCATCCGGGCTACAGAACCTCAAAATGAAAACGGCGCCCGAAGGCGCCGTTTTGAACGTCGGGTCGGAGCTGCGCTTACGCCGCTTCCGAGGTCTCCTGCACCGGGCCGGAATCCTGGCCCTTGGCATCGACGTCGCGATCGACGAACTCGATCACGGCCATCGCGGCGTTGTCGCCGTAGCGGAAGCCGGCCTTGATGATGCGGGTGTAGCCGCCGTTGCGGTCCTTGTAGCGGGGTGCCAGGACGTCGAACAGCTTCTTGACCTGGTCGACATCGCGCATCTCGGCGATCGCCTGGCGACGCAAAGCGAGACCGCCCTTCTTGCCGAGGGTGACGAGCTTCTCGACGATCGGCCGCAGCTCCTTGGCCTTCGGCAGCGTGGTGACGATCTGCTCGTGCTTGATCAGCGCGGCGCACATGTTGGCGAACATCGCCTTGCGATGCTCGGCGGTGCGGTTGAGCTTCCGATGAACCTTGCCGTGACGCATTGTCTTAGTCCTTCATTTCTATCTGCCGCGACGGTTCGTCGGACATGTTGCTCAGGTGGGCTGCCTGCGTTCGCCCGAGTGGTGGACGTCATTCCGGGGCGATGCGCAGCATCGAACCCGGAATCTCGAGATTCCGGGTTCGCCTCTTCGAGGCGCCCCGGAATGACGAATGCTCAGTAATGATCCTCGAAGCGCTTGGCCAGCTCGTCGATGTTCTCCGGCGGCCAGCCCGGCACTTCCATGCCGAGATGCAGACCCATCTGGGCCAGCACTTCCTTGATCTCGTTCAGCGACTTGCGGCCGAAGTTCGGGGTGCGCAGCATTTCCGCTTCCGACTTCTGCACGAGGTCGCCGATGTAGACGATGTTGTCGTTCTTCAGGCAGTTCGCCGAACGTACCGACAGCTCGAGCTCGTCCACCTTCTTGAGGAAGGCTGGGTTGAAGGCGAGGTCCGGGATGATCTCCTGGGCGACTTCCTTGCGCGGCTCTTCGAAGTTGACGAAGACGTTGAGCTGGTCCTGCAGGATGCGGGCGGCATAGGCCACCGCGTCCTCCGGCGTGATCGCGCCGTTGGTCTCGATCGTCATGGTCAGCTTGTCGTAGTCGAGTATCTGGCCCTCGCGGGTGTTCTCGACCTTGTAGGAGACCTTGCGGACCGGAGAGAACAGGCTGTCGACCGGGATCAGGCCGATCGGGGCGTCCTCGGGGCGGTTGCGATCGGCGGCGACGTAGCCCTTGCCGGTGGCGACCGTGAACTCCATGCGGATCTCTGCGCCCTCGTCCAGCGTGCAGAGCTGCAGGTCAGGGTTGAGCACCACGATGTCGCCGACGGTCTGGATATCGCCGGCGGTGACGGCGCCCGGGCCCTGCTTCTTCACGACCATCCGCTTCGGGCCTTCGCCCTGCATCTTGATCGCGATGTCCTTGATGTTCAGCACGATGTCGGTGACGTCCTCGCGGACACCAGCGATCGAGGAGAACTCGTGCAGCACGCCGTCGATATGCACCGACTGCACGGCGGCGCCCTGCAGCGACGACAGCAGGATGCGGCGCAGCGCATTGCCGAGCGTCTGCCCGAAACCGCGCTCCAGCGGCTCGGCAACCACGGTGGCGAAACGGGTCGCGTCGGAGCCCGGCGTGACCTGGAGCTTGTTCGGCCGAATCAATTCTTGCCAATTCTTCTGGATCGTCACTGTTTCACCCATGGGCCAGTCATGGGATCTGACTGACTGGCGTTGGAGAACCGCGCTTCAGATCGCGGCAGTCGAAATGTCTCAAAAGCACGACGAGGCGGACATGCTGTCCGCCTCTTTCAGATTAGACGCGCCGACGCTTGCGTGGGCGGCAACCATTGTGCGGGATCGTCGTCACGTCGCGGATCGAGGTGACGGTGAAACCCGCAGCCTGCAGCGCACGGAGCGCCGATTCACGGCCGGAACCCGGGCCGGCAACCTCGACCTCGAGGGTGCGCATGCCGTGTTCCTGAGCCTTCTTGGACACGTCCTCCGCCGCGACCTGCGCGGCATACGGGGTCGACTTGCGCGATCCCTTGAACCCCATCGTGCCCGCCGACGACCAGGCAATGGTGTTGCCCTGCGCGTCGGTGATGGTGATGGTGGTGTTGTTGAACGACGAATTCACGTGGGCGACGCCGGAGGCGATGTTCTTGCGCTCACGACGGCGGACACGTGCGGCTTCCTTGGCCATATAAGTACCTTTCTCGAGATCTCAACGCCGCCGTAGTGCCAGCGGCTACACCAGAAAGGCGAATGGTGAATAGCGAGTAGCGAATAGGGATTGCCCCTACTCGCCACCCGCTATCAGCAATTCGCCAAATTACTTCTTCTTGCCGGCGATCGCCTTGGCCGGCCCCTTGCGCGTGCGCGCATTGGTGTGGGTGCGCTGGCCGCGCACCGGCAGGCCACGACGATGGCGCAGGCCGCGATAGCAGCCGAGGTCCATCAGACGCTTGATGTTGATGCCGGTCTCGCGCCGCAGGTCGCCCTCGACAACGTAGTCGCGGTCGATGATTTCGCGGATCTGCAGGACTTCCTGGTCGCTCAGCTGGTTGACGCGGCGATCCTCGGCGATCTTGACCTTGTCAATGATCTCGCCCGCGATCTTCGGGCCGATGCCATGGATATACTGGAGCGCGATCAGGACACGCTTGTTGGTCGGGATGTTGACACCGGCAATACGGGCCACGGACTTCTCTCCTGTCACCGATCCCAGGATGGACCGGCCTTCGTTCTCGCTATCTCGGGCAGGTGTCCGCAAACGCGAACAAGACGCCCACCCCTCGATTCGTGGGGCCCGGCATCTTTGGAAAACCATCCGACTTGGATGCGGGCTTATTAATGGATTCACACGGCGGTCGTCAACCGCCCCTACAAGATTCGGTCACCTCTTGGCGCGCTTTTTTGCAGCCTTTGCAGAGGTTTTCCGGGTTCCCCGGGTCGCCTTGGCAGCGGGCTTGGGGGCCTTCTTCGCAGCCTTGGAGGCTTTCTTGGGGGCCGCTTTTGCTCCCTTTTTCGCAGTCTTTGCAGCCTTTTTTGCTGTCTTTGCGGCCTTTTTCGCCGGTGCAGGCGCCCTCGGAGCCTTTTTGGCCGATTTTGCCGGCGCGGTCTTGCCCCGAGCCTTGGCACTGCGCTTGGCCGGGTTCGCCTTTTTGGCCGCCCGGCTCCCGCTGGACTTGCCAACGGCGGCCAGGATCCGTCCGATCTCCTCGGTGACCTGCTCGATCGGCATCATGCCGTCGACGGTCGCCAGCATCCGATGGTCCGAATAATAGTGGATCAGGGGCTCGGTCTGGTCGCGGTAGCTGGCTAGGCGCTTGGTCAGGACCTCCGGCGTATCATCGGCCCGCACAGCCTCGCCGCGCGCGCGGGTCTCGGCGGCCCGGCGCTCGACGCGCTCAAGCAGCACGCCTTCATTGACCCGGAGTTCGATCACCGCGTCGAGCTTCATCTGCTTCTGCTTCAGCAGCGCATCCAGCGCCTCCGCCTGCGGCACCGTGCGCGGGAAGCCATCGAGGATGAAACCATTGGCGGCGTCCGGCTGCTCGATCCGGTCGGCAATGATGCCGACCACGACCTCGTCCGGGACAAGGCCACCCGCCGCCATGATGTCCTTGGCCTTCAGCCCGATCGGCGTCTGCGCCGCCACCGCGGCACGCAGCATGTCGCCGGTCGACAGCTGAACGATGCCATATTGCTGCACCAGGCGCTGCGCCTGCGTTCCCTTGCCCGAACCGGGCGGCCCCAGAAGAATGAGTCTCATCGAATTTCGCCCCCCGGCACACGGTGAGCGACCCTCCCGCACACCTTGTTCTTGGCTTGGTGGTTCCCGGGCCGCGATCCGCCGCTATCCGCGGCGGCGCCCCCGCAGCTTCGACTTCCTGATCAGCCCCTCATACTGATGGGCGAGCAGATAACCCTGAACCTGCGCCACGGTATCCATCGTAACGCTGACCACGATCAGAAGCGAAGTGCCACCAAAGTAGAACGGGACGGAAGCGTAGGAAATCAGAATTTCCGGGATCAGACACACGATCGCCAGATAGATGGCGCCGAGCACGGTGATCCGCGACAGCACGTAATCGATATATTCCGCGGTGCGCTCGCCCGGCCTGATGCCGGGGATGAATCCGCCATGCTTCTTCAGGTTGTCGGCGGTCTCGGTCGGGTTGAACACGATCGCGGTGTAGAAGAAGGCAAAGAACAGAATCAGCGCCAGATACAGCACCAGGAACAGCGGCCGGCCATGACCGAGCTGCGTCGTGATCCACTGGAACCACTCGGGTCCCTTGCCGGCGTTGAAATTGGCGACCGTGGTCGGCAGCAGCAGCAGCGACGAGGCAAAGATCGGCGGGATCACGCCCGAGGTGTTCAGCTTCAGCGGCAGATGCGAGGACTGGCCCTCGAACATCTTGTTGCCGACCTGGCGCTTCGGATACTGGATCAGGAGCCGGCGCTGGGCGCGCTCCACGAACACGATGAAGGCGATCACGGCGACGGCCATCACGATGACGATCAGGATCAGGCCGGTCGACAGCGCGCCCTGACGGCCGAGCTCGAGCATGTTGGCAAGCGCCGAGGGCAGCTCGGCCACGATGCCGGACAGGATGATCAGCGAGATGCCGTTGCCGATGCCGCGCGAGGTGATCTGCTCACCGAGCCACATCAGGAACATGGTGCCGCCGGTCAGCGTGATCGCGGTGGAGAGGCGGAAGAACAGGCCGGGATCGGCGACGACGTTGCCCGCGCCTTCGAGGCCGACGGCGATGCCGTAGGACTGCACGGCAGCAAGAATCACCGTCAGATAGCGGGTGTATTGATTCAACATCTTGCGGCCAGCCTCACCCTCTTTCTTGAGGGCTTCGAGCTGGGGCGAGACGGTGGTGAGCAGCTGAATGATGATCGATGCCGAGATGTACGGCATGATATTCAGCGCGAAGATCGCCATGCGGTGGATGCCGCCGCCGGCGAACATGTTGAACATGCCGAGAATGCCGCCGGCCTGCGTGCGGAACACCGAGTCCCAGATGTTCGGGTCGATGCCCGGCAGCGGAATGTAGGTGCCGAGGCGGTAGACCAGCAGCGCGCCGAGGGTGAACCAGATGCGCTTCTTCAGCTCATCGGCCTTCGCAAGCGCGCCGAAATTGAGGTTTGCCGCCAGTTGTTCCGCTGCTGAGGCCATATCTAGCTTTCTCCCGCCGCCCTTCTTCACCGCACTGGGCCCCGCGAGGGCTCGCAGGGCTGGGCAGACGCCGGATATTATCTGGTGCGCGGGCGCGTTCTGTCCATTGCCCTGCCCTCTCCGGCATGCGCCGGCGGCAGGGCAATGACGCAGATGTTACGCCGCCTCGCCTTCGTCCTTGGCTGGCGCCAGGAGCTTGACGGTGCCGCCGGCCTTCTCGACCGCCGCAATCGCCGACTTCGAGGCGCCATGCACCTCGATGTTGATCTTGGCCTTGAGCTCGCCGCGGCCGAGCAGGCGCACGCCGTCCTTGGCGCGGCGCAGCGCACCGGACTTCACGAGGGACTCGGCGTTGATCACGCTGCCGGCGTCCAGCTTCTTGGCATCGATCGCCTGCTGGATCCGGTCGAGATTGATCTCGACGAAATCGAGCGCGAAGATGTTGTTGAAGCCGCGCTTCGGCAGGCGGCGATGCATCGGCATCTGACCGCCCTCGAAGCCCTTGATGCGCACGCCGGAGCGCGCGGTCTGGCCCTTGCCGCCACGGCCCGAGGTCTTGCCCTTGCCGGAGCCGATGCCGCGGCCGACGCGCATGCGCTTCTTGCGCGCGCCGGCGTTGTCGGCGATATCGCTGAGCTTCATCGCCCTTCTCCTTACTTCTCGTCGACGATGCGGACGAGATGATGAACCTTGGTGATCATGCCGCGGACCGCCGGCGTATCCGGCAGCTCGGTCACGCGGCCGATCTTGTTGAGCTTCAACCCGATCAGCGTCTCGCGCTGCGAGTGATGCCGGCGGATCGGGCTGCCGATCTGCTCGATCTTGATCGTCTTGGCGCTAGCCATCGTGTTCACTCCGAGTTGCGCCATCCAGCGGACGGCGCGCGTTCGTTAGTCGGCCCAACCTTAGTCGGCGGCGGCTTCGGCATCGCCACCGACGCGGCGGGCCTGCAGGGTCGACACCTTGATGTTGCGGCGCGCGGCGACCGAGCGCGGGCTATCCTGGTGTTTCAGCGCGTTGAAGGTCGCGCGCACCATGTTGTACGGGTTGGACGAGCCGATCGACTTCGCCACCACGTCCTGGATGCCCAGCGTCTCGAACACGGCGCGCATCGGGCCGCCGGCGATGATGCCGGTACCGGCCGGAGCCGCACGCAGATAGACGCGACCTGCGCCGTGACGACCGAAGATGTCGTGGTGCAGGGTGCGGCCCTCGCGCAGCGCGACCCGGGTCAGGTTGCGCTTGGCGGAGTCGGTCGCCTTGCGGATCGCCTCCGGAACCTCACGTGCCTTGCCGTGGCCGAACCCGACCCGGCCCTTCTGATCGCCGATCACGACGAGCGCCGCAAAGCCAAAGCGCTTACCGCCCTTCACGACCTTCGCGACTCGGTTGATGTGGACGAGCTTGTCAACGAACTCGCTGTCGCGCTCCTCGCGCTCCTTGCGATCGCGACCGCCTCGTTCCCGTTCACCTGCCATGGTGCTATCCAATCTTCTGAGGGGCTCTGACGCCCATATCCATTGATGTTAGAAGCTCAGCCCGCTCTCGCGCGCCGCGTCGGCCAGCGCCTTGACGCGCCCGTGATAGAGATAGCCGCCGCGATCGAACACGACTTCCTTGATCCCCGCCTTCACCGCGCGCTCGGCGAGCAGCTTGCCCACCGCCTTCGCCGCGTCGATGTCGGCACCGGTGTTGCCGGCCGAGCGCATCTCCTTCTCCATCGACGACGCGGAGGCGAGCGTCTCGCCCTTCTGATCGTCGATGACCTGAGCGTAGATGTGCTTCGACGAGCGGAACACCGACAGACGCGGACGGCCGCCGGCGGAGCGGCGCAGCGACAGCCTCACGCGCTGCTTGCGCCGGGCATTCGTAACCTTGGCTCTCGACATGTCCGGCTCCGTTACTTCTTCTTGCCTTCCTTGCGGAAGATGAATTCACCCGCGTACTTCACGCCCTTGCCCTTATAGGGCTCCGGCGGCCGGTAGGCGCGGATTTCAGCGGCCACTTGGCCGACGCGCTGCGGGTCGATGCCCGTGACCGTGATCTCGGTCGGCTTCGGCACCGCGATGGTGATGCCCTCCGGGATCTGGTAGACGACATCGTGGCTGTAGCCGAGCGCTAGCTGCAGGTTCTTGCCCTGCATCGCGGCGCGGTAGCCGACGCCGGTGATCTCGAGCTTCTTCTCGAAGCCCTTGGTCACGCCTTCGACCAGGTTGGCGATCTGGGCGCGCGCGGTGCCGTACAGCGACCGGGCGCGCTTGGTCTCGGAACGCGGGGCAACCTTGACCTGGCCGTTCTCGAACTTCACGTCCACGTCGTCATGAACGATGAACTGAAGCTGGCCCTTCGGCCCCTTCATCTTGACGGTCTGTCCGTCGACGGAGGCCGTCACTCCGGACGGCACCGCCACAGGCTTCTTGCCAATACGTGACATGGCTCAATCCTTCTCAGAACACCGTGAAGAGAACTTCACCGCCGACATTCGCGTCACGCGCGCTGTGGTCGGCCATGATTCCCTTCGGCGTCGACAAAACAGAAATTCCGAGCCCGTTGTTCACACGCGGCAGATTCTTCACCGAGGTGTAGACGCGGCGGCCGGGCTTGGAGACGCGCTCGATCTCGCGGATCACGGGCTCGCCGTCGAAATATTTCAGCTCGATCTCGATCTCGCTCCGGCCCGACGGATGCTCCAGCGTGGCATAGCCACGGATGTAGCCTTCGGACTTCAGCACCTCGAGCACGCTGGCGCGCATCTTCGAGCCAGGCGTCGAGACCTTCGACTTCGAGCGCATCTGCGCGTTGCGGATGCGGGTGATCAGATCGCTGATGGGATCGTGCGTTGACATGGTGCGACCCTCCTTACCAGCTCGACTTCACGAGGCCCGGAACCAGGCCCTTGGACCCGAGCTCGCGCAGCGCGATGCGGCTCAGCTTGTTCTTGCGGTAGTTCGACCGCGGCCGGCCCGTCAGCTCGCACCGGTTGCGGATGCGAGTCGCCGACGAATTGCGCGGCATCTCGGCCAGCTTCAGGGTCGCGGCAAAGCGCTCCTCCATCGGCTTGGACTTGTCGGCGATGATCGCCTTCAACCGGGCGCGCTTCGGGGCGGCGTTCTTCGCCATCCGCTTGCGCCGGTTGTTCTTCTCGATTGAACTCTTCTTTGCCATGCTTGGCTCCTGGGTATCCGCGTTTGAGAAGCTTGAAGTCAGCTGCTCACTGCCGGAACGGGAAATTGAATGCGGTCAGAAGGGCACGGGCCTCGTCGTCGGTCGTCGCGGTGGTGCACACCGTGATGTCCATGCCCCAGCTCTCCCCGGCCTTGTCGAAGTCGATCTCGGGGAAAATGATGTGCTCCTTGATGCCGAGCGAATAGTTGCCGCGGCCGTCGAAGCTCTTCGGGTTCAGGCCGCGGAAGTCGCGGACGCGCGGCAGCGCGACGTTGATCAGGCGGTCGATGAACTCGTACATCTTCGTCTTGCGCAAGGTGACCTTGCAGCCGATCGGCTGGTTCTCGCGCAGCTTGAAGGTCGCGATGGCGACGCGCGAGTAGGTCACGACCGCCTTCTGGCCGGCGATCAGCGACAGGTCGGCCGCGGCGGTTTCCGCCTTCTTACGGTCGTTCACGGCCTCGCCGATGCCCATGTTGAGCACGACCTTGTCGAGCCGCGGCACCTGCATGACGTTGGCGTAGCCGAACTTCTCGGTCAGCTGGCTCTTGATCGTGCGGTCGTATTCCGTGCGGAGGCGCGGGGTGTAAGCAGTCTCAGCCATCGATCTCAACTCCCGAGCTCTTGGCAACGCGGACCTTCTTGCCGTCCGCCTGAATCTTGAATCCGATGCGCGTCGGCTTGCCGTCCTTGCCGACATAAGCGACGTTCGACAGCTGGATCGGCGACTCCTTGCTGATGATGCCGCCCTCCTGGTTCTGGGTCTGCTTCTGGTGACGCTTCACCAGGTTGATGCCCCGCACCAGCGCCGTCCCCTCGTCGGGACGCACCTCGAACACCTCGCCGGTGCGACCCTTGTCGCGACCGGTCAGGACGATCACCTTGTCGCCCTTGCGGATCTTGGCAGCCATCACAGCACCTCCGGCGCAAGCGAAATGATCTTCATGTGGTTCTTGGCGCGCAGCTCGCGCGGCACCGGCCCGAAGATACGGGTGCCGACCGGCTCCGACTGGTTGTTGATCAGGACGGCCGCATTGCGGTCGAAGCGGATCACCGAGCCGTCGGCGCGGCGGATGTCCTTGCGGACGCGCACCACGACGGCTTTCATGACGTCGCCCTTCTTCACCTTGCCACGCGGAATGGCTTCCTTGATCGACACCACGATGATGTCGCCGACGGTGGCATAGCGGCGCTTCGAGCCGCCCAGCACCTTGATACACATGACACGGCGTGCGCCGGAATTATCGGCCACGTCGAGGTTGGTCTGCATCTGAATCATTGATGCACCTCGTCCTCTTCATCTGCTGCGCAGGAAAGCTGCGCCTTGTTTGATCCCGAAAGCGAAACGGGCCCTCTTCGACGAGGGCCGCGGTCCGCGCCTCAGGCGGTTTTCTTGTGCTCGCCCCGGACCACGGTCCAGCGCTTGAGCTTCGAGATCGGCTTGCTCTCCTCGATCCACACCATGTCGCCCGGCTTGAACTCGTTGTTCTCGTCGTGGGCGTGGTAGTTCTTCGAGCGGCGGATGGTCTTCTTGTAGATCGGGTGGGTGAAGCGCCGGTCGACGCGCACAACGATCGTCTTGGCCTGCTTGTCGCTGACGACGACGCCCTGAAGGGTCCGTTTCGGCATGTCGAGCCTCTTACTTCGTCTTGGCGCGCTGCTGCGCGGCGATGGTCTTGATACGGGCGATGTCGCGGCGCGCCTCACGCAGCCGCGCGGTGTTCTCCAGCTGCCCGGTGGCACGCTGGAAGCGCAGGTTGAAGCGCTCCTTCTTCAGGTTGACGATCGCATCGTCCATCTGATCGGGGCTCATCGCGCGAATGTCGGCAATCTTCATCTCGGCCATGACCATTACTCCGCAATGCGCTCGACGAAGCGCGTCTTGATCGGCAGCTTGGCGGCCGCCAGCAGCAGCGCCTCGCGCGCGATCTGGTTGCTCACGCCGTCGATCTCGAACATCACCCGGCCCGGCTTGACGCGGGCCACCCACAATTCAGGCGAGCCCTTGCCGGAGCCCATGCGGACTTCAGCCGGCTTCTTCGACACCGGGAGATCCGGGAACACGCGGATCCAGACGCGGCCGGCGCGCTTCATGTGACGGGTCAAGGCACGACGGGCGGCCTCGATCTGGCGCGCGGTGACGCGATCCGGCTCCATCGCCTTCAGCCCGAACTGGCCGAAGGCCAGCGTCGCGCCCGAGGACGCAACGCCGTGAATACGGCCCTTATGCGCCTTTCGGAACTTGGTCTTCTTTGGTTGCATCATGGCTTTGAGCCCTCAAACCTGTCTTGTCGCGGCTGATCGATCAGGCCGCGTCGCGGCGCGACCGGGGCTGCGAGCTCTCGCCGCCGCCTTCGTTCATCCGCTTGTCCTGTGCCATCGGATCGTGCTCGAGGATCTCGCCCTTGAAGATCCAGACCTTCACGCCGCAAGTGCCGAAGGTGGTGAACGCGGTGGCCACACCGTAGTCGATGTCGGCGCGCAGCGTGTGCAGCGGCACCCGGCCCTCGCGATACCACTCCATGCGGGCGATTTCCGCGCCGCCCAGACGACCCGAGCAGTTGATGCGGATGCCCTCGGCACCGAGACGCATCGCCGACTGCACGGCGCGCTTCATGGCGCGGCGGAACGCGACGCGGCGCTCGAGCTGCTGGGCGATCGACTCGGCGACCAGGGTCGCATCGAGCTCCGGCTTGCGGATCTCGACGATGTTGATGACGACGTCCGACGAGGTGATGTCGGCGACGCGCTTGCGCAGCTTGTCGATGTCGGCGCCCTTCTTGCCGATCACCACACCCGGACGCGCCGAGTGGATCGTGACACGGCACTTCTTGTGCGGACGCTCGATCACGATGCGGGCGACGGCCGCCTGCTTGAGCTCCTTGTGCAGGATCTCGCGGATCTTGACGTCTTCATGCAGCAGCTTGCCGTACTCGGCCTTGCCAGCGAACCAGCGCGAATCCCAGGTCCGGTTGATGCCGAGACGCAGACCGATCGGATTGATCTTTTGACCCATCGTATTCTCCCAGCGCCTGCTTTAAGCGCTCGCCTCGACCTGACGCACAATGATCGTCAGCTGCGAAAACGGTTTGAAAACTCGGCCCGAACGGCCACGACCGCGCGGCGAGAAACGCTTCATCACGATTCCCTTGCCGACGAAAGCCTGCGAGACGACGAGATCGTCGACCTCGAGCTCGTGATTGTTCTCGGCATTGGCGATCGCCGATTCCAGGCACTTCTTGACGTCGACCGCAATCCGCTTGCGCGAGAACTGCAGGTCGGCGAGGGCGGCCGACGCCTTGCGGCCGCGGATCATCTGCGCCACCAGGTTCAGCTTCTGCGGGCTCACCCGAAGCATCCGGGCCACAGCCTTGGCCTCGTTTTCGGGGAGGCTCCGTTCGCGCTTTGGTTTGCTCATCGCTTAATCCTCAAGCCTTCTTGGCTTTCTTATCGCCCGAATGGCCGTGGAAGGTGCGGGTCGGCGAGAACTCGCCGAACTTGTGGCCGACCATCTCTTCGTTGATCGCCACCGGCACGTGCTTCTGGCCGTTGTAGACGCCGAACGTCAGGCCGACGAACTGCGGCAGGATGGTCGAGCGGCGGCTCCAGATCTTGATGACGTCGTGACGGCCGGACGCGCGCGCCGCATCTGCCTTCTTGAGCAGCGACGCCTCGACGAACGGGCCTTTCCAGACTGAACGAACCATGTCCGTCGTTCCTTACTTCTTCCGCTTGTGGCGGCTCAAGAGAATGAATTTATCGGTCGACTTGTTGGTGCGGGTCTTCTTGCCCTTGGTAGGCTTGCCCCACGGAGTGACCGGGTGACGACCGCCCGAGGTACGGCCTTCGCCGCCGCCGTGCGGATGGTCGATCGGGTTCATCGCGACACCGCGGTTGTGAGGCCTGCGGCCCATCCAACGCTTGCGGCCGGCCTTGCCGATCGAGGTGTTCATGTGGTCCGGGTTCGACACCGCACCGATGGTGCCGCGGCAGCGGCCGTGCACCAGGCGCTGCTCGCCCGAGTTCAGGCGGACGATCACGTAGTCCTGGTCGCGGCCGACGATCTGGGCGTAGGTGCCTGCCGAACGCGCGAGCTGGCCGCCCTTCCCGATCTTGACCTCGATGTTGTGCACGATCGTGCCGACCGGCATGTTGCCCAGCGGCATGACGTTGCCCGGCTTCACGTCGACATAGTTGCCGGCGACGATGGTGTCGCCGACCGCCAGGCGCTGCGGCGCCAGGATGTAGGCGAGCTCGCCGTCCTGATACTTGACGAGCGCGATGAAGGCGGTCCGGTTCGGATCATACTCCAGGCGCTCGACGGTCGCGGGAACGTCGACCTTGTCGCGCTTGAAGTCGACCGTGCGGTACGACTGCTTGTGACCGCCGCCGAGGAAGCGAACGGTGATGCGGCCGGTGTTGTTGCGACCGCCGCTCGACTGCTTGCCTTCGGTCAGCGCCTTGACCGGCTTGCCCTTGTAGAGGGCCGAACGATCGACCATCACCAGCTGGCGCTGGCCGGGCGTCGTGGGATTGAATGTCTTCAGTGCCATGGCAGCTCAGCCTTACAGTCCGGTGGTCACGTCGATACGGTGGCCCTCTTCGAGGGTCACGATCGCGCGCTTGCTGTCCGATTGCGAACCGAAATTGCCGCGGAACACCTTGGTCTTGCCCTTGCGGACGAGCGTGTTGACGCTCTTGACCTTGACGTCGAACAGCTTCTCGATCGCTTCCTTGATCTGCGGCTTGGTCGCCTTGGCGGCCACCTTGAACAGAACCTTGTTGTGCTCCGAGGCGAAGGTCGCCTTCTCGGTCACGACCGGCGCGATGATGATGTCGTAGTGGCGCGGATCGATGGTCTTCATTTGAAGCGCGCCTCCAGCGCATCGATCGCCGCCTTGGTCAGCACGAGCTTCTGACGGCGCAGGATGTCGTAGACGTTGATGCCCTGGATCGGCAGCACGTCCATGTTCGGAATGTTGCGGGCGGCATTGGTGAAGCCGGTATGCAGCTCGGCGCCGTCGATGATCAGGGCGTTGGTCAGGCCGAGACCGGAGAAGTGACCGATCAGCGCCTTGGTCTTCGCCGCCTCCAGGGTGGCGTTCTCCAGCACGACCAGATCACCGTCCTTGGCCTTGGCCGACAGCGCATGCTTCAGCGCCAGCGCACGGACCTTCTTCGGCAGGTCGGTCGCATGCGAGCGCACGACCGGACCGAAGGCGCGGCCGCCGCCACGGAACTGCGGCACACGAGCCGAGCCATGACGAGCACCGCCGGTGCCCTTCTGCTTGTACATCTTCTTGCCGGTGCGCCAGATCTCGGCGCGGCCCTTGGCCTTGTGGGTGCCGGCCTGACGCTTGTTGAGCTGCCACTGGACGCAGCGCGCGATGATGTCGGCACGCGGCTCCAGACCGAAGATGGCGTCGGACAGCTGGACGGAGCCGGCTTCCTTGCCCTCGAGCGTGGTGACTTTCAGTTCCATTTATGCGCCCTCCTGCACGGCCGGCGCTTCGGCAGCCTGCTCACCCGCGACCTTGAACTTGCCGGGCTTCGGCGCTTCCTTCGGCAGCGGCTTCTTGACGGCGTCGCGCACCGAGATCCAGCCACCCTTGGAGCCGGGCACCGCGCCTTCCACCAGGATCAGGCCGCGCTCGACGTCCGTCTGCACCACACGCAGGTTCAGCGTGGTGATGCGATCGACGCCCATGTGACCGGGCATCTTCTTGTTCTTCCAGGTCTTGCCGGGGTCCTGACGGCCACCGGTCGAACCGATCGAACGATGCGAGATCGACACACCGTGCGTGGCGCGCAGACCGCCGAAGTTCCAGCGCTTCATGCCGCCGGCGAAGCCCTTGCCGACCGAGGTGCCGGTGACGTCGACGAACTGGCCGACGACGAAATGGTCGGCCTGGATCTCGGCGCCGACCGGGATCAGCGAATCCTCGCTGACACGGAACTCGGCGAGCTTGCGCTTCGGCTCGACCTTGGCGACCGCGAACTGGCCGCGCTCCGCCTTCGGCATGTAGACCGTCTTGCGGCTGCCGCTGCCGAGCTGCAGCGCGACGTAGCCGTTCTTCTCGGTGGTGCGGTGACCGACCACCTGGCAATTGCCGAGCTTCAGCACGGTCACGGGGATATGTTCGCCGGTCTCCGTGAAGACCCGCGTCATCCCGACCTTTTGTGCGATCACTCCGGAGCGCATCGGCGTGCTTCCTGTTCTTCTCTATGTCCGCGTGAGGTGCGAACGTGAATCCAAAAACTTAGAGCTTGATCTCGACGTCGACGCCGGCGGCCAGATCGAGCTTCATGAGAGCATCGACGGTCTGCGGGGTCGGATCGACGATGTCGAGCAGGCGCTTGTGAGTGCGCATCTCGAACTGCTCGCGGCTCTTCTTGTCGACGTGCGGCGAACGGTTCACGGTGAACTTCTCGATGCGGGTCGGCAGCGGAATGGGTCCGCGAACCTGCGCGCCGGTCCGTTTCGCCGTGTTGACGATCTCGCGCGTCGACGTATCGAGGATACGATGGTCAAACGCCTTGAGACGGATGCGGATATTTTGGCCGTTCATTGCCGTATCTTTCTGTGAGTAGTGAGTGGCGAGTAGCGAACGGCGAATGGATAATCTCCATTCGCCACCCGCCATTCCCTATTCGCTGTTGTTACTCGATGATCGAGGCGACGACGCCGGCGCCGACGGTGCGGCCGCCCTCGCGGATGGCGAAGCGCAGCTTCTCCTCCATCGCGATCGGCACGATCAGGTGCACTTCCATCGCAATGTTGTCGCCCGGCATCACCATCTCGGTGCCTTCCGGCAGGTGAACGACGCCGGTCACGTCGGTCGTGCGGAAGTAGAACTGCGGCCGATAGTTGGTGAAGAACGGCGTGTGACGGCCACCCTCTTCCTTCGTGAGGATGTAGGCCTCAGCCTTGAACTTGGTGTGCGGCTTGACCGAACCCGGCTTGCACAGCACCTGGCCGCGCTCGACGTCCTCGCGCTTGGTGCCGCGGAGCAGCGCGCCGATGTTGTCACCGGCCTGGCCCTGATCGAGCAGCTTGCGGAACATTTCAACGCCGGTGACGGTGGTCTTCTGGGTCGGACGGATGCCGACGATCTCGATTTCCTCACCGACCTTGATGATGCCGCGCTCGACACGGCCGGTCACCACGGTGCCGCGGCCCGAGATCGAGAACACGTCTTCGACCGGCATCAGGAAGGGCTGGTCGATCGGACGCTCCGGCTGCGGAATGTACTCGTCGACATTGCGCATCAGCTCGAGGATGGCGTCGTGGCCGAGCTTCTTGTCCGAATCTTCCAGAGCGGCCAGCGCCGAGCCCTTGATGATCGGGATCTTGTCGCCCGGGAATTCGTACTTCGAGAGCAGCTCGCGGACCTCGAGCTCGACGAGCTCCAGCAGCTCGGGATCGTCGACCATGTCGCACTTGTTGAGGAACACGACCAGCGCCGGCACGCCGACCTGGCGGGCGAGCAGGATGTGCTCACGGGTCTGCGGCATCGGGCCGTCAGCGGCCGACACGACCAGGATCGCGCCGTCCATCTGGGCAGCGCCGGTGATCATGTTCTTCACGTAGTCGGCGTGGCCGGGGCAATCGACGTGGGCGTAGTGGCGGTTCTTGGTCTCGTACTCGACGTGCGCGGTCGAGATGGTGATGCCGCGCGCCTTCTCTTCCGGGGCCTTGTCGATCTGGTCGTAGGCAGTGAACGTCGCACCGCCCGTCTCGGCCAGGATCTTGGTGATTGCAGCCGTCAGCGAGGTCTTGCCGTGGTCGACGTGACCGATGGTGCCGATGTTGCAGTGGGGCTTGTTACGTTCAAACTTAGCTTTGGCCATTTGACTCTCCGTTCAGTCGCTAACTTGAGCTAACGACAATCAGGCAAACTTCTTCTGGACTTCGGCCGACACGTTGGCCGGCGCTTCAGCGTAGTGCGAGAACTGCATCGTGAAGGTCGCGCGCCCCTGGCTCATGGAGCGCAGGTTGTTCACGTAACCGAACATGTTCATGAGCGGCACCATCGCGTTGATGACGTTGGCATTGCCGCGCATGTCCTGGCCCTGGATCTGGCCACGACGCGAGTTCAGGTCGCCGATGACCGAGCCGGTGTAGTCTTCCGGGGTCACCACCTCGACCTTCATGATCGGCTCGAGCAGAACCGACTTGCCCTTCTGCAGCGCCTCGCGGAAAGCCGCACGAGAGGCGATTTCGAAGGCCAGCGCCGACGAGTCGACATCGTGATACTTGCCGTCGACCAGCGCCACCTTGACGTCGACCACCGGGAAGCCGGCGACGACGCCCGCGCCGAGCACGCTCTCGATGCCCTTCTCGACGCCCGGGATGTATTCCTTCGGAACCGCACCGCCGACGATCTTGGACTCGAACACGTAGCCGCCACCGGGCTCGTTCGGCTCGACCACGAGGCTCACGGCCGCGAACTGGCCGGTACCACCGGTCTGCTTCTTGTGGGTGTAGTCCACGTTGGCCGGCTTGGTGATACGCTCACGGAACGCCACCTGCGGCGCGCCGATGTTCGCATCGACCTTGTAGGTGCGCTTGAGGATGTCGACCTTGATGTCGAGATGGAGCTCGCCCATCCCCTTGAGGATGGTCTGGCCCGACTCGTGATCGGTCGACACGCGGAAGGACGGATCCTCAGCGGCCAGCTTCGCCAGCGCGACGCCGAGCTTCTCCTGGTCGGCCTTCGACTTCGGCTCGATCGCAATCTCGATGACCGGCTCCGGGAATTCCATCTTTTCCAGGATCACCTGGTTGGACGGATCGCACAGCGTGTCACCGGTGCGGGCTTCCTTGAGGCCTGCGAGGGCGACGATGTCGCCGGCATAGGCTTCCTTGATGTCCTCGCGGTTGTTCGCATGCATCAGCAGCATGCGGCCGATGCGCTCCTTCTTCTCGCGGGTCGAGTTCACCACGCCGGTGCCCGAGGTCAGGATGCCCGAATAGATGCGGCAGAACGTGATCGTGCCGACGAAGGGGTCGTCCATGATCTTGAACGCGAGCAGCGCCAGCGGCTCCTTGTCGTCCGCCTTGCGCACGACCTCGTTGCCCTTGTCGTCGGTGCCCTTGATCGCAGGCACGTCGAGCGGCGACGGCAGATAGTCGACGACGGCGTCGAGCAACGGCTGCACGCCCTTGTTCTTGAAGGCCGAGCCGCACAGCACCGGATAGAACGCGCCGGTCAGCACGGCCTTGCGGATCAGGCGCTTCAGAGTCGCCTCGTCCGGCTCCTTGCCGTCCAGGAACGCGGTGAGCGCGTCGTCGTCGAGCTCGACGGCGGCCTCCACCAGCTTCTCGCGATATTCCTTGGCCTGGTCGGCGAGATCAGCCGGGATCTCGACGTAGTCGAACTTCGCGCCGAGCGCCTCGTCGTTCCAGACGATCGCCTTCATCGTCACGAGATCGATGCAGCCCTTGAAATTGTTCTCGGCGCCGATCGGCAGCTGGATCGCAACAGGCTTCGCGCCCAGGCGATCGACGATGTCGGCCAGGCACTTGAAGAAGTCGGCACCGGTCTTGTCCATCTTGTTGGCGAAGACGATGCGCGGAACCTTGTACTTGTCGCCCTGGCGCCAGACGGTCTCGGTCTGCGGCTCGACGCCCTGGTTGGAGTCGAGAACGCACACGGCGCCGTCGAGCACCCGCAAGCTGCGCTCGACCTCGATGGTGAAGTCGACGTGGCCGGGGGTGTCGATGATGTTCAGGCGCTTGCCGTTCCAGAACGCAGTGGTCGCAGCCGAGGTGATCGTGATGCCACGCTCCTGCTCCTGCTCCATCCAGTCCATCGTCGCGGCACCTTCGTGCACTTCGCCGATCTTGTGGCTCTTGCCGGTATAATAGAGGATGCGCTCGGTCGTCGTGGTCTTGCCGGCGTCGATATGCGCCATGATGCCGAAGTTGCGATAGTCTTCGATGGCGTGTTGGCGGGGCATGGGTGTGTTCCCTGATTTCCGTTCGGGTCGCCGTTACCAGCGATAGTGCGAGAAGGCGCGGTTGGCTTCCGCCATCCGGTGCACGTCTTCACGCTTCTTCACGGCGTTACCCCGATTGTTCGAGGCGTCGAGCAGCTCCGCCGAAAGCCGCTCGGTCATCGTCTTCTCGTTGCGGTCGCGCGCGGCCGAGATCAGCCAGCGGATGCCCAGCGCCTGCCGGCGGGTCGAACGAACTTCGACCGGCACCTGGTAGGTCGCACCGCCGACGCGACGGGAGCGAACCTCGATGGTCGGCATGACGTTTTCGAGGGCCTGCTCGAACACCGTCAGCGGGCTCTGCTTGGTCTTGGCCTCGATGATGCCGAACGCGCCGTAGACGATACCTTCGGCGACCGACTTCTTGCCGGCGTACATCACCGAGTTCATGAACTTGGTGACAATGATGTTCCCGAACTTCGGATCCGGAAGCACTTCACGCTTTTCGGCTGAATGGCGACGCGACATGTGATCTTGTTCCCGCTTCTCTCGAACGTCTTACTTCGGACGCTTCGCGCCATACTTCGAACGGCGCTGCTTACGGTTCTTGACGCCCTGGGTATCCAGCACGCCGCGGAGGATGTGATAGCGCACGCCCGGCAAGTCCTTGACGCGGCCGCCGCGGATCATGACCACCGAGTGCTCCTGCAGGTTATGGCCTTCACCCGGAATGTAGCCGATCACCTCGAAGCCGTTGGTCAGGCGCACCTTGGCGACCTTACGAAGCGCCGAGTTCGGCTTCTTCGGGGTCGTGGTGTAGACGCGCGTGCAAACGCCACGCTTCTGCGGCGACTGCTGCAGCGCCGGCACCTTCTTGCGCGACTTCTGCACTTCGCGCGGATTTGCGATCAGCTGGTTGATCGTCGGCATCTTGGCCTTCACCCTTCTCAACGTTCGCACGGAGACCGCGACCGGCTTCCGCAAATTCTGTTCGAGGTTCCCCGCCTCACCGGGCCGTTTCGCGCGATCAAAACCCACGCAAAACGAAATCGCGCCAACCGTCCATCGCTGAACGGAAAGCGCTTGACGCCACAGAGGACCGCGATCACCACCAGTCAGCTTGCGCTGGCGGGCGGCCTACCGAGGTCATGCATCCGAAATTGGTCTCAGGAGAACGAGCTCGAGAGATCTAATATCGTTTTGGCATTGCCTAGCTATGATCGACAGCGTTTGAGCGGCATTCGTCGAGGGTGGTGCCCGTCCCGCCCGGTTTCGGGTGGTCTGGGTGATCCGTACCGACGCTGGCGAAGCTCACCGCCTGTCGTTGAGTGCCGGCCTTTTATAAGCGGTAAATATCCAAGTCAAGCAAAACGACGCCGCAGGACGCGCAAAGAAGCGCTTCTGGCCGCTGCGGTTTCCGGTCCCGACAGGGCCCCCGCCGTCCGAGGTATCTGCAGACCGCACAGCCCTGCGAGTGCAGGCGCCTCTCCAGCCCGGGACATGTCCAGAAACATCGAAGATAAGGCTTTTTTCGGCTTTGGCCGACAAGGATGGCGCCGCGACGAGGCGCCTGGTGACAGAATATACCGACATTGCGATCATTGGCGGCGGCCTGAGCGGCTCGATCACGGCCGCCATGCTCGGAATGGCCGGCATCCCCGCGATTCTCGTCGATCCCCACGCGGTCTCCCCGCCCGACTTTCGAATCGAGAAGATCTCCGGTGCCGAGCAGATCGGCCGATTCCGTCGCACCGGGATCGCCGACAAGGCGTTGACCCAAGCCACCCTGGCCCCGGAGAACTGGATCGCCCGATTCGGCTACGTGCTCGAACGGGCTCAGGTCCAGCAATACGGCATTCCGTATGATGCGCTCGTGACGGCGGTGCGCGACCAGATCCCAGGCGCTGTGACGCGAATCGTCGCCAAGGCCGTAGCGATCACGCCAACCGAGGATCGCCAGTCGGTCGTGCTGTCCAACGGGCAGACGATCTCCGCCCGCCTCGTCGTGCTCGCCAACGGGCTGAACGTCGGGCTGCGGCACATGCTGGGAATCACCCGCACGATCACCAGCCCCGCCCATTCGATCTCGATCGGGTTCGACCTGACGCCGGTCGGCCGTTCCGCCTTCCCATTCCCGGCCATGACCTATTTCCAGGAACGAGCCAAGGCGCGGGTGCCCTACATCACCCTGTTCCCGATCGGCGAGCGCATGCGGGCGAACCTGTTCGCCTACCGCGAGGTCGATGATCCCTGGCTTCGGGCGATCCGCCGCAACCCGGTCGAAACGCTGGCCGCCGCCCTGCCCGGCCTGCGGCGGATCACGGGCGAGTACGCCGTGAGCGGCGAGGTGCGGGTCCGGCCCGCCGATCTCACCATCAACAGCGGGTACCGCATGCCGGGTGTCGTGCTCGTCGGCGACGCCTTCTGCACCACCTGCCCCGTCACCGGCACCGGTTCCGACAAGGTGTTCACCGATGTCGAGCGCCTCTGCAACGTCCACATTCCGCGCTGGCTGGCGACTGACGGCATGGGCGAGGCCAAGATCGCGGCCTTCTATGCGGACCCGGTCAAGACGGCCTGCGATGCGTGGTCGCTCGAGAAGGCATGGAATTTCCGATCGGTCTCGATCGGGGCCAGCCCCTATTGGCAGGCGCAACGCTGGGCGCGCTTTGCCGTCTCGCTCGGCCGCGGGGTTCGGCAGCGGCTGACGAAGACCAATGCGCCGCTCAACGTCTATTCCTCGTCATCATCCTCCTCGTCGTCGTCCTCCTCGTCATCGCTGTCGTCGTCGGCCTGATCCTGCCGGCTCGGCTGATGGCCCTGGTCATCCCAGAGCTTGCGATAGGTCCCATTCTTCGCCAAGAGCTCCGCGTGGCTGCCGCGCTCGATCGCCCGGCCGCCGGAGATGACGATGATCTCGTCCATCTCGACCACCGAGGTCAGGCGGTGGGTCGACCAGATCATGGTGCGGCCCTTGGCGACCTTGAGCAGGGTGCGGTTGATCGCGGCTTCCGTGGTCTGGTCCAGCGCCGAAGTGGCCTCGTCGAGCAGCAGCACGGACGGGTTGCGGATGATGGCGCGGGCGATCGCGATGCGCTGGCGCTGTCCACCGGACAGCGTGTCGCCGCGCTCGCCGACGATGGTATCGTATTTCTGCGGCAGGCTCATGATGTAGCGGTGGATCTCGGCCTTCTTGGCCGCCTCCTCCACCTCCGCGTCGGTGGCGCCCTCCTTGCCGAGCCGGATGTTCTCCCGCAGCGACATGTTGAACAGCATGTTGTCCTGGAACACCACGGCCATGCTGCCGCGCAGCGAATCGCGCGTCACCTTGCGGATGTCGACGCCGTCGATGGTGACGCGGCCTTCATCGGGTACGTAGAGCCGCAGGATCAGGTTGAGCAGCGTGCTCTTGCCCGAGCCCGACGGACCGACGATCGCGATCCGCTTGCCGACGTCGAGCTTGAGGCTCAGATTGTCGAGCACCGGCGTCTCGCTGCCCTCGTACTGGAAGGTCACGCGCTCGAAGGTGATGTCGTGGCTGATGCGGGGCAGATCCGGCGCGCCCGGCCGGTCGGCGCCGCGGGTCGGCTCGTCCAACAGCTCCTGCATGTGCCGGATCGCGGCCGCCGAGGAGATCGACACCGGCACGAAATGCATGACATGGGCGATGTTGTAGGACACCTCCCAGAATGCGCTCTCGAAGGTGACGAAGGTGCCGATCGTGATCTGGCCCTTGGTGGCGAGATAGGCGCCGAGAGCGAGCACGACGAGATGCAGCAGCAGCACGGAGATCGTGACGGTGCGCTCGACCATGGTCGACAGGAACATCGCATCGGCCATCTTGCGCCGCGCCGCGTCGTTGCGGAAGCTGAACCAGCCGAATACCTTGCGGTGGAGGCTGAAGGCCTTGATGACGGCTTGCGCCGCGATGTTCTCCTGGATCACGCCGAGCAGCGACGCTTCGTTCAGTTTCTGCTCGTAATTGGCCTGAACCGCCTTCGGCGTCAGGATACGCGGGCCGATCAGGGTGATCGGAAACACCAGCAGCGCGATCGCAGCGAGCTGCCAGTTCAGGAACAGCATCAGAATGATGCCCGCAATCAGCTCGAGGAACGGCAGCACAGCGCTGTTGGCGAAACTCTTCACGACGTTCTCGAACGCCGACATGTCGACCGAGAAGCGCGACAGGATCTCGCCGCGCTTGGTACGCTGGAAATAGGCGGCCGGCAGGTTCTGCACGTGATCGAACAGACGGGTGCGAACGTCCGAGATGACGCAGGCCGCGAGCCGCGCATCCCAGCGCTCGTAGAGCACGGCAATGATCGAGGTGAAGATGCCCGCAGCGGCGAGCACGCCGAGGATGCGATAGAGCGCCTCGAAATCCTCTTCGCCGAGCGCATCGTCGATCAGGAACTTGAGGCTGAGCGGCATGATGACGTTGAACAGCGTCTCGATCAGGACGCCGATCGACACGAAAGCCAGCATCTTCTTGTATCTGGCGAGCAGCGGCGAGACGAAGCCGTAGATGGTTGCAAGCGCACCTGCGGCCTCGCGGGCCGTGTAGACGACGAGATCCTCGTCGTCGTCATCATCGTCGAGGTCGAGGCCGGCCTCTTCACCGTCCTCCTCGTCATCGTCCTCATCGTCGCCGACGACGTCAGCCGTCTCTGTCGCCGACGTCTTCGCTGTTCCGGGTTTTGGAACGGCAGGCACGGCCGCCGCCGGCCCCCGCTTGTCCAAATCATCGGCAGGATCAGCTGCCGTTGCGGACGTCTGATTTCGCGGCGGTGAAGATTTGGGCGCCATTCAACGAACCGATCCTGCACGGCCAGTATGACCGTAACGGATTAAAGCGGCTCGGCTTTACCACCTGTGTCCGCCTGCCGCCAGCATTCTCGCCATACGGTGCCGCACCCGCCGCGACCAAGACGCGGCCCTGTCACGCAACCAGCACGGTCACAAGCGCCGCGGACGCAAGACAGCATCGAGATGCCGGTCAACGCCCGCGGCCCTGCCTCGAAGTGCCGGCGGCTGTGCCGCGAGCCTAGTCTTCGTCCTCGACCTTGTCGAAGAACGAATAGCGCAGGCTGTCGGCGTCGGCGTACCACTGGCCGGGCCCCTTGTTGGCCGCGAGCGTCGCTGCCCACACCTCGTCGGTGCAATCGCGGCGGTGCATGGCCAGATCGAACCCGTTGCCGAAGAACAGCTCCGACCACTCCCACCAGGTGCCGAGCTTCTTGACCCCGCGCAGCAGGTCGTAGCGGTCGACCAGCGCCGGAGCCATGTCCGAGGTGATCGAGCCGAACACGAGGCCGGTCTTGACGACGCGGTTGAGCTCGCGGATCGCGCGCGCAACCTGCTTGTCACCGAGATGGCAGAGGCTGGTCTCGAACACGAAATCGAACTCACCGGTCTTGAATGGCATATCGGTGATCGAGCCGAGCTTGTTGTATTTCCTCAGCGCCTTCGGCGTCTTGCCATGGATGTAGCGGTTGTTCTCGATGCCCCAGGCATCGATGCCGCGCTCGCGGAGCGCTCCCACCAGTTCACCGCTCGCGGAGCCGGCGACCAGGAGCTTGTAGCCTTTGCCCTTGCCGGCCCGGTTCCAAACGATCTTGATCAGGCTGGTCAGATAGTCCGGATCGGTGAACTGCGACCACGCTTCGCTGTACGGCCCCTGCCCGCGATAATTGTCGAAATAGTCACGGTCGATCTTGTCGGACAGCGGCGTTTCGGCCTGCGAGCGGGCGCGGCGCAGCCGCATCATTTCGGTCAGGATGATGTCGGTGGCGGCGTCCGACGAATCGAGCAGCCCGTTCAGGGTCGAGTCGAACAGGTAGTCCCCGACCACGACGATGCCGGGGTGCTCCTTCGGCTCAGGCCGGTGATTGGTCATGACGTCGCGTACCGGCAGACCGCCGGGCAGCGCGTTGACGGACGACAGCCAGCGGTGGATCTTGCCTTCCATGAAGTGTGCGCGCGCGTCGCCGAGCGCCGCAGGGAGCGACTTCAGCGCGGCATCGATCAGCTCCTGGTCCGAGAGGTTGGCGAAGGCGAGCGCATCCGAGCCCGCGATCAGCCAGTTGAGCACGCCGTGCTTGCCGACATCGTGGCGCGAGCCCTCGTTGTAGATGCAGCAGCCGCCGAACGCCTCCGACATGAACCAGGAGCCCGGAATCTTCTCGCCCCAGAACGGCTCGTCGAACAGGATCGAGACGCGCAGATAATGCGCGGGACGATCGAAATAGGCGATGTGCTTGACCATGGACTGGCGCAGCTTCTCGCCCTCCCAGCCGACCGTCGACAGCCAGGAATGCGGCAGGCACACCAGGACGAGATCGAACTCGCGCGTCTCCGGCCCCTTGCCGTTCATCATGTTGAGCCGGTAGCGACCCGCCTCGGTCTTGCCGATGCGGAGCACGCGATGATTGAGCTGGATGTCGGCATCGACCTCGGAGCGCAGGCACTCGATCAGTTGCTCGTTGCCGTTCTGAATCGAGTACAGGCCGATATAGTCGTCGATATCCATGACGAAGTTCTTGAGCGCATTGAGGCCGTTGGTGTTGTGGGCCTCGGTCGCGAGGTCGGAGCGCGACATCACCTTGAAGAAGCGCTTGGCCGTGGGATCCTCGACCTCCTCGTCGAGCAGCTCTTCGCAGGTCTTGTAGGCCCAGGGGTGCTCGTTATCGTGGGCGCCGACGCCCTCGTAATATTCGACCGGCGACATCACGTCGGTACAACGCTTGCGGAACGCCTCGACCGCAGCGGCCGTCTTCGGGCCGTATTTGCGGCGCAGCCCCGGCACGTCGTCGAGCAGCTCGCCGTCGAGTTGCACCTGCAGCGCATCCATCGGAATCGTCTGCAGCCCGAAATGCTGGATCAGCTCGCGCAGCGGATCAGGGCCGGTCATCGAGTAGTCGTAGATTTCTGCGACACCAGCCTCATACATCGCCGGTGCGGTATCGAACTTGCGCGTCACGATCTTGCCGCCGAGCCGGTCGGATGCCTCGTAGATCGTCACCTTGCAGAGATCGCCGAGTTTGCGCCTCAGATACCAGGCGCTCATCAGGCCACCCGGACCGCCACCAACAATCGCAAGGTCAAGCATCGAAGTTCCGCCATCTCCGGCTGTCAGCGACGTTGCCGGTCGTCCATACAGGGGTCCTGCCACCCTCGGGGCTCGATCGGCCATAGCGTAACCGGCCCGCAAAAGATTTGCGCCGGAGCAAATCGGCGCATCGCCACGGGAATCGACGGAAATCAGCTCAGCGGATCTGATGCTTCCAAAAGCGCCTCTGTCCCTGAAGGGAAGATGAACAACGGGGCAGCAGCGCGGCAACAGGAGAAGAAAATGTCAAAAAAAGGCCGGCAAACGCCGGCCTTTTCTACGCGCGATGAACGCACGGCAGACCCCGACACCGTCGGGGTCATGCCGCAACCGTCCGTTTACTCCGCCGGCGGCAGCGCGAGCGGCTGAGGCTCGGGCTGCGCCGGCACGATCGCCGCCTGCTTCTCGCGCTCGTCGAGAATCAGCTTGTCGCGCTTCAAAGCGACTTCGCGGATGCGGGCCATCGAGGCGCCGGTGCCGGCCGGGATCAGGCGTCCTACGATGACGTTCTCCTTGAGACCCTCGAGTGGATCGATCTTGCCGTTGACCGCCGCCTCGGTGAGGACGCGGGTGGTCTCCTGGAACGAGGCCGCCGAGAAGAACGACCGGGTCTGCAGGCTCGCCTTGGTGATGCCGAGCAGAACCGGAGTGCCTGTGGCCGGCTTCTTCGCCTCCTCCACGGCCTTCGCGTTCAGCAGGTCGAACTCGATCTTGTCGACCTGTTCGCCCGAGATCATGTCGGTATCGCCCTGGTCGGTGATCTCCACCTTCTGCAGCATCTGGCGGACAATCACCTCGATGTGCTTGTCGTTGATGAGCACGCCCTGCAGCCGGTAGACCTCCTGGATCTCGTTGACCAGATAGGCCGCGAGCTCCTCGATGCCCTTGATCGCCAGGATGTCGTGCGGCGCCGGGTTGCCTTCGACGATGAAGTCGCCCTTCTCGACGATGTCGCCATCCTGCAGATGGATGTGCTTGCCCTTCGGGATCAGGTACTCGCGCGGCTCCTCGGTCTTGTCGACCGGCTCGATCGAGATGCGACGCTTGTTCTTGTAGTCGCGACCGAACCGGATGGTGCCGGCGATCTCGGCGATGATCGCGGCATCCTTCGGCTTACGCGCTTCGAACAGCTCCGCCACCCGCGGCAGACCGCCGGTGATGTCGCGCGTCTTGGCGCTTTCCGTCGAGATACGCGCGAGGATGTCGCCCGGCTTCACCGTCGAGCCGACGTCGACCGACAGAATCGCGTCGACCGACAGCATGTAGCGGGCATCGCCGCCGCGGGCGAGCTTGAGCACCTTGCCGTCCTTGCCCTTGATCACGATGGCCGGACGCAGATCCGCGCCACCGCGCGTTCCACGCCAGTCGATGACCACGCGCTTGGCGATACCGGTGGACTCGTCGAGCGTTTCCGAGATCGACAGACCCTCGGTCAGATCCTCGAACCCGATCGTACCCTCGGCTTCCGTGAGGATCGGACGGGTGTAAGGGTCCCACTCGGCGATGCGCTGGCCGCGCTTGATCATGTCGCCGTCGTCGACATGCATGCGCGCGCCGTACTGGATGCGGTGCGTCGCACGCTCGGTGCCGTCGGGGTCGACGATCGTCACGACCATGTTGCGGACCATCGCGATCAGATGACCCTCGCTGTTGCGGGCGATCGCCTTGTTCTTGATGACCACCTTGCCTTCGAAGTTCGATTCCACGAAGGACTGCTCGTTCAGCTGCGCCGCACCACCGATGTGGAAAGTGCGCATCGTCAGCTGGGTGCCGGGCTCACCGATCGACTGCGCGGCGATGACGCCGACGGCCTCACCGTGGTTGACCGGCGTGCCGCGCGCCAGATCGCGGCCGTAGCACATCTTGCAGATGCCGTTGACCAGCTCGCAGGTCAGCGCCGAGCGGATCTTCACCTCCTGCACGCCAGCCTGCTGGATGGCGTCGATGTGGCTCTCCTCCATCAAGGTGCCGGCCTTGACCAGCACCGCGTTGGTCGCGGGATCGCGCACGTCGTCGCAGGGCACGCGGCCCAGGATGCGCGAGCCGAGCGAGGCCACGACCGTGCCGGCATCGACGATGGCGCGCATCTTGATGCCGAGATGGGTGCCGCAATCGTCCTGCGTGATGATGCAGTCCTGCGCGACGTCGACCAGACGACGGGTCAGGTAGCCCGAGTTCGCGGTCTTCAACGCGGTGTCCGCGAGACCCTTGCGGGCGCCGTGGGTCGAGTTGAAGTACTCGAGAACCGAGAGACCTTCCTTGAAGTTCGAGATGATCGGCGTCTCGATGATCTCACCCGACGGCTTGGCCATCAGGCCGCGCATGCCGGCGAGCTGACGCATCTGGGCCGGCGAACCGCGGGCACCGGAATGCGACATCATGTAGATCGAGTTGATGTCGGCATCCGCCCCCGTCGCCGTCTTCTTGGTGACGGAGATCTCCTTCATCATCTCCTTGGCGATCTCTTCGCTGGCCTTCGACCAGGCGTCGACGACCTTGTTGTACTTCTCGCCGTGGGTGATCAGACCGTCATTGTATTGCTGCTCGAAATCCTTCGCCAGCGTACGGGTGGTGTCGACGATCTTCCACTTGCCCGCCGGCACGACCATGTCGTCCTTGCCGAACGAAATGCCCGCCTTGAAGGCGTTGTAGAAGCCGAGCGCCATGATCCGGTCGCAGAAGATCACCGTCTCCTTCTGGCCGCAGTGACGATAGACCTGATCGATCACGCCCGAGATCTCGCGCTTGGTCATCAGCTTGTTGATGACCTCGAACGTGACGCGCGGATGCTTCGGCAGGAGATTGCCGAGCATGACGCGGCCCGCGGTGGTTTCGATCCAGCGCTTGGCGATCTTGCCGGTCTCGTCCATGCCCTCCCAGCGATACTTGATCTTGCTGTGGAGATGGATGGCCTTGGCGTGCAGCGCATGCTCGAGCTCGGCCATGTTGCCGAACGCCATGCCCTGGCCGGGCATGCCCTCGCGCATGATCGAGACGTAGTAGAGGCCGAGCACGATGTCCTGCGACGGCACGATGATCGGCTGACCGTTGGCCGGATGCAGGATGTTGTTGGTCGACATCATCAGGACGCGCGCTTCCAGCTGCGCTTCGAGCGACAGCGGAACGTGCACGGCCATCTGGTCGCCATCGAAGTCGGCGTTGAAGGCCGAGCAGACCAGCGGATGGAGCTGGATCGCCTTGCCCTCGATCAGCACCGGCTCGAACGCCTGGATGCCGAGGCGATGCAGCGTCGGCGCGCGGTTCAGGAGCACCGGATGCTCGCGGATGACCTCGTCCAGGATGTCCCAGACCTCCGGACGCTCCTTCTCGACCAGCTTCTTGGCCTGCTTGACCGTCGTCGACAGGCCCTTGGCGTCGAGCCGCGAATAGATGAACGGCTTGAACAGCTCGAGCGCCATCTTCTTCGGCAGGCCGCACTGGTGCAGGCGCAGCTCGGGACCGACCACGATGACCGAACGGCCGGAGTAGTCGACGCGCTTGCCGAGCAGGTTCTGACGGAAGCGACCCTGCTTGCCCTTGAGCATGTCGGCGAGCGACTTCAGCGGACGCTTGTTGGCGCCGGTGATGACGCGGCCGCGGCGGCCGTTGTCGAACAGCGCATCCACCGCCTCCTGAAGCATGCGCTTCTCGTTGCGGATGATGATGTCGGGCGCGCGCAGCTCCATCAGCCGCTTCAGGCGGTTGTTGCGGTTGATGACGCGGCGATAGAGGTCGTTGAGGTCGGAGGTCGCGAAACGGCCGCCGTCGAGCGGCACCAGCGGGCGGAGGTCCGGCGGGATCACCGGAACCACGGTCATGATCATCCATTCCGGCTTGTTGCCGGAGTGGCGGAACGCCTCGACGATCTTCAGGCGCTTCGCGAGCTTCTTGTGCTTGATGTCGGAGTCGGTCTCCTGCATCTCGGCACGCAGCGTCTGCTCGAGCTTCTCCAGCTCGAGGCCGCGCAAGAGCTCACGGATGGCCTCGGCGCCGATCATGGCGGTGAAGCTGTCCTGGCCGTATTCGTCCTGCGCCTTGAGGTACTCGTCCTCGGACAGCAGCTGACGGTCCTTGAGCGCGGTCAGACCCGGCTCGAGAACGACGTAGTATTCGAAGTACAGGATCCGCTCGAGATCCTTCAGCGTCATGTCGAGCAGCAGGCCGATGCGCGACGGCAGCGACTTCAGGAACCAGATGTGCGCGACGGGAGCGGCGAGCTCGATATGGCCCATGCGCTCGCGCCGGACGCGCGACAGGGTCACCTCGACCGAGCACTTCTCGCAGATGATGCCCTTGTACTTCATCCGCTTGTACTTGCCGCACAGGCACTCGTAGTCCTTGATCGGCCCGAAGATGCGGGCGCAGAACAGGCCGTCGCGCTCGGGCTTGAAGGTACGGTAGTTGATCGTTTCCGGCTTCTTGATCTCGCCGTAGGACCAGGACAGAATCTTCTCCGGAGACGCAATCGAGATCCGGATCTGGTCGAAGACCTGAGCCGGCGTCGTCGGATTGAAGAGATTCATAATTTCTTGGTTCATCGTATTCTCCTCGCGGGCCGATCGGGGGTCGGCCGCAAATTCGAAAATCTCTCAACGGGCGCCTTGTCCTGACCCGCGGGGGAAGGCGCCGGCACCCGGCCGTCCGAGACGGCCGGGCATGACCTCTTGAACTACTCGGCGGCTTCCGACGTCGGCGCCGGTCCGAGCTTGGAGTTGTGCAGGTCGACGTTGAGGCCGAGCGAGCGCATTTCCTTGACCAGCACGTTGAACGATTCCGGAATACCGGCCTCGAACGTGTCGTCGCCGCGCACGATCGCCTCGTAGACCTTGGTGCGGCCGGCGACGTCGTCCGACTTCACCGTCAGCATCTCCTGCAGCGTGTAGGCCGCGCCGTAGGCTTCGAGCGCCCACACCTCCATTTCGCCGAAACGCTGGCCGCCGAACTGGGCCTTGCCGCCCAGCGGCTGCTGGGTGACCAGCGAGTACGGGCCGATCGAACGCGCATGGATCTTGTCGTCGACCAGATGGTGCAGCTTCAGCATGTAGATGTAGCCGACCGTCACCTTGCGATCGAACGCATCGCCGGTGCGGCCGTCATAGACCGTCGACTGACCGGATGCGTCGAGGCCGGCGAGCTTCAACATCTCCTCGATGTCGGCCTCCTTGGCGCCGTCGAACACCGGCGTGGCGATCGGCACGCCGCGGCTCAGATTGTGACCAAGCTCGATCAACTCGTTGTCGTTGAGCGACTTGATGGTCTCGTCATCGCCGTAGATCCGCTTCAAGGTCTCCTTCAGCGGCTTGACGTCCTGCTTCGACAGGTAGGCATCGACCGTCTGGGCGATGCGCTTGCCGAGGCCGGCGCAGGCCCAGCCGAGATGGGTCTCGAGGATCTGCCCGACGTTCATGCGCGAGGGCACGCCGAGCGGGTTCAGCACGATGTCCGCATGGGTGCCGTCCTCGAGGAACGGCATATCCTCGATCGGCACGATCTTGGACACGACGCCCTTGTTGCCGTGACGGCCCGCCATCTTGTCGCCCGGCTGGATCTTGCGCTTCACGGCGACGAAGACCTTGACCATCTTCATCACGCCGGGCGGCAGCTCGTCGCCACGCTGCAGCTTCTCGACCTTGTCGAGGAAGCGCTGTTCCAGCCCCTTCTTCGACTCGTCGTACTGCTTCCGCATGGCCTCGATCTCGGCCATCAGCTTGTCGTTCGGCGAGGCGAACAGCCACCACTGCGACTTCGGATACTCGTCGAGCACCGCACGCGTGATCTTGGTATCCTTCTTGAAGCCCTTCGGCCCCGAGATGCCCTGGCGGCCGTCCAGCATGTCGGCGAGACGGCTGTAGACGTTGCGGTCCAGGATCGCCTGCTCGTCGTCACGGTCCTTGGCCAGACGCTCGATCTCTTCCCGCTCGATCGCCAGCGCACGCTCGTCCTTGTCGACGCCGTGACGGTTGAAGACGCGGACCTCGACGATCGTGCCCTGCACGCCCGGCGGCACCCGCAGCGAGGTGTCGCGAACGTCGGAGGCCTTCTCGCCGAAGATGGCGCGCAAGAGCTTTTCTTCCGGCGTCATCGGGCTCTCGCCCTTCGGCGTGATCTTGCCGACCAGGATGTCGCCGGCGCGCACCTCCGCGCCGATATAGACGATGCCGGCTTCGTCGAGGTTCTTCAGCGCCTCTTCCGACACGTTCGGAATGTCGCGCGTGATTTCCTCCGGACCCAGCTTGGTGTCGCGGGCCATCACCTCGAATTCCTCGATGTGGATCGAGGTGAAGACGTCCTCCTTCACGATCCGCTCGGAGAGCAGGATGGAGTCCTCGAAGTTGTAGCCGTTCCACGGCATGAACGCGACCAGCACGTTGCGGCCGAGCGCGAGCTCGCCGAGATCGGTCGACGGACCGTCAGCGATGATGTCGCCCTTCTTGACGATGTCGCCGACCTTCACCAGCGGACGCTGGTTGATGCAGGTCGACTGGTTCGAGCGCTGGTACTTCATCAGCCGGTAGATATCGACGCCCGACTTGGTCGGATCGAGATCTTCCGTGGCGCGGATGACGACGCGGGTGGCGTCGATCTGGTCGATCACGCCCGAGCGGCGCGCCGCGATCGCGGCGCCCGAGTCACGGGCAACCACGCCTTCCATGCCGGTGCCGACGAACGGCGCCTCGGCGCGAACCAGCGGCACCGCCTGGCGCTGCATGTTCGAGCCCATCAGCGCGCGGTTGGCGTCGTCGTTCTCGAGGAACGGGATCAAGGCCGCGGCAACCGAAACCAGCTGCTTCGGCGACACGTCCATGTAGTCGACCTTGTCGGGCGTCATCGGCACGACTTCGCCGGCATGACGGCAGACCACGAGGTCCTCGGTGAAGCGGCCCTTGGCATCGAGCGGCACGTTGGCCTGCGCGACGCGGTAGCGCCCCTCCTCCATGGCGGACAGATACACTACCTCGTCGGTGACGCGGCCGTCCTTGACCTTGCGGTACGGCGTCTCGACGAAGCCATACTTGTTGACGCGGGCGAACGTCGCCAGCGAATTGATCAGGCCGATGTTCGGACCTTCCGGCGTCTCGATCGGGCAGATGCGGCCGTAATGCGTCGGATGCACGTCGCGCACCTCGAAGCCGGCGCGCTCGCGCGTCAGACCGCCCGGTCCGAGCGCCGACAGGCGGCGCTTGTGGGTGATCTCCGACAGCGGGTTGGTCTGGTCCATGAACTGCGACAGCTGCGACGAGCCGAAGAACTCGCGCACCGCGGCGGCGGCCGGCTTGGCGTTGATCAGGTCCTGCGGCATCACGGTGTCGATGTCGACGCTCGACATGCGCTCCTTGATGGCGCGCTCCATGCGCAAGAGACCGATGCGGTACTGGTTCTCCATCAGCTCGCCCACCGAGCGGACGCGGCGATTGCCGAGATGGTCGATGTCGTCGATCTCGCCCTTCCCGTCGCGCAGGTCGACCAGGGTCTTGATGACCGCCAGGATGTCTTCCTTGCGCAGAGTGCGCTGGGTGTCCGGCGCATCGAGCTCGAGGCGCATGTTCATCTTGACGCGGCCGACCGCGGAGAGGTCGTAGCGCTCGGCATCGAAGAACAGCGACTGGAACATCGCCTGCGCCGAATCGAGCGTCGGCGGCTCGCCCGGACGCATCACGCGGTAGATGTCGAACAGCGCGTCCTCACGCGTCATGTTCTTGTCGGCCGACAGCGTGTTGCGGATGTAGGGGCCGACATTGACGTGGTCGATGTCGAGCAGCGGCAGGTCCTTGTAGCCCTGCTCGTTCAGCACCTTGAACAGCTTGTCGGTGATCTCCTCGCCGGCCTCGGCATAGATCTCGCCGGTCTTCGGATTGACGAGATCCTCGGCGATGTAGTTGCCGAGCAGCTCCTCGTCCGACATGCGCAGCGCCTTCAGCCCCTTCTCCTGGAGCTGGCGGGCGGCGCGAACGGTGAGCTTCTTGCCGGCCTCGAGCACGACCTTGCCGGTGTCGGCGTCGATCAGGTCGTTGACGGTCGAATAGCCGCGGAAGCGGTTGGCGTCGAACGGAACGCGCCAGCCTTCCTTGATGCGCTTGTAGATCAGCTTCTTGTAGAAGGTCGACAGGATCTGCTCGCCATCGAGACCGAGCGCGAACATCAGCGACGTCACCGGCAGCTTGCGGCGACGGTCGATGCGCGCGAACACGATGTCCTTGGCGTCGAACTCGATGTCGAGCCAGGAGCCGCGATACGGGATGACGCGGGCGGCGAACAGCAGCTTGCCCGACGAGTGGGTCTTGCCCTTGTCGTGGTCGAAGAACACGCCCGGCGAACGGTGCATCTGCGAGACGATGACGCGCTCGGTGCCGTTGACGATGAAGGTGCCGTTCATGGTCATGAGCGGAATGTCGCCCATGTACACGTCCTGCTCCTTGATGTCCTTGACCGACTTCGCGCCGGTCTCCTCGTCGATATCGAACACGATGAGGCGCAAGGTCACCTTGAGCGGCGCAGCGAAGGTCATGCCGCGCTGACGGCACTCGTCGACGTCATATTTCGGCGGCTCGAACTCGTAGCGGACGAACTCCAGCATCGAGGTGCCGGAGAAGTCGGAGATCGGGAATACCGAGCGGAACACCGCCTGCAGGCCCTCATCCGGCCGGCCACCCGTGGGCTCGTCCACCATCAGGAACTGGTCGTAGGACGCCTTCTGAACCTCGATGAGGTTCGGCATCTCCGCGACTTCCTTGATGTGTCCAAAGAACTTGCGAACGCGTTTGCGACCGGTGAATGTCTGCTGCGCCATCGTGGCCTCTCATTTCGTCGCCCGGAGGGGCGAACCTTCCGAAACAGCGGCTGCCACCGCCCCTTCGGGTTGAATTTCGATCCATTTCGAGGATCTGAGGCCCAGAGCCGGAACGGAAATGTCCCAGATCTGTTCTTCAGACCAGCAAAACGCAAAACGACGCGCGAGGCGCGAGGACGCACCCGCTCGTCACAACCATCTCGTCACGGACTGCAAAAGCCCGAAATTGCCTATCTCCCAACGGCTTACGGACGGAGACGCCACTCCACCGATCAACCGGCTTTTCGTGCTGCCGACCCAATATGGGTTGACAATAATCGAGATTCGAGAGCGAAGCCCCTAAATCTCCACACTTTTCCGTGTTCGGCCCACAACGGACGGTTCCGTTGCACGCCTTTTGCAGTGATTCCGAGCCGCGCCCAATACCCCTGCAAAACTCCTTGTCCACATGATGACCGGGCGATGTTACCACCCGGTCATCATAATCTGTCGAAAGCCCCCGGACCCGCCCATGGCAGCCCGGGGACTTCGTTCGCGCAATCGAAGCGATTACTTGAGCTCGATCTTGGCGCCGGCCTTCTCGAGCTGAGCCTTGATCTTCTCGGCCTCGTCCTTGTTGACGCCTTCCTTGACCGGCTTCGGAGCGCCCTCGACCAGGTCCTTGGCTTCCTTCAGGCCCAGGCCGGTGATGGCGCGGACTTCCTTGATGACCTCGATCTTCTTGTCGCCGGCCGAAGCCAGGACAACGGTGAACTCGGTCTTCTCTTCCGCCGGAGCGGCAGCGGCGCCACCAGCGCCCGGAGCGGCGACGGCCACGGCGGCCGCGGCGGACACGCCCCACTTCTCTTCCAGGAGCTTCGCGAGCTCAGCAGCCTCGAGAACGGTGAGGGCCGAGAGGTCGTCGACGATCTTCTGCAGGTCAGCCATTGATGTAGTCCTTTAGTGTGGTTCGGTTCGAAACCAGGTTGTGAGTGTTTGCGAAGGGCGTCAGGCCGCTTCGCCCTTTGAGGCATGAGCCTGAATGACGCGCGCGACCTTGGCCGCGGGAGCGTTGGCGAGCTGGGCCAGCTTGGTCGCCGGAGCCTGGATCAGGCCGACGAGCTTGCCGCGCAGTTCGTCCAGCGACGGCAGCGAGGCCAGAGCCTTCACGCTGTCGACATTCAGGACGGTTGAGCCCATCGAGCCGCCGAGAATGACGAACTTTTCGTTCGCCTTGGCGAATTCGATGGCAACCTTGGGCGCCGCGACAGGATCGTTCGAAGTTGCGATCACGGTCGGCCCCTTCAACAGGGGACCGATGCCGACGACGTCCGTGCCTTCAAGAGCAATTTTGGCGAGACGGTTCTTCGAGACCTTCACCGATGCGCCAGCCTGCTTCATCTGCTTGCGCAGGTTCTGCATCTGAGCCACGGTGAGGCCGGAATAGTGAGCGACGACGGCAACGCCCGTGGTCTTGAAGACCTCGTGCAGCTGCTCGACCGCCTCTTTTTTTGCCGCTCGTTCCACAGCAAGCTCTCTCCGGTTGGCGGCCTTCGCCCGAAAGCGGGACCGCCGGGTTGCACCCGCCGTCCCACCAAACCTGACCTCCGGACGGAAGAACCCGAGGACACGAAAGGCAAAACGGCGATGAATAGCCTGCCCTTCCGAAAGCCCTGAGAGCCCGCGGAGTGTCGAGGTTCGAACCAAACCTGCATGCCACCACGACAAAGGCAGTGGACATGCCGAAATCCGGTCTTCACCCGTCTATGCAGGCTGGATGATTAAGCCATTGAGGAAACTGGATTTCCGCGCCGGCGCCTGCAGTCTCGGACAGGATTCGGAGTGATCGGCGAACCGACCTCCCCTGCGGCATTCGAGAGCAGAAAGATCCTTCTTCCTTCCGAGAAATCCAAACGGATATCCTCAAAAGGAATGCTGGCTCCTCTCAACTTTCGGAATGCGCGCACAGGCGCGCCAGCAACAGCCGGCCCGCCTGGAAGCCGGTTCTTTAACGGGTCCATTGCGACTTGCCAAGACCCCAAGAGCAAAAATCGCACCAGTTGGGCCATGCCGTGGAGCCGGGTGGGAGCCCCGTCGCCCGGATGAGCGACAGCCGGCGCGCGGGACGCGCGTCGGCGATAGCGACATGCGGGGTCTCACGTGCTCTGCCGGAAACCCCGGATGTCGGCAGCGCTCATCAGGGCCACGGGGCATTGCACGCGCAGGGGCACAATCCCGCCTCAGCCCTTCGGACAGGCCGCTCCGGCGTCGGCCCAGGCCTTGATCAGCTCGCCGAACTGCTTCTGGGTTCCCGGGGCCGGGGTCCGCCCAGCTCCCGGATTCCAGCCCCAGCCGACCAGCTCATCCTCAGCCATATGGTGAATCAGCTGCGCCATGGTCTTGCCGCCGTTGCGATTTGGATCCTTGATCTGTGCGCAGATCTGGCCGAGCGACTTGCCCTGCCAAGCCATCTCGATCGGGGCCAGCTGCCACTTGGGATTACCGGGCACGCGCGCCGCGTCGAAATTGGCCTCGTGGTGGCAGGTCGTGCAGGCGAGCCCGCCGGGCGCACCCATGCCAGCCTCGCCGCGGACCACCAGCGGCTGATGCGGAATCATCCTATCGGTCTGGGTCGGCCGGTCGCCGGCCGGGTGGCAGTTCATGCATCGCGGCGACTGCAGCACCTTGCCGGCCTCTTCGAACAGCGCCACGGCGCGCTCGTCCTTGCTCTTGATCCTGGCGAAGTCCGCCACCGGCTTGAGCCCGCCGGCGACGTGCGTGGCCTCGGGCGCCGCATCGGCGCGCCGCAGTGCCGGCAGGGCTACGATCGCAACCGCAGCTAGGCTGCCAGCGAGCAGCGCCATCGTCGCCGTTCTGAACGGGCTCATGCGGTGTCTCCCGGCCGGATCGGCAGTTGGGTCGGGCGCGGCAGACCCAGCCTGGCCATGGCGTTGGCGACGGCAGGTCCCAGCGGCGGCACGCCGGGCTCGCCGACTCCCGAGGGTTTCTCGGTCGACGGCACGATCGCAACCTCGATCTGCGGCATCTCGTGGATGCGCAGCGAGCGGTAGGTGTCGAAATTGCCCGACACCGGTCGTCCCTCGTCGAGCGGCTGCTGCGCATAGAGGATGTGGCCGAGCGCAAAGCCGATGCCGCCCTCCATCTGGGCGCGGATGATGTCGGGATTGACTGCGACGCCGCAGTCGACAGCGCACCACACCTTGTGCACGACCGGTCCGTCGGCCCCCATCGACAGCTCGACCACCTGGGCGACGTAGGTGTTGAAGCTCTCGACCACGGCAACGCCGCGGGCGCGGCCCGCCTCGAGCTTGGCGCCCTTCCAGTCCGCGAGCTCGGCGACCGCCTTGAGCACACCGGCGTGACGCGGCTTGTCGGCCATCATCGCCAGTCGTCCCTCCACAGGATCCTGGCCGGCGGCTTCGAGCAACTGATCGACGAACGCCTCGACGGCGTAGCCAGTATGGGTGTGGCCGACCGAGCGCCACCACAGCACGGGCACGCCGACATCGACCTGATGCAGGTCGCAGCGGAAATTCGGCACCTGGTAAGGGATCTCGTTGGAGCCCTCATAGGCCGTCGAATCGAGGCCGTTCTTCATGGTCATCGCCTCAAACGGCGAGCCCTTCATGATCGACTGCCCGACGATCGTATCCGACCACGCCACGATCTTGCCGTCGCGGACCACACCGCGCATTCGGTGCAGGCTGAATGGTCGGTAGTAGCCGCCGCGCATGTCATCCTCACGGGTCCACACCAGCTTGACCGGACGTCCCGGCCCGATCGCCTTGGCGACCTGCGCCAGCTCCATGGCGACGTGGGTCGACTGCTGCGCCCGCCGGCCGAAGCTGCCGCCGGCGAGAATCGTCTTGAGATCGACTTTGGCGATGTCGAGCCCAAGCACCTGCGCGATCACGGCGTGATCAGGCGTCGGAAACTGGCTGCCATAGCGCGCCGAGGCGGTATCGCCCTTCCAGTGAATGAAGGCGTTGATTGGCTCCATCGGCGCATGGGCCAGATAGGGAAAGACGAACTCGGTCTCGATCAGCTTGCCGCCCTTGGCGATCTCGGCGTCAACGTCGCCCTCCTGCTTCACCAGGGCGCCCTGCTTCTTCGCACGGGCGCGAAACTCCTCCAGCAGTTGCGCCGTGCCGCGCGTCTCCGCCTTGCTGTCGTCCCAGGTGATCTTGAGAAGGTCACGTGCCGTCTTCGCCGGCCAGAACCCCTCGGCATAGACGGCTACACCGTTCGGCACCTCCTTGACGTCGACCACTCCCGACACGGCCTTGGCCGCCGACGCGTCGAACGACGCCACCGTGCCGCCGAACCGCGGCGAGCGCGCCACCAACACGGTCAACGTCCCCGGATCCTTGATGTCGAGCGTGTACTCGGCCGAGCCGTTCGACTTCGCCACGCTGTCGAGCCGGGTTACAGCGCCTTCCTTGCCGATCAGCTTGAAGGCGGAGGAATCCTTGAGCTGCGGGTTCGCCGGCACCGGCTGTTGCATCGCCTTGGCGGCCAGCGCGCCGAAACCGCTCTGCTTGCCGGAGGGATGTCTGACGATGCCTTTGTCGACCGTGATCTCCTCAGCCGGCACCTTCCATTCGTCGGCGGCCGCGGCCACCAGCATCGCGCGCGCGGCAGCGCCGACCTTGCGCATCTGCTCGTAGGAATTGGCGATTGCGCTGGAGCCGCCGGTACCCTGCACCCCGAACAGCAGGTTTTTGTAGAGCACCGGATTCGAGGGCGCATGATCGGCGCGCATCTGCGACCAATCGGCATCGAGCTCCTCGGCCACCAGCGTGGCCATGCCGGTGAACGGGCCCTGCCCGAACTCGATGTGCTTGCAGAGAACGGTGACGGTGTCGTCCTGGCCGATCACAAGGAACGTGTTCGGCGCGATGTTGACGGACTTCGCCGCGTCTTGCGCGTAAGCGACACCATTGCGGGCGACATAGGTGGCGAGCGCCAGCCCCGCTCCCGCCTTCAGCAGCGAGCGGCGGGACAATGTCGGAGCGGACGTGGCGGGCTTCATATGCACATTCATGATCAGCCCTCCAACGTCTTGGCTGCGGTATGGATGGCAGCGCGGATGCGCACATAGGTGGCGCAGCGGCAGATGTTGCCGTTCATCGCGAGATCGATGTCCTCATCGGTCGGCTTGGGATTAAGGCCGAGCAGCGCGACCGCGCTCATGATCTGGCCGGACTGGCAGTAGCCGCATTGGGGCACGTCGAGTGCCGCCCAGGCCTTCTGCACGGCCGCACCTTCCTTGCCGCTCAGCCCTTCGATGGTGGTGATCTCGCTCTTGCCCACCGCCGACACCGGCAGCGAGCAGGAGCGAACGCTCTGGCCGTCGAGATGCACGGTGCAGGCACCGCACTGCGCCACGCCGCATCCGTATTTGGTGCCGGTCAGCCCGGCATTGTCCCGGATCGCCCATAACAAGGGCGTATTCGGGTCGACGTCGATCTGATGCTCGCGCCCGTTGATCTTGAGGGTGAACGCCGCCATGCCGCTCTCCTGAATTGCAGGAGAGGAACTTAGAAGCGTTTGAAAATCACTCGCAATTCACAGAGGCGTGCAGTGCGTCAGAATATTTCTGCACCACGCGTGGAACTTATCTGCGGTCTGCGCGTTTGGCGTTGCGGTGCTGGGGGAGCGCCATCTGCGCTTGCCTATCCGACCCGAAACGGCAGTGGCTCCCCTGCAAAGAACGCCGTGAGATTGGCCACCACGCATTCCTGCATCGCCACGTGAGACTCGCGGGTGTTGCCGCCGATATGCGGCGTGACCACCACGTTCTGCAACGACGTCAGCCCATCCGGGGCGTGCGGCTCGGTTTCGAATACGTCGAGCCCGGCGCCAGCGATGATGCCGTCCTTCAGCGCTGAAAGCAGCGCCCTTTCGTCGATCACGGAGCCACGCGAGATGTTGACGACATGGCCGTCGGGCCCGATCTTCTTCAGGAGATCGGCATCGACGACGTGCGTGGTCTCCGCGCCGGCGCGGACCGCGATCATCAGCACGGTGCACCATTCGGCCAAGGCATCAAGGCTTGAAAAATACTGATACGGCAGATCGTCGTGGCGCGTGCGGCTGAAATAGCCGACCTCGGTCTCGAAAGCGGCGACGCGCGCGGCGATCTTGCGGCCGATTTCGCCCATCCCGTAGACGCCGACCTTGCAGCCGGACAGACCAGGCGGCGGCTTCAACAGCGGCGACGGCCGGGCCTCCACCCAGCCACCGGTGCGCACATAGGAATCCGCCGCCGTCAACCGCCGCACGCTCGCCAGCATCAGCATGAGCGCGATATCGGCGACCGCTGCAGCGTTCGCGCCGGGACTATGGCCGACCACGATATTGCGCGCCGCGGCCGCCTTCAGGTCGACGCCATCATAGCCCGTGCCGTAACAGACGATGGCCCCGAGCGCCGGCAGCCGGTCCATGTCGTCGGCCCCCAGCGGCGTGCCGCCGGCCGTGATCAGCGCCCGGATCCGCGCGACCTCGTCCGCCGGAAACACCTCGTGCGCCGGCTTGCCGCCGCTGTCGAGCAGCTCGAAGCGATCGGCGAAGCGCTGGGTCAGCGACTTCGGCAGGCGGGAATAGATCAGGACCTTCTCGGGCATCGGGATTACCTATTCGGGCGGTCGCACGTCGCCACTCAGTGTCGCGTCAGCAGGCTCAGCAGAATGATGATGATGATGAATTGAAGCGCGCAGAGCATCCTCCAGAACAACAGCGGATTGCGGTCGTGAAGCGAGCGACGCTTGGCGATCGCCGGACCCGCCCATGACGCACCGTTCTCCAACTCGTGGGCGAATTCGATGGCATCACCGTAACGCTGTGCAGGATCGACGTTCAACGCCTTTCCGATCACGGCGTCGAGCCAGGCCGGCAGTTCCGGTCGGTAGCGTGAAATCGGCACCGGTTTGCCGAAGCGCGGGCGCGAGAACGGCTCGATCTCGCCGAACGGATAAGAGCGCGTGAACATGCGGTAGACGGTGACGCCGAGGGCGAACAGGTCGGACGCTTCGTCACCCGGCTTACCGGCGAACAGCTCCGGCGCCATGTAGCTCGGGGTCCCCGGAATATCCTCGGCCGGAAAGTCCTCGAACCGCGGCACGCGCGCGACCCCGAGATCGATCAGGCGCAAGCCGCCGTTCTCGAGCAGGATCACGTTGTCCGGCTTGATGTCGCGATGGATGATGCCGGCCCGGTGCAACGCCACCACCGCGCGCACGAGCTTGGTCGCGATCGCGGTGCCCTCCGCAAGCGACAATCGGGGCGGCCGGTTCAGACGCTGCTCGAGCGTCTCCCCCGCGTAGAATGGCATTGCCGAATAGAGCCGGGTCTGGCGCTCGACGGGAAGCTCGATGATCTCGCCGATCCAGATGCTGCGCACACGCGCGGCGACCCAGGCTTCGCGAATGAACGCCAGGCGGAACGAACCTTCGCTCGCGACGCGCGGATGCGGAAATTTCAGGACGACCTCCCGGTCACCCTGCCCCGCGTCGATCGCCTTGAACAGCCGGGAGTAGCGGCCATCGGACAGGAGTTCGCCAAGCCGGAATCCGTCGATCACGTCACCGGGCGAAGGCAGCTCGCCGATCGGCAGGGACGAGATCGAACCGGTGAGCTCGTCGCGGTCAGCGGGCGGAAGATCGACGACGTCGAGCACCAGCGCCGTCGAATTGTCATTGCTGCCGGCCGCGAGCGCGGCGGCGACGATCCCGCGCGCGGAATCGTCCGGGGGCGTGCGCTCGGCGAGGATCTCCTGAAGGCGCGAATCCGGCAGGATGCCGTGGATGCCGTCGCTGCAGATCAGAAACCGGTCGTGCTGACGCATGCCGAGCGTCGTGTAGTCGAAGCGGGCGAACTGCTCGAAACCGATGCCCCGGTTGAGAACGTGGGCAAGGTCAGCGCGGCCCGCGACATGGTCGGTCGTCAGACGCTCGAGGCGCCCTTCGCTCAGGCGGTAGACGCGAGTGTCCCCGACGTGGACGACGTGGCAGGTTCGCCGCGACAGCACCACCGCGGAGAAGGCGCAGCTCATTCCATGCAACTCGGGGTCGACGCGGCCCTGCGCATGGATCCAGCTATTGATGGCTTCCAGCGCACGCGCGGCTCGGCTTCGCACGCCCGCCGTCTCGGGCAGAGAATGATAGGCATCGATGAAGCCGCGGACGGCGAGCTCCGCCGCCTCGCGCCCACCCTTGTGGCCGCCGACGCCGTCGGCGACGGCGGCGACGATATCGCGATCCGTCGCCCCCTGCAGGCCAAGGCGGGCGCCGACGTAATCCTCATTGTTCGGTCGCTTGCCGGTCTCGCTAGCGAAGCCGACGCGAACCTGAAGATTGCGATGCGCGCCGGCCACGCCTGAACACCTTGCCTATGGAGCGACGGCGCGTCGGGTCAGACGCGCGCGCCGGAAACGGCGCCCCACGTGGTGCGCCAACGGACCTTGACCATGGCAAGTCCGACGAAGCCGAGCAATGCCAGCAAACCAAAGAACAGGAAGCCGGCGCCGAATCCGCCGGTCATTCCCTTGGCCGTGCCGAGCGCCTGGGCGAGGAAGAATCCGCCGATGCCGCCTGCGCAGCCGACGAGACCGGTCATCAGGCCGATCTCGTGGCGGAAGCGCAGCGGAATGAGCTGGAACACCGCGCCGTTGCCCATCCCGAGCGCGAGCACGCCGACCGAGAACAACAGCACCGAAATCCACGCAATGCGTGGCATGTTCATGAGCTCCCAGCCCGCCTGGGTCGGCGCAGCCGGCCCTTCCGGCATGAAGGCGATCACGACATAGGCGGCGACCACAATGCCAAACAGGATCGAGAGCGACCGGATGCCACCGATCCGGTCCGCAATGAGACCGCCCACCGGACGGAAGCCGGAGCCGAAAGCGACGATCAGCGCCACCAGCAATCCGGCCGCCACTCCGGAGACATGATACTGCACCGAGAAGTACAGCGGCAGGGCGTTGGCGAGGCCGACGAAGCCGCCGAAGGTGATGAAGTAGAAGAACATGAACCAGCGGCTGTCGGGATCGCGCAGCAGGCCGCCATAGGCCTTGAGCGAGACCGGCTTGCGTTCACCGGGCGCATCCTTCGCGGCGACGATGTAGTAGATCAGGACCATGACCATCGGGATGAGCAGCACCCCGAAAACGGCCTGCCAGCCCCAATGTTCGGCGATGGTCGGCGCGAGCAGCGTGTCGAGCACGACGCCCATGTTTCCGGCCCCTGCGATCCCCATCACGATGCCCTGATACTGCGGCGGATACCAGCGGCTGGCCTGAGGCAGCGCGACGGCGAACGAGGCGCCGCCGATGCCGAGCACGACGCCGAACAGCTCGACGGCCAGCTTGCTGGGGAGTCCGAAATAGGCAACGCAGGCGGTCGCCGTCATGACCACCAGCTGCGCGATCACGCCCGTGCGCTTGGCGCCGATGATGTCGGCCAGAATGCCCATGGGAACACGCAGCAGCGCGCCTGCCAGCACGGGGATCGCGACCAGCGTGAACTTTTCGTTGACCGCAAGATTCATGTCGCGGGCGACATAGACGATCAGCGGTCCGAGTGCGACCCAGGCCATGAAGCTGATGTCGAAATAGAGGAAAGCAGCCAGCAGTGTCGGCCAATGACCGGCCTTCTTGAAGTCGTCGAGCTTCATGGTCTCAAACCTCGTGACGCAGGCGCGCGCGAGCAGGCTCGGCAGGAGCTGCGTAAAAGGGACAAATTGTCGGGTGAGTTGAGCGGCGGTCTCGTCGTTGAGATACGCCCGGTCCTGCCCGCCTTTCAGCAAGTTTCGCACCAACTTTGGTGATTCACGTTTTTCTCAACCCGTACCGGCGCTTGGGACTTCGAAGCCGCAGTTCTACGGATCGCTGATGCTCAACATGAACGCAGAGCCCGCCTGCACCGCGCGCACACTGATGGCTTTTTGAGCGCCCGCCGAAGCCGACGCGATCGGTACTCGAACGGAAGGGCCTCCATCGAGGATGCACATAATCTGATCTGCCGCGGCTACTATTTGAGCGCAGGTGTCGCCAGCGGCGCGCGCAAGCGGCGGCTCAACCCTTGAATTACCGCGATTTCCGGCGACGACCCGAATGGCACGAGATTTGAATTAGTTGGCTCGCGACCGTCATTGGCGACGATCAGCTCTGCCCGCAGTTGGGCCTCCCCCAAAATTCAAACATGACCACAGCGACCGATGGGCCGATGCCCGTTCGCGTCGCCGCTGGATGTCGCTGGCATTCGAAAGGCAGACCATGCTCGACAAGACGATCAAGCAGAAACTGGTGGTGATCGGCAACGGCATGGCCGGCATTCGCACGGTGGAGGCACTGCTGGAACGGGCGCCTGATCTCTACGACATCAGCGTCTTCGGCGCCGAGCCCTACGGCAACTACAACCGCATCCTGCTGTCGCCGGTGCTCGCGGGCGAGAAGACCGTCGACGACATCATGCTGAACACGGAGCAGTGGTACGAGGACAACCAGATCACCCTGCGCAAGGGCGAGACGGTCACGATGATCGACCGCCGGAGCTGCGAGGTGGTCACCGAAACTGGCGAACGCTATCCTTATGATCGGTTGCTGATCGCGACCGGCTCGAGCCCGATCGTTCTTCCGGTCCCCGGCGCCGCCCTGCCCGGCGTCATCGGCTTCCGCGACATCAAGGACGTCGAGCACATGGTCGAAGCCTCGACGCGACATCGCCACGCGGTCGTGATCGGCGGCGGCCTGCTCGGCCTCGAAGCCGCCAATGGTCTGATGAAGCGCGGCATGAAGGTCACGGTCGTGCATCTTCTCGACACGTTGATGGAGCGCCAGCTCGACCCGGTCGCCGGCGGCATGCTGCGCAAATCGCTGGAGGAGCGCGGGCTGGAGTTCAAGATGCCGGCGCAGACGCAGGCCATCCTCGGCGAAACGCACGTCACCGGCGTCCGCTTCACCGACGGCACCGAGGTCGCGGCCGATCTCGTGGTGATGGCCGTGGGCATCCGTCCCAATATCGAACTGGCAAAGAAGGCCGGGCTGTACTGCGAGCGAGGCATCGTGGTCTCCGATACGATGCAGACCTATGACGGTCGCATCTACGCCGTCGGCGAATGCGTGCAGCACCGCCGTCAGACCTATGGTCTGGTGGCGCCGCTGTTCGACCAGGCGAAGGTCTGCGCCAATCATCTGGCGATGAAGGGATTCGCCACCTATGACGGGTCAGTGGTCTCGACCAAGCTGAAAGTCACGGGCATCGACCTGTTCTCTGCCGGCGACTTCGCGCCGGGACCCGACAAGGAGGAGATCGTCCTGCAGGATGCCAATCGCGGCGTCTACAAGCGGATCATCCTGCGCGACAAGAAGATCGTGGGCACCGTGCTGTACGGCGACACCATCGACGGGCCCTGGTATTTCCAGCACATGCGCGACGGCACCGATGTCTCCCACATGCGCGAACGTCTGGTGTTCGGCTCGGCGCATCTCGGCGACGGTGGCCACGGCGGACAGAACTCGGTTGCCGCCATGAGCGACGAGGCCGAAATCTGCGGCTGCAACGGAGTCTGCAAGGGCGCGATCGTCAAGGCGATCAGCGAAAAGAAGCTGTTCACGCTCGACGACGTGCGCGCCCATACCAAGGCGTCGTCCTCATGCGGCTCGTGCACCGGCCTGGTCGAGCAGGTGCTGGCGTTCACGCTCGGCGGCGACTACTCGGCGGCGCCCAAGGTGAAGCCGGTCTGCGCCTGCACCGACCACAGCCATGACGACGTCCGGCGCGTCATCATCGAACAGCAACTGAAGTCGATCCCCGCTGTCATGCGGTTCATGGACTGGAAGACGCCGAACGGCTGCCATTCCTGCCGGCCCGCCTTGAACTACTATCTGCTCGCGACCTGGCCCGGCGAGTATCGCGACGACCAGCAATCCCGCTTCATCAACGAGCGCGTTCACGCCAACATCCAGAAGGACGGCACCTACTCCGTGGTGCCGCGGATGTGGGGCGGCGTGACCACGCCCGGCGAATTGCGCGCGATCGCCGACGTCGCCGACAAGTTCAACATCCCGACCGTCAAGGTGACCGGCGGACAGCGTATCGATCTGCTCGGGGTGAAGAAGGAAGATTTGCCGGCGGTATGGGCCGATCTCAACGATGCGGGTATGGTCTCCGGCCACGCCTATGCCAAGGGTCTGCGCACCGTGAAGACCTGCGTCGGGTCGGAATGGTGCCGCTTCGGCACCCAGGACTCCACTGGCCTCGGCATCAAGATCGAGAAGTTCATGTGGGGATCATGGACGCCCGCGAAGGTGAAGCTCGCCGTCTCCGGTTGCCCGCGCAACTGCGCGGAATCGACCTGCAAAGATGTCGGAGTGATCTGCGTCGATTCAGGCTACGAGATCCATTTTGCGGGCGCCGCCGGCCTGCACATCAAGGGCACGGAATTCCTGACCAAGACCGCGACCGAGGACGAGGCGCTCGAGATCATCGTCGCGCTGACCCAGCTCTATCGCGAGCAGGGCTGGTACCTGGAACGGATGTACAAATGGTGCGACCGCGTCGGCTTCGACAACATCCACAAGCAGGTGGTCGAGGACGTCAAGAACCGCAAGGCGCTGTTTGAACGCTTCGCCTATTCGCAGCAATTCTCGCAGAGCGATCCATGGGCGGCGCGCGCCCGTCGCGGCGTCGATCGCAACGAGTTTACGCCGATGGCTGAATTGGAGCTCGCATGACCACCTGGTTTCAAGTCGGCCCGCTCGACGACATTCCCCCGCTCGGCTCGCGCGTCGTGCGCACGCCGCGCGGCAACATCGCGGTCTTCCGCACCGATGGTGACGAGGTGTTCGCGCTGGACGATCGCTGCCCGCACAAGGCAGGCCCCTTGTCGCAGGGCATCGTCCACAACCGCCGCGTGACATGCCCGCTGCACAATTTCGTCATCGAGCTCGCGACCGGACAGGCCGTGGCACCCGACCAGGGCTGTACGCCATCCTATCCCGCAAAGGTCGAGGATGGCGTGGTGTGGTTGTCCCTGCAGCAGACGGCCGCGGCCTGAACGGTATCGCATGAGCGTCAGGACGACATGCCCCTATTGCGGCGTCGGTTGCGGCGTCGTCGCCGATCGGGACGACTCAGGGACCATCAGCGTCCGCGGCGATCCGCAGCATCCCGCCAATCTCGGCCGGCTGTGCGGCAAGGGATCGGCGCTGGCGGAGACGATCGATCTCGGGGGACGTCTGCTCGAGCCGGTCGTGAACGGACGGGCAGCCGGCTGGGATGAGGCGCTCGACCTCGTCGCGAGCCGTTTCACCGAAATCATCCGCGACCATGGACCGGATGCCGTCGCATTCTATGTTTCGGGGCAGTTGCTGACCGAGGACTATTACGTCGTCAACAAGCTCGCCAAGGGCTTCGTCGGGACCGCGAACATCGACACCAATTCGCGCCTGTGCATGGCGTCGAGCGTCGCGGGCCACAAGCGCGCGTTCGGCAGCGACACCGTTCCGGGCTGCTACGAGGACCTTGAGCAGGCCGGCCTGCTGGTCCTGGTCGGCTCCAACGCCGCGTGGTGCCATCCGGTGCTGCACCAGCGCATGCTGGCGGCCAAGGAGCACAATCCCGGCTGCCGTATCGTCGTTGTCGATCCGCGGAGGACCGCGACCTGCGAAGGCGCCGACCTGCATTTGCCGCTGCGTTCCGGAAGTGACGCGGTGTTGTTCAACGGCCTGCTCGCCTATCTCGCACGCGGCGGCTATGCGGACGACGGCTTTGTCAGTGAGGTCACCAGCGGCGTTGAATCGGCGCTGCAGGTCGCCGGCCGGCAGACAGTCGCCGAGACCGCGGCGGCCTGCGGGCTGAGCGAGGGCGCGGTCGAGCTGTTCTTTTCATGGTTCGCGAAGACGGAGCGCGTTGTCACGCTCTATTCCCAGGGCGTCAATCAGTCGAGCAGCGGGGTCGACAAGGTCAATGCGATCATCAACTGCCATCTCCTGACTGGCCGTATCGGCCGTCCCGGCATGGGACCGTTCTCGCTGACCGGCCAGCCCAACGCGATGGGGGGCCGCGAGGTGGGCGGCCTGGCCAACCAGCTCGCCGCGCATCTCGATATCGAGAATGCCGAGCACCGCGAGCTGGTGAAGCGATTCTGGCGGTCACCGGTGGTCGCGCCAAAAGCGGGGCTGAAGGCGGTCGAGATGTTCGATGCGATTGCCGATGGCCGCATCAAGGCAGTCTGGATCATGTCGACCAACCCCGTGGTCAGCCTTCCCGACGCCGATCGGGTTCGTGCCGCGCTGGATCGCTGCGCGTTCGTGGTCGCGTCCGATTGCATGCGCGACACCGATACCAACCGGCACGCCGATGTCCTGCTGCCCGCGCTCGCCTGGGGTGAGAAGGACGGCACAGTCACCAATTCGGAGCGACGGATCTCGCGGCAGCGGGCGTTCCTGCCCGCGCCAGGCGCAGCGCGCGCGGATTGGCGCATCATTTGCGACGTCGCCCAGCGGATGGGGTTCGCCGGTTTCGAGTATGGCAGCGCGGCCGAGATCTTTCGCGAGCACGCGGCGCTGTCCGGCTTCGAGAACAATGGCGCGCGCGACTTCGACATCTCGGCGCTGAGCACGCTCGACAGCCGCGCCTATGAGGCGCTGGCGCCGATCCAATGGCCCGTGACGCGGGATTTTCCGACCGGCACGGCGCGGATGTTCGAGAACAGGCAATTCTTCACCGGGGATCGCAGAGCCCGTTTCGTGGCTGTCACGCCCCGAGCGGCGCGGAACGCCACCAGCCGCGACTATCCGCTGGTCCTGAACACCGGGCGCATTCGCGACCAGTGGCACACCATGACGCGGACGGGAAAATCCGCGCGGCTGCTCGCGCACGTCTTCGAGCCTTGCGCCGAATTCCACCCCGAGGATGCGCGCCTGGCCGGTCTGGAGAACGAGGCGCTGGTGCGGCTTACGAGCCCCTGGGGCAAGATGGTGGCGCGCGTCGCGATCTCGACCGAGCAGCGGCGGGGCTGCGTGTTCGTTCCGATGCATTGGAACGAGGAGTTCGCCGGCGCTGGCCGTGTCAACGCGCTGGTCAATCCCGCGACTGATCCGCTGTCGGGTCAGCCCGAGTCCAAGCATACGCCGGTGAAGGCGGAGCCCTATGCGCCGAACTGGCACGTCTTCATCCTGAGCCGGCAGGAGATCCGCCGTCCGCCATGCGAGTACTGGGTGCAGGGCAAGGTCGGAGCGTGTTTCCGGCTCGAGCTTGCCTTCGACCAGCGGCCTGCGAGTTGGCGCGAGTGGGCCGCCGAACAGCTTGGGATCGCCGGAACGGAGATCGATTGGATTGCGTATCGCGACCCGGCCGCCGGCCGGTTCCGCTACGCAGGCGTATCGGATGGCCGGCTGCAGGGCTGCGTCTTCGTCGCGCCCGACCAGCGGCTGGGATCGCGGTCGTGGCTGATCGGCCTGTTTGCCGAGCAGCGGCTGTCACCGAACGCCCGCAACGCCCTGCTCGCGGGCCAGCCATTGGCGGCCGCCGACGACATCGGTGCGGTCATCTGCTCCTGTTTCGGCATTGGTCGTAACCAGATCTCGTCGGCGATCCAGAACGGCGCAGGGAGCGTCGAGGCCGTCGGCCAACGTCTGAAGGCCGGGACCAATTGCGGCGCCTGCAAGCCCGAGATCGGCAAGCTGCTGGCGGCTGCGAGGCCCAGCATGCGATCCGAGGCCCGGACATCCGAAGGCGCCCGGGGCTGAGCCTCGTTGTGTTTTGCGCCGGCCCGGCTGCAATTTTGCAGCGGGCGTGCCGCTCACTTGGGGTGCGGAAATGCGAAGGGCGGGATCGATTGCCGATCCCGCCCCACTGAATGCTGACGATGTCCGAAGGTGTTACGCGAGCAAGGTGCCCGGCTCGACCTTGACGCCCGGGCCCATCGTCGAAGACACGGCGACGCGCTGGACGTAGGTGCCCTTGGCGCCGGCCGGCTTGGCCTTCACCACCGCATCCGCCAGCGCCTTGATGTTCTCGACCAGCTTGTCCTCGGCGAACGAGGCCTTGCCGACGCCGGCCTGGATGATGCCGGCCTTCTCGACGCGGAACTCGACCGAGCCGCCCTTGGCGCCCTTGACGGCGCCAGTGACGTCCATGGTTACGGTGCCGATCTTCGGATTCGGCATCATGCCGCGCGGACCGAGCACCTTACCGAGACGGCCGACCAGCGGCATCATGTCGGGGGTGGCGATACAGCGGTCGAAGTCGATATTGCCGTTCTGCACCTTCTCGACTAGGTCCTCCGCGCCGACCACGTCGGCGCCGGCGGCCTTGGCTTCCTCGGCCTTCGCGCCGCGGGCGAACACGCCGACGCGGAGCGTACGGCCGGTGCCGTTCGGCAGCGTGACGACGCCACGGACCATCTGGTCGGCGTGGCGCGGATCGACGCCGAGGTTGATCGAGACCTCGATGGTCTCGTCGAACTTCGACACGGCCCGCTCCTTGATCATCTTGATCGCGTCAGCAAGCGGGTAGAGCTTGGTGCGATCGATGCCCTCGCGGGCCTTCTTCAAACGCTTTCCGAGTGCCATGGCGCCTTACCCCGCAACTTCCAGACCCATCGAGCGGGCGGAGCCCTCGACCATCTTCATGGCCGACTCGATCGAGTCGCAATTCAGGTCCTTCATCTTCTTCTCGGCGATCTCGCGCACCTGCGCCTTGGTCACCTTGCCGGCCTTGTCGCGACCCGGGGCCTTGGAGCCCGACTGGATCTTGGCGGCCTGCTTGAGGAAGTAGGACATCGGCGGGGTCTTCATCTCGAAGGTGAAGGACCGGTCCGCATAGATGGTGATGACCACCGGGATCGGGGTGTTCTTCTCTTCCTTCTGGGTCTGGGCGTTGAACGCCTTGCAGAACTCCATGATGTTGAGACCGCGCTGACCGAGCGCCGGGCCGATCGGCGGCGACGGATTGGCCGCGCCGGCCGGAACCTGAAGCTTCAGGTAACCGGTTACTTTCTTTGCCATTATGACTCTCCAATGCGTTCGCGATTCTGCCTGATGCGAACGCAACGCCTTGGGGCGACAAAACCCGTCAGGCGAGGTTTGGGACCGTGGTCCGGCGCGCTTGGCCCGGCTGGCAAAGCCGGTCACGCCTCCCACGAACGAAATCGCCCCCCGTTCGGGGAGCGAAGCGCGCCCGATACACGAGATCGGACGAAAAGGAAAGCCCGGGACGCCGAGAGAGCCGGCAGCCCGGCCCTTAACCGACGATCTTCTCGACCTGGTTGAATTCCAGTTCGACCGGCGTCGCACGGCCGAAGATCGACACCGCGACCTTGACGCGCGAGCGGGCCTCGTCGATTTCCTCGACCACGCCGGAGAACGAGGCGAACGGGCCGTCGGCGACGCGGACGTTCTCGCCGATCTCGAACGACACCGAGGATTTCGGCCGCTCCACGCCTTCCTGCATCTGGTTCAGGATGCGCATCGCCTCGCCTTCGGAGATCGGCATCGGCTTGTTCTCGGCGCCGAGGAAGCCGGTCACCTTGGGCGTGTTCTTGATCAGGTGGAACGCCTCGTCGGTCAGCTTCATCTTCACCAGCACGTAGCCGGGGAAGAACTTGCGCTCGGCGTCGATCTTGCGGCCGCGGCGCACCTCGGTGACCTTCTCGATCGGCACCAGCACCTGCTCGAACAGGTCCTCGAGATTGCGCTGCTTGGCCTGCTCGCGGATCGACTCCGCGACCTTCTTCTCGAAGTTCGAATAGGCGTGGACGATGTACCAGCGCTTGTCGGAGCTTTGCGTTGCGGTTGCCATCAGTGGATGCCCAGCACGAGGGTGATGAGATAACGGATGATCTGATCGGCGGCGAAGAAGAACACCGAGGCCAGCGCCACCATCACGAACACCATGATCGTGGTGATGGTGACCTCGCGACGGCTCGGCCACGAGACCTTGGCGGTCTCCGAGCGCACTTCCTGCAGGAATTTGAACGGGCTGGTAGCCATCGTCAGGGGTCCGCGTCCGTCATCGGACGATTGAAGAGTTGACTGGGAAAACCGAACAGCCGTCCTTGGCCCACCCTCTTGTCGGAGAGATGAGCCGAATCCACGGGCTCGCTTGTTCGGGGAGTGAAAAGCCGCGCCGGATATCCGCTTTTATCGCGGGCCGGCTGCAGGTTGCCAAGATATCTACTGTCGGGCCGGCCAAAGGTCAAGATATGGGCATGCCGGGCGTCGGCGGCCATTCCCGCGTCAGGCCCCCGCCTGGTCCGCCACAACGCGGCTTTTCGTGCCGCGGCAGGCCATTTCCGCACCACGGCAGGTTGAGCAGTTGCCGCGACGAAATGCCCGCGGTGGAGCGGCTCCTGCTCTTGCCGGGCCTGCGCCACCCGCTCATTCTCGTCCGCACGAGAACAATCCGGAGGAAACCCATGACCTTTGCCCCGCGCAAGGGACGGACGCGCCTTGCCGCCGTCAGCCTTGCTGCTCTCGGTCTTGCCGCTCTCGCTCTCACCGCCGTCCCTGCCTGTGCACAAGCCCCGCTCAAGATCGGCGTGCTCGGCGACTTCTCGTCGGTCTATTCGGACATTGGCGGCCAGGGCAATCTCGAGGCGACCAAGCTCGCGGTCGAGGCGTTCGGCGGCAGCATGTTCGGCAAGCCGATCGAGGTCATCAGCGCCGACCCGCAGAACAAGGCCGACATCGCCGCCGCGATCGTGCGCAAATGGTACGAGAACGAGGCCGTCGACATGGTGATCGACATGCCGACCTCGGCCACCGCGCTGGCCGGCATGGAGATGTCGAAGCAGTTCGAGAAGCTGATGATCGTGACGGATGCCGCGAGCTCCGACATCACCGGCAAGTCCTGCTCGCCCTACACCGTGCACTGGACCTACGACACTTATGGAAACGCGCACACGGTCGGCAGCGCGATCGTCAAGAACGGCGGCAATACCTGGTTCTTCATCACCGCCGATTATCTGTTCGGCCATTCGATCGAACGCGACACCGGCGACGTCGTGCGCGCCGCCGGCGGCACGGTGGTCGGCAGCGCCCGGCATCCTCTCAACAACCAGGACTTCTCGTCCTTCCTGCTGCAGGCGCAGGCCAGTAAGGCCAAGATCATCGGCATGGCCAACGGCGGTGGCGACACCATCAACACCATCAAGCAGGCCGCCGAGTTCGGCATCGTCGCCGGCGGCCAGAACCTCGCCGGCATCGTGATGTTCATCTCCGACATCCACAGCCTCGGCCTGAAGCTGGCGCAGGGCCTGATCATCACCGAGGCCTATTACTGGGACCTCAACGACCGCACCCGCGCGTTCGGCAAGACGTTCTTCGAGCGCATGAAGCGGATGCCGACCATGAACCAGGCCGCGACCTACAGCGCCACCCTGCACTATCTCAATGCCGTCAAGGCCGCCGGCACCCGCGACACCAAGCCGGTGCTCGCGAAGATGCGCGAGACCCCGGTGCGTGACGCCTTCACCGACAACGGCATCCTGCGCGAGGATGGCCGCATGGTGCACTCGATGTTCCTGTTCGAGGTGAAGAAGCCCGAAGAGTCGAAGGGCCCGTGGGACTATTACAAGGTGCTGGCGGAGGTGCCCGGCGACCAGGTGTTCCGGCCGATGAAGGACGGCAACTGCCCTTATGTGAAACAATAAGAGGTCGCCGAAATGCATTCGGGGCTCGCGCGCTGCGGGCCCCGACCTCACCTGTCTCGTCCATTTTTGGCTTAAGTGCTTGATCTCGCTGGCAGGAGTGGAGAGGCTCGAACTCCCAACCCCCGGTTTTGGAGACCGGTGCTCTACCAATTGAGCTACACTCCTAGCGAGCCGGGACAGTGTCGCCGGTTCGCGCGCTTTGAAGCATAGACCTCCCCCCGAATGCAAGGGTGCAATGGGGCAAATCGACTGGTCAGACCACAACTTCCGCGCCAGACTTGATGCAAACCGACAACAGGACTTCAGGGAGAGCCCATGACCCCGCCGACTGCCGCATCCAGCGCGCACCTTTCCGCGCTCCGCTCGCTGACGCCGCCGCTGCCGGATGACCGCCCCGAGGCGCTGGGCCTGTCCCAGGCTCGGCTGCAGCGAGCTTCGGATGCGTTCAAGCGCGAGGCCGACAAGGGAACCATCCCCGGAGCCACCCTGCTGGTCGGCCGCCGCGGCCGGATCGGCTGGTTCGACGCCATCGGCCGGCAAGCGCCCGACGCCGACACGCCGATGCGGCCGGATTCGATCTTCCGCATCTTCTCGATGACCAAGCCGATCGTCTCGCTCGGGATCATGATGCTGGTCGAGGACGGCGAGCTGTTGCTGTCCGACCCGGTCGCCAAGTTCATCCCGGAATTCGGCGAGCAGAAAGTGGGCGTCGAGACCGGCGGCAAGCTGGAGCTTGTCCCGGTCGCCCAGCCGATGACGGTCCAGGACCTGCTGCGCCACACCTCGGGCTTGGCGTATGAGCACACCGGCACCGGGCCGGTGCACCAACTCTACCAGCAATCGCGAGTGCGCAGCCGCAAGATCACCAACGCCGAGCACGCGACGATCGTCGCCGGCCTGCCACTGATCTGCCAGCCGGGCGCCGAGTTCAACTACAGCCGCTCGACCGACATCCTCGGGCGCATCATCGAGGTCGTCTCGGGCCAGACGCTCGGCCCCTTCCTTTCCGAGCGCATCCTCGAGCCGCTCGGCATGAAGGAGACCGGCTTCTCCACCGCCGAGGCGAATGCTGGCCGGCTGGCCGAGCCGTTCGCCAAGGACCCGTGGACCGGCGAGGCGGTCAATCTGTTCAAGATGACCGAGCAGCCGCTGATGGAATCCGGCGGCGGCGGGCTGGTGGCGACCACGATGGACTACGCCCGGTTCTGCGCGATGCTGCTCGGCAAGGGCAGCCTCGACGGCACCCGGCTGGTCGGCCGCAAGACGCTGGAGCTGATGGCGTCGGACCACCTCGGTCCCCATGTGAAGACGCAGGGCACGCTGCTGTCGCCCGGTCACGGCTTCGGCCTCGGCTTCGCGGTGCGCCGCGAGGCTGGCATCGCCCCCTTCCCCGGCTCGCCCGGCACCTTCTTCTGGAGCGGCATCGCCGGCACGTTCTTCTGGATCGATCCGAAGGAGGAGCTGTTCTGCGTGTTCATGGCGCAGGCCCCCGGACAACGCGACTATCTGCGCACGCTGGTGCGCGACGTGGTGTACGCGGCGGTGGAATGAGGGCGGCGCGCAGCAAATGCTGTCGTCCCGGCGGACGACAGTTGAGAGTGTGGCGGCATCATCGCGCACCACACCCGTGTGTCCCCCTCAACTGATCGTCGCGCCGCCGTCGATCACCATGGTCTGGCCGGTCATGAAGTTGCCCGCGGCGGAGCCCAGGAAGACCGCAGCACCCGCGATCTCGTCGGGGATGCCGATGCGGAGCAGCGGCGAGCGCGCGGTCGAGGCCTTGAGGTTCTCCGGATTGTCCCACAGCGCTTTGGCGAAATCGGTCTTGATCAGGCCGGGCGCGATGCAGTTCACGCGCACATTGTGCGGGCCGTATTCGCAGGCGAGGTTGCGCGCGAGCTGCATGTCGGCAGCCTTGGAGATCGCGTAGGCACCGAGGATGGTCGAGCCCTTCAGACCGCCGATCGACGACACGATGATGATCGAGCCGTCCTTGCGCGCGATCATCTGCGGCACGACCATGCTGATCAGCCAGTTGTTGGCGACGATGTTATTGTCGAGGATCTTGCGGAACTGATCGTCGGAGATGCCGGCGAGCGGCCCGTAGTAAGGATTCGACGCCGCGTTGCAGACCAGCACGTCGATCTTGCCGTAGATGCGGTTGGCCTCGTCGACGAGGTTCTGCAGGTTCTCCTTGCTGGAGATGTTGGCGGCGACTGCCGCCGCCGTGCCTGCACCGAAGCGGTCATTGATCTCGCGCGCCACCTGGTCGCAGACATCGGCCTTGCGCGAGGAGATCACCACCTTGGCGCCGTGCTCGGCCATGCGTTCGGCAATGGCGAGCCCGATGCCACGCGTGGATCCGGTGATGACGGCGACCTTGCCGGTCATGTCGAACAGGGTCATGGGGAGTTCCTCCTACTTATTTAGCTGTTGTCGGTTTCGAAATTGGCACGGCGACGTCCACGAGACTTTTCCGCGGTGCCAGTGACTGCGCCCTCTCCCACAAGGGAAGAGGGTGCACTGCCCGTGTGGCGGGCGAGATTTTTGAATGACGCGCATAGCAACTCACTACTCGTTTCACGCCAGCTTGCTCGTCGTCACCTCCGGCCCGGCCGGCTGGTGCATCGCGCGGTGCGCGACGTCCGCGATCCAGGGCTGCTGATTGACCATCGGCAGCCGCCAAGTACTCGTCTCGCCGGCCACGATGTGGTCGAGCCGGGTCACCGAGCAATTGTCGATGTCGAAGGCGAGCCCCTTCTCGACCAGGCCGCCGAGCGCCAGGCCAACAGCCGCCTTGATGGTGCCGCCATGGCCGACGGCGACGACGTCGCGGCCGGCTTCCGAAACCGTGATGCGCGCAATCGCCGCTGTCACGCGGGTGTACAGATCCATGTAGCTCTCGCCGCCCGGCGCCGGCTCATCGATGTCGGCGAACCAGTGGCTGCCCGCGGGACGGCTGGCCAGGAACGCGGCGCGGTTCATGCCCTGCCATTGCCCGAGATGCTGCTCGGCAAAAGCGGCCTCCCTGATCATTGCTGCGGGACGCGGGAATCCGGCGGCCCAGATCGCCTCCGCCGTCTGATGCGTGCGCATCAGATTGCTCGCATACCACACCGCGCTGCGCGGCAGGATTTTCGCGACCGCCTCGAACACCTCGCGATCGGAGGTATCGCAGGCGATGTCCGACTGGCCGTAGATGTTGCCGCCGTCGCTGCGCACCGGCGCGTGACGCACCCACCACCAGCGCGTGGTGACGACAGAAGGTTTCGTTCCATCAGCCGACATCGCTCAGACCCTTCCCTCCGCTCGTCTCCCGCTGTACGTGAAGGCCCAGATCGTCTCAAGCCGCTTGGCGATCTCAGCACGTTTGAAACGGCGTTTGAATTCCGTTGCGCGGCACGCAACTGATCACAATTGAAGCAGGGAGGAAACATGGGCCGCCTCGAAGGCAAATCCGTCATCATCACCGGCGCCGGCAGCGGCATCGGCCGCGCTGCATCGCTGATGTTCACCAGGGAAGGCGCGCGGCTGATCGCCGTCGATCGCAGCGAAGGCGTCAAGGAGACGGTCGAACTCGTCAAGCAGCAGGGCGGCATCGCGGAGGCCGTGATGGCCGACGCCGGCTCCGAGGCCGACGTCAGCGGCTTCATCGATCGCGCCGTTGCGACCTATGGCAAGCTCGACGTCATCTGGGCCAATGCCGGCATCTCCGGCGGCTTGATCCCGATCGCCGAGCAGACCGTCGAGCACTGGCAGGAGATCCTGCGCATCAACCTGATCGGCCCGTTCCTCGCGGTGAAATACGCGATGCCGCACATGGTACGGCAGCAGCGCGGCGCCATCGTCTGCACGGCCTCCGTTGCGGGCCTGAAGTCGGGCGCCTCGGGCCATCCCTATGCCGCGAGCAAGGCCGGCGTCATCAGCCTGGTGCAGACCACCGCCTACTCGCTGTCCGGCACCGGCGTTCGCATCAACGCGGTCTGTCCCGGCCTGATCGAGACCGGCATGACCAAGCCGATCTTCGACGGCGCCAAGGAGCGCGGCACCGAAGGCAAGATCGGCCAGCTCAATCCGCTGAAGCGTGCCGGCCAGCCGCACGAGATCGCCGCAATGGGCCTGTTCCTCGCCAGCGACGAGGCCTCCTACGTCAACGGCCAGGCCTTCCCGGTGGATGGCGGCCTGACCGCGTCGATGCCGTATGCAGGCAAGCCGATCTAGCGCTGTCGCCTTTTGGCGGCGCGCCGACATGGCCGCTCCTCTCTCATCCGTCATGGCCGGGCCTGTCCCGGCCATCCACGTCGATCGGCATGCACGCAGCGACGTGGATGCCCGGGCCTTCGCCGCGCCGAAGCGGCTTCGGCCGCGCAGGCGGGACAAGCCCGGGCATGACGAGCTTGGGACGACGGCCCTCGCGTCAAACAATCACTTCGCTCTCGAACGACAGACATGAGTACGCCCTCCCGCGACGCCTTCGCGCCCGAGTGATCCCGATAGTCACCGCCCCTCAAGCGAAGGGCGCAGGGAAGGCCAGGCGTCGGCTGACGCCTGCGGCCCGCCTGCGAGAAAAAATGCAGGCGGCAGGTACCACAGGTGCAGCCGGACAACGCCCGGCCTTCCCTGCGCGATGGTCTTCACGCTTATACGCAGTCTGCCTGGTGCGCCGGGCTTTCTGGCCACCATTGTCCGCGCGGCGCGCGAGCGCCGTCGCGACGTAGCACCAGCATCGGGGTGCCAGCACGCTGCGACTTCACGTCCGCGCCATGCCGTTCGTCCGCGCATCCCTCCGGACACGCTGCGACATGATCGCGGCCACCGCTCCCCGCCCCGCGTGTCGTGACGATCGCGCGCAACGCCCCTTCGGTGGGACGGGATGAGCGCATCAGATCACAAATTCCGAAAAAGCGAAAGCGAAATCTTTTAGCCTTCCGGACTGGACGAGACCATCACATTGACCGCGCTCGCGAACTTTCTTCATCGGCGACGATGATTGCAGTCATAACCGCAGCCTGCGCGGGGCCGACAACGCCACGCTCACATGCCGATTTGCCCGACGGGCAAGCGTTGGCCGAACGGACCTGGATCATGATGCGTTTCCAAGGAAACGCATCATGATCGGATCTCTTTGTTTGAGCATGATCCTTTCGGAAAACCGGTTTCCACTTTTCCGGATCATGCTCTAGCCGCTCACAAGGCGGTCGAGGTCCTCGATGAGCGGCGCGAGCTTTTCGGCCGCCCCAAACTGCCGATACCAGCACCACAGCTCCAGCGAGAACAGCAGACGATAGATCGCGAGCGTCGGCTCGATCTCCGTTCGGCTCATCGGACCATAGCCGCCCAGAAACGCCTCGCGCTGCTCCGGCGAGAGATAGTAGATCGCCTTGGCGACATCCTTGAGCGGGTCGCCGGCCAGCGCGCCCTCGAAATCGACCACACCGGTGAGCTCGACCCGGCCCCCGGTGACGCGCGCAAGCACGTTCCCGGGATGAAGATCATTGTGACACAGCACCGGCGCGCCGCAGGCGGCGAACAGATCACTCGCGTCGGCCACCTGGCGCGCGATGCGCGCGGCGAGATCAGCCGGCCCGCCGCGGCTGCGGAATTCGCCCAGTTTGCGTTCGAACTGAGAGGTGAGATAGCTACGATTGTCGGCATGGCCCGACATGATGCCGTCGGCGCCGATGTAGCCAAACGCATCCATCGCGATGTCGTGAAAGGCACGCGACAATCGACCGACCTGCTCGAAAGCCTCACGCCGCTCCGGCGCGGACAGCGCTTGTTCGAGAGGACCGAGCGGATCGCCGTCGAGCCGGCTCATGATCACGTAGTCCAGGCCGATCAGCTCGCGCGAGGCGTCCGCCGCGCGCAGCCGCGGCGCCGGCACCGGCAGGCGGTTCCGGACCAGATCGAGCAGGCGCGCCTCCTTGCGCATCTTCCAGCTCATGCTGTCAGGATAGATCTTCAGCACCAGCGACGGCTGGCTGCCTTGCAGAGCCAGCGCATACACGGCACTGATCTCCCCACCATGCAACAGCGACACCGAAGCGACCCGCGCGTCGATCTCCGCGCGCGCAAGCATCGCATCGGCGGTTGCGGGATCGACCTCGAGATCCGGGCGAATGGACACCGGCGACATGGCAGCAAAGCTCCGCTCGCGGGACATTCTTGCGAGATGGCAAGCGACGACAGTGCCTAGCTGCGCGCGCCCGTCGTGGTCAAGCTCCCGGCAGTCAGGTCAATGCGCCGCGCGGACCAACCCGTGTCGATGGAGCGTGGCGGCAAGACCATCGCGTCGCCATGAGCCACGCTCGGGTTCAAGCATGCCCCCCTAATGACCGGCGATTTTTTACGCCCACGTCCTCGAACCCCCTTCTCCGAGCCGCCGTCGAACCTCGCAAGCGGACCATTCCGGCCTCGCCGAAACGAAGGATGGTTAACATGTCGAGACTATCGAAACTCGCGCTGCTCACCCTGATGGCCGCCACGGCGGCTGGCTCGCTGGTGACGAACGCAAGCGCCCGTGAATTCCAGTGGCCGGGCTGTGAGCTCGTCTCCTGGACAGCCTGCGGCACCGAGGTCCAGGTGCAGCAAGCCATGCGCCGTCAGAGCCGCGACACCTCGCCGATCTACATGAAGCAGACCGATCCGCGCTACAGCGGCGCGATGACCACGGCCGGTGGCGGCGGTGGAGGTGGTGGCGGCGGCGGCGGTGGGCGGTGATTGGCCTAGCCGGCGCGCGGAATTCGTAGCCCGGATGGGCGGAAACGACATCCTGGTTCATCGCCGCAGCGCGTGTGACCCCGGATGTCGCTTCGCTCATCCGGGGCTACAGGAGACTACACCGCCCCCGCCTTCTGCGCATAGGACCAGGCCTGCTTGGTCATGGGCACCATGCGCTTGACCGACTCGATCGCCTTGTCGTTGGCGGCGGTGCCGTCGCGGATGCGGCCGATGATGCCCTGCAGGATGCCGGCGAGCCGGAACAGATTGTAGGCGAAGTACCAGTTGAGATCGGGCAGCTCGGTGCCGGTGACCCCACGATAGATCTCCGCCGCCTCTTCCATGGTCGGGATGTTCAGCGCTTTCAGGTCGACGCCGTCGAGGCCCGGCATGATCCACTGCATCAGCAGATAGGTGAAGTCCGCCATGGGATCACCAAGCGTCGACAGCTCCCAGTCGAGCACCGCGATGACGCGCGGCTCGGTCGCGTGGAAGATCATGTTGTCGAGCCGGTAGTCGCCATGCACGATCGAGACGCGCTGCTGCGCCGGCAAGGTGCGCGGCAGCCACTCGATCAGCTTCTCCATTTCCGGCAGATGCTCGGTCTCGGAGGCGCGATATTGCTTGGTCCAGCGGTCGACCTGGCGAGCAAAGTAGTTGCCGGGCTTGCCGAAGTCGGCGAGGCCGATCGCCGCCGGATCATAACTGTGCAGCCTGGCCAAGGTCTCGATCTTGCTGGTGAAGATCGCGCGCCGCTCGGGCGCTGCGACATGCGGCAGGGTCGGATCCCAGAACACCCGGCCCTCCTCCATCGACATGATGTAGAAGGCAGCGCCGATGACGCTGTCGTCGTTGCACAGTGCATAGGCCTTGGCGACCGGAAAGCCCTGCTTGCCGAGCGCGGCGATGACGCGGAATTCGCGATCGACTGCGTGCGCCGACGGCAGCAGCTTGCCGAACGGCTTTCGCCTGAGCACGTAGGAACGCGCCGGCGTGTTCAGACGATAGGTCGGGTTCGACTGGCCGCCCTTGAACTGCAGCACGGTCAGCGGGCCCTGATAGCCTTCGACATGCTCGGCCATCCAGGCCGCGAGCTTGGCCTCGTCGAAACGATGCCGCTCCTCGACCGGCTTGGTGCCGGAGAATTCTTCGTCCTTCTTGACGCCGTCGGCCACGACGAGGCTCCCTTCTCACGTGTTCGTCATTCCGGGGCAGCCCGCAGGGCTGAACCCGGAATCTCTATCTTGGCGGACCCATCTCTGGATTCCGGGTTCGACGCTGCGCGTCGCCCCGGAATGACGCAAGTGGTGAGTCACCGCTCGGCATTAGAATTCGTAGGGTGGGCAAAGCGAAGCGTGCCCACCCTGTTGGCTTGAACTCGAAAGTGGGTGGGCACGCATCCGCCCCCGCGCTCTGCGCGGCGACGGACGCTTTGCCCACCCTAGAAGTCGACGCTCAATGCCGCGGCTCGTTGGCGTATTTCTTCATCTCGAGCCGGGCAATGGCGCGGTTGTGCACCTCGTCCGGGCCGTCGGCAAGACGGAGCGTGCGGATGTTGGCGTAGTCCTTGGCGAGACCCGCATCATCCGACACGCCGGCGCCGCCGAACGCCTGGATGGCGTCGTCGATGATCTTCAGCGCCATGTTGGGGGCAGCGACCTTGATCATCGCGATCTCGCCCTGGGCGGTCTTGTTGCCGACCTTGTCCATCATGTCGGCCGCCTTGAGGCACAACAGCCGGCACATCTCGATGTTGGTCCGGGCCTCGCCGATGCGCTGCTCCCACACCGAATGCTCGATGATCTTCTTGCCGAAGGCCTGGCGCGTCATCAGCCGGCGCACCATCTTCTCCAGCGACTCCTCGGCCTTGCCGATGGTGCGCATGCAGTGATGGATGCGGCCCGGACCGAGACGGCCCTGCGCGATCTCGAAGCCGCGGCCCTCGCCGAGCAGAATGTTTTCCGCCGGAACGCGGACGTTCTCGAGCAGCACCTGAGCGTGGCCGTGCGGCGCGTCGTCGAAGCCGAACACCGGCAGCATCTTCTCGACCTTGATGCCGGGGGTGTCGAGCGGCACCAGGATCTGCGACTGCTGCTGATGCTTGGCGGCCGACGGATCGGTCTTGCCCATCAGGATCGCAATCTTGCAGCGGGGATCGCCGACGCCCGACGACCACCATTTGCGGCCGTTGATGGCGTAATGATCGCCGTCACGCACGATCCGCGTCTCGATGTTGGTGGCATCCGACGAGGCCACGGCCGGCTCCGTCATCAGGAAGGCCGAGCGGATCTCGCCGTCCATCAGCGGGCGCAACCATTTGCGCTTCTGCTCCTTGGTGCCGTAGCGGATGAACACTTCCATGTTGCCGGTGTCGGGCGCCGAGCAGTTGAACACCTCGGACGCCCAGGAGATGCGGCCCATCTCCTCGGACAGCAGCGCATATTCGAGATTGGTGAGGCCGGCGCCGCGGAACTCGTCGTCCTCATGCGGCGACGGCGGCATGAACATGTTCCACAGGCCTTCCGCCTTCGCCTTGGCCTTGAGGTCCTCCAGGATCGGGATCACCTTCCAGCGGTCGCCCTCGGCGTCCTGCTGCTTGTAGATCGGCACCGCCGGGCGGACATGCTTGGTCATGAAGCTGCGCACGCGCTCCAGCCATTCCTGCTGCTTCGCCGACATCGTGAAGTCCATGGGACTCTCCTTGGGTGTTTCCTCTGAAACTTTGGCCGCAGTGTCGGCCCGCCCACGGCGTCCGTGCAAGTGTGATCTTGCGCGACACGACCGCGCGAACCGTCGCTGCAGCGCCGAAATGTCGCCCCACGGAAGAACCGTGATTGACATTGCGGCCGTCTCAAACAATAGTTTCATACAATTGTTTGAAACGCAACTCCCCACCCCGCTTCATCGTTCGGGAGGACGAGCATGGCGACCGACCAGACCCGGACTGCGATCCTGATCGCCGCCGAGCGGCTCTATGCCGAACGCGGCTTCTCCGACGTGACCTTGCGCGACATCGTGGCGGAGGCGAACGTCAATCTCGCCGCGGTGAACTATCATTTCGGCTCCAAGGACGAGCTGATCGCCGAACTGTTCGTGACCCGCTCGATCGCGCTCAACCGCGAGCGCCTGCGCGAATTGCGTGAAGCCGAGGATGCGGGCGGCGGTCGCGCCGACATCTCCGACATCCTGCGCGCCCTCGTGGGCCCGATCCTGCGCGGCTGCCTTGGCCCTGAGAACCAACGCTCGGCGGTGGCGCAGTTCATGATCCGCGCTTCGATCGAATCGGTGCCGCCAATTCGCCGCATCAAGACCAAGGAAATCGACCATTTGCGCAAATTCGCCGGCGCAATGCAGCGCGCCCTGCCCGACAGCTCCGAGGTCGATCTGTTCTGGGGCCTGCATTTTGCGCTCGCCATGGCGCATCACACCATCCGCGAGAGCGAGCGCCTCACCAAGCTCTCCGACGGCCGATGCGACCTCGACGATGTCGAGGATGTGATCGCGCGGGTGGTGCGCGGCGCCGTGCTCGGCTTGACCACGCGCGATCAGACGGCAAAGTCGAAGGCCAGGATTGCAGCGCGCTGAGCGCCGATCGCCACAGATGACGTCGCCACCAATGACAATGGAACTCGCCCGATGACGGTCCGTTCGCGATTGATCCTGGCCGCTGCGGCCAGTGCGCTCGCCATGATGATGGCGAGCGAGCCGGCGCTGGCGCGCGGCGCCGCCGCCAGCATCATGAACTCGCCCGGCTATCAGCGCCGCTTGCAGGAATCCCGGCAGCAGCTCGGCACGCCGCCGCCCTTCGTCGCAGAGCCGCGCTACCACCGGCCCAAGGCGAAGCGGCACCGTCGCCACCACGTCCACTGAGCCGTAGAGTGGGCAGAGCGGCCGCCGCAAGGCGGCCGCGTGCCTGCCCGCAAGCGTCCGCTCATCCGGGCTATGCGCGGAAGCCCGGCTGTCTCCCCGTCATTGCGAGCGCAGCGAAGCAATCCAGAGTGGTGGGCGGGACCCTGGATTGCTTCGCTGCGCTCGCAATGACGCAGAGAGGGCGTGGACTCCGATGCGCAGCACGACATGCGGGACGATCGGCGCGTCGCGAGCCCCGCAATGACGGGAGAGAACGGCCGCCGCAGCAGCTACACCACGCCCTGTTGCTTGAGCGCCGCGATCTTCGCTTCATCATAGCCGAGCCCCGACAGCACGTCCTGCGTATGCTCGCCGAGCAGCGGCGGCGCGCGATACTCGGTGATCGGGGTACCGGAGAAGGTCAGCGCGTTGCGGATCAGGGACAGATGCGGCTCGAACGGGTGTTCGACCTTCACCTCCATGCCGCGCGAGCGGACATGCGGATCGGCGAACACGTGCGCAAAATCGTTGACCGGCCCGCACGGCACGCCCGCCTTCTCCAGCTCCTCCAGCCAATGCGCCACCGAGTTCTTCAGGAACAGGCCGGCAAAGATCGCCATGATCTCCTTGCCGTTGACGACGCGGTCGTTGTTCTTGACGAATTTCGGGTCGGTCGCCAGTTCTGGCGCCCCTAACACCGCGCAGGTGCGCGCGAACTGCGCGTCGTTGCCGACCACCAGCATCAGTTCGCCGTCGGTGCAGCGGAACACGCCGGCCGGCATGCCGCCATTGCCCCAGGTGCCGCGGCGCGGCGGCGACTTGCCGTTGATCAGGAAGATCTGGGCATAGTGCGACAGCGAGGCAATCACGGTGTCGAACAGGCAGACGTCGATGTGCTGGCCACCACCGCCATTGACGTCGCGGTGATACAGCGCCGAGACGATGCCGATCGAGGTGTTCATGCCGGTCATGTAGTCGACGATTGAGGGACCGACCTTCATCGGCCCCGCCCCCGGTTCGCCGTCCATGTGGCCGGTCACGCTCATCAGCCCGCCCATGGCCTGGAAGACCGCATCGTAGCCCGCCCGCGGTGCATACGGCCCGGTCTGGCCGAAGCCGGTGACCGAGCAATAGATCACCTCGGGATTGACGGCGCGGATCGCCTCATAGTCCAGGCCATAGCGCTTGAGATCGCCGACCTTGTAGTTCTCCATGAACACGTCGCAGTCCTTGGCGAGCGCGCGGATGATCTCCTGCCCCTCCGGCGAGGCGATGTTGACCGTGACGGACTTCTTGTTGCGGTTGGCGCAGATGTAGAAGGAATTGTTGTTGTTGGCCTTGCCATCGGGGTCCCTGAGGTAGGGCGGACCGAACGCGCGCGCATCGTCGCCGGTGCCGGGCCGCTCGATCTTGATCACCTCCGCGCCGAGATCGGCCAGCATCTGCGCGGACAGCGGTCCGGCCAGCACGCGGGTCAGATCGAGAATCTTGATGCCAGAAAGCGGCAGGGCCGACATGGAGTTCCTCCGGGAGCTTTATTCCTTGTGGCGGACATCCCGAGCGAGAGCCCCGCCTGTCACCCGCGGATACACCATTTCCCGCGCCGGAGCATTGCGCTGGCGGCATGCCGCCTTGCCGCGGACCGTCGCCCGCATGAGCGCAGCGACATCCGGGGTCGCCACCGGCGCTCGTGCCGAACCCGGATGTCGCTGCGCTCATCCGGGCTACGCAGCCATGCTGACTTTCTTGCTTCGTTTTGTGTGCAGCCTGCGGCGGGACACATCCAGAAACACGGAACAAGGAGCTGTTAAGCGTTCCGGTCGCACCTGGGCGCAGGTTTGATGTCGCACCCCGGAGCACGCCATGACGTCGATCTCTGCATCCTCCATGAGCGGATATTCGCCGCTCGACCTGCTCAAGCAGGAACTCACCAAGGAAGTCTCGGCCGGCAAGGTCAGCTCCGCCGACCAGACTGCGCTGTCCTCGGCGCTCGACGACATCGATTCCGCGTTGCAGAGCGGCAGCTCGTCTTCATCGTCGAGCTCCAGCGCGCCGCCGTCGCCCAAGGAGATGCAGTCGAAGATCGACGATCTCATCCAGAGCGAGGTCGACAGCGGCAAGCTGACCTCGGACCAGGCGACCGAGCTGAAGAACGTATTTGCCAACGCCTTCTCCGGCGGTCCGGGCGGCGCGGGTGGCGCCGGCGGTCCGCCGCCGGCGCCACCGAGCGATGAGTCCAGCACCGACACCACGTCGAGCACCTCCTCCTCGTCGTCTTCATCGTCCTCGTCCCAGGTCGAGGAGCTGTTGAAGAAGCTGCTCGAGGCGCTGCAGAGCTCGAACAACAGCAAGACCTCATCCTACAGCGCCAGCGGCACCAGCTCGTCGAGCTCGACCAGCAAGTCGCTGGTGGTGGATTTCTCGGCCTGACCGGCGAGAGATGGAGCCGTTTGGCCCGGATGAGCGCAGCGACATCCGGGTTCTCCGAGACTCCGCGTGAGACCCGCATGTTGCTTCGCTCATGCGGGGCTGGAAGAGGCGACCACGCCGTCAATCCGGCGCGTTGAACGTTCTGGCGAAATACACCGGCGCCGCCGCCGCCTTCAGCCGATAGAGCTGCGCCGGACGGTTCGGCCCCTTGCGCATCTTGGCGATCGGCTCGATGAGGTCGGCCGAGAGCATGCGGGTGCGAAAGGCGCTCTTTTCCAGCGGACGATCGAGCACGATCTCGTAAGTCCGCTGCAGCTCGGGCAGTGTGAACTCCTCCGGCATCAGATAGGCCGGCAGCGAGGTGTACTCGACCTTGTTGCGCAGCCGCTGCACGGCGGCCTGCAGGATCTCGGCATGATCGAACGCGAGATTCGGCTTCACGCTCATGCCCACGAGCGGAAACCATTGCGCATCGGCCGCGAGCGCGGCCTCCGCCGCTGACGCCGGGATCAGCGCAAAATACGCGTGCGTCGCCGACCAGCCGCGCGGATCACGGTGCGCACTGCCCCAGCTGCCGAGCTGCTCCAGATAGGTGCTGATCACGCCGGTCTTCTCGGCAAGCTTGCGCCGCGCGCAGGCTTCGAGATCGCGATCCTTGTCGACATCGACGAAGCCGCCCGGGAGCGCAAACGCGTCCGGGAACGGCTCTCCCTCGCCGTGGCCGCGCCGCACCAGCAGCACGTGCAGCGCCTCCAGCCGGATCGCGAAGATGACGATGTCCACCGTGGTCAGCGGCCGCGGAAAATCCAGTCCGCCCGCCCTCGCAGCCGCTCCGCCGCCCTGCCCCTGCCGTGCTGCCATACCGTCCGCCCCCGAATTTGTCCCTTGACACTAGCATACTTAGTTGTACTGTCCAACTTACTAAGTTGGCGTGACACACTTATCCATTGAACGTCAGGAGGCCGCCATGTTCGGCTTACGCTTCATCAAGGCCCAACCCACCACCTATCTCCTCAAGTACCGCGCCGGCAGCGTGGTCGAGGAAGGTGCCGGGCTCTCCACCTTCTATTACGGGCCCGCCACTTCCCTGGTCGCGATCCCCATCGGCAGCCGCGACGCCGCCTTCATCTTCCAGCAGATCGCCCGCGACTTTCAGACGCTGACGATCCAGGGCCAGGTGACCTACCGCATCGGCGAGCCGAGGAAGGCGGCGGCGATGCTCAACTTCACGCTCAAGCGCGACGGCAAGACCTACGAGTCCGATGACCCGGAGGAGCTGCCGCAGCGCGTGCTCGGCGCGGTCGAGGTGCTGGCGCAGCAGGCGGTCAAGGACATGACCCTGAAGGAAGCGCTGCGCGCCTCCGACCGCATCGCCGAGACGATTGCGGCCGGATTGAAGCGGCGCGCCGACATCGAGGCGCTAGGACTGGAGATCCTTGGCGTCGCCGTGCGCGCGGTGAAGCCGACGCCGGAGACCGCCAAGGCGCTGGAGGCCGAGGCGCGCGAGGCGATCCTGAGGACCGCCGACGAAGCCATCTTCGCGCGGCGCAATTTCGCCGTCGAGCGCGAGCGGGCGATCCGCGAGAGCGAGCTCGACACGGAGATCGCGGTCGAGCAGAAGAAGCGCTCGATCCGCGAGACGCAGATGGATGCGGAGGCCAGCGTCGCCGCGAAGAAGAACCAGCTGCGCGAGGCCGGCATGGTCGCCGATATCGGGCTCGAGGCCAGGCGGAAGGATTTCGTGTCGCTGAATGCGGCGAACACCCGCACTTTGGCGGATGCCGAAGCCTATCGCGTCGGCGCGCTGATGAAGATCTTCGAGGGCGTCGACACCCGCGTGATCCAGGCGCTGGCCGCCACCGGCATGCAACCCGGCCAGTTGATCGCGCAGGCGTTTTCGGGCCTCGCCGAAAAGGCCGAGAAGATCGGGCAGCTGAACGTCTCGCCGGAGCTCCTGAACAGCCTGATGCAGAAGCCCGCGGAGGCCGCCCGTGTCCGGCAATGACCGCAAGGTGGTGCTGGTTGTCAGGAGAACGCGGCTCGAGGAGCTGATCACCAGATTCCTCACCGCGGACCAGGCCCGCTTCTATGTCGAGCATCTCGGCGCCGACTTCTCCGACTACGAACGCGAGCACGCGGCCTACCAGGCCGCGCGCTTGACCAGCGTCCAGACGCTGGAGCGCTGGGGCCGCTACCAGATCGTCGACCGCGGCTTCCTGCCGAACTTCATCTTCGGCCCCGCCGACATCGTCGCGGCGCTCGGCCCCGACGGGCTCGTCGCCAACACCATGAAATATCTCGACGGCCAGCCGCTGCTCGGCCTGAACCCGGACGCGGCCCGGCATGACGGTGTGCTGCTGCCGTTCGCGCCGGCCGATCTCGCGAGCTTGCTGCCGGAGGTTGCTGCCGACCGGCGCGCGGCCAAGGCGGTGACCATGGCGCGCGCGAGCCTCGCCGACGGCCAGGTGCTCCATGCGGTCAACGACCTCTTCATCGGCGCGCGCACGCATGTCTCGGCCCGCTACGAGATCGCGACCCGCGAGCATCAGGAGCGGCAGTCCTCCAGCGGCCTGATCGTCGCGACCGGACTCGGCTCGACTGCGTGGTTCAAGAGCATCGTCACCGGCGCGCTGGCGATCGCCGGCAACTTCGGCAGCCCCACGACGGGCGGCGACTACACCGCCCTGCCCTGGGACGCCCGGAGCTTGCGCTTTGCCGTGCGCGAGCCGTTCCCGAGCAAGACGTCACAGACATCCCTGGTCTGCGGAGGGCTGAACGGCGCCGAAACACTGCGCCTGCGCTCGCTGATGCCCGAGAACGGCGTCATTTTCTCCGACGGCATCGAGGCGGATCACCTCGATTTCAATGCGGGGACAGAAGCGGTGATCGGGATCGCGGAGCGACAGGGCCGGCTGATCGTGTAGTCCGATTCAGCAGGTAGATCTGCTCATGACACGCCCCGCTCTCACCACGTCATTGCGAGCGCAGCGATGCAATCCAGAGTCCCTCCGCAGAGAAAGTCTGGATTGCTTCGCCGCGCTCGCAATGACGGAGGAAAGACCAGCGTTCATCTTCCACAGGTCGTCGCTGCGGGCGCGCTGCCGTAGGGTGGGCAAAGCGGCCGCCGAAGGCGGCGGCGTGCCCACCTTCCATCCGCGAACGCATCAGCAAAGATGGTGGGCACGGCGCCATGACGATCTCGATCGTGGACAGAGTGCGGATGCGCCTTGGCCCACCCTACGGCCGTCACGCCCGCGCAAACACCAGTACGCCATTCGCGGGGATCGTCACCATCGCCGAGCACGGCTGGCCGTGCAGCGGCGGGCCGCCTGCGCTGACCGCGCCATTGTTGCCGACCACATCCGGATTGACCCAGTTGTCATAGACGTCGCTGTTGAATACCTCCTTCCACTGCCCCGCTGCCGGAAAGCCGATCGCGTAGTCGCGCCATGGCGTCTCGCTGAGGCTGACGATCACCATCACGTCGTCGCCCTGGCCGTCCCAGCGGTGGAAGGCGAGCACGCGGTTGCCGTCATGGACGTGGACGATGGCGCATCCCTCCGCGGTCAGCGCCGGATGGGTGCGGCGGATCGCGATCAGCTCGCGCGTGAAGCGCATCGCATCAGCGGTGATCTTGTCCTCGCCGTCGAGCAGCCCCCAACTGATCGTCGTGTCGGGGTTCGGCGTGTCGCTCCATGGTTTGTCCTCGAACAGTTCCTGGCCCATGAACAGCATCGGGATGCCCGGCGCGGTCAGCAACAGGCCCGTGGCGACGCGGCTGCGGCTGCGCGCATACCAGCAGCGGCTGTCGACGGGATCGGCGAGGCGCGGGATGCGCGGCTCGCGGCCGGCATAGACGATGTCGTGGTTCTCGATCGAGTTGACCGCGCGCCAGCGCTTGTCGAGGCTGAGATCGGCGATCGCCGCGGCGATCGGCTGCATCGGGACGACGGCGCCCGCGCCGCCGGCCGCGCTCGCGACGGCGCCGCGCACCGCGAGCCGCAATCCGTCGCTCCAGGTCGCATCGAAGCCGGCGCCGCCATGCGCGATGTCCCTCACCACCCACGGGTTCACCGGCCAGTATTCCGCGATCTGGATCGCATCCGGCTTCTCCGCGCGCAGCGCTTCGGTGAGCTGCTGGCAGGTCGCCCAGCCGCCGAAGCGGTCCATCACGCTGACCTCGTCGAAACGCAGGCCGTCGGCGTGATACTCGCGATAGAACATCACGGCGTTGTCGACGAGATACCGCCGCACGTCGGCGTTCCAGTAGGCGAACACCTGGCCGCCCGCCCAGCCCTGATCGGTGAAATACAGGCTGCGATTGGGATCGCCATAGGCCTGACGGTCGAAGAACCAGATGCTGCTCTCGTCAAAACCGCCGCCGGCGTGGTTGTAGACGACGTCGAACAGCACGGCGATGCCATGGACATGACAGACGTCGATCAGCGCGCGGAGCTGGTCGTCGCAGTGACGCACCACGCCGATATCGGCGTAAGGTGTCGCGCCGGCTGCGACGAGGATCTCGTTGGTGCGTTTGAAGTAGGCTGCGAGATGCGCGTCTTCTGCCTCCCCGTACTCGGTCTCCGGGCTGAACAGGTCGGTGCCGTTGTAACCCATGCTGAACATGGTCGGGAATTCCTGCACCGGCAGCAGCTCGATCGCGTTGACGCCGAGCTTCGCCAGATGCGGCACGCGCTCGATCACGTCGAAGAAGCAGCCGTCGGGATTGCCCGCCTTCATGTCGAAGGTGCCGACATGGAGCTGATAGATCACGAGCTCGTTGTTGGGCGGCGGCGTGTAGTCGGTGTCGTGCCAGGGAAAGGCGTGCGGATTGCGCAGCACCGAATGCGCCTGCGGAAACGGTGGATCGACCGTGAGCAGCCGTGCATGCGGGTCGCGCTTGTAGCCGGAGCTGCCTTCGCCCTCGACGAAGTACATATAGGCGTCGCCGTCCTTCAGAGACGGCACGAAGATTGCCCAATGGCCGTTGCCGATCGGCGCCAGCCGGCAGCTCGCGTCCTGCGCCCAGTCGTTGAACGGGCCGGAGACGTAGACCGCCTTGGCATGCGGCGCGAACACGCGGAAGGTGGCGCCGCCGGTCACCAGGGTGCCGCCCATGGGAGCCTTGAGAAGATGCATCTGCCTGAGCGAAATCCTGAGGCCTTCGGGGAACGGCGGCAGCGTAACAGGTTCGAGCAGCATATCCATGGCGGTCGGCTCTCCGCGCGTCAGAACAGCCGCGCGCCGTTCGGCACGCGCTTGTCGGGCTGGAACAGCACGACGTTGCCCTGTTCATCGGGAAAGCCGAGCGTCAGCACCTCGGACATGAACTTGCCGATCTGGCGCGGCGGGAAGTTGACGACGCCGGCCACCTGGCGGCCGACCAGGGTGGCCGGATCGTAGAGCGTGGCGATCTGGGCGCTGGAGCGCCTGGTGCCGATGCCGGGCCCGAAATCGATGGTCAGCTTCAGCGACGGTTTGCGCGCCTCCGGATAGGGCTCGGCCGCGACGATGGTGCCGATGCGGATGTCGACGGCCAGGAACTGGTCGAAGCTGATCCCTGCCGCCACCGGCGCTGTGGGATCATGGGCAAGATGCATGGCGGCCTCATCGAATGCGCGACCGCGCGGGAAGGCTAGCGGTGCCGACGCGGTCTGGGTCGGAATCTTTAATCGCCATAAGGGCTCCTGACAATGCACGCGCCCGGCGACGGCACGGCATATGGACGATTGGCTGTATTGGTGTGGCAGGCCGGTCGCAGCCTGCGGAGCCTTCAATCGCAGGCCAGGCAAGCGGGGGTGCAGCTGCCCCCCATCGCCGAGCGGGAGGTGCGTGAATCGCCATGGCATGTCGCTAGCGGCGAATGGCCGCGTGCACGCCTTGACCCGCCCTGCAGCATGTCCGCCGCCGAGCGCATGACTATGACACGTCGCCCGTAATGTCGCAGTTCGGTCGCTTTGCCTCCAGACCCAGCACGGTGGCCCAGCCTGGCTGCGAATACTGGACATCATCAGCAAGCTTCGCCGGGCACAACCTGCCCACCGCGCGTTGCTGGCCCCGGCGCTCTTTGGAATGGTCCTGCCCGGCGCCTCTGTCAGGCGAGCTAGGCGGCTCGCCGCCCGCGCGACAGAGTGTCGGATGGAAGCTCACCGAACATCTCGCGATAGTCTCTTGCGAAGTGTCCGAGATTTCCGAAGCCGCAATTGAAGGCGACTGCAGAGACGGAGGTGCGCTGATCTGCCCCCGAGAGCATCTGTTTTGCCTGTCGCAATCGCACCGTTTTTGCAAACGTCGTCGGAGAGTATCCGCGGCTTTTTTTAAACGCCGCATACAGCGCGCGGATGCTGACGCCTGTCTGCGATGCCAGCTCCTCGATCGTGATGGCGCGCCCACAAGAGGCCTCGATATACTCTTCGGTCAGCCGAACGATCCGCGGCGCGACGTCCTTTTCGTCTCTCTCCAACAGCTCGCTGAAATTGTGGCGGTGAGCCGACAGGAAGGAAACGATGAGAGCCTGCTCCAGTTCGGCCAGCACCGCGCGTGGCAGCTCTGTAGCCGTCGCATCCAGCTGATGAGCGAGGAACATCGTCAGATCGCGCAAAACCAGAGCGTTCGGCTGCACCGCAGCCGCCATGGGATCAAACCTGAGGACGCCAGCCGGCTTTGCGCCCAGGAGCGTCGTCAACGACCTTTCCAGCGCCCCCGTACTTATTCGAAGAATGAGCTGCGCATAACCTGGCTCGAACACAATCCTGATCGGTTCACCCGGCGGAATTATACAGGCCTGCCGCTCAGTTATCGCGATCGCCGTGCGATTTAGAACGGTCAAAGCTCTGCCTTTGAGGCCAATTTGCAGGCGCGCGAAGTCGCCCTCCGGGAACTTAACGACCGACGTTCCCCCGTCATATGAACAAAAGCCAAGGCCGATATTCGCAAGCCGAAGGTAGTTGCCCACCCCCAGGAAGCCATCTGGCTTGGTGACTGTGAAGCCAGTTGCCCCGTAGACGGTACGCAACGCGTGCTCCATCGCCTCCGGATCGTCTGTACGAATGACGGGAGCGCGGCTCAGCAGGCTTACGGATTGATCTAGGTTCATCGGAAGATGGTACCTCGGTTTGACCGAACTGATACTCCGGGAAAACACCGGTCAGCGGCGAGGTGTCGCAGTTCCATCTTCTTCATCGACGCGCTTCAATTTCCTTCCAGATTACTACTTGGCCTCATCTCATGAGGTCTGCGCTGGACGATGCGGCAACCCTCCCGCCTACCCCCGAGAGAATATCCGCCATGAAGTTGAAGCTCGCTACGCGTATATCCAGCAGCGACGTCAGGTGAACGTGACCCGAACAAGTTGAAAAGCGCGGCGCTTTCTACGAGACGAGAATATTCGAAAGACCTGACCCGCTTCTTGGCGCCTCGCCGCAGTCGGACGGCGTCATCATGATTGGCTCTCAGCTTGAGTTGGCGACCCGCGCTTTGCTTCGCCGCTGCCCAAGCGCTATTGGGACTGGCCTGACCGACGCTTCTGTAAGGCGAGCTAGGCGGCTCGTCGCGAGCGCAACAGAGTTTCGGATGGAAGCTCACCGAACATCTCGCGATAGTCTCTTGCGAAGTGTCCGAGATTTCCGAAGCCGCAATTGTAGGCGACTGCAGAGACGGAGGTGCGCTGATCTGCCCCCGAGAGCATCTGCTTTGCCCGTCGCAATCGCACCGTTTTCGCAAACGCCATCGGCGAGTATCCGCGGCTCTTCTTGAACGCAGTATAGAGCGCGCGGATGCTGACGCCTGTCTGCGACGCCAGCGCCTCGATCGTGATGGCGCGGTCCCAAGAGGCCTCGATATACTCCTCGGCCAGCCGGACGATCCGCGGCACGACATCCTTTTCGGCTCTCTCCAACAGCTCGCTGAAATTGTGGCGGTGAGCCGACAGGAAGGAAACGATGAGAGCCTGCTCCAGTTCGGCCAGCACCGCGCGCGGCAGCTCTGTCGCCGTCGCATCCAGCTGATGAGCGAGGAACATCGCCAGATCGCGCAAGACCAGAGCGTTCGGCTGCACCGCAGCCGCTATGGGATCAAACTTGAGGACACCGGCTGGCTTTGCACCGAGCAGCGTCGTCAATGTCTGCTCCAACGCCCTCGCGCTTATTCGAAGAATGAGCTGCTCATAACCTGGCTCGAACACAATCCTGTTGGGTTCGCCAGGCGCAACTATGCAGGACTGCCGCTCGGTTATCGCGATCGCCGTGCGATTCAGAACGGTCAAAGCGCTGCCTTTGAGGCCAATTTGCAGGCGCGCGTAGTCGCTTTCCGGGAACTTGACGACCGCCCTCGCCCCGCCATAGGCACAAAAGCCAAGGCCGATATTCGCAAGCTGAAGGTAGTTGCCCACCCCCTGGAAGCCATCTGCCTTGGTGACTGCGAAGCCAGTTGCCCCGTAGACCGTACGCAACGCGTGCTCCATCGCCTCCGGATCGTCCGTACGAATGACGGGAGCCCGGCTCAATAGGCTCACGGATCGGTCCAAGTTCATCGGTCTGTCCTCGCTCACGGCTCGCTTGAATACTGAAGAGTACGTCCTCCGGACTGATCCAAGTCAACTCCGAGAAACTCCCGTCACGCGGGAGGCGGCCAGGCGCCGCAGCTCGATCATGTTCCCGACTTCTCACATGTTAACTTGAGCAGGTAACTGGCTAGTGTTGCGGCTAATTCTGAGCAACGTTTGCAGAGTTTGGACTTGAGAATAACTTCAAAATCGCCGCGCGACGCGCTTCAATCTCGTTGAGATGAGCAGGCAGCAGGTTCTGTAGAGTGCGACCGTAAGAGAGGAGATGAACGTGGCGGCACGGGAACCGGCATCCCGGCGAAGTGGAACTCATGAGTTCCGTGCTGGACGAGGCGGTGATCCCCTGCCCAAGGCCGGGCAAAACTCCACCACGAAATCAAGACTCGCTAAGCGCATCCTCGCAGCGACAGACAGGGTTGAACGTGACCGAGCGAGCCGAGACCCGCGGCATTTTGGGGAGACGATAATGTTCGGAACACCAACACACCTAACCGGCGACGCTCGGCGCTTGAGATTCTCGATCTTGCGAAGCAGGTCACCGAAGCGATGAACTTATGCCCTTGTCACAACGCGAACCTGGCAACGTCCACACGCCTGTCGATATGAGGCGAGATGAAGTGAGTCCAATCATGCTGATCAAGACGGTCACGTTGCATTCTCTTAGTTATCTTGTAGGCATTACCAGTTCAGTGGCGGTGCACCAGGTCATCCCCTCGCCGGGCACAGCGAGCGTCTTCCAGTCTGGCACGGCTGCAATAGGTCATCAGCAGGTCGCCAATCGCTCGACCAAGAGCGATAAGTTGCCAATCAGGCAGGCAAAGCGTCAACTCAACGTGCCAAGTTTCAATTTCGGAACCAACTGTAAACCGCCGATTGATGTCCGTGGGCGCTGCTTTGCAGACGCCGGAGGGACCCGCAAGGTCGCGCTGTCCGTTCGCGGCCCCCTTCGCGGCATACCGATTGCTTTGAACCAAATTGGTCCTGATGCGACAGATCTCGTGTAGTGGTGGTGCAGGCAAAATGACCGATATTCGAGGCGGCGACCTGTCCAATCATTCGGTATTGAAATCGCTCAGCAGAATCCGCACAGCAAAGCTGCACCTCGATCGGCCGACGTCGCACCAATCGACAGAGGCCGCCCTGCTGTCGCAGATCGCGCTTTGCGACGTTCTGTTGGACGAAATTAAATCGGTCGCTTGCAGTCTGAAGCGGGCGAGAGCCGTACCCAGTGAGCCGACGTCTGGTCGCAACCGCGCGCGGCTGCGGTACCATTCCTCAAGACATGATCTGCAGCGACGACGCGCGGCGCAGCGATGCCGCGTGCCGTCGAAGTTTCGTTCGGTCGCCACCTAGCCCGGACGAGCGCAGCGACATCCGGGTTCGCCGACACGGCACGTAAGACCCCGCATGTCGCTGGCGCCGACGCGCGTCCCGCGCGCCGGCTGTCGCTCATGCGGGCTACGCGCTGCGCCCATATCCGCGCGAGAAACGCACCATCTCTCCTCCCTCATTGCGAGCTGCGCTCGCAATGAGGATTGGCGCGGCGGTCTCGTGCGTCAAGCTGTCATTCGCACCGGGCGCAGTGGGCAGGTCGCTTCGCGGCTTTCGCCGCGTAGCGCCTTTGCCCACCCTACGCTACTACAACTACGCATTCTCCAGATGGCACGCCACCCACTGGTCCTCGCCCTTCAGACGCAGCTCGGGCGCCTCCATTCGGCAGCGTTCGAATGCGAGCGGGCAGCGGGTGTTGAAGCGGCAGCCCTTGGGCGGGTTGACGGGGCTGGGAACGTCGCCCTTGAGAATGATCGGGGTGCGCTCGGCGCCGGGTTCGGGAATTGGGACGGCTGAGAGAAGCGCCCTGGTGTAGGGATGGCCGGGAGACGCAAAGATCTGCCGTCTGGGGGCGAGCTCGACGATGCGGCCGAGATACATCACGGCGACGCGGTGCGTCATGTGCTCGACGATGGCGAGGTCGTGGCTGATGAACAGCAGCGCGAGGCCGAATTCGCGCTGCAGGTCCTGCAGGAGGTTGACGATCTGCGCCTTGACGGAGACGTCGAGCGCGGAGACCGCCTCGTCGCAGACGATCAGGTCGGGCTTGGCGGCGAGCGCCCGCGCAATGCCGATGCGCTGGCGCTGGCCGCCGGAGAATTCGTGCGGACGGCGGTTCACGGCGTCGCGCGGCAGCCGGACGATCTCCATCAGCTCGGCAATGCGCGCATCGCGCTCGGCCGCAGTCTTGGCGAGGCCGAAATTGTTGATCGGCTCGGCCAGGATGTCGCGGATCCGCATCCGCGGATTGAGGCTCGAGAACGGGTCCTGGAACACGACCTGGACGCGGCGGCGCATGTCGCGCAGGCTGCCCGGGCCGAGATCGTCGATCCGCGTGCCGTCGAGCACGATCTGGCCGGCCGTGATGTCGAACAGGCGCAGGATGGCGCGGCCGACGGTGGACTTGCCGCAGCCGGATTCGCCGACCAGCGACAACGTCTCGCCGCGCGCGATCTCGAACGACACGCCGTCGACGGCGTGCACCCGGCTCTTGGCTCGCCCAAACAGGCCGCTGCGGATCGGGAAATGCTTCTTGAGGTCGTTGACCTGGAGCAGCGGCATGGTCATGCGGCGGCCTGCTCCTTGGCAGCGAAATGGCAGGCGGCGATGTGATGCTTGGCCTTCTGCTCCAGCCCCGGCGCATATTGGCGGCAGACGTCGGTGGCAAGCGCGCAGCGGCCGGCGAACACGCAGCCCTCGATGCGCTGCTTGAGGTCCGGCACCTGGCCGGGAATTTCCGCGAGACGCCTGGTCTCGCCCGACAGCGACGAGCCGAGCTTGGGCAGCGCGCCGAGCAGGCCCTGCGTATAGGGATGGCGCGGCGAGCGGAACAGCTCCCTGACCGGCGCTTCCTCGACCTTGCGGCCGGCATACATCACCATCACGCGCTCGGCGACCTCGGCCACGACGCCGAGATCGTGGGTAATCAGGATGATCGCGGCGCCGACGCGCTGCTTCAGCTCCAGCATCAGCTTGAGGATCTGCGCCTGGATGGTGACGTCGAGCGCGGTGGTCGGCTCGTCCGCGATCAGGAGCTTCGGGTTGCAGGCCAGCGCCATCGCGATCATCACGCGCTGGCGCATACCGCCGGAGAGCTGGTGCGGATATTCGCGCACGCGGCGTGCCGGCTCAGGGATGCCGACCAGCGTCAACATCTCCACCGCGCGCGCCTCGGCCTGCGCCTGATCGAGCCCCTGATGCAACCGCAGGGTCTCGCCGATCTGGCGGCCGACCGTCAGCACCGGGTTGAGGCTCGTCATCGGCTCCTGGAAGATCATCGAGATGTCGTTGCCGCGGAGCTGACGCATCTCGCGGTCGGAGAGCTTAAGAATGTCCCTGCCCTCGAGCTTGATCGAGCCCGCGATCTTGCCCGGCGGCTCCGGGATCAGCCGCATCATCGACATTGACGTCACCGACTTGCCGCAGCCGGATTCGCCGACGATGGCGAGCGTCTCGCCGGGGTTGACGTGGAAGGAGACGCCATCGACGGCACGGTTGATGCCGGTCGGTGTGCGGAAATGGACCTGGAGATTCTCGACCTCGAGCAGCGGCATCATTTGAGCTCCCGGCGATCTCTGACTGCGCTGCTCATGGGCTCTTCGCCATGCGCGGGTCGAGCGCGTCGCGGAGGCCGTCGCCGACAAGGTTGACGGCGAGCACGGTCACCGAGAGGAACGCGGCGGGGAAGAACACGATGAAGGGCTTGACCTGCCACAGCGCGCGGCCTTCGGCCATGATGTTGCCCCAGGACGGGATGGTCGGCGGCGTGCCGGCGCCGATGAAGGACAGGATCGCCTCGGTGATCATCGCGCTGGCGCAGATGTAGGTCGCCTGCACCAGCATCGGCGCCATGGTGTTGGGCAGGATGTGGCGCAGGATCACCATCGGCGTGCGCGTGCCCGAGGCGACCGCGCCATCGACATAGGGCTGCTCTCGCAAGCTCAGGACGACACCGCGCACCAGCCGCGCCACGCGCGGGATCTCGGCAATGGTGATGGCGAGGATGACGTTGCCGACGCTGCCACGCGTCAGCGCCATCAGCGCCACCGCGAGCAGGATCGGCGGTATCGACATCAGCCCGTCCATGCAGCGCATCAGGACGCCATCGGCCCAGCGCAGGAAGCCGGCGACAAGACCGATGGTGAGGCCGATCAGGGAGGCGCCGAGCGCCACCGCGAGGCCGACCGTCAGCGAGACGCGGGTGCCATAGAGCACGCGGGAATAAATGTCGCGGCCGAGCGCATCGGTGCCGAACCAGAAATCCGCCGACGGCAGCCGCGTGCGCTTGGCCGGCGCGATCGCGGTGGGATCGACGGTGAAGAGGAATGGCGCGAACACGCCGATGATGACGAGCAGCAGCAGGAGCGCGCCGCCGATCGCAACCGTCGGATGGTTGCGCAGGAAGCCGATGGCGCCGCGCCGGATCTTCGGCGCGACCATCAGGTCGGGCAGAACAGGCGCGAGGACGAGGCCTGGCGGCGGCGATATGGAGGTCGTGGCGGTCAATAGCGGATCCTCGGGTCGACCAGGGTGTAGGTGACGTCGATCAGGAGATTGACGAGCACGTAGACGAAGCTGAACAAGAGCACGATGCCCTGGATGACCGGATAGTCACGGCGCAGGATGGCATCGATGGTGAGCCGGCCAAGGCCCGGAATGGCGAACACGCTCTCGGTGACGACGGCGCCGCCGATCAGGAGCGCGATGCCGATGCCGACGACGGTGACGATCGGCACCGCGGCATTCTTCAGCGCATGAATGAACAGGATGCCGCCCTGCCCCAGGCCCTTGGCGCGCGCGGTGCGGATGTAATCCTGCTGCAGCACCTCGAGCATCGCGGCGCGGGTGATGCGCGCGATCAGCGCGATGTAGACGCAGCCGAGCGCGACCGCCGGCAGGATCAGGTTCTGCAGCCACGGCCAGAACCCTTGGGCCAGCGGCGTGTAGCCCTGCACCGGAAGCCAATCGAACTTCAGCGCGAAGACGTAGGCCAGGATGTAGCCGACCACGAACACCGGGACCGAGAAACCGAACACGGCGAAGGCCATGATGATCCGATCGATCCAGGTGCCCGCCTTCCAGGCCGCGATGACACCGAGCGGCACGGCGATGATGATCGTGAGGACCAGGGTGACCATCATCAGCGACAGCGTCGGCTCGATACGCTGGGCAATCAATGCCGACACCGGCAGGTTGGTGAAGATCGAGGTGCCCAGATCGAAGTGCAGCAGGCGCCAAACCCAGCTGCCGAACTGGACCAGGAATGGCTGGTCCAGTCCGAGATTGGCTCTGATACGCTCGACGTCGGCCGGGCTCGCCTGGTCGCCTGCGATCACAACGGCCGGATCACCCGGCGCGATGTAGAGCAGGCTGAAGACGAACAGCGCGACGATCGCCATCACCGGCAGCGTCGACAGGACTCGGCGGAGCGCATAGGTGAGCATGGGAGGTCTTTCGCCCTATGCGGTCTTCGACACGCCCCAGAACAAGGGGATCGGCCCCTTGGTCACGCCCGAGACGTTCTTGCGCCAAGCGGTATAGCCGAGGAAGAACCCGGTGGGTGCGAACACCACGTCGTCGATGGCCGCCTTGTTGATGCGGCCGGCGACCGCCTTCTCCTCGTCGAGCGACTTGGCGTTGAACCAGTTGGTGATCTCCTTCTCCACCGGCTCGCTGGTCGGCCAGCCGAACCAAGCCTTGTCACCATTGGCCCGCAGCGCGGTGTAGGCGGCCGGGTTGATGCAGTCGGCACCTGCGTGCCAGGTGTGGAACATGTGCCAGCCGCCTTGCGAAGGCGGCGTCTTCTGCGCGCGGCGGGCGCCGACGGTGCCCCAATCGGTGGCGACGAAGTCGACGGTCATGCCGAGCTTCTTGAGGAGATCGGCGGTAACGTCGCCGAATGCCTTGGTGATCGGCTGGTCCTGCGCGACCACGCAGGTGATCGGCTCACCCTTGTAGCCGGCTTCCTCGAGCAGCTTCTTGGCCGCCGCGAAGTCGCGCTTGCCCTTGAGGATGTCGCCGCCGGCCTCGGTGTAGAGCGGCGTGTCCGGGGTGAAGAAGCCGGGCAGCGGCTTCCACAGCGCGTTGTCGTCGCCGACCAGCGCGCGCATGTAGTCCTCCTGGCTCATCGCCATCAGGATGGCCTGGCGCGCCTTCACATTGTTGAACGGCGCATGCAGGTGGTTCATGCGGAAAGAGCCGACATTGCCGAGCGGATCGCCGATGTCGACGCCGATGTTCTTGTTGCCCTTCAGCACCGGCACCAGGTCGGTGATCGGGTTCTCCCACCAGTCGACCTCGCCGTTCTGCAGCGCGGCGGCGGCGGTCGCGGGGTCCGGCATGATCACCCATTCGACGCGATCGACCAGCACCTTCTTGCCGCCGGCGAGCCACACCGGCTTCTCCTGGCGCGGCACGTAGTCGGTGAACTTCTCGAACACGGCCTTGGCGCCCGGCACCCACTCGCCCTTGACGAATTTGAACGGGCCAGAGCCGACATATTCCGACATCTGCTTGAACGGGTCGGTCTGCGCAATGCGCTCGGGCATGATGAAGGCGCAGGGCGCATTGCCCTTGCCGAGCGCGAACAGCATCTTCGGATAGGGCTGCTTCAACACCCATTTGAAGGTCTTGTCGTCGACGACCGTCAGTTCGTTCTGCAGCGCCTTCAGCATCAGGCCCATCGGATCGCGCGCCGACCAGCGCGTGAGGCTGGCGACGACGTCCTTGGCGAGCACCGGCTCGCCGTCATGGAATTTCAGTCCCGGGCGCAGCTTGAAGGTCCAGGTCAGGCCGTCGTCGGACACCTGCTCGGATTCCACCATCTGGCGCTGCGGCACGAACTGGTCGTCGATGCCGTACAGCGTGTCCCACACCATCGCGGCCGCGTTGCGCACGACATATTGCGTGCCCCAGATCGGATCGAAATTGGCGAGATTGGCCTGTGGCACAAAACGCAAGGTGCGTGCGGCAGCGCCTTGTGCGATCGCCGGTGCCGCAATCCCCGTCAGCGCCAGACCACCCGCGCCCGCCAATCCCTTCAATACCGTCCTGCGATCCATGTTCTCTCCTGATGCAACATGCCAAGTTCAATTGCCGAAATTATAAGCAAGGTCCATGCCATGCACGTGGAGTGCATTCATTTGAACGCAAATGAGGCACGGAGCGCAAGCTTTTGCGTAGCCCGGGCGAGCGCAGCGCCCCCGGGTTCTCCCGCACAGTTCATGCGAACCCGCATGTTGCTTTCGCTCATGCGGGCTACGGAAAGTGCCGTGCAGCAACATCGTGCGTCACGCCTGCTTTCTGACGGGCGAGCCGTCGGCCATCAGCGTCTCGCCCTTGCGCTCGACGATCATGCCGTAAGCCTGCGGCTGGCGATGGACGTCGAAGTTGAAGACCGTCTGCTTGTAGGATCTGCACAAATCGAGGTCACAGCGCGCCAGCGCGATCTCATCGCCCTTGGTGGCACAGGCCGCGACGATCTCGCCGGAGGGTGCGATGATGCAGCTGCCGGCGATGTGGTCGATGCCCTCCTCGATGCCTCCCTTGGCGACGCCGATGACCCAGGTGCCGTTCTGATAGGCACCGGACTGCATCACGAGGCGGTTGTGGAACAGCGAGAGATCGTCATGCTCCGGCGCGGGCGGATTGTGCACCGGCGTGTTGTAGCCGATCAGCACCATCTCGACGCCCTGCAGCCCCATCACGCGATAGGTCTCCGGCCAGCGGCGGTCGTTGCAGATCGCCATGCCGATGACGCCACCGAAGGCGCTCACGACGCCGAAGCGCTTGCCGGGCTCGAAATAGCGCTTTTCCAGGTGCTGGAACTTGCGCCACGGCTCGTGCTCGGCATGTCCCGGCAGATGCACCTTGCGGTATTTCGAGACGATCGCGCCGGTCTTGTCGACGAGAATGGCGGTGTTGTAGCGGTGCACGATGCCGTCCTCGAGCGCCAATTCGGCATAGCCCAGGCAGAAGCCGATGCGCAGCTCTTTCGCGAGCGCGAACAGGGCCTGCGTTTCCGGCCCCGGCATCTCGCGCTCGAAATAGAGGTCGATCTCGGCCTGATCGGCCATGTACCAGCGCGGGAAGAACGTCGTCAGCGCGAGCTCGGGATAAACGATCAGGTCGCAGCCATTGGCGTGCGCCTGCCGCATCAACGCCATCAGTCGCGCAACCACCGCGGTCCGTGTTTCGCTCTTGGCAATCGGGCCGAGCTGACCAATGGCGACGTTGACGAAGCGCGGCATGTGTCCGTTCCTTATTTCGGAACTAAGTGGTCGTTCCGTGGCGCGCAGCTCTTGCACCGATCATGCCATGCCCGCTCAGTCGCGCAAGCCCGGCGCGTAGCCGAACGCCACGGCCGGCTCGGCCGCGGTCTCGACCCACACGCTCTTCACCTGCGTGTATTCGTACAGCGCCTCGATGCCGGAGGAGCGGCCATGGCCGCTGTTGTTGTAGCCGCCGAACGGCGAGGCGACATTGATGGTCTTGTAGGCGTTGATCCAGAACGTCCCGGCCTTGACCTGTGCTGCGACGCGATGCGCGCGCGCGACATCCCTGGTCCACACCGCGCCCGCGAGGCCGAACTCGCTGTCATTGGCGATCGCGATCGCCTCCGCCTCGGTGTCGAAGCGGATCGCGGCGACGACCGGACCAAACACCTCCTTGCGCGCGATACCCATGGCGTTGGTGACGTTCTTGAGCACGGTCGGCTTGACGAAATATCCGCCGTCCTGCGCCACGCCATTTGCGCCAGCGGCGATCTCCGCCCCCTCCGCCGCGCCTTCCCGGATCAACGACAGCACGTGATCATATTGCCTGGCGTTGTTGATCGGACCGATCTCGGTGTCCGCCGACAGCGGATCGCCGCATTTGATCTTCACTGCACCTTTTGCAACCAGATCGACGAAGCAGTCATAGACCGCGCTCTGCACCAGCAGCCTGGAGCCGGCGACGCAGCTCTGTCCGGCGCCGCCGAAGATCGCGGCCTGCGCGCCGACGGCGGCGCGTTCGAGATCGGCATCGGCGAACACGATGTTGGCGGACTTGCCGCCGAGCTCGAGCACCGACGGCAACAGCCTGCGCGCCGCAGCCTCGCCGATCAGCCGCCCGGTCGGTACCGAGCCGACGAACACCACCTTCCTGACCGCGGGCTGCACCAGCGCCGCCTGCCCCGTGGTGTGGCCGAAACCGGCGAGCACGTTGACGACGCCCTTCGGCAAGCCCGCGCGTTCGGCGATGCCTGCCAGCGCCAGCGAGGTCAGCGGCGTCAGCTCCGAGGGCTTGAGCAGCACGGCGTTGCCCATGCTGATCGCTGGCGCGATCTGCCAGCCCGCGGTGAAGATCGGCGCATTCCACGGCGTGATCTGCAGCACCACGCCCATCGGCTCGCGACGCGTGTAGTTGAGATGGCTTGAGGGCACCGGGATGACGTCGCCGTGGAATTTGTCGGCCCAGCCGGCATAGTACTCGAACATCTCCGCGACCTTGGCGACCTCGCCCCTGGTGTCGCGGATCGGCTTGCCGGCGGACAGCGCTTCCAGATGCGCCAGCGGCTCGGCCGCGGCGAGGATCGCCCGCGCCACCGCCTGCATCACGCGGCCGCGGCCCGCGGCGGTCAGCTTCACCCATTCCGCCTGCCCCGCCCCCGCAGCAGCAGCCGCCTTGGCCGCCACGTCGGCACCGGCATCGGCATAGGTGAACAGCAATCTGCCGGTGGCGGGATCATTCACCGAGACCGTCGCGCCATCGCCGACGATCAGGTCACCGCCGACATGGGAACCAACGGCCTCCAAGTCAGGCCAGAACGGCAGCGTGGCGGCGCGCAGGCGGGGATCGATGAAATGGGTCATGGCGGCACGCTCACGGCTTCGGCATCGGAGCGAGCTGCAGCTCGACGATGCGGTTGAAATCATCGGTGTCGGCGATGCTGGCGGCGCTGTCCGCCCAGATGCGCGCGGTGTCGGCGGCCATCGGCAGCGACAGTCCGAGCTCGCCGATGAACTGCGCCGCGAGCCTGACGTCCTTGCGCATCAGCTGCATGGTGAAGCCGGAGTCGAAGGCGCCGTTGAGAATCCAGTTGGGCACGTTGACGAGCGTGACGCCGGAGCGGCCGGAGCCGGCATTGAGCCCTTCGAGCAGCCGCACTGCGTCGACGCCCGCCGCATCGGCGATGCGCAGCGCCTCCGCGGCGGTCAGCAGATGCGCGGCGCAGAGGAGATTGTTGACGATCTTGGCGACGTTGCCGGCGCCGACGCCGCCGACATGGACGCGCTTGGCGCTCATGCGCTCCAGCACCGGCAGCACGCGCGCGAGATCATCGCCGTCGGCGCCGATCACCATCGTCATGGTGCCGGTCGCCGCGCCCTTCGGCCCGCCGCTGACCGGCGCATCGACGAAGCCCATGCCGCGCGCCTTGAGAAGGGCTGCGAGCCGGCGCGAGGTCTCGGGATGCGAGGTCGAGGTGTCGACGATGACGACGCCGGCCCTGGCCTGCGCGAGGATACCGCCGGCGCCTTCCACGATATCGGCGACGATGCCGGCGGTCGGCAGCGACAGGATCACGATGTCGGCGGCGGCGATCACGCCGCCGATGCCGTCGGCAATCGCGATGCCCTCGGCCGCGAGCGCCGCGCGCGTCGCGGCTAGCGTGTCGTAGCCGGTGACGGCGAAGCCCGCGCCCTTCAGCGTCAGCGCCATACCGCGCCCCATGTTGCCAAGTCCGATGATGCCGACCGCGGTCACGAGGCCTCCTGCCAGATTTGCCTCGCCAGCGTAGCCGCGCAATTCCGGAGCAGACATCAGCGCCGTCCGCCGCTAGTGTTGACCTCAGGTCAACACGTTCCGAAGCCATGTCCGCCCTGCTCGATCACCACCGCCTGCACTATCTGCACGAGGCGATCCGCCTCGGCTCGGTGCGCGCCGCCGCCGAAGCGCTCGACGTCAACGCGTCGGTGATCAGCCGGCAGATCGCGCTGCTGGAAAAGGAGCTCGGCCTCACTTTGCTCGAGCGCCTCAGCCGCGGCATCCGCGCCACCGCGGCCGGCGCGCTGCTGGTCGAGCGCTTCCGGCAATGGCAGGCCGACCAGGCCGACACCGTCGCCAAGCTGCGCGAATTGCAGGGGCTCAAACGCGGCCATGTCGACATCGTGCTCGGCGAGGGTTTCGTCAGCGACCTGATGTCCGGCCCGCTCGGCCGGTTCTGGCAACGCCATCCCGACCTCACCATGGCGTTCGATCTGGCCGGCACCAACGAGGTCGTGAATGCCGTCGCCGAAGACCGCCATCACATCGGCCTGGTGTTCAACCCATCAGCCGATCCGCGCATCCGGATCGCGACCGCGAGCCGGCAGCCGCTCTGCGCGATCATGCCGCCGGATCATGCGCTCGCGCGGCTCGGCCGTCCCTTGCGCTTGCGCGAGCTCGCCGATCACCCCCTCGGACTGATGCATCCGAGCTACGGCACGCGTCAGGTCGTGGCAATGGCGGAGGCCGCCGAGCGCATCGCCCTGTCGCCGAAGCTCACCACCAGCTCCATCAACGTGCTCCGCCACTTCGTCAGGAGCGGCCTCGGCCTGACGCTCCTGCCGGCCTTCGCGATCGCCGCCGATCTTGCCGACGGCTCCCTCGCCGCCGTGCCGGTGGACAACCGCCTGCTGGCCTCGAGCGAAGCCTGCGTCATCACCCGGCGCGGCCGCGAGCTGCCGCATGCCGCCAGCCATCTGCTGCGCTTTCTCAGCGGCCAGATGCGGGCGTTCCGGGTCGGCGGAGCCGCCGGCAAGACCAGGACGCGCGGCGCCGGACGTTGATCCGCACAGATCATCACGGATCGTTTTCCGTTGCGCTCGCGCGTGGGTTGCGATTGGATATTGTAATTTAGGGAATCGACTTCATGCGCCACGCTCTCGCGATCGCGTTCGGCCTGTGGGCGGCGACAGCAGCTCAGGCCGAGACCTGCCAGCTCATCGGCAACCAGATCCTGTGCGACGACGGGACGTCGGGACAGCGGATCGGCAACAACACCTATTGGAGCGACGGCTCCTCGTCCCAGCAGATCGGGCGCTTCACCTACAACAACGACGGCAGCAGCTCGCAGCAGATCGGCAACCACACCTACTACAGCGATGGCACGTCGTCGCACACGGTCGGAAGCACGACCTATTTCAGTGATGGCAGGACGTGCCGGCGGATGGGTAATCGCGTCTCGTGCGACTAGGCGATTCGGCCAATGTGACCGCCGCTGCAACGGCTTCTCGGAGCTGGAAATCTTCGAAATATAGGGAATTGAACCCTTGCATCGGGGCATGGCGGCTCCGGTCGACGGTCGTTCAACTGGCGTTTCATGAAGGTGGCCATCATGGAGTTTCGCTTTTCTTCAACGATCGAAGACGAGGTCTCCCACGTCCGCTTCCAACTTGGAAATCTCGAATTCTTTCGCGCCGAAAACTATGATGTGACCTGGCCAGATGCGCTCAAAGCGGAGATCGCGCAAGGTATAGCTCGGTTTTCAGATGAGAGACTGCGCGACGCGATCGTGCGTCACGACTTGCCGGGCGCCAGTCTGGAGCGCGTCGTGCTGTCATGGCGGCGGGTGGAGGATCGATTTGCTTCCGATTTCGTTGCGCAGCTTACGCGTCAGTTGCCAAAGGTCGTGCGCGTCCATGTCACCAAGTTTGGTCCGGGCGGGTCGCACAATGGCGCATCGATGGCGCCGCGATTAGTCGTAAGCTATCCGGAAATGAAGGGATTGGATTTCAACAGCGTTCTCGTCCATGAGTTCATCGAAGTCTTGCTTTGGAGAAAGTTCCGCAGCGAAGAAGCCAGACTGGGAAAGAGAGCCGCTCATGCCATCAAGGAGGCTGTCGTCGACAGGTTCTGCTCCTGCGACAACCTGAAACCCGTCGTTGGGAGCTACAGAAAACAAGCGAGCTATTCCCAGCTGCCTCCGGATTGGGAAGATTGGCTACCAGCTAAAGGGCTGACGTGGAGTCAGTAGCGACCAGGCCAAATCGAATGCGGCGTCATGCTGGCTGGCGTTGATGCTGCGGTGATGACGGCTGGCAAGCAGGAGGTCACAGTTCGGGCCGCCAAACAGTCAACCACCCGACGAATTCACTTTACGACCAAACCTTGACCGAAAATCCGGCGCGATGAACTTTTGAGGCGAGCCGGGTTTCGTTTGCTACCAAAACATCAGACTCGTCCGCAGTGACCTTGCCCCCAAGTTTTATCCAGATCTGAGTTCGTTCGGGCGGTTTGATGTGCCATCTGGGCGGTCGTAGCGGCGGGAGCTGGCGCGGAGCTCTCGGCATAGCGCAGCGCCAGATCCCGACGCGGATTGCAGGTGGCGGCGAACTCGGATGGCGTCTTCCATCCGAGCTGGGAGTGCGGTCGAGCGTCGTTATAGTCGGCCTGCCAGCATCGGAGCGCAACGCGGGCCTGGGCGAGCGAGGTGAACAGCGTCTCGTTCAGCAGTTCATCCCGCAGGCGGCCGTTGAAGCTCTCGATGAAGGCGTTCTGCATGGGTTTGCCGGGCGCGATGTAGTGCCAGGCGACACGGCTCTGATCGGTCCATGTCAGGATGGCATTGCTCGTGAGCTCGCTGCCGTTGTCGCTCACCACCATCTTGGGCTTGCCGCGCTCGGCGACCGGCCGGTCCAGCTCCCGGGCGACCGGGGCGCCCGAGAGTGAAGTGTCGGCCACCAGCGCCATTCTCGTCCTCCAGCGTCTTCACAGCCGCTTGGCCTCCGAGACGTCCATTCCGCCGAACTTGGCCTTCCACTTGTAGATGCTCGCGTCGCTCACGCCATGCTTGCGGCAGAGATCGGCGACCGGAACGCCAGCCTCGTGCTCCTTCAAAATCCCAATGATCTGTTCTTCCGTAAAGCGGCCGCGCTTCATGCTCTGGTCCTCGTTGGGCCAGAACGAACTTCAAACTGGATTAAGCCCCAGGGGCAAGGTCAGCGAATACCAACAAAATCAGAAAGTTGAGAACTCGTTTGGGGGGAAAAGGCATCATTGTTCTGCAACGCCTTCCAAGAGCAGGCCCCAAACGGACTGGACGAAGTCAGCCGCAGACCGAAGGGCCGCAGAGCGGAACCGGTGAATTCGGCGAACCGAACGGTCTGGCGCAGTCGGGGGCTTAACGTCCCGGAGACGCAACCTTCAGAAGTCTGCGACCGTCTTGGACTCATGCCGGGCGAAACGCGCGGGCGCGTAGGGCCTGGGATCGACGATCGGTTTGGCGGAGGTCACGAGATCGGCGATGAGATGGCCCGCACCTGGCCCGATGCCGAAGCCGTGGCCACTGAAGCCGGCGGCGACGATCAGGCCGGGCAGCGCGGCGAGCTCGTCGATCGCAGGCACGCCGTCGGGCGTGGAATCGATGTAGCTCGCCCACGCCGCCGTGACGCGGCTCTGCTTCAAGGCCGGCAGCAGCTCGACCGCGCGCGCCCGGGTCAGGCGGATGGTGGCCTGGTCCGGCCGGGGATCGAGGATGCGGGTCAGCTCCATCGGCGTCGGCGCGTCGAGCCGCCAGCGGCCGACCGTCTCGTGGCCGGCGCGCAGGCCTTCGAGCCCGCCGGGCAGCAGGCTGCGCCAGCGCCTGGCGAACATCGGCAGGAAGTGCGACGCGAAGCGCAGCTGCTGAAGTGTAGGATCGACGCGGCCGCGGCCGCTGATCGCGAGCGTATGGCCGCCGTCGCCGCGCCGGGTGATCGAGACGGCGGCGGTGTGCAGCGCCGGGGGCAGCGGCTCCGCCGACGGCGACAGAGCGAGCGCCGAGGCGCGGATCGAGGCCATCGGCAGTGCGACACCGAGCTGATGGCAGAACGACGAAGCCCAGGCGCCGGCGGCGAGCACCGCGACCGGCGTGCGGATGGTGCCGCGCTCGGTGATCACGGCCGACAGCCGGCCGCCGCTGGTCTCGACGCCGCGCACGGCGCACATCTGGTGCACCGAGCCGCCCTGCTTCAGGATCGCGCGCGCCACCGCGGGCGCGGCATCGGCGGGGCTGGCGGTGCCGTCGGTCGGCGAGAACACGCCGCCCTTCCAGCTGCGCCCGGTGGCAGCGCCGCGCTCCGTGGCCTGACGGCTATCGAGCATGTGCGTGGTGACGCCGGCGGTTTTGGCGAACTCGCCCCAGCGCGCCCAGCCGGCGAGCTCCGCCTCGTCATTGCTGAGATAGAACAGGCCGCAGCGCGAGAAGCCGGTCGCCTCGCCGCTCTCGGCCGCGAAGCGCTCCCACAGATCGAGGCTCAGCGTCGCCATCGGCAGCTCGCGCGCATCGCGGTTCTGCTGCCGGCACCAGCCCCAATTGCGGCTGGACTGCTCGGCGCCGATGCGGCCCTTCTCGATCAGCGCCACCGCGAGCCCGCGCCGCGCGAGGTAATAGGCCGTGAACACGCCGACGATGCCGCCGCCGATGACCACGGCATCTGCACGCGCGGGCAGCGTTGGCGATGTCTCGACGTGCACCAGCGGTGCGGGCATGCGGTCTCTCCGGCTGTAGGCTTCGACAGGTTAGAGCGGTATCAGGCCGCACGGGCGCCGGATTCGCGGCCGGGACGGCATATCATTCTGCCGGCCGGCGCAGCGCCGGCGTATTGTTTTGCATCGCATAATCCCGGCGGATACGGCCCCATTCTTGCTTTACGGACATTTCGTTGGGCCAAGCGCAGAATTTTCTGCTGTAATGGGGACCCGACCTCGCGCCACACGGGACCACGGCTTCATGAAGCTCGATCGCATCGACATCAAGATCCTGCATGAACTGCAGAAGAACGGCCGCGTCACCAATGTGGAGCTGGCCGAGCTGGTCAATCTGTCACCGAGCCCCTGCCTGATGCGGGTGAAGAAGCTGCAGGCGGAAGGCTATATCGAGGGCTACTCGGCGCAGATCTGCGTCTCCAAGCTCGGCCAGACATTGACCGTGTTCACCGAGGTCACCCTGAAGAACCACCGCCAGATCGACTTCGCCCGCTTTCTCGCCGCGGTCGAGAAGATCGACCAGCTGATCGAGTGCCACCTCGTCTCCGGCGGCTACGACTACATGATGAAGTTCGTCACCGCGGGGATCGGCGAGTACCAGACCATCATGGAGCGGCTGACCGACATGGACATCGGAATCGAGAAGTACTTCAGCTTCGTCGTGCTGAAGTCGCCGATCGTCAAGCCCTATCTGCCGCTGACCAGCCTGTTCCAGATGTAGCCGCGCGGTCAGCGCTGGCAGTATTCGCGGACCTGCTCGGGATCCTGGCGCAGATTGTCGAGCCAGGCGGGATCGAGCTTCGGCACCGACGACAGCAGGAGCTTCGTGTAGGGATGCTCCGGCCGCGCCATGGCCTCGGGCGTGATTTGCTCGATCTTGCGGCCGCGATACATCACGACGATATCGTCGCAGATCGCCTCGACCACCGACAGATCGTGGCTGATGAAGACATAAGCGAGATCGAGCTCGCGCTGCAGCTCCTTGAGCAGATCGATGACCGCCGCGGCGACGACGGTGTCGAGCGCGGAGGTGATCTCGTCGCAGATGATGAGCTTGGGATCGGCGGCCAGCGCGCGGGCGAAGTTGACGCGCTGCTTCTGTCCCCCCGAGAGCTCGCCCGGACGGCGCAGCCGCAGGCTGCGGGGCAGCTTCACCATGTCGAGCAGCTGATCGATGCGGGCGCTGCGGTGCTGGCGCGGCATGCCGTGATAGAATGTCAGCGGCCGCCCCAGAATGTCCTCGACCGTATGCGCCGGGTTCAGCGCCGTGTCGGCATGCTGGAACACGATCTGCACCTGGCGGAGCTGGTCCGCATCGCGGCTGCGCGCGCTGCGCCCGAGCTCGCGGCCGTCGAACACGACGCCGCCCGCAAACGGCGGCAGGATGCCGGCGATGGCGCGGGCGAGCGTCGACTTGCCGCAGCCGGATTCGCCGATGATGCCGAGATTGCGTCCGCGCGCGACGCGCAGGCTGACGTTCTCGACGGCCACGATCGCGGGCAGGCCGTCCGAGCGCAGCGGACCGTAGCCGACCGACACCTCGTGCACTTCGAGCAATGCCTCGGCCGCCACGGACGCCTCCGCTCGCGGTTCATGATGCGGCGCGATGGCGGCGAGCAGCTGGCGCGTATAGGGGTGCCGCGCGCGCTCGAGAATGTCGGCGGTCGTCCCGCTCTCCTGCACCTCGCCATTGCGCAGCACGACGATGCGGTCGGCGATCTGGGCGACGACGGCGAGATCATGCGACACGTAGATGCCGGCGATGCGATGCGCCGAGATCACCGACTTGAACGCGCGCAGCACCTCGACCTGGGTGGTGACGTCGAGCGCCGTTGTCGGCTCGTCGAAGATCAGCACCTTCGGGCTCGCGATCAGCGCCATCGCCGCGGCGAGCCGCTGCAGCTGGCCGCCGGACACCTGGTGCGGATAGCGCTCGCCGATCGTGTCGGGGTTGGGCAGCGACAGCGCACGGAACAGCGCCGCGGCCTTGCTGCGCGCCTCCTCCACCGGCATCACGCCGTGGATGCGCACGACCTCGATGACCTGATCCATGATGCGGATTGCCGGATTGAACGCCGCGGCGGCGCTCTGCGGCACATAGGCGATCTTGGCGCCGCGCACGGCCGCCTTGTCCTTCTCCGAGAGTGTCACCATGTCGACGCCATCGACCGTGACCGAGCCGCCGACGATCTGGCAGCCGGCCCGCGCATAGCCCATCAGGCTCATCGCGATGGTGGTCTTGCCGGAGCCGCTCTCGCCGATCAGCGCGACGATCTCGCCTTCGGCGATGTCGAGATCGACGCCCCTGATGATCTCGATAGTGCGGCCGGAATCGGTGGTCGCCTCGACGCGAAGATCGCGGATCTGCACCAGGCTCGTCATCTACGACGCCTCCCGGTCGCGGATCTTGGTCGGCAGATTGTCGATCAGGAGATTGACGGCGATGGTGAGGCTTGCGATCGCCAGCGACGGGAAGATCACGGCCGGCGCGGCATAGGGCAGCCCGCCGATGTTCTCGCGCACCAGCGCGCCCCAATCGGCATAAGGCGGCCGCACGCCCAGGCCGAGAAAGGACATTCCGGACAGCAGCAGCACGATGAACACGAAGCGCAGGCCAAGATCGACCAGCACCGGGCCGATGATGTTGGGCAGGATCTCGGCGCGGATCAAATAGAACAGGCTCTCGCCGCGGATCCGAGCCACCGTGACGAAATCCATAGTGTTGATGTTGACCGCGAGCGCGCGGGCGAAGCGGTAGGCGCCGGGAATGTAGATCACCGCCATGGTCACGATCAGCACCGGGATCGACGAGCCGACCGCGGCGACGACGACGAGGCTGAACAGCTTGCTCGGAATCGAGCTCAACGCGTCGAGCAGCCGGCTCAGCACCATGTCGACGACCCCGCCGGTGATCGCCGCAATCATGCCGAGCGTGACGCCCGACACGCCGGCGATGATCACGGAGGCCACCGAAATGCCGAGCGTATAGCGCGCGCCCATCAGGATGCGCGAGGTCATGTCGCGTCCGAGATAGTCGGAGCCCAGCCACAGCTCGCGGCTCATGGGGCCGAAATAATCGGTGTCGACGATGTCGCCGATCGGATGCGGAATGATGGAGGGCGCGACGAACGCCACGACGATCCAGAACGCCACGATCAGCGCCCCGGCAACCCCGACAGCGTTGATGCGGTAACCGAAGCGCGGGGTTCGCGAGGCGGATTTCGCGGCGCTCGTCATCGCAGCCTCGGATTGGACAGGATGGCGATGATGTCGGCCGTGGTGGTCAGCAGCAGGAAGCCGAAGCAGAAGATGATGGCGCAGCTCTGGATCAGCGGCAGGTCGCGGGTCGACACCGCGTCGACCATCAGCTTGGCGATGCCGGGATAGTTGAAGACGGTCTCGATGATGATGACGCCACCCAGGAGATAGGACAATGACAAGGCCACCGCATTCACGATCGGGCCCAGCGCATTGGGCAGCGCATGGCGGAGCACCAGACGGCCGCGCGAGGCGCCCTTCAAGAGCGCCATCTCGACATAGGGCGTGTTCAAGGTCTCGATCACGGCCGCCCGGCTCATCCGGATCATCTGCGCCGAGATCACTATGGTTAACGTCACGACCGGCATCGCATAGGCGCGGGCGAAATCAGAGGCGGTGCGGATCTCGCTGATGAAGGACACCGCCGGCAGCCAATTAAGATAGACAGCGAACAAAAGCACAGCGAGGGTCGCGATCATGAACTCCGGCACCGACACGATGCCGATGACGGCGATGGTCAGACAGCGATCATACAGCGTGTTGCGCAGCATCGCCGCGGTGATGCCGAGCGTCAGCGCCAGCGGTACCGCGACGGTCGCGGTGAGGCCGGCGAGCTTGAGGGTGTTGACGAGGCGCCCGCCGATCAGCTTCGCGACTGGCATGTTGTTGGCATATGACACGCCGAGATCGCCCTGCACGACGCCGGCCAGCCAGCGCAGGAAACGGAAAATGGCGGGATCATCGAGATGCATCGCCTTGCGCAGCCCCTCGACCGCCTCGGGGGTCGCGGCCTGGCCGAGCAGGATGGTCGCGGTGTCGCCCGGCAGCATCGCGGTGGCGAAGAAGACGGCGAATGAGACAATGATCGCGGTGACCAGCGCGATCGCCAGCCGGGCCAGGATGAGGGATGCGATCCGATGTTTCAAACTTTGGGTCCGCGAGCCTGATCAGATCATGGTCATCGTGGCGCCGACCCGAGTGACCGGCGCCACGCGACTCAGACAGCATTCACGAATCGAGCCAGACATATTCGGCGAAGGCATATCCCATCATGCCGCCGAGCGGGCTGGGCTCCAAGCCCTTCAGCCTCGACGAGGTGGCATCGATATTGGAGATGTAGGCCGGAATGATGGTGCCCGCCTCCTCCGCGATCATCGCCTGCATCTCGGCATACATCTGCTTGCGCTTGGCTTGGTCGAGCAGGCCGCGCGCCTCGAGCATCACTTTGTCGAACTTCTCGGACTTGAAGCGGCTCTCGTTCCACGGCGCCTCGGAGGCATAGAGCAGCGAGAACAGGATGTCCGGCGTCGGGCGCGGATTGATGTTGCCGAAATGGACCGGCGCCTTCAGCCAGTAATTGTCCCAATAGCCGTCCGAGGGAACGCGCTGCACGTCCAGCGTCAGGCCGATCGCCGCCGCCGAGGCCTGGATCACCATGGCCATCTCGATTGCCGAATTCGCCGCTTCCGAGGTCACGACCGGGATCGACGTGCCGAGCACGCCGGCCTTCTGGAACAGCGATTTCGCCTTGTCCGGATCGAACGGCTTCGGCTTGAGGTCGGGGTTGTGGAAGAAATTCGCCGGAGAAACCGGCTGGTCGTTGCCGACGACGCCGAAGCCACGCAGCACCGACTTGACGATCTGCTCGCGGTTGACGAGGTGCTTCATGCCATCGATGAAGTCCTTCTTGTTGCCCGGCGCCATGTCGAGGCGAATGTTGAGGTCAGTGTAGTTGCCGGTCGTCGATTTCGACAGCGCGATCCCCTCCTTGCCCTCGATCAGCCGGAGCGAGCGCGGGTTGATGCTGGCGGCGAGCTGGATGTCGCCGGAGAGCAGCGCGTTGACGCGCGCATTCTCCTCCGTGATCGCGATGAACTCGATCTGATCGAGATAGGGGCCGTCCTTGAAATAGTTCTTGTTGCGCACGCCGATGGAGCGGACGCCCGGCTCGAAGGCCTCGCGGACGAAGGCGCCGGTGCCGTTGCCCTTGGAGAAATCGGTGGTGCCGTCGGCGACGATCATGAAGTGATGCAGCGCCAGGATCATCGGCAGGTCGGCGTTGGGGCTCGCCAGCGTGATCTCGACGGTGGTCTTGTCGACCGCCTTGAAGCCGGTCATCTGCGCCGCGATCTTGGCGACCTTGGAGCCTGTCGCCTTGTCGAGATGCCGCTTCAGCGAGAACACGACGTCGTCGGCCGTCAGCAGCTTGCCGTCGTGGAAGGTGACGCCCTTCTTGAGCTTCACGGTCCAGGTCTGCGCATCCTGGGACTCGACGGATTCGGCGAGCTCCATCTGCGCCGCGCCGCTCTTATCGAGCGTGGTGAGCCGATTGTAGAACGAGCAGCAGCGCACATAGTCGGTCGAGAAGGACGCCTTGGCCGGATCGAGCGTGTCGGCCGTCGAGGTGGACCAGCCCGCGGCCTTGATCGAGCCGCCCTTCTTCGGCGTGGCCGCGAATGCGCGCTCGGCGCGACCGAGCATGGTGCTGCCGGCAGCGAGCGCGACGCCATTGGCGAGCATCATCTTCAGGAGATCCCGGCGCGAGGCGCCGCGCCGGATTGCCGCCTCGACCAGCACATCGTCACTCGGAGTCCAGTTGTTGATCCCTTTGCTCATGTCATCCGTCCCCTGTTCGATCCGGCAGAATGAAAATCGTCAGTCGCACATCATTTGGCAGGCACCTGGTCCACCGCGTCGGCCAGCTCGGCCATCGAATGGAAGTGGAAATCCGGCTTGGTGAAGGACGCCGGCGCGATGGTGCCGCCATAGCCCTGCTTGTCGTGGCGCCGCTCGATCCAGCAATTGATGACGCCGAGCTGCCGGGAGATGCCGATGTCGTGATACTGGCTCTGCGCCACATGCAGGATCTGTGACGTCGAGCCGCCGTCACGTTCGATGAAATCGAACACCTGAGTGAAGAAGGCGGGATCCGGCTTCTCCGTCCCGGTGTCGTCGACCGTGAAGCTCGCGTAGAACGGCGAGCCCAGCTCGCGCTCGAAATGATCCAGTGCCCAGCGCCGCGCATTGGTCATCGCGATCAGCTTGTAGCGCCGGGCGAGACGCGCCATGGCGGCGGCGCTGTCCGGGAAGGCCTTCCAGCGTGCGGCGGAGTCGCGGAAGCGCTCGCCGAGCGCGGTCTGCCTGGGCAGATCGAGTTGTGGTGCGATGATGTCATAGACCCGGACGAGATCATCCGGAAAGCGGTCGGCGTCCGCCGCGTAGCGTGCCGCGCGGTACAGGCTCAGCGCCTGCTCACCGTCGATTGCCTTGTTTGCTTCCGCCGCGATCTCACCGAGGCTCGAGACGATCCCGCTTTCGAAGTCGATCAGCGTGCCGACCACGTCGAAGGTCAGGTACCTGAATTGAGCAAGATCGAGCTTGGTCATTCTGTGAGGCCCTTCCGCGTCATCGGTCCTAGTGTGAAGCCGGGTTCCGGCGAAAACTTCCGAATTGCGAGGACCCGACGGCAGAAAATTGCGAATAGGAGGAGCCGCCGACATATCGGCCCTGCTGCACACGCACCGATATGCCCGTGCCCACCTTCACGCCATGGCCTCGCGGACGTCCGGATCGGCCAGGGTCTGATCCAGCGTCCGTGCGGTGCGTTCGAGGATGGCATCGATGTCCGCGTCGCTGCAGCACAGCGGCGGCGCGTAGCCGAGCACCCCTGTCGGGAAGGCACGGATGACGAGGCCGTTGGCCCAGGCGCGATCGAAGATGCGGCGCGACGGCTCGGCGCTCGCCGGCAGCGGCGTCTTCTTCTCCTTGTCGGTCACGAGCTCGATGGCCGCCAGCAGGCCACGGCCGCGCACCTCGCCCACCAACGGATGGTCCTGCAGCGCGCGCAGGCCCGCCATCAGCCGCGCACCCGCCCGCCGGCCATTCTCCAGCAAGCCATTCTCATAGAGATCAAGCACGGCAAGGCCGACCGCCGCGCTCACCGGATGCGCCGAATAGGTATAGCCGTGCCCAACGGCCGAAGAACCTGCGCCATCGGCAATAACGCCATAGACATGATCGGACATCAGCACCGCGCCCATTGGGACGTAGCCGGAGGTCAGACCCTTCGCGACGGTCATGAAGTCCGGGACGATGTCGTCATCTGTGCAGGCGAACAGCGGTCCGGTACGACCGAAGCCGGTGATCACCTCGTCGGCGACGAACAGGATGCCGTGCCGCCGGCAGCGCTCGCGCATCGCCTTCATCCAGTCGTCCGGCGGCACCAGCACGCCGCCCGAGCCCTGGATCGGCTCGGCATAGAACGCGGCCACCCGTTCGGGACCGCCGACCTCGGCAATCTTGGCTTCGAGGGCCGCGAGCGAGGCCGCGATGACGGCGTCGGGATCGCTGCCAACGGGGTTGCGGTACGAATAGTGCGACGGGATCTTGTGCTGCCAGTTCAGTGGCACGCCGAAATTGGCGTGGAAGGCCGGCAGCGCCGTGAGTCCTGCACCGACCGTCGACGAGCCGTGATAGCCCTGCTGCAGCGTGATGAACTGATCGCGCTGCGGCTGCCCCCTCGCGTGCCAATAGTAATGGATGAAGCGGACCGTGCTGTCGACGGCGTCCGAGCCGCCAAGCGTGAAATAGACGTGGTTGAGATCACCCGGCGCGCGCTCGGCGAGCGCTGCCGCGAGCCGGATGGCCGGCTCCGAGGCGAGGCTGAAATAGCCAGTGGCATAAGGCAGCTCGCGCATCTGCCGCGCCGCCGCCTCGACGATGCTCTCATGGCCATAGCCGGCATTGACGCACCACAGCCCGGCGAAGCCGTCGACCCATTGATGGCCCGAGGCATCGGTCACGATCGCACCCTTGGCGGATTTCAGGACCCGCGCGCCGGCGGCCTCGTGTCCGCGATAGGACGCGACCGGATGCACCAGATGGGCGCGATCGAGTTCGATGAGCGAGTTGCTGAGCATGATGATCTCCGGTTCAGCCGAACGCCTGGCTGGCCAAGGCAAATGATGTCGGGGCGCGCCGCCTCGTGTGACCAGCGGCCGGCCTAAGCATGACGATGCCGCCGCCGACATGATCGAGGCCCAAGCCGCCCAGCCATGGTGCGAGTCCCGTCTCGCTGCCGGTGTCGACGCGGATGAACTTGCCCTGTCGCCCAGCGAGGAAATGCGCGACGAGCGACTTGGCGTCCTCGCTACTGAAAGCGACCACGGGGCCAATCACGAGACCGCGGCCGAAGTGACGCAGCGCGGCGAACCCCGCCGCACGGCCCTGGCGCTCCAACACCGCGAACTCTCCGATGGATGCGATATGGGCTATCAGGTCGCGGCGATCCGCGCCAAAGGCCGCGATGTCGAGTGCCGTGATGACGGCGATGTCGTCGGGCGTGGCCGCACGCACGGCGTCGGGCTGCGCGACAGCTTCCGCGAGATGTCCCTGATGCTGCACGATCTCACCGCTGCGGCGGAAGCCGAGCTTCTCATAGAGCTGCAGTCCATCTTCTGTCGCGACGAGCTGCAACCGCCGCTCACCGGCGAGCGCCATCGCCTGCTGCATCAGGCACCGTCCGAGCCCCTTCCCCCGCTCCGCCTCGTCGACAATGACCATGTTGATGGTCCCGGCATCCTGGCCATACGGCGTCATCAGCACGGTGCCGATCACGCGACCGTCCGCCGCGACCGCCACGCAGCCCTTGCTCAGCGCAAGCGCCATCTGCCAGTCCTCGCGACGATGCGGCCAGCGGACCTGCTGCGACAGCCGCGTCGCTGCATCCAGGTGCTCCCCGCTGAAAGCTCTGAAGCTCGCGGCGTCGGACGTCATGTCATGCACTCCCATCTGCACCGGAGTCTGGGCGAGCGGCCCCCGGCAGATCGTCTGAAGGCGATGATGCCGACAACATCTTCCGCCGCCGAACCGGGGCAAAGCCGCATCTTATGCTGGCGGGGCGGCCTATCATCGGACGTCGAGACCACGACCGGCATGAGGATCCATGAGCCGCTTTCGCCCGAAATACGTGACCTTCGACTGCCACGGCACGCTGATCAATTTCGAGATGGCCGAGGCCGCACGCGATCTCTACAGCGCACAGCTCTCCGAGTCGGCGATGACGGAGTTCGTGAAGGTCTTCTCGGCCTACCGCCTCGATGAAGTCCTCGGCGCGTGGAAGCCCTATGCCGAGGTCGTCAGCAACGCCCTGGCGCGCAGCTGCCGCAAGATCGGCATCCCCTTCAAGCCCGAGGATGCCAAGATGGTGTATCAGCGCGTGCCGACCTGGGGTCCACATCCGGACGTACCGGCGGGTCTCGCCAAGGTGGCCAAGGAGATCCCGCTGGTCATCCTCTCCAACGCCATGAACGTGCAGATCCCCTCGAACGTCGTCAGGCTCGGCGCGCCGTTCCATGCCGTGTTCACGGCGGAACAGGCGCAGGCCTACAAACCGCGGATGCGCGCCTTCGAATACATGTTCGACATGCTCGGCTGCGGCCCCGAGGACATCACGCACTGCTCCTCCTCATTCCGCTACGACCTGATGACCGCGCACGATCTCGGCATCACCAACAAGGTCTGGGTCAACCGCGGCCACGAGCCGGCCAATCCCTATTACGGCTACACCGAGATCAAGACCATTTCCGAGCTGCCCGGCGTGTTCGGCCTGTAAGCAGAGTGCCCGCGATGAAATATGTCTCCTACTGGCGCGACACGGCGACCGCATTTGCCGGCGGCCATAGCGGGCCCGTGGAGGGGCGTTACGACGTCGCGGTGATCGGCGGCGGCTTCACCGGGCTCGGCGCGGCACTGCAGCTCGCCAAGGCCGGCGCCAAGGTGATCGTGCTCGAAGCCGATCAGGTCGGCTCGGGCGCGTCGGGACGCAATGGCGGGCATCTCAACAACGGGCTGGCGCACAGCTATCCGGCCGCGAAGGCCGAGCTCGGCACCCGGCGCGCGATCGCGCTCTACAAAGCGTTCGACGAGTCGATCGACACGCTCGAGCGCCTGATCGCGGAAGAAGACATCGCTTGCGGTTTCCGCCGCTCCGGCAAGCTCAAGCTGGCGTCCAAGCCTGGCCATTTCGCGGGGATCGCAACGAACTTCGAAGCGATCCACCGCGAGGTCGATCCCGACACGGCGCTGCTCTCGCCGGCCGAGCTGAAATCCGAGATCGGCTCGCCCTTTCACGGCGGCATGCTGTTCAAGAAGAGCGCGATGATGCACATGGGCTGCTTCGCCGCGGGCCTCGCCTCTGCCGCGAGCCGCCGCGGCGCCGTCATTGTCGAGCAAGCCGCCGTCACTGAACGGGTGCAGGACACCAAGCACTTTCGCCTCACCACGGCCAAGGGGACGGTGAGCGCCGAGCAGGTGCTGCTCGCCACCGGCGCCACCACGCCGGCGAGCTTCAGCTATTTCCGCCGCCGCATCATTGCCGTCGGCAGCTTCATCATCGCGACGCGGCCGCTGACGGAGGCCGAGGCGGCCTCGGTGCTGCCGGGCCACCGCACCTACGTCACCTCCATGAACATCGGCAACTACTTCCGCCTGTCGCCGGACAATCGCCTGATCTTCGGCGGCCGCGCGCGCTTCTCGGCGACATCGGATCAGCAGTCCGATGCGAGGAGCGGCGCGATCCTGCGCGCGGCGATGGAGCGGATGTTCCCGCAGCTTGCCGGCATCGACATCGACTATTGCTGGGGCGGCCTCGTCGACATGACCGCCGACCGTTATCCGCGCGCCGGTCGCCAGGGCGGGCTGTGGTACGCGATGGGCTATTCGGGTCACGGCGCGCAGCTCTCGACCCATCTCGGCATGATCATGGCCGATGCGATGCTCGGCCGGCCCGACCGCAATCCGATGAAGGACGCCGGCTGGCCGGTCGTGCCAGGCCATTACGGCAAGCCCTGGTTCCTGCCGTTCGTCGGCGCGTATTACAAGACCCTGGACTGGATCCGCTGAGCCGTGACGGCGCGACCGCGATCAGTAGCCGCGGCTGCGGTCGACGAGGCCAACCAGATCGAGCCCGGCGCGGTGTCGCTTGATGTTCGCGGCGACCGCGAGCGCCGCTGTTTCCGGCTGCGTGACGCTGGCGACATGCGGCGTGATCAGGACGCGCGGATGCCGCCACAACGGGTGATCCGTCGGCAGCGGCTCGGGATCGGTCACATCAAGCACGGCGCCCGCGAGATGCCCGGAGTCAAGTGCTCCGAGCAACGCCGCCTGGTCGAGCTGCGCGCCGCGGCCGGTCTGCACCAGCGAAGCACCTCGCGGGAGCTTGGCGAGCAGTTCGGCATTGAGCAGGCCGCGCGTCTCCTCCGTCAGCGGCAGCAGGCAGACCAAGATGTCTGTCACCGCGAGCATCGCATCGAGGCCGTCGGCGCCATGGTACGTAGTCACGCCGTCGATCGCGTGCCGGCTGCGGCTCCAGCCCGAGAGCGGAAAGCCGAACGGCTTGAGCCGCTCCAGCACCGCCCGGCCGAGCAGCCCGAGGCCGAGCACGCCGATGCGCCGCACATGTGCCTGCGGCTGCGGGATAGCGCGCCAGAGCTGCTGCCGCTGATGATCGAGATAGACGGTCCAATTCCGGTGCAGCGCCAGCACGGCCAGCGTCACGTATTCCTGCATCATCCTGACGATGCCGTCCTCGACCATGCGGACGATCTTGACGCTCGCCGGCACCGACGCGGCGTTGAACTGATCGATGCCGGCGCCGATCGAGAACAGGATCTCGATATTGCGATAGGCGCCGAGGTCCGGCGGCACCAGCCAGGTAATCATGTAGCGGACTTCATCGGCATCGACCTGCGCCGGATTGATTTCGAACGGAAGATCCGGAATCTCACGCGCAAGCACCTCGCGAAAGATCGCGCCGCGCGTGGCATCGGAGTTGAACAACAAGGTCATGCGGTCATCCCAGCGGCCGATCTGGCTCGTCGCGCCTCCGATCATGGCGGTCGCGGCCTGCGTTACGTGCCGAATACAGGGCAGGATTGAGAAGAATGTTGCGAAGTTCGCCCGCAGACGCCTCAATATGCGGAGGTGACGACAGCATGCTCGCTCTCGACCTCATCGAGGCTGGGTGACGCGTGGCGGGCGGAACGAAGACAGGGACAGCGTGCATGGACAATCCGGACGTGGAATCGCGAATCGCCGACGTGTTCGAGATGCGCCTCGCCGACATCGACAGGGTCGACCTCGCGCAGTTGCTCGCCTTGTCGATCGCCGTCCAATGGCCCCATCGGGCGGAGGATTGGCAATTCATGCGCAGCATCGGCCGCGGCGTCGTCGCGCTCGATGAGATCGGTCGGGCCCTCGGATCCGCCATGTGGTTTCCCTACAGCGACGGCTTTGCTGCGGTTGGGATGGTCATCACCTCGCCGCGGCTGCAGGCCCTTGGCACCGGGCAATGGCTGATGCATCGGGTGATGGCCGAATGCGGCGGTCGGACGCTGCGCCTCAACGCCACGCGCGCCGCCTATCGCCTCTACCGATCTCTCGATTTCAAGCGTGAGCAGACTCTGTTTCAGTGTCAAGGTGAGGCGATTGCCTCGGACGCGGCGCCGGCCGAAGCGGGAAATATTCGCGTGCTGATGGAGGCAGACCTGCCGGCGCTGATCGAACTCGACGCGGCTGCTTATGGCGTCCGGCGAGCCGGGCTGATGACCGGACTGTTTCACCAGTCGCGCAGCTTTGGGCTGTTTCGCGCGGGGCGGCTGGAGACGTTCGCGATGTGCCGGCGGTTCGGACGCGGACATGTCGCGGGGCCGGTGGTCGCATCCTGCGACAGCGACGCGATCGCCGTGTTGGCGCCGCACGTGGCAGCTCACGAAGGCCAGTTCCTCAGGCTCGACACTCATCGAGCGACAGGAGAGTTCCGCGACTTTCTCGCGCGGTCGGGGCTCGCTCTCTTCGATGCCGTCACCACGATGTCGCTGCGGAACGACGTGAAGGGTGCCTTCCTGCGCGGCAACGACCAACCGAAGATCTACGGCGTCGTCAGTCAGGCCTTCGGCTAGCCCCTGCGTCCCGGAACAGAGCGCGGACCAAGCCCTCAGTCTCCAACTATCAAAACTGCGGAGCCCTCCCGATCTGTCGCCGGCGGCACCCTTGCTACACTGATCCGTTTCCTCGCTATGATTCGCTACACTGCGTTCGACGATGTCCCTCTCAGTGATCTGCTATTCGATGAACGTGGCGGCGCTGGCGACGCGACGTCCTGCCACGCAGCTGATGCTGATGGGCGGGCTCTATCATCCCTCGTCGCAATCCTTCTCATCGGAGGAAGGCCTGTCCTATTTGCGCAAGCTCGGCATCAACAAGGCCTTCATCTCGGCGGGCGGCGTACATGCGAATAGGGGCGCGAGCTGCTCGAACTTTCATGAGACGGCGGTCAAGCAGGCGGCCATCGCAACGGCGATCGAAAGCATTCTGGTCGCCGATGCGAGCAAGCTCGACAGCCTGAAGCCGGCCTTCTTCGCCGACCTCCATGCGTTTTCCAGGATCATCATTGGCGGGGCCGTATCGCGTGAGCACCGCAAGCCGTTCAAGCATCTCCCGGTCGAGTATGTAACCAGGACCGACTGAGGAAGCCGCTTCGCGCCCTGCAAATTGGCGCGCTTCTGAGGTCGCCGCGACCGAGACGCGTGGGGCGGGGCGGGGTTCGCGGTGTAGCGGCACGCCATCGCCATGCGCAACTGAGATACATGGTCAATGACGGCCCCGTCGCCATGTATCCGGCGCAAACGCTTTCCGCCAGGCGCTGCGGGCTGCTTAAGGGGAACGACTGCTCAAGCGGTCGCGAGGCGCGCCTTACCAACTCGCAAATTTGAAAAGATGCCTCCAAAGAACTGCTGGTTATTGGGAAGCATTTCCACGGTGCAGAAAATCGGTGCCATAAAATTGCGCCCGAGATCGCCGACACGAGGATCGGGTTGACGGTCTTCTGAGTTTTGCGCGGCGTCTACGTCGATATCGATCGCGGACTTTACAGTTTCAAGCATAACTCCGACTTTTAACTTCGGCGGATGGCTCGTCGTGACTTCCGGAATACTCATGGTGGACAAAAGCCGACCATCCACGTTTTGGATGGGCTGTTTGCCGGCGATGCTTGGCCATAAAACACCAGCGCGCGCAAATATTACATCATGGTACGGCTACCCGGACTGCAATCGCGGATCGGGCTGAAGGAACGCACAAAATCGCTCGAGAAGGACGGTGTCCGAGCTCAATTGAGGCCGACCGAACCCAATTGGGTACGGCTATCGAGCGAATTTACTGGTACGCCTGAGCCGCTCGGCTCTTCATCGAAGCGGCGTGTAAGGCAAGCGGCTTGCCGTTGCCCTTCCCCCTATCGAACCGCCTTGCCTTAAAGGGCGATGCCTCCGAACGCGGCCGCACCAGTTTCGCACCAGAAACGAACTGAACAAACCGCGACAGGCGCTATCAACATTGGGCAAAAATGCTGCAAAATCAATAAACCTATTCAATCTCCTCCCGCTCATAACGGTCTGGTTACAGGTTCGACCTTTGGTGAACAAGCAACAATAAATTCGGCAGCCAAACGGCACCGCCCCGCGGGGCTCTTGCTGAAGGTTCTGCAAATTCGGCAGGGTGAAAATCGACAAGATTGCCGAATGCGAAAAATGTCGGTGATCCTTCCTTTTTGCTTGCCGCAGCATCCAATTGTACGATGTGCCTTCGACGACTATTTTGCTTAGGCATCGCAAATTGCAGTATTTCCAGATGAACAAGTCCTCCGACCTGCTTTGATTGGCGGGTACGCGAAGACCACAGACTGAAGCCCGCAAATTGCCCTTGTAGATGAGTCCAGAAGAAGCGAATCTACGGGTGGCGCGCGTGGCGGACCGGCGGCAAGGCCTTGGCAGCGTCGCCTCCCAATGCGGTCGGAACGCTCGATTGGATGTTTGCCGAATACCGCTCTGATCGCCGCTACGCCAAGCTCGATCCTAAGTCCAAGCGTAATCACGAGGTCGGATTCAAGCTTGTCGGCGGCTACGTCCTGAAAGATGGCAAGCGACTGGGCGAGAAGCGCCTCACCGCAATCGATACGGTCGTGTCCCCGGAGGTGGTGTAGCTCGGTGGAGCAAAGCCGCCCGGACGCGCGCTCCCAAATAGCGCCGTAGCGGGCGGGCGGCTTTGCGGTGGTCACCGGCAGTTCTCCGGTAGGATCGGGTTGCGACACGCCAACGCAACCGAGGAACCACCGATGACCGAAGACATGATGAACCTGCGCACGCTGGTAGAGAAGACCCCAGACGCCGATCTGCTGCGCGAGATGATCGGCTTTGCGGCCCAGCGCCTGATGGAGCTGGAGGTCGAGAGCCAGACCGGGGCTGCCTATGGCGAGAAGAGCCCCGAACGTCTGGCCCAGCGCAATGGCTACCGCGACCGGATCTGGGAGACCCGCGCCGGTGCGGTGGAGCTGCGCATCCCAAAGCTGCGCAAGGGCTCCTATTTCCCCGGCTTCCTGGAGCCGCGGCGCATGGCCGAGAAGGCGCTCACCGCCGTGGTTCAGGAGGCTTACGTTCAGGGCGTCTCGACCCGTTCGGTCGACGATCTGGTGCAGGCGATGGGCATGACCGGCATCTCCAAGAGCCAGGTCAGTCGGTTGTGCGGCGAGATCGACGACAAAGTGAAGGCCTTCCTCGGCCGTCCAATCGAGGGTGACTGGCCCTATCTTTGGATCGACGCCACCTATGTGAAGGTGCGCCAGCAGGGGCGCATCGTCTCCGTCGCGGTGATCGTTGCAGTCGGCGTCAACAGCGACGGCCGGCGCGAGGTTCTCGGCATGGACATCGGGCCGTCCGAGGCCGAGACGTTCTGGACCGCCTTCCTGCGCAAGCTGGCCCGCCGCGGCTTGCGCGGCGTCAAGCTGGTGGTGTCCGACGCCCACGAGGGCATCAAGGCCACCGTGACCAAGGTGCTCAACGCCAGCTGGCAACGCTGCCGCGTCCACTTCATGCGGAACGTGCTGGCTCATGCCGGCAAGAGCGGACGGCGCGTGGTCTCCGCCTTCATCGCCACGGCCTTTGCCCAGGACGATGCCGAGGCCGCTCGCACCCAATGGCGCAAGGTCGCCGATCAGCTCCGTCCCAAGCTGCCCAAGCTTGCCGGCTTCCTCGACGAGGCCGAGACCGACGTGCTTGCCTACATGACGTTCCCGCCGCAGCATCGGACCAAGTTGCACTCCACCAATCCGATCGAACGCCTCAACGGCGAGATCAAACGGCGCACCGAGGTGGTCGGCATCTTCCCCAATGAGGACGCTATCGTCCGCCTCATCGGAGCTGTCCTGCTCGAACAGAACGATGAATGGGCGGTCCAACGCGCCCGCTACATGACGCTGGAAACCATCGCGCCATTGAGCGATGATCCGAACGTCAGCCTCACGGCTATCGCCAGCTGACAGGCCCGGCTCCAGCCGGCGAACGCGGTGGGCCGCCAGCTACACCACGCTTGGGGACACGATCATCGATACGGCACTGACCGACGACCGCTGCCCTGATCGGCTGGGAATGGCTCCAGCGCGAGACAGACGTCTTTGCGACTTTCGACGTGTCGCATTAACGCCCGAAAGGGCGCCCGAGTATGGTCCGCATCATCGATGAGAAGACTAGGCAGAAGGACTGGATACCGCTGTTCGACGATACAGGTGCACCGGTTTATCCCGAGTTGATGGCGGAGCTCGACGCCATCAAACGCGACCGCATCGGCGGCCTAATGCTGTGCCGGGATTGGGGCGAGCGCGGACCATGGCCGACATGGCCGAAGCCGGATCAGCCGGATTTCACGCACGTGAGCCGCAAGGTCAAAGAAGTCATCCGTGCTGCTGGCCTTCGCGATGAATTGTCGTTCACATCGTTCCGGCATGGCGGCTTTACTGAAGGTGGCGACGCCGAACTGACTGACCGCGAGATGCTGGCACAGGGCCGGCACACGACGGTGAAGGTGCTGCCAAAGTACACCAAGCGCACGACGCGGCAGATCGTCAACGGCGCCAAAAAGCGGTGGGCAGCTCGAACAAAGGAAGGACATTTGTCCGAATGAGCATCAGCCTGCTTGTCCGAATGGAAAGCTGACGGCGCGACAAGTGCCTGAAATCGTTGGAGCGGGTGAAGGGAATCGAACCCTCGTATTCAGCTTGGAAGGCTGCTGCTCTACCATTGAGCTACACCCGCATTGGGCGTTCCCTAACATGGTCCGCGGCGGGTCTCAACCTCTTCGGGGCGAGGTTTCGAAGCGGATGGGTCCCGGATCCGGCCTGATGGAACGGCCCGAAGCGATCGCAGCGCGCGACCTCGAGACCGCGGCGCGGCACCCTGGGGGCGGCCGGTTCCGTAATCGGCCCCCCTACCCTCGCCGCCCGGACCGTCCTATATTGGCGTCACCATCAACAACGAAAGGAGGTGATCCAGTGTCTTTCACCAAGCGCTGTCACCTCGCTGGGATCGCCCGCTGAGCGGCTCTTCATGAGCGACGTTTGAGGGCGTGATTCGTCAGCGGATTGCGCCATCGCGGCTCGGCAACGGGGCGGTCTCGGCCCTGGACCAGCGAGTTCAAGAACGGAAGCGCGGCGGGTCTCACGGCCCGCCGCGTCTTTTTTTATGGCAACTCCGCCTGCTCGCCGGCCGACGGCGCCGGGCTGCGGACGAACCGCCGCGCCAGGAAGCCGCCGAAGCCGAGCATCCAGAAATACTGCACGTACTCCGGTGCAAGCGCTGCGATCACGATGCCCGGCACGAACACGATGACGGGAAAGATCGCGCCGGCGATCTCGGCATGGCGGCCGCTTGGAAGCGCGAGCCACCACAGCGCGGCGTTCAGCGACGCAATGATGGTCAGATGCAGGCCATAGAGGACGGCCACCGCGCTGCTCAGCCTGTAGCCGCCGTAGAGCCCGTTGGTGACCGGCAGCAGCACGATCGACAACAGGAAGAACAGATTCAGGATGACCACGGGCCGGCCCGCGAACGGCTGCCGGGCCAGCCGCCGGTGGTGGCTGATCCAGAACACGCCGGCGATGATGAAGCTGAGGACCAGCCCGGCAAGCCGCCCGGAATAGGTATGCACCAGGTCGATCCAACCCGGCATATGCGCGAAATTGGGCTTCGGCAGGTCGTAGGCGAGAAGCGTCATCGCAACACCGAAGATGGTGTTGGAGAGCGATTCCAGCCGGCGCATCTCGAACAGGTCGGACTGAGGCTCTGCCATGTCGAATCGGAAGCAACCGAGGCGAGGAACGGAGATGAGGACTCACCTTCTATAGCAGCTCCGGCGCCGCGCCGCCCGACTTCGCTGCCGCCCTTGGGCGGCAGGCTGTCACGTCACTCGCCACCCTCCAGACTAAACCGGCCCTCGAGCGTCAGCCCTCACCGGCAGGCATAGATGTGGCCATCGAAGCCGCGATAGCTGTGCGTCGCCGGATTATAGCTGCGGAATTGGACGCAGGCCGGCAGTCCCGCGGTGCGCAGTCGCGGCCTGCCCTCCGCCTGCAGCCGGGCCGAGGCCGTGGTTGCGGTGGCGGGCCTCGCGATCACGATCATCGGCCGGCTGGCGACCATGCGCGATGTTCTGCCGGCATCCTTGACCGCTGCATCCCTGGCGGCGACCACAACGGCCTGCGCCTGGGCCGCCTTGCCGGACGACGGCTTGCCCGATGAGGCGCCGGCTGGCGATGGCGTCGTCCCAGGCGGATTGGCCGCGGCCGTCTTGGCAGAGGACGGCTTGGCAGATGACGGCTGGGCAGAGGACGGCTTGGAAGAGGACGGCTTGGAAGAGGACGACCTGGCAGAGGGCGGCTTGGTCGCTGGCGCCAGCGCCGATGGCGATTTCACGGACGGCTTGGTCAGGGAGGGCTTGCCGGCGGCTGGCTCTGCTACGGCGACCTTCTGAGCCGCATCCTGCTTGTCCGCAACTGCGGCCTGCTTCGGCTCAGCCGACGCGGCGGGTGTCGTCGCAACCGCCTCCGCAGCCGCGGCAGGCTTGACCTCGGGACCGGCCGAAATGTCGGCGCTGGCCGCCTGGCTCGGAACGGACGGCGCGGGATTGACCGACGCGGTCTTGTCGTCGGCTGGGGTCTTGTCCTCGGCGACCGGCGCCTCAGCCGGCTTCTTGATCAGCTTCTTGCATTCCAGCGGGAACACCAGCTCGCCCGATGCCGTCAACCCGATCGGCTCGCATCCGCCGAACGGCCCGCTCTCCTTGCCCTGATCCTTGGCCACCTCGCCTGCGGATGGTGAGGAGCCGCCCGGCTCGGCGCTTCGCGCAAGCGAAACGCCAACCGCAACCTGAAATAGAACAACGCCGCACAACAATCCGGCCCGGCCGGCCTTCCGCCCCAATGTACGCATGACACGCTCGCTCGACGCATGAACTCCGACAAGGCCATCACGCCATTGAGGCAAGTCTGTGAAGGCAAGCCGCGGATTCCCGCTGCGGTGTCAATTCGATGGCATTGTGTCCTGTCTGCACGACCAACGGTGCCGCAGGAATCCCTCAATGCGGTTGCAATCGGAGCCTACCAGGGTCGCCTGCGTGCAGTGACCGTCGGGCATTGACGGCCGCCGCCAGATGCGAGCGTCCGGACAGCCCCCTTGAGCGCAACCGACTATCGTCCCGACATCGACTGCCTGCGCGGCTTCGCAGTGATCTCGGTGATCGCGTTCCACTACGACATCTCGCCGTTTCGCAGCGGCTATGTCGGCGTCGACATGTTCTTCGTCATCTCGGGCTTCCTGATCACGCGGATCATTCATGCGGAGGTGCGGACCGGAACCTTCTCGTTCGCCGCGTTCTACCGGCGCCGTGCCCGGCGCATCCTGCCCGCCGCCTTCGCGATGCTGTGCGTGACCCTGCTCGGCGCCAGCGTGATCCTGTTGCCGCGGGATGCGGTGTCCGTGGCGCAGCAGGCGCTGGCCGTCCTCGTCTTCTGCTCCAACATCCTGCTGTGGTCGCAGCAGGGCTATTTCGACGCCGCCGCCATCACCAAGCCGCTGCTGCACACCTGGTCGCTCGGGGTGGAGGAGCAGTATTATCTGCTGTTTCCCACGCTGGCGCTCGCCGCCTTCGCGCTGCGGCGGTCGCTGATGCTTGCGAGCTTCGCCACGGTCTGCGCGACCTCGTTCCTGCTCTGCGTGATCCAGACCCGGCTGCAGCCCGCCGCCGCGTTCTTTCTGTTGCCGGCCCGGGTCTGGGAGCTCGCGCTCGGCGCGCTGCTGGCCGTGGAAGCCCTGCCGGCGCCGCAAAGCCAATGGCTCAGGATCACGGTGGCCGCGCTGGGCTGGATCGCGCTCGGCGCCGCCGTCAACCTGTTCTCGCCGCACACGCCCTATCCCGGCACGGCCGCGCTGCTGCCGTGCCTCGGCGCCGCCGCCGTGATCTGGGCCAATCCGCCCCCGAGCAAGGCCGTGCTGACCGCGGTCAAACCGATGATCACAATCGGGCTGTGGTCCTACTCGCTCTATCTCTGGCACTGGCCCGTCGTCTCGCTGGCGACGGCGGTCTGGGGTCCGCCGAGCTCGATCGCGGACAAGCTGGCGCTGCTCGGAGCCTGCACCGTGCTGGCGCTGACGAGCTTCCATCTGATCGAGCAGCCGGCGAGGCGTGCGCAGTCGCCGATCGCGGCGCGCGCGCTGGTCGCGAGCGCATCGGTCGTGCTGCTGGCCTCGCTCTCGATCATCGGACTTGCCGGCTTTCCCGCCCGCTTCTCGCCGCAGGAGCGGGCGCTGGCGGAATTCATCAGCTACGACCATAAGTCCGCCTACGAGAGCGGCACCTGCTTCCTCGATCCGGGCCAGACGTTCGCGGCGTTGCAGCCGTCATGCCTTGCCAAAGGGCAGCGCCCGCGCATCCTGGTGTGGGGCGACAGCCACGCCGCTCACCTCATCCATGGCCTGACGCGAGCCCTGCCCCAGGCCTCGCTGCTGCGCGCCAGCCTTGCGCAATGCGTCCCTCACGCCGAAGCGGGCCAGTCCGCCGCCTGCATGGATTTCAACCGCCGGCTGCCTCGGCTGGTGCGCGAGCTCACGCCCGACATCGTCGTGCTGTCGGGCAATTGGACACGCACCGCGATGACGCCGGCCGCACAGGCCAGCCTGCTCGCCACGATCAACGCGATTGCGGACACCGGCAGCAGGGTGGTGGTGGTCGGGCCGAGCCCGCAATTCGATCGTCCGCTGCCGCATTTGCTCATCGCGGCGAAGCGCTTCGGTGTCGGGACCGACGGGCACATGCTGGATCTGCTCGGCGAGGTCGACGACTTCATGCGCACGCGGCTGACGGACGTGGCGCAGACCGAATACGTGTCGCCGCTCGCGCTGCTGTGTCCGGCGGGAGATTGCGTGCTCCAGACCTCCGACGGCGCGCCGCTCGCCTGGGACGATGGTCACCTCACGGCGCAGGGCTCGGAGCTCGCAGGCGCACGGATCGTCGCGGCGTCGCCGGCATTGGCCGCAGCCGCAAGCGCCGCAGCCGACAGCGAATAGCGCCACCTAATCGTCCGACAGGAAACTCGCGAACACCGGCGCAGCGCGCTCGCCCATCCGCTGGGCCCCTGCCACGGTGAAATGACCGGCATCCTGGAACAACCACACGCCCCCCTCCACGACCGGGCAATCCCGGTCGCAATAGACCTCCGAGGGCCTGAGCAGCGTCACCTTGGCGAGCGGCCTGATCGCCTCCGACAGGACGGCGTCGATGACGCGGTTGGTCGCGATCGCCTCGCTCTTCGGCACGGCATCGCACGGCTTGGCCGGCGCGTGCCAGCGCGGCCCCGGCAGCATGCGCAATTGATCGAAGGCGCAATTCACCGGACGGACCTGGCCGCCGACGACGAGGAAATGCCGGCCGGGCCGGTCGAGCAGACGGATGGTCTCGGCGAGATGACCGGCGACCGCGGCGTTGCGGGCGCGCGCTGCCGGCCCTTCGCCGAGGTCGAGATAATGCTGCCACGCCTGCCCGATCACGACGAAATCGGCCTGCGACTGCCGGATCCGCGGCAGCTCGCTGTCGCGCAGCTCGGCGCAGACCTGGGCGCGAGGTCCCTCGGCGGTGAGCCCCGCGAGGGTGGGACATCCGCTCATGGTGGACACGTGCCCGATCATCCCGCGCGCCTTCAGCGTCGCATCGAGCGCGGCGACATATTGCTGGACATAGGAATCGCCGAGCAGCTCGACGCCGCGCGTGCCCTCGAGATCGCCGAACGCGCACAGACGGCCGACGGTGCGACCGCATTTGTTGAGGCCGAAGCCCTGCAGCTGGAACAGCGCGAGCTGATCGTCGGGCAGCCGCGACACGACGCCATTGGCGCGGAACGTCACATGGGTGAGCGCGGCACCGACGATGAGCACGGTCGCAAAGCTCGCCACCTGCGCGCCCCTCGGCCACGGCAGCCGCCGCAGCGGCCGCTCGACGATGACGAACATCAGCGTGGTCAGCACCGCCATCAGCGCGAGCTGCGCCGCCAGTCCCGCCGCGGTCTGCGCCGCATCGCCGAAGATGAAGCGGACGAAGAAGATCACGGGCCAGTGCACGAGATAGAGCGAATAGGACGCAGCGCCGACGGCGCGAACCGGGCGAGCCATCACCAGCGACGTCGGGGCATTGGCCGCGATGATGACGGCTGTGGCGATGCAGGGCAGCAGCGCGGCGACGCCTGCCTGGAATTGATAGCAGCCGATGAGGAGAAGGCTGCCGAACAACAGAACGTCGCCGCAGGCGGCGGCGAGAGAGCGTGCGCGCGGCGACGCTGCCAGCCGGGCCTCGAGCGGAATGGCGAGCGCGCCGAGGGCGAATTCGAACACCCGGAACGGCGTCAGGAAGAACACGGCGTCCGGATCGCGCGATGACCAGAGTGTGGCCGCGGCAAGGGACAACAACCCGATCGCGGCAATGGCACCGAACACATGCCGGCGCGTGCCGAGCCACATCAGCAGCAGCGGCGCCAGCGCGTAGAATTGAACCTCCGCCGACAGCGACCACAGGTGCAGCAGCGGCAACTGATCCGCGCTCGGCGCGAAATAGGCGCTGGCCTCGCGCCAATATTGGATGTTTGCGATCGAGAGCAGGCCGTGTGTCGCCTCCTTGGCGAGCTGGCGCAGGGCTTCCGGCGACAGGAACAGCCAGCCGACCGCGAACGTGGCCGCAATGGTCACAACCAGCGCCGGCAGGATGCGCCGTGCCCGCCGCAGATAGAAGTCCGACAGCGAGAAGCGCCGCGCGGCGACATCGCGCAGGATCTGCCCAGTGATGAGATAGCCGGAGATGACGAAGAAGATGTCGACGCCGGCATAGCCGGCCTCGAAGCCGGTGATCCTCAGATGGAAGAGAATGACGATGACGACAGCGATCGCCCGAAGGGCATCGATGTCAGCCCGATGACTGCGTTCCAATGTCGTCCACTCCGCGCATTCCTCGAGGCGGACGAGTTGCGCAGACACGGATGGCAACAGCGGGAAACAGTCATGACGTCATCGGACCCATCCGATGACACCGCGCGGGCGATGCTATGGCGGACGTGAAGGAAGTTTGCTGAAGTCGGCCGCAAGTTCGGCAATCCGTTGAACGATCAGCTCGAATACGGCAATCTGGCGACGCTGAGGGACAATGCGGGGCTGAGGACGGTGATGAACCTGTTGCGAGGAGAATGGCGGGGAGCGTTCGCGGGAATAGCCGTCGCGGCGCTGCTGGCGGCGGCCACCGCAGCCTCGGCGCAAGCTCAGACGCCTGCTCCCGCGCCCGGTCCCGCTCAGACCACGGTCGAGCGCAACGCCAAGGGCGTCGCCGGCAAGCCGATCCAGGTCGGCATCTATCTCAACGTCCAGCCCGACTGCTCATCCGGGCCCCTTCCCGCCATCCGCCTTGTGTCGCCGCCCGGCAACGGCACCGTCACGATCAAGCGCGGCAAGGTCAGCGCCACCAACTACAAGCAGTGCCTCGCCCTGGAAGTGCCGGGCTTCATCGCCTTCTATCAGTCGAAGGCCGACTTCGCCGGCACCGACACGGTGACGCTCGAGGTCAAGTTCCCGCAGGGCCGCACCGAAGTGCAGCGGATCATGATCAACGTCGGCGTCGGGCCGGCAGGGCAGAAGATCTGAGCCGAAGCGCATCGGCGCGCCGCCGCCTCCAGCCATGAAAAAGGGCCGCCTCATGGGCGGCCCTTTGCTTCTGCTGTTCCAAGCCGACCGGATCAGACGTGGACCTGCGTCTGGGCGTGGCTGTTGTCGATGATCATCTTGATCACGTCGTCGCCGGCCGTGAGGTTGCCGCCGGTGTCCTTGATCGTCGCGACGTTGGTCCAGCCGGAGCCGGCGTTGATCTGCAGCGTCAGGTCGCCGTTGTTCAGCACGCCGCTGCCGTTGGCGGAGGCCAGGCTGGTGTGCCCGCCGCTGTCGACGAAGCGCACCGCGTCGGCATGGTTGCCGGACACGCTGGCCAAGAGGCCCGAGAGGTCGATGACGTCGCCGGATGTGCCGGTCTGGAAGTCCAGGATGGTGTCGAGCCCGCCGCCGGCGAGATCACCGGCGTTCCACTTGAACGTGTCCGATCCGCCATTGCCGGTCAGCTTATCCGAGCCGGCGCCGCCGATCAGGACGTCGTTGCTCGAGGAACCGTTGATGACGTCGTCATAGGCCGAGCCGATGACGCCTTCCATGTTCTTGTAGGTGTCCTGGCCGATCCCGGACAAGGTCGGGCCGGTAGTGTTGCTGCTGCTCTGCGTCAGCGTGAAGGTGATGCCGGCCGTCGCATCCGAGAAGTCGAGCAGGTCGATCCCTGCCCCGCCATCGATGGTGTCGTTGCCGCCGCCGCCGCGGATGATGTCGTCGCCATCGCCGCCATTGATCGCGTTGACAGCACTGCTGCCGATAAGGATGTCGTCGCCCGAGCCGCCGGTCACGCGCTCGATATTGGCGATCGAGCTGAAGCCGGTGGCCGTGCCGGCGCCGAGATTGACCGTCACGTCCTCGCTGGTGATGTAGGTCAGGGTATCGCTGCTGCTGCTGCCGAGATCGGCGGTCACGGCCTCGATATTGCTGAGCTTGGTTCCGTTGACGTCGGTGATCACGCCGCCGGCAACCGTGACATAGATCAGATCCTGGGACGACGTCCCCTCGATGACGAACGTGTCGGTGCCGATGCCGCCGTCGACGGTGTCGACGCCGTCGTTGACGCCCCAATAGAAGGTGTCGTTGCCGGAGCCGCCGATGGTGACGTCGTTGCCGCTGCCGCCCCGGATGGAGTCGTTGCCGGCGCCGCCGTTGATGTAGTCGTTGCCGGCGCCGCCGAGCAGCGTGTCGTTGCCGCCGAGGCCGTAGATGCCGTCGTCGTCGGCACCGCCGTTGAAGTTGTTGCCGCCGCTCGACCCGATCATCACGTCGTAGCCGTTGTTGGCATTGGCCTCGAGCGGGTTGTCGACCGTGGCGGTGATCGCGTCGCCGTCGTTGGCGCTGTAGCCGGACAGCCACGGGGCCGAACCGACCACCCACGACTTGTCCGACAGCGAGTTGATGGTGAGGTTGAGCGCACCATTGTCGAGCGCATTGAAGGCCAGATAGGTCGATACGGACGATACCGAGTCGGTGGCCGTGACCTTGTAGACATACAGGCCCGCGTCGTTGTTGCTCGGATCTCCGGTGAACTGATTGCCGGTCCGGTGGATCCAGCTGTCGTCGCCGGTCGAGCTGTAGACGAGGCTGTAGGTGTAGGTGACCGTCCCCATTCCGCCCGAGAACAGCGTCGCCGCGTCCAGGCTGACCACGTTCGGCGAGTCGCTGTTCTTCGACAGCGCATAGCGTCCGTCGGCGCTCGTGGTGTCCACCACGGCCAGCGGCGCGGGCTCATTCGTGCCGCTGATGGTCACGTCGATGACCTGGCTGGCCGTGCCGTCGACCGACTTCACCGTCAGCGTGTCATGCTTGACGTCGCCATTGTTGAGCGCCTGCACGTTGGCAGCCGAATTGTTCAGCGTATAGCCCCAGTCGCCTGTCACCGCATTGAAGATGAAGGTGCCATACGTCCCCGCCAGCGAAGCCGGCGTCTGGAACTGGGCTTCTCCGCTATCGACGTCGGTGACCGTCAGGGTCCCGCCTGCCGTCAGCGTGCCGTCCTCCTTGACCGCACCGCTTGCCATGCCCGCGATCGACGCCGCATCGTTGACGCCGTTCACCGTGACGGTGACGGTCTGCATCGTCGTCCCGCCGTGACCGTCATCGATCTTCACCGTATAGGTCTGATCGATATGGTCGCTGGCGCGCAGCGACTGGATGTCGGCGTCATTGACGGCGAACGTCCAGTTCACCTTGTGGCCGGTATTGTCGACCGTGGCGCTGAACGAGCCGTAGTAGTTGCTGCCGGCCGGTGTCGTGTAGGTCACGGTCTGGGCATCGCCGTCCACGTCGGTGAAGGCGATCGCGCCGGACGCCTGCTCCACTCCCGGTGTCACGACCGTGCTGGGCTGCACCGAGATGTCGTCGATGACGGCGCCGCCGCCGCTCGCGAACTTGATGGTGGTCGACGTCGAGGTCGCGGTGAACTGGTAGGTCTGCTCCGTCCAGCCAAAGTTCCAGGCGCTCGTCGTCAGAAGGGTTGTTCCATCAACGGCTGATGTCACGGCCGTACCGTAGGTCATCACGTAGAAGTCGACGGTATAGGTCACGCCGACGACGGTGCTGATGGTCTGGCTCATCGAGCTCGATGCGCCGTAGAAATCGGCCGAGCCGCCGTCCGTGCGGCCGCCCACGACGGTGACGGCATGGGCGCCCCCGACCGTCCACGCATCCAGCGTGTAGAAGTTGCCGTTGTAGTAGCCGAACGAGCCGTTCTGGATCAGGTTGCCGCTCGGCGCCGCATAGGAGGCGTCCTCCGTGACGCTTGCCGTGGTCGTTCCCGCCCCGAAGGTCGGCGCGTGGTTCGGCGCCGTGACCGAGCCGGTCTGGCCGCTGGTCACGTTCTCGGCAAAGCCCTGGCCGTCGGTGTAGGTGACGTTGGCCGAGATCTTGTGGCCGACGTCGTTGGAGCCCAGCGTGTAGGTCGAGCCCGTCGCGCCGTTGATGACGGCGCCGTCGCGCAGCCAGTGATAGACGACGTTCGACGCGGCACCATCCGGATCGCTGCCGAGATTGGCGGTCAGCGTCTGACCTTGCGTCGCCGTGCCCGACACCGTCACGCTCGCAGCGCCGTCATTGACCGGCGTGATGGTCAGCGTGAAGGCGTCCGAGACGGCATATTCGCCGTCGCTGGCGTAGACCGTGACGTTGACCGTGCCTGCGAAATTGGCCGACGGGGTGCCGCTGAAGGTGCCGGTCGTGGCGTCGAAGTGCAACCACGCCGGCAGGTTGCTGCCGTCGCTGAGGTTCGCCGACAGCGTCAGCGGGTTCGCGGTGCCATCGAAGCGGCCATCGACATCGGCAAACGTGTTCGACGGGATGGTGAAGCTGAACGGCTGATCTTCCGCCGAGCTGCGGTCGGTCAGCGCGTTCTGCAGGACCGGCGCGTCATTGTTGCCGAGGATCTGGATCGTCACCGTCTTGGCGGTGCCGTCCTCCGTGTAGACCGTGAAGCTGTCGGTCAGCGTGGTCTCGCCTTCCTTCAGCGCCTGGATTCTCGGGTCGTTGTTATAGATGCCGTAGGTCCATCTGCCATCGCTGCCGATGTCGTACCAGCCGTAGCCGTTGGCCGTGTTCGAGGACGTCGCCTGCCACACATCGTTGTGCCCGTCGACGTCGGTCGCATTGAGGTCGCCGCGGGCGATGCCGTAGAGCGGGCTGCTCTGGCTGTTCGCGATGCCGCCCTCCTCGGCGACGGTGCCGGTGGCGTCACCGCTGATCACGGCCGCGTCGTTGACGCCGGTGACCGTGATCTTGAGCGTCGCGGTGTTCGACACCGCGCCCGACGGATCCTTGTCGGTATAGGTGAAGGTGTCCACCGCGGGCACGCCCGCCGCCAGCGCATCGGCCTTGTCGGCGACATAGGTGTAGGAGCCGTCCGAATTCAGCGTCAGATGGCCGTAGGCGCCCTCGATCGAGGTGCCGACGCCCGCCCCCTGCGTCACGCTGCCGGTGCCAGCCACGACGCCGGACACGACGAGCGAGCTGACGGGGTTGTCGACGTCGCTGTCGGCCACCGAGCCGCCGGTCGAGCCGCGGATCACGCCGTTCGCCGCCGAGATGTTGAGGCTGCCATCCTCCAGCACCGCATGGGTGTCGGAGTTCGCCACCGGCGGGTGGTTGGCGGGGATGACCTCGACGCTGACGGTCTGGGTGGCACTCAGATTGCCGCCGCCGACATTGCCGTTGTCGTTGATGGTGATCGTGACCGACCCCGGATGGTCGCTGTTCGGGGTGAAGACGGCAGAGGCCAGATAGGTGTTCAGATCGCTGATCTTGAACCCGCTCATCGAGAGCGTCTGTTCAGCGTTGAAGACGCCGAGCGACGGAATGGACAACGTGCCGCCGGAGATGTCGAACCTCACGGACTCGACGACATCGCCGTCCGCGTCGGAGAAGGTGATCGCGTTCGCTCCGGTGAAGGCGAACGAGGCGCCTTCATTGGCCGTCACATGCGTCGGGGCATGGATCTCCGGCGCATCGTTCACCGGCGCCACGTTGATCGTCAGCGTGCCGGTGTCCGTCTGTCCGGCCGCATCACGCACCGTGTAATCCACGGTATCCGCGCCATAGAAGTCGGCCTTGGGCTTGTAGACATAGGTGCCGTCGGCATTGAAATGGATCGTGCCGCCCTTGGCCGTCGTGAAGTCACCCGCCACCACGCTCAGCGTGTCGCCCGTATCCGGGTCGCGGTCGTTGTGCAGAACGCCCTGCACCGGATTGGACACGGTCAGCGTCGTGTCCTCGTTCACGCTGGCCGTGTCATCCACGGCCCTGGGAGCATCCTCGATCGGGTTGATGTTGATCGTGATCGTCTGCGTCGCGCTCAGATTGCCGCCGCCGACATTGCCGTTGTCGTTGATGGTGATCGTGACCGATCCCGTCGCGTCGTTGTCGGCTGATGGCGTGAACACCGCCGACGCCAGATAGGTGTTCAGGTCGCTGATCTTGAACCCGCTCATCGAGAGCGTCTGGCTGGCGTTGTAGACGCCGAGAGACGGGATCGCGAACGTGCCGCCGGAGATGTCGAACCTCACGGACTCGACGACATCGCCGTCCGCATCGGAGAAGGAGAACGCGTTCGCGCCGGTGAAGGCGAATGGCGTATCCTCGTTCGTCGTCACCTGCGCCGGCGCATGGATCTGCGGCGCGTCGTTGACCGGGGTCACCGTGACATCGATCGTCTGCAGTGCGGTGTTGACGACGTCGGTGTGGACGTTGCCGTCCGACAACGTAGCCTGGTCGGTAACCTCCGCGACCACCGACAGCGAGAACGTGCCGTTGTAATTCGCGGGCGGCGTGATCTGCAGCGGATGGCTGTCGAACGCGGCGATCGCGGCGGCGCTATCGATCACCCACTTGCCGGCGTCAGCGCCGGTTCCGGCATGGCCGACCGAGAAGGTCGCGCCGGCCGGATAACCTGTAATAAGCAGCCGCAGGCTTTCGGAGCCGTCGGTGTCGGTGACGGCGGCACTGATGAGCTTCAGGTTGATCGTGGTGTCCTCGGCACCCGAGGCCGGGCCGAGATCCATGAAGCCCAGCGTCAGCGCGTCCGCCTTCGGTGCGACGTCGACCGTGACATGCGCGGTCGCGGTCCCGCCATCGCCGTCGCTGACCGTGTAATCGAAGCCGGCAACGCCCGAGAAGTTCTTGTCCGGCGTGAACACCGGATTGCCGTTGGAGAGCGAAACGGTGCCGTGCGTCGCGTTCGACACGCCGCTGACGGTCAAGGTGTTGTTGTCGACGTCGGTGTCGTTGTTGAGCAGGCTGAGCAGCGCGTTGACCGTGAGCGGGCTGTCCTCGCTCGCTTGCACCGCGTCGTCATGAGCCACCGGCGGCGTGTTGAAGACGCCGGTCAGCGTGCGCGTGCCGTCGGTGAATGCAAAGCTCTCATAGTTCGTGAACGTATCGGTCAGGCCGTTGTGGGTGACCTGCACGCCGATCAGCGTCACGCCGTCGGTGGCGAACACCTTGGTGTAGGTCGCCTCGGCGAACTTGAAGCCGAACTTCACGGTGTCGGTGTCAGATCCGCCGTCGGACACAACGCTGGTGTTGCCGGCAAACCGGAAGAGATCCAGCGTGTCGCTGCCGGAGCCACCGTTGAACACGATGGTCGACGGCGCGATCGCGGTGCCGCTGATATCGGTGATCGTCACCGTGTCGCTGGCAGTGCCGCCGGTGATCGTGATGCGCTCGATCTCGTCGGCGCGGATGGTCGCTCCGTTCGGACCGTCATAGCGCACCAGAATGTCGGTGGCGTTGCTGGCGGAGGGATCGTTCAGCGTCGGATTGATCTCGGTGCCGGTCGAGGTCTTGCCGATGGTGAAATTGCGCGCATTTCCATCGCCCGTGATCGCGAGCACGTCGTAGTTCGGAAAGGTCGTGCCAGACTCCGAGCCGCCGTCGATGACGTCGCTGCCGTCGCCCACCGTGTAGAGGAAGGTGTCGTTGCCGGCGCCGCCGAACAGCCGGTCGCCACCTCCTCCGCCGATGATGATGTCGTTGCCGGCGCCGCCATACAGGACATCGCCGCCCACGCCGTTGCCGCCGACCAGAATGTCGTCGCCATTTGAGCCGTGGGCCTCGGTCACGCCGCCGAGCTTGTCGGTGCCGACCACCTTGTCGGTCACCGCGGCGCGGTCGGTCACGCTGTGAGCCCCGACCGTCTCGCCGAGGACCGTCGCCGAGGTATCGCCGAGATTGACGAACACCGGCGAGTTCGGCGCGTCATAGCGAGTCGTCGTCACCGTGCCGGCAGCATCGACCCGGACGGTGAAATTGTTGGTGAAGACGTCATGGTCGCGATCCTCGACCGCGAAGGCGAAATTGATGTCGAGATACTGGTCGGCCGCGCTCGAGGTCCCGATCGGCGCGGGGTGATCGAGCGGCTGCAGCAAGGTGAAGTTGTAGGAGCCGGTGCCGGCCTCGGACAGCGTCACCGTGAAGACCGCGGCATCAGCCGCGTTGCCGGTCACCAGACCATTCTGGCCGATGTAGCTGCCACCGCTCATGCGATAGGCGGTCAGCGTGGTGTGATCGGCCGACATGACGTAGGTCAGACCGAAGCCGAGCGAGGTCAGCCCGGAGAGCTGGTGGTTGGCCGCATCGTAGGCGCGCACTGGCGACGCGCCGAGGAACGTCACCGACGGACCGGAGCTGTCGCCATCGGCCCCATAGGTGATGCGCAGATCGACCGCGCCGGTCGAGACGCTGCCGGCTGCCTCCGAGATCGCGACGGTGTCGACGTCCTGCGACTGCGGGCTGTCATCGTTGACGGTGATGATGATCTGATCGTGCAGCGCAACGGAATCGCCGTCGGAATCGGTGGCGGTCACCGCCGTCGACAGATCGAGCGTCAGCGTGTTGTCATGGCCGGTGCCCACGTGGTCCAGCGCGCCCTTCAGACGGAACGAATACTGGCCGGTGTTGGCATCGACCTGGAATTCGAAGATCGTGACGCTGCCAGCCTTGGCGATCAGCGTGTTGTCGACCCCGATGCTGTAGGTCAGCGCCACGCCGCCCGACGTCAGCGACAGCAGCTCGGGCGCGAGGTTGGTCTTCTCGACCGTATAGGTGCCGGGCCTGTCGGCGCCGAACGACACCAGCGAGCTCAGATTGCCGGTGAAGTAGGAATCGTTGCCGTTGCCGTCGCCGTTGAGGTCGCCGCCATGGTTGCCGGTCGCGGTCACTACCGTTCCGTTCGGCAGCTCGCTCTCGTAGACCGCCGCTCTCAACACCGTCGCGGTCGCGACGGGGGTGTCGTCGTCGATCGTCACGGCGAATGACGAGCTGGCGCTGTCGCCATCCGCATCGGTGGCGGTGAAGCCGAAGGTCAGCTTGACGTCGTTCTCGTTCTGGCCGGCCGGATGATCGACGTGCTTCAGCAGCGTGAAGCTGTAGCTGCCTGCACCGGAATCATCGAGCGAGACCTTGAACACCTGGCTGGCCACCGACGGCGGGTTGCCGTTGGTCGGATTGCTGCCGGTGTAGCCATAGACCGTATTACCGACGACCCAGAGCTTGACCTGGACGCCCTCGACCGTCAGCGAGCCCGCGTCCGAAGTGGCGTTCTGGCCGTTGGTGATGCCGCTGAACGCGACCGCGCGGTTCACGCTGCCGCTGTTGTTGTCGTCGGCGCCCCAGGAGATCGCCAACGAGCCGTTGGCCGTGACATTGGCACCGGCGACGTCGCCGGTGGCCGCTCCGGTGTTGCCGCCGGAAAGCCCATCCTCGTCGACGGTCCCGGCATCAGCCGTGCCGATCGCGGGCCGGCCGTTGTCGTCATTGATGGTGACGGTGAAGTTGCCGCCGGAGGCGGTATCGCCATCGGCATCGGTCGCGGTGAAGCCGAGCTTCAGCGACAGTGCATTGGTCTGGCCCGAGCCGACGTGATCGACATTGTCCAGGAGCTCGAAGGTGTAGCTGCCGGAGCCGTCGTCGGACAGCGTGATGTGGAACACCTTGCGGTCGTTCGTCGTGAGCTGGCCGCCATTGTCGTTGGCGACGCCCCAGACCTCGGTGTCCGACACGCGGATGAACTGCACCGCCGTGCCGTTCGACGTCAGCGTCGGGCTGCCTGCGCCGATGGTCTTGACCACGTCGCCGGTATGGATCGCGCTATCGAACGCGACGCTGCGATTGGCCGCGCCCGAATTGTTGTCGTCCGCGCCCCAATTGATGTTGAGCGCGACACTGGCCGCGGTCTGGGTCTGGAACACCTCCGCCTCGGCGGATCCGGTGGTGTTCTCGGTCACCGTCGCTGCGGTCGGCGAACCGAGCACCGGCACGTCGTCCTTGACCGAGACGGTGAAGCTGTTGCTGGACGTGTCGCCGTCGCCATCGGTCGCCGTGAAGCTGAAGGACAGCTTGACGATGTTCTCGCCGCTGCCGGCGGGATGATCGAGGGTGCCGAGCAGCTTGAAGCTGTAGGAGCCGTCGTTCTGGTCGCTCAGCGACACTTCGAACACGCGGGTGCCGTGGGCGAGATCGCTGCCGGTGTAGCCGACCAGCACGCCATTCTCGAAGCTGTACTTCACCGTCTGGCCGTCCGACGTCAGCGCCAGGTTGCGGCCTGCGCTGTCCTCGGCGTCGACATTCGCGCCTGCGCTCGTGTAGCGGAAGCCGACCGAGCGGTCGCCGAGCCCGCCGCCCGAGGTCTTGTTGCTGTCGTCGGCGCCCCAGCTGATGTTGAGGTCGCCGCTGACCGCGGTCGGCTCCTTGGAGGCATCGGTGCCGCCCGGCAGATCGTCCTCGTCGACGGTCCTGGCATCGCCGGCCGCCGCCACCGGCGCGGTGTCGAGCACCGTGACCTTGAAGCTGCTGGTGACGCTGTCGCCATCGGAATCGGTGGCCTTGAAGCCGAACGTCAGCGGCAGGCTGTCATCGTTCTGGCCGGACGCCGGGTGGTCGATGTTGTCGTACAGCGTGAACTTGTAGCTTCCATCGCCGCTGTCGGACAACTGGATGGTGAAGACGGTGCGGTGATCCGCGGTAACCGCCGTCAGCAAGGTGCCGTCGCCGGAGATCGTGTAGCTGATCGCCGAGCCGTCGGAGGTCAGGCCCGTGGCGCCGGCGGCGGTCGTGAAGGCCACCGCGCGGTTGTGCCCGACACCCGTATTGTTGTCGTCGGCGCCCCAGGAGATGTCGAGGCTGCCGGTCTGGACCGTCGAGTTCGATGCATCCGGATGGCTGGTGTCGTAGCCGTCGGTCGGCAGGCTGGCCTCGCTGACGGTCTCGTCCTCGGGGCAGCCGACGGTCGGCACGTCGTCCGTCACCGCCACCGTGAAGCTGCTCGCGGCGCTGTCGCCGTCGGAATCGGTGGCCTTGAAGCCGAAGCTCAGCGCCAGGCTGTCGGTGCCCGACTTGCCATGATCGAGGTTGTCGAGCAGCGTGAACTTGTAGCTGCCGTCGCCGTCATCGCTCAGCGTGACGGTGAAAACGGTGCGGTGATCGGTGGTGACCGCGCTCAGCGTGGTGCCGTCGGACGAGACCACATAGCTGACCGCATAGCCGTTCGACGTCAGCCCGTCCGGTGCAGTCGTGTTGAAGAACGCCACCGAGCGGTTGTTGGTCGCGCCGGAATCATTGTCGTCGGCGCCCCAGGAAATCGCGAGACGGCCGGTCTGCACCGTCGAGTACGGCGAATCCGGGAACAGGACGTCATAGAGATCGGTCGGCAGGTTGGATTCGCTGACGGTCTCGCTCTCGGCGTGTCCGATCGTCGGGACGTCGTCGACCACGGTGACGGTGAACGTGCTGCTGCTCGAATCGCCGTCGGAATCGGTCGCGGTGTAATCGAAGGTCAGCTTGACGACGTTGCTCTCCTGCCCGGCCGGATGATCGAGATTGCCGAGCAGCTTGAAGGTGTAGGTGCCGGTGCCGTCGTCATCGAGCGAGACCTCGAACACGCGCTGACCGGAATTGAGGCTGTTGCCGGTGTAGCCGACCAGCACGCCATGATCGAAGGCGTATTTCACCTGCTGACCGTCCGACGTCAGGCCACTGAGGCCGACGTCGCTGCCGTTGGTCACATGGACGTCGTCGGCGGCGTTGGACGTATTGGCGAAGCGAACCGAGCGATCGGCGGCGCCGCTGTCGTTGTTGTCGGCACCCCATTTGATGTTGAGCGCGCCGGTCACCTGAGGATCGCGGCTGCCGCCATCGTGGCCGCCGAAATCGTGATCGCCGAAATCGGGGCCGCAATCGCCGCCGCCAGCGTTGAGATCAGCTTCGCTGATGCTCTTGGCCGTCCCGGTATGCGCCTCCGGGCTGTCGTCGTTGACGCTGACCTTGAACGTGCCGCTGACCTGGTCGCCGTCGGAATCCGTGGCGACGTATTTCAATGTCAGCGCGATGCTGTCCTCGGTGTTGGGCACCGGGTGGTCGAGATTGTCGAGCAGCGTGAAGCTGTAGGATCCGGAATCGAGGTCGGACAGCTTCACCGTGAACACGGCGGCATTGGCCTTGTTGTCGGTCCAGTTGCCGTTGCCGTCGATGTAATGCTGTCCATCGAAGCGGTAGGCCGTGATCAACGTGCCGCCTTCGCTGACGCCGTAGGTCAACGCGACGCCGTTCGAGGTCAGGTGCTGCGCGGCGAGCGTGGTGGTGGCGTCGGATGCGAAGGTGACGGCGCGGTCGCCGTTCACCGGGGACGCACCAGTGATCCCGACATTGCCGAGATTGTTGGCGCTGTCGCTGCCCCAGGAGATGCCGAGATCGCCCGTTGCGACCGTGTTCTGGCCGGGGACGTCGCCGGGCCCGCCCGCGAGCCCGGTCGGGAGCCCGTCCTCATCGACCACGCCGGTCGCAATCTCCCGGTTCAGCACCGGCGCGTCGTCGTTGATCTTGACCTTGAAGGTGTCGGAGACCGCATCGCCATCCGAATCCGTGGCGACGAAGCCGAGGGTGAGCGTGACGTCGTCCTCGGTGTTGTGGGCCGGATGATCGATATTGTCGATCAGCGTGAAGCTGTAGGACCCCTGCCCCTGGTCGGACAGCGACACCGTGAACACCGCAGCCTTGGCCGGATCACCGGTGGCATGGCCCTCGCCGTCGACGTAGGTGTGATGCGCTTCATCGTAGCGGTAGGCGGTCAGCAGCGTGCCGTCGGAGGACACGGTGTAGGTCAGTGCGACGCCGTTCGACGTCAGATGCTGGCCGGTGAGCGTCGAGATCACGTCGGAGGCGAAGGTGACGGCGCGGTCGCCATTGACCGGCGTACCGTTGATGCCGCCGTCGACATGGCTGTTGGCACTGTCGGCGCCCCAACGGATGCCGAGGAAATCGGTCACCGTCAGATTGGCGCCGGCTGCGTCCTTGCCGTCCGAATAGGAGTTGCCGGGATTGCCGAGACCATCCTCGTCGACCACGGAGTAGCTGACGCGCTCGCCAAACACCGGGGCGTCGTCGTTGACCTCGACATTGAAGCTGCCGTGGATTGCGTCGCCGTCGGAATCGGTGGCGACGAAGCCGAAATACAGCCCTTGATTATCCTCGCTGCCGTGGACCGAATGATCGAGATTGCCGGTGAGATTGAACGTGTAGGAGCCCTGGTCCTGATCCGACAGCGAGACGGTGAACACCGCGGCGCTGGCGAGGTCCTCCGTCGGCTTGCCGTTCGCGTCGACATAGGTCTCGTGGGCGGCGTCGTAGCGATAGGCGGTCAGCAGCGTGCCGTTCTCGGAGACCTGATAGCTCAGCGCAATCCCGTTCGACGTCAGCCCCAGTTCCTCGAGCGAGGGAACGGTGTCGGCGGCGAAAGTGACGGCGCGATCGCCCTTGACCGGGGCGCCATCGATGCCGCCGTCGACATGGCTGTTGGCGCTATCGGCGCCCCACAGGATCGCGAGCGTCTTGGTTACCGTGAGATCGGCGCCGGCGACGTCGCTGCCTTGCGCATAGCTGTCGCCGGCATTGCCGAGTCCGTCCTCGTCGACCACGCCGGCGCTCGGCGCATCGCCGAACACCGGCGCGTCGTCGTTGACCTTCAGGGTGAAGCTGTCGGTGACTGCGTCACCGTCGGAATCGGTGGCGACGAAGCCGATGTTGAGCGTGATGTCGTCCTCGGTGCCGTGCACCGGGTGATCGAGATTGCCTTTCAGCTCGAACGTATAGGAGCCGTGATCCTGATCGGACAGCGCCACGGTGAACACCGTCGCGTGGGCCGAATCCGTCGGCTTGCCGTCTGCGCCGACATAGGTCTCGTGCTCGGCGTCATAGCGATAGGCGGTCAGCAGCGTGCCGTTCTCGGACACGACGTAGGTGAGACCGAAGCCGTTCGAGGTGAGATTCTGGGCGTCGAGCGTCGCGACCACGTCGGCCGCGAAGGTTACGGCGCGGTCGCCATTGACCGGCGCGCCATCGATGCCACCATCGACATGGCTGTTGGCGCCGTCGGCGCCCCAGCGAATGCCGAGCGTATCGGTGACCTTCAGGCTTTCGCCATAGGCGTCGCCGTCGTCCTTGTAGCTGTTGCCGGCGTTGCCGAGGCCGTCCTCGTCGACCACCGAATAGCTCGGCTTCTCGCCGAAGCTCGGGGCGTCGTCATTGACCTTCACCGTGAAGGTGTCGGTGATCGCATCGCCATCGGAATCGGTCGCGACGAAACCGATGTTGAGGGTGATGTCGTCCTCGGTGCCGTGCACCGGGTGATCCAGGTTGCCCGACAGCGCGAAGGTATAGGAGCCATGGCCCTGGTCTGACAGCGACACCGTGAACACCACGGCGCCCGACAGGCCCTCGCCTTCCAGCGGCTTGCCGTTGGCGTCGACATAGGTCTCGTGCGCGGCATCATAGCGATAGGCGGTCAGCACGGTGCCGTTCCCCGACACCTCGTAGCGCAGGGCAAAGCCGTCGGAGGTCAGATCCTTTGCCTCGAGCGAGGCCGCCACGTTTGCGGCGAAGGTGACGGCGCGGTCGCCATTGACCGGCGTTCCGTTGATGCCGCCGTCGACATTGTTGTTGGCGTCGTCGGAGCCCCAGCGGATTCCGAGCGTATCCGTGACCGTCAGGTCTTCGCCATAGGCATCATGGCCGTCGGCGTAGCTGTTGCCGGCATTGCCGAGCCCGTCTTCGTCGACCACCGAATAGCTCGGCTTCTCGCCGAAGCTCGGGCCGTCATCCGCGACGTTGACGGTGAAGGCGCTGTTGACGGGGTCGCCGTCGGCGTCGGTCGCAACCACCTTGAAGGTCAGCGGCAGCGAGGCGTCGTTGGCGCCGTTGTGGTCGATATTGTCGGACAGCGTGAAGGTGGCGCTGCCGGAGCCGGTGTCGGACAGCGACACGGTGAAGATGGTGCGTGCGCCCTCACCCTCGCCTGCGGTCGCGATGATCTCGGTGCCGTTGGCCGACAGCGTGTAGGAGATGGCCTCGCCGTTCGAGGTCAGGCCCAGCGCCTGCAAGGTCGCGATCTCGGACGCATCGAACACCAGCGAGCGGTCGCCGTCGACCACGGTGCCGTTGGAGCCGCCATCGACCTTGCTGTTGCCGTTGTCGGCGCCCCAGCCGATGTTGAGGTCCACGCTCGCGGTGGTCGGCTCGAAGCCGTCGCCGCCCACGACCTTGGCGACGAGCTCGCTCTCGCCGCCGCCTTCGCTTCCGCCGCCGGTGTGCTCGGCGACATTGATCGCCTCGACGGTGCCGGCGACCGGCGAATCGTCGTTGACGCCGATCACGATCGTCACCGGCGCGGTGTCGCCGCTGCCGTCGATGGCGATGACGTTGATGGTGAGGTTCAGCGTGTCTTCGGTGCCGAACACCGGATGATCGAGCGGCTGCAGCAGCGTGACCGTGCAGGTCCCCGCGATCGTCGAGTTGGCGTCGAGCGTGACGGTGAAGACCTGGTTGGCGACGATCGAGGGATCACCGCCGATATAGCCGATCAGCTCCGGCTGGCCGTTGACGGTGGTGATCGCAAAATGCAACTCCTGGCCGCCGGACGTCAGCCCGGCAAGACCAGGCTGTGACGCCGCGAACGCAAAGGCGCGGCCGATCACGTCGGTGCCAAAGTCGACGTTCAGCGAACCGGTGAAGCTCGTCACCACGCCGCCGATGTCGCCACTACCGCCGGGCCGGCCTTCGGACAGGCCGTCCTCGTTGAGCACCACGCTGTCGGCAACGCCGGCGATTGGCGTCGGATTCGGCGTGACCGGGTTGTCGCCGAATTTGGTGGTGAAGTCCTCGGGTCCCAGCAGGCCGAGCGGCGTGCCGACGGTCAGCGGGTCGACCTTGAACGTCCCGAAGTTCGCGCCGGCGGGCACGCCGGGCGCACCGGGCGTACCCGCGGCGGGCAGCACCGACTGGTCGGTGGTGACCGGAAACAGCTCGGCGAACTGATCGCCATTGATGATTCGGTCGGGGCCGACTTCGAAGCTGACGTCCTTCAGCGGGGCGCCGTTGGCGTCGAAAACCGGGTCGATCGAGACCGTCGACTGATTGTCGAACAGGATGATCAGGCGGTCGCCGATCTTGACGAAGGTCAGCCGCTCGCTGGCGATATCGCTGAAATCGATCTGGCTCTGGCCGTCGAGATGAACCGTAACGGCTTGGTTGCCCGGCGGTTTCCCGATCTTGAGGTGCTTGGCCGAGGCGCTGGATGGCTGCGTGGACGTGCCGGTCAACTGGGCCAGCAGGACAGGAGCATTCATGCGCCAAAACCTCCAAATATGGGGCGCTTTGGTGGCGCCCCATTTCTATCGTTAAACTATTATTAAACGAGAATACGGGTCAATATTACCGGTTCTTGTTAATCGGATTTTAGGGACTTTGGGTAAATGCAGTCAAGTGCAGCGGCATTTATTAAGAGAAACAAGGCTGTGCCTATGCTTCCGTCCCCCGCGCGGCAGGGGCGGAACGACAAGAATAAATGGAGGCAGGGCCGGGAGAATTACTGCTAATTGGCAGTTATTCGATCACACAATACTTGGGGAACAACACGCACGCTGTTGGGAATAAAAGCTTGCCGCCATGAAACGGCCGAAATGGAACCGGCCTCTCGCGAATTATTTGCGAAAGGCAGGAACTATTCTTGAGGAGCGTCGAAGTCGCGGCAGATTGCCTCAGATGCGACTGACCACGCAGGCCACCGGTTCGTATTTGCGGAAATACAACAATGCCTGGTCACCGATGCCATCGAGCCACACGCCGCGGCCCGCATAGCGATAGCCGTCGCCCATCGGGACGAGACGGACCGGAATCGCACGGTGAGGATGGAGGTAGAGTTGCGCGGTAACGATCTCGCCCGGCGCGAGCACGGGACGAGAGCGCAGCACGTAGCTGCCGCCATTCTCGCAGGCGATCGAAAACGCAGCGCCCGGCAGCATCACCGCGTGAGCCTGTGCACCGCCGATGAATCCACCGATCGCCGACAGGGCCAATGCCCCGCAAACCATGACTCGCTTGATATTCACCGCGGCCCCCTGCTCGCCAGCTTCCCTGCGCGCATTAAGACCGCAAATGACCTCGGCTACAAGCCGTCCACCTGCGACATTCAGAGCAGCAGCGGCCGCCCCGGATTCCCGCCGCCGCCGATGTCGGCCTCCGCCGCCGGCGTGACGTCGCTCTCGCTTTCGTGGTGCGGCCGCTCGGCATAGGGCGCAGCGAACAGGCTGACGCCGCGGTGATCGATGGCAAACAGCGGCATGAAGGACTGCAGATCGCGGCCTTCCATCAGAGCGGCCCGCCGGTTGTCGAGCACGGACCATTTACCGTCGAGCCGCACGGCGACGACGGCGTGATCCTGCCGCACGGCGAGGTCCCGGACCAGCAGCAGCTTGAGATCCGATTCGGGCGTCCCCGCCGCCAGCAGCAGCGCGTATTTGGCAATCGCGTAGTCTTCGCAGTCACCGAGTCCACTGCGCAAGGTCTGCAGTGGCGAACTCCAGACGTCCGGCAGGCCGTGTTGCTGATCGTCGCTGACGTAGCGCACCGCTTGGTTGACGCCGCGATTGATCATTTCCGCGCGCGTGCGGCCGTCGCTCGCCGCAGACGCCGACCGGGTCAGCGCGACGAAGAGGCGCTCCGAGGCCGAGCAGCGCGCGTCATCGCGGTTGCAACGTTCGACCGAGATCCGCTCGCTCGCCATCGCGCCCTGAATGCCGCGCCACTTCACCCACAGCACACCCTCGGGTGCGCGGAACGTCATCAGGCCGAACGGCTCGTCGCTGGGAGTCGCGACCGCGGGTCCCTGCGGAGCGTCGCTGACTGATCCCGCAGGCCCGGCCGGGTCGGTCGATGCGACTTCCACAGCAGCGGAGGCGGAGCGACGCAGGCCGTCATGCTTGGCAAGCACGGCATTGATGGTGAAGAAACGGACGGGCGGCGGTACCGGCAGCGCGCCATCCGCAGTGCCTTGCGGAGATCTACGATTTGAAGTCTCGGCGAACGCAGCGCCGGCACAACCGGCCACGACCGACAACACCAGCGCAAGTCCCAGCGCGCGCGGGAGAACCCGCGGCCGATCGATCCGCAACATCAGTGACGCCCCGTATGCTCCGGGGCATCGGCCGACGTCATCGCGTCGATCCCTGTCCCGGTTGTTATCGGATCAGGGATAGGGCCGGCGCTGCTGCGGGCCGGTTAAACCGCGGTGATGTTCGCCGCCAAGCTGCGAACGCGACTAATCACGGCCGACCAAATCGCGTCGCATTTGAACGATTCAGATTTTGGCAACGCTGTCCGCCGCACGGGGCGCCCCGGATGAGCGCAGCGGCATTCTGGGTCACACGCGCTTTCGTGGAGAACCCGGGTTTCGGTGCGCTCGCGCGGACGCCTGCTCAGCGCTCGCGCAGCGCCTCGTCACGCAGCATGCGGGCGGGCTTGACCAGATAGTCCAGCACCGATTTCTTGCCCGTCAGGATCTCCACGGTCGCGACCATGCCGGGGAGGATCGGAAGCGGCTGCTGGGCGGTGCCGAGATGGTTCTTCTCGGTACGCACCATCACGCGATAGAAGGTCTCGCCGCGCTCGTTCTTGTCGCCCTTCTCATCGGTGATCGTGTCGGCACTGATGCGCTCGACGCGCCCGTGCAACGAGCCGTACACAGATGAATCATAGGCGCTGAGCTTGACCACCGCCTCGTGGTTGGGACGGATGAAGGCAATGTCCTGCGGACGGATGCGGCCCTCGACCAGCAGCGTATCGTCGAGCGGCGTGATCTCCATCAGGCTGGCGCCCGGCGCGACCACCGCGCCGATGGTGGTGACGTTGAGCTTGTTGACGATGCCGCGCACCGGCGAGCGCAATTCGGTGCGCCGCACCCGGTCCTGAGCCGACTTGATGTTCTCGTCGAGCACGGCGAGATCACCGCGGGATTTCGCGAGATCGTCTTCGGCCTGCGCGCGGAAGGCGGTGACGATGTTGAGCCGGCGCGAGCGCGCCTCCTGCACCGCCGCCTCGGTCTTCACGATGCTCGCCTGCACCACCGCGAGCTGGCCGCGCATGTCGGTCGCCTGGCGGTCGGCGCGCAGCATCTCGATCTCCGGCACCACCTTCTGGTCGAACAGCTTGCGGGTCAGTCCCAGCTCGCGATTGAGCAGCGCCAGCGTCTCCGAGAAGCGCTTCTCGGTGGCCCTGAGCTCGTCGATCTCCTTGCTCTTCTGCTGTTCCTGCTGCTGCACCACGTCGGTGTCCTGCGCGAGCTTGCGTGCATGGGCGTCGAACACCGCGCGCTCGGTCTGCACCGCGCGCGGGGCGTCGGCGACGAGGTCGTCGGGAAACTCGACCGGGCTGCGGCCCTCGGTCTCCGCCGCGAGCCGGATCACCCGGGCCGCCATCGCGCCGCGGCGCTCGCGGATCTCGCCGAACTGCGAGGCGAAATTGGTGTCCTCGATGCGCGCCAGCGGCTGATCCTTCTCGACGATCGCGCCTTCCTGCACCAGGAGGTCGGCGATGATGCCGCCTTCCAGCGACTGCACCACCTGGGTCTGGCGCGACGGCACGACCTTGCCGTTGCCGCGCTTGACCTCGTCGAGCACGGCGAAATGCGCCCAGATCAGGAAGGTGAAGAACAGGCCGAGCGAGGCGAGCAGCAGCATCCGCGCCGTCTTCGGCGTGCGCAGCTCGACGGCAGCCCTGATGTCGTTGGAGAACGCGAAATCGCTGTGCGCCATGTCACCTCGTCCCCTGGACCGGCTTCACCGCGTGGCTCGCGGCCGGCGCCGCCGCGGGCTGCTGCGGACGCAGCATGGTGAGGATCTGCGCGGTCGGCCCGTCGGCGACGATCTTGCCGGAGTCGAATACCAGGATGCGGTCGACCAGCGACAACAACGACGGTCGGTGGGTCGAGACGATGATGGACATCTCGCCTTTGGCCAGCGACTTCAGGCGCTCGAGGAATTCGCCCTCGCTGCGGACGTCGAAATGTGCGGTCGGCTCGTCGAGGAACAGCACGCGCGGCTTGCGGATCAGGACGCGCGCGAGCCCGATCGCCTGCTTCTGCCCGCCCGACAGGCTGCGGCCGCCTTCGGCGATCATCATCTCGTAGCCCTGCGGATGACCGGCGATGAAGGTCTCGACGCCGGCGAGCCGCGCGGCCTCCAGCACCTCCTCATCGGTCGCCGCCGGACGGCCGAGCGTGATGTTGTCGCGCAGCTTGCCGTAGAACAGGTCGGTATCCTGCAGCACGAAGCCGATGCCGGCGCGCAGATCGGCCGGGTCGTATTGCTGGATGTCGATCCCATCGATCAGGATGCTGCCTTCGGTCGGCGGATAGAACGCGGTGGCGAGGCGACCGACCGTGGTCTTGCCCGAGCCGACGCGACCGATGATGCCGATCTTCTCGCCGGGCTTGATGTCGAAGGAGACGTTGTCGAGCGCCTTGGTCTGGCTTCCCGGATAGGAGAAGCTGACGTTCTTGAACTGGATGCGGCCCTGGTTGATCTCGCGCGCGACGTAGATCTTCTCCGGCGGACGCTCACGGTCCAGCGACATCAGCCGGTCGATCGAGCGCAACGCCGACGTCGTCTGGGTGAAGCGCGTCATCAGGCCGGCGATGCCTGCGATCGGACCGAGCACGCGACCCGACAGCATGTTGGCCGCCACCAGCGCGCCGACCGAGAGCTTGCCGTCGAGGATCAGGAACACGCCGACGACGACCAGCAGCAGGCTGCAGAACTGGCTCGCGACGCTCGCCGCTGTCATCGCCATCGAGGCCCAGAACTGGACGTCCTCGCTGGAGCGCGCCTGCGCCGCCACCGAACGCTCCCACACCGTCTGCACCCGGCTCTCGCCGGCCACCGCGCGGACCGTCTCCATCCCGTTGAGCGATTCCACGAGAATGCCGTGACGCGCGGCGGATTGCGCCTGCATCTGCCGCATCGCGCGTTCGAGCGGCCGCTGGATCAGCAGCCCGACGGCGATCATCACCGGCAGCATCAGCAGCGGAATCCAGGCGATGGGACCGGCGATGATGAACAGCACGATGATGAACACGACCGCGAACAGCATGTCGGTCGCCGACACCACGGTGCCGGAGGTAAAGAACTCGCGCACCGAATCGAAGTCGCGGAGCTGATTGGCGAGGATGCCGACCGATGGCGGCCGCTTGTCCATCTTCAGCGACATCACGTGCTCGAAGATGTTCGCGGCGAGCACCACGTCGATCTTCTTTCCGGTCATGTCGATGATGCGGCTGCGCACCACCTTGAGCAGGAAGTCGAATCCGATGGCCAACATGAGGCCAACGCCGAGTGCGACCAGCGAGGGGATCGCGCCGTTCGGGATCACGCGGTCGTAGACGCTCATCGTGAACAGGGGCGCGGCCAGCGCCAGGATGTTGACGATGAACGCGGCGATCGCGACATGGCCGTAATTGGCGCCGAAGCGGCTGACCACCGACCAGAACCAGTGCGTCTTCGGCACTTCACCGGCTGCCGCCACGCGCGGATCGGCAATTGTGGCGGGCCGCACCAGATAGGCGAAGCCGACATACCGCGCCGCGACCGCCTCGAAGCGCTCGATCGCCGGCTGTTCGCGGCGCGAAGGATCGACGATGGTGAGACGGCCGGCGGCCTCGTCGATCGTCAGCAGGATGCGCGTGGTGCCGTCGTGAAACATCAGCACGCAGGGCAGCACCAGCGCGGGAATATCGCTCAGCGGCCGTTCGACCAGTTGCGCCTCGAGCCCGGCCCGCTGCGCGGCGCGCTCGTAGAGCGCGATGCTGAGCACGCCGCTGTCGAGCGGCAATCCGGACAGCAGCGCGCTGCGGCTCAGGGCGCGGCCGTGATGAGCAGCGAGGTAAAGCAGACTGTCACTGAGAGGATCAGCTGCTGGTGCGGCTGCGCTCATCTGGGGCATCACGTGCGCCGTCTCTTCGAGCTCGAACCTTGTCGGACGAATGTTCAACGACGCCTCGGAAATCCATCTGGCCCACCGAGCAACGCGGACCGGCACCCATTGCTTCTTGCTAATAATTTGCCTTAGCCTAATTCTTTGGCCCGCACTTGGCTTTTCTGAGATTTTTATAGGTGTTTCGCGACAAACTCAGCGCAAAGTAAATGCGTATGGTGAAAAGCCGGCGCGACATGCACCGGCTCTTGTTAGTCTCACCTATTTCGGCGCGTGCCCGTTGGGGCTCTGAGCGTATCCGCCGTATTTTCCGGACGCGACGAACAGCGTCGTATCCTCGGGATCGCTCGAGGCCCACCGATCGCCAAAGGTAATCGGCGCGGGATGCTTCGGCGTACCGTCATGCAGGCCGAACATCGGCACCGGACCGGCGGAGCTCAGCGGCTGCGGTCCGGGCGCCGGCGCACTCAGCCGAATGGGCGCCAGGCTGTAGCCGATGAAGCCACTCGGCGTGTCCACCGGCTCGGTCTCCGGCGGATGCCCGGTCTTCAGGTAGTTCAGCATCTGGCCCATCGCGGCGAGCAGCTGATAGTCGGCAAACACCACCACACCGCGCGCCGACACCAGCGACACGTTGGCGTTGAAGTACTGGTTCTGGGAGTTCAAGAGATCGATCAGCGTGCGCTGGCCGAGCTCATACTCCTTGTTGTAGGCGACGAACGTGCGGCGGGCCGCTTCGACATCGCGGACAAGAGCTGAGACGCGATCGGCGGTGATGATCCGGGCCGCCCAGGCCTTGTCGATCGACTCCAGCGCATCGCGCTGCAGACGAGCATGCTTCTGCTGCTCCTGGATCATCCGCTGCGCGGCTTCTTCGCGGCGCCAGCTGTTCTGGCCGCCGTTGAAGATATCCCAGGATGCAACGACCTTGCCGCTGACCTCGTCGTAACGATTGTTGTAGGTGATCGATTCCTTGCCGGTCGTCGCGCGGCCTTCGAGCGAAAGCGTCGGCAGGAAGGTGCCGGTGGTGGCATCGAATCCCCGCTTGGCGGCCGTCACATCCGCCGCGGCAGCGCGCAGGGTCGGATTGAACTTGTAGGCGATGTCGAGCGATTCCGCCTTGTCCCGCGGCATGTCGGACAGCCGGCCGGGGAAACGCAGGTTATAAGGCTCGACGCCGACGACCTTGCGGTACTTCGCGCGCGCCACTTCGAGGCTGAGACGGAATTCCTCGAGCACGGCCTGCGCTGCCGCAACCCGTTCCTCGGCCTGCTGCGTGTCGCCCTCGCCGGCCCGGCCGCCCTGGAAACGGGCCAGCACGTTCTTGCGCAGTTCGAGATGAACCTTGAGGTTCTTCTCGGCCAGAGCGACCAGCCTGGAGTAGCGCACCACGTCGACATAGGCTTCGGCGGCATCGAGACCAATCAGTTCGGTTCGCTCCAGCACGCGGTACGCGGCGGCATCGACCCGCGCGGCCTGTCGCCACACTTCATTGATCGAGGAAAAGCCATCGAACAGCAATTGACGGACCACCACGCCGGCCTCGCGGCCGCGCAGGTAGCGGCCATTGTTGCTCGGCGCCGGCGAGACATACTGCTTGAGCATCTCCGGTCCGGCGCTCGCATCGAGCCGGACCTGCGGCAGCAGCGTCCCCTGGGACTGGCGAAGCTCGGCTTCGGTGGCCCGCCGATTGGCGGCGGCCTCTCCGACACCGGGATTGGTCTTCACCGCCTGGTTGATGGCGTCCTGGATGGTGAACGGCTCAGCGCCCAATGCCGGGCTAAAGCTCATTCCCACAACACATATGAAAATGGGTGTATATACGATCTTCAACATAGGGAACCGATAACAAACCCGAGATCGGCTCGCAATGTGACTCGCCACATTTGCGGCGAAAAGCCGCCCGGTTGTGGCAGAATAGCTACGCTCCGCCATATTCCTCAGGGCAAAATTTCAAAATCTGAAGCGAAATCAACGTCGTGGGGATGACGTGAGGCTGAGGCGGTGATTTAAAGTCAGCTATTTATTTCATAAAGAAAAATCTCGCGTCAGAGAATGTCGAGTTTTTCGTGTTTATCTTCAATATGGACCGCTTCCGCGGCATTAACTGAGATGTCGCAGCCGGGGCCCTCAACCCGAGACGGCGGAACGGCAACAGGCGATCAGTCGCCCGCCATTGCCACGTCGGCCCCGCAGATGTCGGAAGCCTGGGTTCTGGCGCGTCGTCACGACAGCCGTGAGCGATCGCCGCCCAGGGATCGCGAACAACGAAGGATCCAATGAAGATCACGACCGGCCGGCAGACCCAGATGCGACCCATATATTTCGACGCATAGTCTGCAGGGAAGCAATGGCCAATGGGGTCCATTGTCCTCGAAAAATCTCGTGGAGCTGAGAGGCAGTGAATGGTGGGGGAGGCAGGACTCGAACCTGCGAAGCCATGAGGCGGCTGATTTACAGTCAGCTCCCTTTGCCACTCGGGACACTCCCCCGTATCGATGGCAATTCGGGCCGGCCGCGGAACAGCAGCGTCGGGACCATCAGCGCCATGGAGACGGTAAGACCGCGGGGCCCGAAGGAGCGGGCGCGCGCGGCCGGGGCCCTTATGATCGAACCCGGCCCTCGAAGTCAACCAAGGGACGACGAATTTTCCCGTCTCAGCGGTGCCAAATTGCCAGAATCCGCAGGCCGTGACAGAAGCTCGGGCCATGAGCGAACGCGATCGAAAGCCCCCTTTTCGCCGTCCGGGCGGTAAATTCTCCGGCAAACCGCGCGGATTCGAGCGCCCCCAGCCGTGGCGGGAGCGCGACCAGGACTCGGATGCCCCCGTCATTCTCTATGGCTGGCACACCGTGACCCTGGCGCTCGCCAATCCGAAGCGGCGGATTCGCAAGCTTTACCTGACCGAGAACGCCGCCAGGCGGCTTGCCGACGAGCGGATCGAGACGCGGGTGACGCCCGAGATCGTGCGCCCCAGCCAGATCGACCAGCGGCTCGGTCCGGACGCCGTGCACCAGGGCCTGTTGGCGGAGGCCGAGCCCCTGCCCTCGCCGGACATCGACACGCTCGCGGCCGAGGGACTGATCCTGGTGCTCGACCAGATCACCGACCCGCACAATGTCGGCGCAATCTTGCGCTCGGCAGCGGCGTTCGGCGTAAAGGCAATCGTGACCACCGCCCGCCACAGTCCGGAGGCCACCGGTGTACTGGCCAAGTCCGCATCGGGCGCCCTGGAGCTGGTGCCGATCATCACGGTGCAGAACCTCGCACGCGCGCTGACGCGGCTGAACGAGCGCGGCTTTCAGACGGTGGGGCTGGACAGCGCGGGCGAGGAGGACATCGCGGCGGTCGCCTTGCGCGAGCCGCTCGCACTGGTGCTGGGCGCCGAGGGCAAGGGCCTGCGGCAATTGACGCGCGAGACCTGCAGCGTCGTGGCGCGGCTCGACATGCCCGGCGCGATCAAGAGCCTCAACGTCTCCAATGCCGCCGTGCTCGCGCTCTATATCGGCGCGAGCCGGCTCGGCTTGATGTCAAAATGACGAAACGCCCGCGCGCATGAGGCGCACGGGCGTTGGCGCGAACGAACGTCCGTCTGATCAGTAATAGCGGCGCAGCACGCGCTGCCCGTGATAATAAGGCGAAGCGCCCCAGCGATAGGCGTGGCGGCGGTGATGATAGCTGTAGACCGGAAGCGCCTGCTCCTCATAGGCAGGATACGGCGCGAAGGCGCCAGGACCGCTGTAGGTCGGGCCCTGGTTGACATAGTAATACTGCCGGGTCGGCTCGGGCAGCCGCTCATAGCTCGCGCCGCAGGCGCCGCAGCCATGGCCGTAGGTGTAGGTGTAGCCGGGCTGATAGAAATATTGCGGCCGATACGTCACCGTGGGCTGGTACGTCACGGTCGGCTGATAGGTGACGGTCGGCTGATAGGTGACCTGCGGCGCGCACGGCGCGGCGTAGCCGCACGGGCCGCAGGCGGTGGCGCCGCAGGCCGCGGCCGGCGCGCTGCCGGCGACGGCGAGGCCGGCAATGGCGACAAGTCCTGAAACTACTCCACGCATAACTCTCTCCTGTTGATCTGTTCTTGCTTGGTCTGGCTGTCGATGGTGAGTTGCTGGCTAGCGGCGGTAGGCCGGCGGCCGATTGGGATAGCCGCGAGGATCACCATCGGGCGGAGCCAGGATGACGGCAGGCGGATACATCGGCACCGCCGGCTCCGGCGGCTGCATCTGGGATTGGGCGCCCCACGAGCGGGAATAGCTCTCGGCCGGCTTCGGCAGCTTGCGATCGGCCGGCGGCTCGATCTCCATCCGGCCATAGCCGGGCCTTGCTCCGAGGGTTGGATAGTAATGGCCAACATATGGCTCGGGCTCGACCGGCCGGCCGCCATAGATCGTCGGCTGCATGTAGTTGCCCCTGCCAAGACCGTACTGGCCTTCGACGACGGCGTAGGACGCATCGATGCCGTTGATGACGACGGGCACGCCGGGCCGCTGCGGAATGACGATCTCGAAGCCTTCGCTGGCGAGCGCGGCGGAAGACGCTCCAATCAGAATCACAAGAGCCGTTGTAGTACGCATGAATTCACGCCCCGGTTGCCATCCTACCAATACCGCAACGCGCGCCCCGATGGGTTAAACGCGCACATCAATCTGCTGGTAAGACTAACGCGGGAGCCACCATTCCGGGTTAAAGCCCGGGTGGGGTTCGAGTGCGAGGGTTAATGGCTGATCATCAGCCGATGAGCGACAATATTGCCAGCATCAACCCCGCTGCCCTGTCCGCAAGACTAACAGCCTTCGGGTCGGAGCAAGCCGGACCGCAACCGCGGCTCCGGCCTCCGAAGGCACTGGGCCTCATGCCGTTCCAAAACATTCCCGTCGCGGCGGGAACGACGGGGCCGGCTTGCGCTTAGCAGGTGGGGCGCAACGATGGAGTATTCCATGACACGATTTGCTATTCTCGGGGCTGCGGTACTCGCAACGGCGCTCGCCGGCCCGGCCATGGCGCGCGACGTGCACCACCGGCATATGAACCACCAGCAGGAAGGAATGATGCAGCACCGGCACATGGCCCGCCAGGACGGGGCCATGATGCAGCAGCGCACCGATACCGGATGGAACAACAACGGCTGGGATCGCCGCAACAGCGGCTTCTGGCCGGCTGACGTCGCCGCTGGAGCGGTCGGCACCGCTGCCGGCATCGCAGGCGCAGCCATCGGAACCGCCGGCGCCATCGCGACCGCGCCGTTCCGCACCGCGGATGCCTATGCGTACAGTCCCGGCCCCTCTTACGGCCAACCGAGCTATGATCGCGGCCCGAACGGCTATTATGGCGACTGGAACAGTTACGCGACCCGCAACGGCCTGGTCTGCCGCCCCGGCACCATGTTCAAGGGCAGCGACGGGCTGATGCACATCTGCCAGTAAAGATCGAGCCGGAGCGGCTTCGACGATCGGCTCCGACAGGGGCGGCCCAACGGCCGCCCTTTTTGCTGGGCTGATGGCAGAAGCGGCGCTCACGCGGGGAGTAGCCGGACTGCATCAACTCTGGTAGGAACACCGCGCTTCGCGAGACCTCGTCGCAAACTGACGACGAGATCTCCGCCACCAATGTGCATTCGCCGGCTTAGCTCAGCGGTAGAGCAGCGGTTTTGTAAACCGAAGGTCGGGGGTTCAATCCCCTCAGCCGGCACCAGCTTCCGTGAAGTTGGGATTTGCTGCGGCAATGGCTGTCACCGGCTTTAGGCGTCAATTCGCCCTCGTCCTGACCGCGGGTTTGGCGATGCCGGTCGCCGACGGCGGCCTGGGCGCAGTCCACTCTGGATCCGGCAACGGCCCGCCGCCCTCGCCGGTCGCTCCGATGAGTTGGCCGGGCACCTGATCCGTGACCAGCACCCAGCCTTGCGTCGCGCAGAACAGCCCGAGCAGACAGCCCTTGACCGCCAGCATCTTCGGGCCCTCGCGCCAGATCGAGACGGCATAGGTCTTGCCGTCCTCGGCGTTGTAGACCTCGCCGCTGTGGCGGCCTTCGGCGTTCAGCTTCAGGCCGAGCAGCATCTGGTGGCCCAGCAGCAGACGGCCGCGCCTGGCCGGATCGGGATTCAGCCGGTCGCGGAACGGCTGCCCCTTGGCATCCGCCGTCGCCTTCATCCACACGATGTAGCCGCAGACGCGGTCGGCCATCGCGCCACAGCGCTCGACGCGGACGCGGGCGCGGCCGTCCTCGGTCAACCATGTGCCGAACGGATCGCCGACGGGAGCGGCGTGACCGCGGCCCTCCGCCATCGACAGCAGCAGGCCGACGACGATGCGTAAGCCGACGCGCAGAACGAATCTCAATGTCATGTCCAGGGACCTCACTGTCTCCATGGCCTCGAGCCACGCGCTCGTACGGCCGGGTTGACGTCACCGCTGACTGCCCGAGATCTGGCCGTGCCCTCGATGCCAAAGCGCGCACACGAAGGCGCCCCGATGCGGGGCCATCTGCCCGCGCGACGCGATCGTTCGCACGGCCCGCTCACTGGAGCTGCGCGACCAGGGCCTCGGCGCCCTTGTCGATTCCGGCCTCGGCGGCCGCGAGCGCACCAACGCTGGCCTTGATGTCGTAGGGCGAGGGATATTGCTTGCTGACGAAGGCGCTCAGCAGTCGCCCGCTCGCGGCATCGAAGATCTCGGCCGCGTAGAATACCGAGCCGGTCAGCAGTCCCTCACCGTCGCGTGCACTCTGCACGCCGTTGTAGAGGGCTCCCGCGAGATCAAAGCGCGAGGCGGTGCCGAGCACCGGCGTGTTGGCGACGGCGCCGGTCAGGGTGAGCCGCACGCGCAGCGTATTCGGCCCCCGCTGATGGACGATCTGGAAGCGCGCCGAGAGACTTTCCAGGAAACGCCGCTGCATGTAGGCGGCGAGCGCAGCCTTGTCCCGGTCGGACATGTCGCCGAACTGATGATCCGCGCCGCGATAGATCACGACCGGATCGAGCGTCACCTTGTCGTAGCTGCGCCAGTCGGTGGCAGTCCCGTAGCGGTAAGGCACCCGGCCCGATGGATCGGATGTGTTGGGCGCCAGATAGTGCGCCGACGCCACCCCGGAATAGGCCACCGGCGTCACCGTGTTGCATCCGGCACAGAGGCTCGCGGCGATCGCCGCGAAGCCAGACATCGGAAATCGACTCCTCATCCCCTCCTCCACGATTGCGGCGCCGTTGCCAGCGCGTCCACATGGCCACCTCAATAAACCGACCAGACGGTTTGTAAATACGAAATCGAATGAAATGAATTGTTCACACGTCGATGCGGTCGGCACGGGACCTCCAGGAGGCATCGGCGGACGGAAGTCGGACGGCAAGCCAGCCCGACTTCGCTCAGATCGAACCGTCCAATGATGGAGATGGCGCCGAGCTCGAGCGTGTCATCGCTCCCCGGTCGTCCCGACCTGCCGGAATGTGGTCCATTGTTGGTCGTCGAGCAGGCGGGCAAACAGACGGTCCAGATCCGGCTGCTCCAGCGGCGAGACGCGCAGCATCGTCATCAAGGCAAGCCCACGTGCCGCCGCCCATCGCAGGACCGCGAGATCAGCGTCATCGGCCTCGCCGCGGATCTCGGCTACTCTCTCGGCATCCTTGGCACGGGCATCGGCCAGCAATCCCGGCTCCTGGGCGAGCGCCCCGAGCATGGCCTGAGCCACCGAATATTGCTGGGCGATCAGCTCCCGCGAGATCGCAATCTGCGTCGCGAGTTCGGGCTGATCAGCCGCTTTGCCGGCTCCAGCCCTGTACCTGCTGGCGAATTCGTCGAAATGCAGGAATTGCTGTTCCAGCAGAGCCTTGAGCACCGCTTCCTTGTTGGGAAACTGGTGCATCAGGCCGCCCTTGCTCAGCCCGCTCTCGCGGGCGATGGCGTCGAGCGTCAGCCGCCCCGGACCATCGCGGGCGATGATGGTGAGGGCGGCGGTGAGCGCGGCCTTGCGCGACCGCTCGGAGCGTGAAGGGTTGTCCATCGAAGTCTGCGAAGTGCCCGGACGGTGCACGAAGGTTGCGAGCAGATGATGCCCCGAAGACCGGGGCGGCTCGGCCATAGGGGCGAGCCGCGCTCCTCTGTCAAGAAGAGCTCCGGAAAAACGCCGCTTAGGAACCATCTGTGCGGGATTGGATTTCCGGTATCGCCTTTCGCGGGTGGGGGACGAAACGAGTTCAGACTGTGGCAACATTGTTGTCACATCTCACCTAGAACTCCTGCTTATCCCCAGAAGTCACTGGTCTTCAACTTGATTTCGTCAGCCGCTTTTGTTGCAATTGAGGCATCGGGGGACAAGCGTCATGACGTGGAAGGAAGAGCGTGATGCGCTGATCGCGCAGACCATGGCCTTTGTGCAGTCTGTGACCGGCAAGCCGGCCGACTTCGCCCAGTTCGAGCTGCCTACCGTTCCGGTCGGCACCCCCATCACACCGCAGCAGGCCGGGGCCGGTCGCCCGACGCACGCCGCTGTCGAGCACGTGATCGCCAACACCGTTGAAACCGAGGCACGTCGCGGCGGCAACGTGCAAGTCGCAATCCCCAATGCCGTGGGGGAGCCTGCAAGGCCGAGAGCGCCCGACGCCATTGCATCCGAGGCTTCGTTCGCCGCCCCGAGCCCGGTCCCTGCGGAGCGTTTCACCAGCATCGCCTCGCAGCTCGATCTCCAGCGCGACATGCAGGCGGAGATTCGCGCCCGCGTCGCGCGCTTCCGGGCCCATCAGGAGCGCTTCAATCGGGAGCGTCAGGAATATTTCAGCGCGACACTCGCGCGCCTGAAAGCATCGGCCGGACGGAGCGCCCTCCCTGAGGACTAAAGGCGACCGCGCTGAGGATCTATGGCCGAGGGTACACAAACATATCCGCAATCGCCGCGCCGGCTCACAGCCAGGCGCACAGCAGCGCCACATTGGCGACGAAGGCGAGCAGCAGCCCAAAGGCGAGCGTCAGCTGGATCCGCCCGCAGAAGATGTGGAGATCGGTTCCCATGGGCTTAACCATCTGGCGATTCTAGCCCCGGAGTCCCACGGATTCTTTTTTCAAAAATTTAGGACTCGTTTACGACTCGGCCGCCCGAAAAGGCCCCTTTCCTGCCCCAGGCGCGCCAGTGTCTCGCTGCACGTGCCGTTCATTCTCGGTTCATCCTTCGCTTCTCTGGAGCTGTTTGGAATGCCCTACGCGCTGTTTTGCAACGACGCCAAGTTGAGCAAGGCCTATCCGACCGAGGGGGATGTCTGGCGGCTGGCGCGGCAGAGCGGGCTGGTGGTGGACGTGATGATCAATGCGCGATCGACCGCGCATCTGCAGCTCGACAATGATTACGAGATCCGGCCCTGCGCCGCCGAGCCCGAGGAAGATCCCTGGCAGAACCGTGCCGAAGCCGAGCAGGAGTTCAACATCCCGTTCGCATCCTGAGCGGCTGCGGCGGAAGCGCGCCGCGGGTGATACTTCTCGGGTGATACTTATAGTCTCTGTGCGCTGCTGTCCCCGAGCCTCGCCGTGCCTGGACGGAAGCCGCCGGCAGAAGACATTCACGTCTTCATGCCAGTCCGGTCCCGCGGACGACTTGCCTTCATCAAGGATTTTTCGACAGACAGACCCGCGATCAGCGGGCAGCCGGAGCTGCCCGCTGGAAGGTCGCCATGAAGCCCGTTCTCAGGGCGTCGCCGTCGCCAGCGATGCCGTTTCGGCCGGAAGGGCGACACAGGCACGCTTGCGGCTGACACCGCGGATCGCACCGGTCACCTTCAGCACCTTGCCCGACGGGCAGGACGCGGTTTGCACCAGCGCCACCTCGTAGGGGGCCAGCATCAACGGTTCGGTCTTCAGAACGGTCTGGGCGGAGCACGGCAAAACAGCCGCCGACAACAACAGCACGGACACCAAGATACGCATGTGGGATGATCCATCAAACCGGCGCACCGATAATATCAACTGATGGCGAAAGTTTCACGAAGGTTTGAAAATTTTTTCGCACTGCGTGAGCGATCGCGAAACCATCGCCAGCCAACCACCGGAGAGCAACACGCCCGCACCAGACGGCGCGGGCGTGTTGGAATTGAGGCGTGATCCGCTTCCAGCCGAACGCCGCCGGCCGCGGGCTCGGCGATCTCGCTTAGTACTTGCTGGCGGCTGGTCCGCCCCAGCCGAAGCGGTAATTCACGCCGACCTTGACCGTATGCTCGTCGCTGTTGAAGCGGCTGCCCACAACCGGAGCCGGCCCACCCGTGAAGGTCGTATTGCCGAAATTGTAGTACTGGTATTCAGCCTTGGCCGACCAGTTCGGCGCGAACATGTATTCGAGGCCGGCGCCGACGGTGTAGCCGTCCTTGGTATTGCCGGACGTGCTGAAGCCCGTCGGCACGCCGGCGACGCTCACCCCGAGATTGTTGCCGTCCCGCCAGGCATAACCGCCCTTGGCATAGAGCAACGCCGGTCCCCAGGTGTAGCCGAGACGGCCGGTGACCGAGCCGAGCTGGTTGGCGCCGGTCGAGGTCACGACCGCAGCCCCCGGGAAGCCGAAATTGGTCGTATTGCGATCCATCCAGCTGTACTGGGCTTCGATGCCGAGCACCCAGTTCGGGGCGAACTGGTAGTCGAAGCCGCCCTGCACGCCGCCCAGGAAGCGGCCGTTGTTGCCTTCCAGGCTGTTATTGCCCGCGAAGGCGCCGCCGAGGTGACCACCGAGATAGAAGCCGGTCCAGTTGTAGATCGCCTGAGGCGGCGTGTAGACCGGCGCCTTGGTGTAGGTGCGCGGAGGCATATCGGCGGCGAAAGCCGGGGCAGCCAATGTGGTCAAAGCCACTGCACTGAACAAAAACCGCTTCATGGGACGTCCCCGTTATTCGTTTGCGACATCTATCGAACATCATGGCCGCATTTGGGTTGCCCGGTGGCGGTGACGCAGCTGTGATTGCCGCTGCGGTGTCACCAGAGGGCAACAAAGGCCTTTTGTTCCATAGGCTTCCCGAATATTTCGTGAAGCTGACGCCTCGCCCGATATTTGGTCGCCGCGAGGCGACAAAGCGTTCGGTCCATCCCCGATTTGTGATCGGGCAAGCGGCTTGGCAAGGCGCTGCGACGACGTGGCAATCCTTCGAAAACGCCGGGACCTGAAAACGCCGCGGTCTAGCGCGTGAGGCCCGCCAGCTCCGGGAATGGCGCGTAAGTCGACCCGGCACAGAGCTCGCCGGCATCCTCGACCAGACGGTCGAACCGGCCGTCGACGAACACCGCCGCGCGCTCCTGCGCCGGACGGTAGCTGCCGTCGGACTCGCGCGCCGCATAACGGAGGCAGCTCACATAGCGCAGCCGGCCACCGACCGTCCATTGCACCGGCTCCGCCATGACGCCGTCGCGCACCCCGACCGGATTGTTCAGGTAGGTCCTGAGATAGGACAGGATCTCGCTGCGGTGGTTGGCCGGAAACGGCTGGCTGCCGACGCCGCGATCGCCGGTGTAGGAGATGCCGCGATTGTCCTCGCTCATGAACGCGGCGGGACCTCCGCTGGCGCACCCCGCCAACAGCAGCGCCAGCGCGGTTGCCGGCCACCAGCTCGTTCTCCCCATCCCCAGGCGCCCAACTCTTGAAAGCCAATCCCGCGGCCGTTCTAGCTCAAAGCCAGAGGCCGGGAAATCCGTCCCGGCTCACGCCTTCGTCAAGCCGCTGCCGCCGGAGCGCTCTGGCGCGCTCCGGCGGTCAACGACCAGATCGGCTCTGCGCGGCCTTGGCTAGATCAGCCGCGGCGGGTCGCCGGCGTCACGCGCTTGAAGCTCACCTTGTTGTGATGGCCGAGATGCGCCACGTGGCGATGCTTGTGGCGGACAAGCGAGGCATGCGGCTTGGTCTTCGTCTTGCCGACGGTGGGCTTCATCTCGTTCGCCTTGTCGCCGGCCTGCGTCGCGCCCGGCTTGGTGGCGTTGGTCTTGGCCGCATCGGTCTTGCTCACATCGGTCTTCGCGGTGCCAGTGGTCTGGCTGGACTTCGCGGACGTATCGGTTTTTGCAGCACCAGCAGCGAATGCGGGCGCAGTCAGGATCGACGCGGCGAGCAGCGCAACAGACATTGACTTCAGCATGGTCGTCTCCGTGATGTGAAGATCTGGAGGCACCATCCAGTCTGGATGGGCTCGTGATCATGGAGACGACGATAGGGAACCGGCACTGAACCCACCCTGAAGTAAAGCGCTGTTTTCGGTTCATGGACATGAAGGGATAGTCATCGAGGTGACTGGTCTGTCATCATGTCGTCCGTATAATGCACCGATCGCGGCGCAAAATCCGCGCAAATGGCCGGGAATATTTCGCAGCTGCGGGAGTTCTTCCCCGTACGCAGTCACCTGTTGGATCGACAACTCGGGAGATACGAATGAAAAAGTCTGCGCTCAGGATTGCCACGCTGGCTCTGTTCTCGATGGCCGTGGCCTCCGGGCCGCTGCTTCTGTCGAAGGCCTATGCCGCGGGCAGCGATACCCCGTCGTCGCCGCCGGCGTCGGATTCGGGCAAGAAGAAGAAGGACAAGAGCTCGAGCATCGAAGATCCGAAGTTCCTGGCGGCCTATCGCACGGCCTATACCTCGATCTATGATCGCGGCGACTACGCCACCGCGATCCAGCAGCTCAAGGCGCTGAACCGCGAGGACGTCGCCGACGTTGCCAATCTGATCGGCTACTCCTATCGCAAGCTCGGCAACTACCAGGCCTCCAAGCAGTACTACGAGCAGGCCCTGGCGGATGATCCGAACCACGTGCGCACCTGGCAGTACTACGGCCTGTGGCAGCTCGAACAGGGCAACCGCGAGCAGGCCAAGTACCACCTCGACAAGGTCGCGCAGCTCGCCGGCACCAACAGCCCCGAATATCGCTCGCTGGCCGACGCGCTCGAGAAGCAGCCGGGCACCGGCCTCGTCTACTGACGACGCGATCGGACCAGCTCCGATCTCGAAAGTGGCGCAACCCGAAAGGGTTGCGCCATTTTCGTTTGTCCGCTGTCGTTGATCCGTTATGGATGAAACCTCGTGCAGACCATTTTCATCAGATTTTTGAATGGGAGATTGCCTCGTGGAGTCCTGGCTTGGCGCAGCACTCGATTACATCAGGGATTGGCTGGCCTTTCAGGTCGCGGTCTCCGAGCAACCCGGTTGCATTATTGCGATCGCCCATCGCGGTGAGATCGTCCTGGAGGCGGCCTTCGGGCACGCCAATCTCGACAGCGGCGAGAAGCTGACGCCGCGGCACCGCTTCCGCATCGCTTCGCACACCAAGGCGTTCACCGCCGCCGCCATCATGCGCCTGCGCGAGCACAAGCGGTTGAAGCTCGACGACACCGTCGGACAATACGTCAAGGATCTGCATCCGGATGTCGCCGCGGCCACACTGAACCAGCTGCTGTCGCACACGGCAGGCCTGATCCGTGACGGCAAGGATTCCGGCCAGTTCACGGATGGCCGGTCCTATCTCGACAAGGACGAACTGCTGGCCGAGCTGAAGCAGCCGCCGGCGATCGATCCCAACAGCCGGTTCAAATATTCCAACCATGGCTACGGCCTGCTCGGCATGGTCATCGAGGCGATCACCGGCGAGCCCTACCCGGCCTGGCTGCAGCGCGAGATCATGACGCCGCTGGCTTTGCGAGAAAGCGCGCCCGACATGACGCTGCTCGGCAAGAGTGTCCCATTCGCGCGCGGCCATTCACGCGTCGTCCCCGTGGGCCGCCGGGTCGTGATTCCCGGCGACAATCCGACCAACGCGATCATGCCGGCAGCGGGCATCGTCGCGACCGCGGCCGACACCGCCCGCTTCTTCGCCCAGCTTGCCCCGAACGCGAAGAAGAGCCTGCTGTCGGTCGCTAGCCGGCGCGAGATGGTGCGCCGGCAATGGCGCGTGCCCCAGGACGTCGAAGAGGCCTATTACGGCCTGGCGCTCATGAGCGGGACAACGGCCGGCTTCGACTGGTTCGGCCATGGCGGCGGCTTCCAGGGCTACATCTCGCGGACGTCGGTCATTCCCGCCCGCGACATCACGATCACCGTGCTGACCAATGCCGTCGACGGCTGGGCACCCGGCTGGGCCAATGGCGTCAAGTTCATCCTGCAGGCCTTCGCCACCCACGGCGCGCCGTCGCGCAAGACGCGCGACTGGACCGGCCGCTGGTGGACGCTGTGGGGCGCCGTCGATCTCGTCCCGTTTGGTGACAAGGTCATGGTCGCCAATCCGGTATTCATCAACCCGTTCCTCGATGCCGCCCGCATCGAGGTGACCGGACGCGACACCGGGCGCATCGTGCACGCGGCCGGCTATGCCAGCCATGGTGAGGCGGTGCGGCGCGTGCGCACCAAGTCCGGCGTCAGCGAGATCTGGCTCGCCGGCGCACGGGTGCGGCCGGAGCGCGTGGTGAAGGCCGAGATGGAGCGGAAATATCCCAAGGGCCGGCGCAAGAAAGACTCATAGCCCGGGTGTCGCTGCACTCATCGGGCCTCCTCCCTGCCCTCCTTCATCAACGCCTCGGCCTCGCCGCGGAAGGCTTTGCGCGCATCGTCGCGGGAATAGAACATGTGGCCGCCCGGATAGACCACGAGCTTGACCCGCGGCGGCCGCGCGAAGGCCGGCAATTGGTCGAGCAGGATCTTCGAGCCGTAATATGGCGTGGCGAGATCGAACAGGCCGTGGCCGACCAGGAGTTTGAGCTTGGGATCGAGCGCGAGAATCTGCCGGAGTTCGCCGGTGGACTCCGGCGGGTTGGTGCCCTTTCCGAAATCCCATGACCGGTTCACCGCCCCGCTCAACAGCTCATAGGAGCCGTCGGGGTGCCAGTTCAGCTTGCGTGTCGTCAGCTCGACCGCGGCGCTGGTCAACGGCGCGGTGAGCACGTCCCCGGATGGATCGGAGCTGCGCGAGCGGCTCGAATCCGGATAGGGATCGATGCCCAGCACCGAGCCGTCATAGCGCCCGGTGATGCGGCCGTTCTTGCGGTCGAACTCACGGCGAAACTCCGAGACGTCGAAGCGGCCGGCCAGCCTGCGGCTGACCACCTGGTCGATGCCGGTCAGGGTCGCGACCCTGTCGGCGAGCCGATTGGTGGCTTCCGTATCGGCCTCGCCTTTGACGAGATCGAGCAGGAAGTCGCCGCTGGCGTAACGCTCGACATCGGCAAGATCGGCGCGGGTCACCGGCCCCTTCATCTGCTTCGCGACGGCCGCATAGCTCGGCAGGCTCGCGACATATTGCATCAGGCTCGAGCCGGAATAGTCGCGAAAGTCCATCAGCGGCGACAGCAGGATCAGGCCGCTGATGCCGATGCCCTGGTCATGCTGCAGGTTGTTGACGATCTTCGGACCGCGAATGCCGCCATAGCTCTCGGCCGTGATGAATTTGGGCGATGCGAGACGGTCGTGCTTCTCCAGCCAGCGACGCACCACGAGCGACAGCGAACGCACGTCGCCGTCGACCGAGAAGAACCGTTTGCGCACCTCGTCGCCGGTTGCGACGAAACGGCTGTAGCCGGTCCCGACGGGATCAATGAACACCAGATCGGTAAAGTCGAGCCAGGTGTCTGCATTCGGCATCAGCTCCAGCTTCGACGACGGCGTCACGCTGGCCGCGTCGATTCCGATCCGCCACGGACCGGCATTGCCGAGCTGCAGATAGGCGGACGAGGCACCCGGCCCGCCGTTGAAGAAGAAGGTCACCGGGCGGCTGGCGCGGTCGGCGCCATCGAGCTGATACGAAGTGTAGGCGATGTCGGCCTGCGGCTCGCTCTTGTCGTCGAACAGGCGGATCGAACCGGCAGTCGCCGTGAACGACAGCGTGCGGCCGGGCAGTTCGAGCTTCTGTGTCGTGGTGGAGTCCGGCGGCAACTTGTGCTGCTCGGCGGTCGATGCTGAGCCGGGCGGGCTGGCGGCGCGATTTCCGGCCGAGCCGGTGCGATGCGAGCCCGGCGCTGCGGCGTCGTGCGCCGCCGGTGGCGCATCCTCGGCGTGCAGGGCCGGGCTGGCGAGCAGTGCCGTCACGGTCAAAGCCATCAGTCTCGGCCACGCGACGGACGATCTCATCCCTGCCATCAGCTCACTCCCCTAGGCGCTTGGCGCAACACGCCACCTCTGCAAGGGCATGAACCGCGGCTTGGGAGCAAGCTCAAGCAACTCTTCCGTGATCCAAGTCACATCCGCACCAGTGCCTGTTCCCCTCAGGTGTGTTATGGGCTCGAACCTCTCCATCGCCTCCGACGTCCCATCACTGGGACACCCAGGTTTGGGGCAAGAGGCCGCCGCCGATTGCGATCACGGAGTTCATCATGAAGTTGCCGACGCTCATCATCGCAGCCCTCTCCGGGCTCGCCGGACCGGCCGTGATCGGATCGCCGGCAGCCTGGGCCGGTCCGCCAGCGGCGCTGGTCGAGGACGTCCAGGGTGATGTGGCCGGCGCCGAGCTGATGGACTATGTCGCGCCCGGCCAGGTGATCAAGCTCGGCCCGGATGGCGCCGTGGTGATGAGCTACCTCAAATCGTGCCGGCGCGAGACGGTCAACGGCGCCGGCAGTGTCACCGTCGGCCCCGGCGAAAGCACGGTCGACGGCGCGACGCTCAAGAGCGACATCGTCAATTGCGACGCCAGCCATGCACAGGCCACCTCGCGCGAGACCAGCGAGGTCGCGGCGACGATCGTGCGCAGCGTCGGACCGGACAGCGCGCCGGTGGCGCAGGCGATCATCTACAGCGCGTCGCCCATCTTCGAGGCCAAAGGGCGCGGCACGCTGACCGTCGAACGCCTCGACCAGCCCGGCGAGCGCCAGCAGGTCGAGCTCTCGGGCCGGCAATACAAGGGACGATTCTACGATTTCGCCGGCACCAGTCACCCGCTCACGCCCGGCGGCACCTATGTCGCGAGCTTCAGCAACTTGCGCATCGTGTTCAAGGTCGATGCACAGGCCAAGGCAGGCCCCGGCCCTGCGGTCGGGCGATTGATCCGGTTCAACTGAGCCGAAAGCTCTTGTCGGTGGCGATCGGACGCCGGACGCGCGACGCGCTTGCCGTCATCGCCATCGCGCTGGCGTGCGCGGGCCTGTTCGTGTCGCCCCTCTTCGAGCGCGGCCGCGGCCTGTCGCTGGATGCGCTGACATGGCTGCGCTTCGAGACCTTCGGCAACCGTCACGATGCAGCAGCGAGTCCGGCGGTGGTGATCGCGGTCGACGAGGAGAGCTACCAGGCGCCCCCCTTCAAGGGCGCGCCGCTGTTGACCTGGACCGGCGAGATCGGGCGCGTGCTGACGGCCGTCCTCGACGGCGGCGCCAAGGTGGTCGGCTTCGACATCGTGTTCCAGACTTCGATCGAGCAGTCGGAGATTCCGCTCGGCGACAGCACTCTCGGCGAGAAGACGCGCGGCTTCGATCGCGACTTCCTGCGTGCGCTCGCGGCCGCGGCCGCAGGCGGCAAGGTGGTGCTGGGCGAGATCTTTGCCGAGCCGCCGATCCTGCCCGCGCCCGGACAGCGCATCGCGGTGCGTCAGCAGCAGAACCTTCGTCCGCTCAACACCTATACCGACAGCGACGATGTCGTCCGCCGCCATCCGCTGACGCTGTCGGTCGACGGCAAGGCCGTTCCGAGCATGGCGCTGGAATTGGCGGGGCGCGCAACCAGCACCGCGCCGGTCATTGCCGCCGATGGCGTCACACTCGGTGCGTACAAGGTGCCCGGCAGCGTGCCGAGCACCATGACCCTGAATTTCGCCGGCGGCGCGCAGGACATTCCAACCTATTCGTTTGCCGACTTGCGCGCCTGCGCGCTCAAGGGCGACAAGGACTATTTTCGCCGCGAGTTCGCCGGCAAGGTCGTCCTGCTCGGCACCGTCGGGATCGAGGATCGGCGGCTCACCTCGAAGCGCTTCGCAACCCGCGCCGAGGGCGCGCGGCGGCCGCGCTGCGTTCTGGACGAGCGCAGGATCTCCGAGACGTTCGCCCGCAGCACCATTGCCGGCGTCTACATCCACGCCACGGCGGTGAACAATCTGGTTCGGCACGACGCGATCACCGAGCTCGGACGCCCAGCGATCTTCGCCATCGCCGCAACCATCGCCCTGCTGGCTGCGCTGCTCGCCCGATTGCTGCGCCCCGCCTCTGCAGCGGCAATCCTGGCAGGGCTCGCGCTGCTCTATACCGCGCTCGCCACCATCCTCTTCGACCATTCTTACGGGCTGCCCTTGACGGAGCCGCTCGCAGCCGGCGTGCTCGCGCTGGCTGCGACCACCGGCTATCGTTTCATGGTCACCGACAAGGACCGCAGGCTGCTGCAGAAGAGCTTTGCCTATTACCTCGCACCGCACGAGATCGACCGCATGCTCGCCTCGCGCCGGCTGCCGCAGCTCGGCGGCGAGACCCGCGAGGTCACCGTGTTCTTCTCCGACATCGAGGGCTTCTCGCGCCTCGCCGAGCAGATGACGCCGGAGCAGCTCATGGCGCTCACCAACGAATATCTCTCGGCCATGACCGACGTCATCGAAAGCCACGACGGCTATGTCGACAAATACATCGGCGACTCCGTGGTCGCCGTGTTCGGCGCTCCGCTCGACGATCCCGACCATGCGCGCAGCGCGGCGCGTGCGGCGCTCGACTGCAAGGCGAAGCTCGCCGAGCTCAACCATTCGTCGACGGCGTTCCAGGGCATCAAGGTGGCACAGCGCATCGGCATCAACAGCGGCGCCGCGCTGGTCGGCAATTTCGGTTCGCAACGCCGCTTCAACTACTCCGTCATGAGCGACGCCGTGAACGTGGCCTCGCGGCTGGAGGGCGCCAACAAATTCTACGGCACCACGATCATCGCCTCCGAGAGCACGGTGGCGCTCGCCGGCACCGAGTTTGCCTGGCGCGAGCTCGACACCATCCGGGTCAAGGGCCGCGAGCAGTCACTGAATATCTACGAGCTGCATGGCCGCGCAGCCGAGCTCACGCCGGAGGAACAGGCCCTCCTCACCAGCTATGCCACAGGCCTTGCGCACTGGCGCGCCGGCGAGCTGCCGCAAGCGGTCGACCGCTTCGCGCAAAGCGCACTGAGCGATCGGCCAAGCCACTTCTTCGCCGAACGCGTGAAAGCAAGCTTGGCGACCGGATCCCTGGCCTGGGACCCAGTGCGCAGCCTGCAGGAAAAATGACGCCACGATGACTTCCGTGCGTGCGCGCACGTCCGGGCCATATCAGCCTCATCCCGGCCCCATTGCCCCAGGATACCGGCCGCGATGGACAAGCACGGGCAAGGTCGGCTAGACGACACGGCGCCTGTCACCGGCCAACCGACCAGCGAGCCCTGCGACGCATGACCACGTCCAAGCGATATGAGCGGATCGCCTTCGTCGCGAGTCCGAGTGCCGAAGCCCAGGCCGCACTGACGCAGCTCTCCGCGCTGTACGGCAACTCCGATCCGGACCTAGCGGACGTCGTGGTCGCGCTCGGCGGCGATGGCCTAATGCTGCAGACGCTGCACGACCACATGCGCTCGGGCAAGCCGATCTACGGCATGCATCGCGGCACGGTCGGCTTCCTGATGAACGAGTTCAGCACGATCGATCTGCACGGACGGCTCGAAGCGGCCCAGGAATCGGTGATCCATCCGCTGCTGATGCGGGCGACCGATGCCGCGGGCGTCGTTCACATCCACCACGCCATCAACGAAGTCTACCTGTTCCGCCAGACGGCACAGACGGCGCGGCTGCGCATCCTGATCGATGAGCGCGAGCGCATGCCGGAGCTGATCGCCGACGGCGTGCTCGTCGCCACGCCCGCAGGCTCCACCGCCTATAACCTCTCGGTGCAGGGCCCGATCCTGCCGATCAACGCCGCGCTGCTGGCGCTGACGCCGATCAGCGCGTTCCGGCCGCGTCGCTGGCGCGGCGCCCTGCTGCCAAACACGGCCTATGTGATCATCGAGGTGCTCGAAGGCGACAAGCGGCCGGTCGCGGCGGTGGCCGACCATGACGAGGTCCGCAACGTCCAGCGGGTCGAGGTGCTCTCCGACAAGACGATCTCGATGCGGATGCTGTTCGACGCCGGCCACAGCCTGGAAGAGCGGATCCTGAGCGAGCAGTTCGGCTACTGACATCGGGCGGTTTTCCGCGCCTTTTTGCTCCGTGGCCGCCCTGGGCAACGCTTTGTTAACCCGCGGCTCCGTATGGTTAATGCGGGTATACCGCCATCACCGGTGATCCCTTCGGGCCGGCCAAATGTACCGCATCGACTTCAACAAGCTGCGCTTTCTCGTCTGCGACGACAATCCGCACATGCGCCGCATCCTGCGCACGCTGCTGCATTCGTTCGGCGCCCGCGAGGTCAACGAGGCCGAGGACGGCGCGACCGCGCTCGAGATGTACACTCATTTTTCCCCCGACATCGTCATCACCGACTGGGCAATGCCGATCTTCGACGGCCTCGAGCTCGCGCAGATGATCCGGCAGCCGGAAGCCAAGGGCAATCCCTACGCGCCGATCATCATGCTGACGGGACATTCGGAGAAGCGCCGCGTCACCGTCGCGCGCGACGCCGGCGTCACGGAATTCCTCGCCAAGCCGATCTCGGCCAAGGGCCTGTATCAGCGCATCCTCAACGTGGTCGCCAATCCGCGGCCCTTCATCAAGACCAAGACCTATTTCGGCCCGGACCGACGCCGCAACACCAACACGGCCTATATCGGGCCGGAGCGCCGGATCGGCGGCGAGGCGGAGATCTTCCAGCAGCCGTCACTTCTGGATAAGGCGCGCTCCGCAGTTTAGGGGCGCGGCAGTGAGCCCGCGTTAACGCAATCGGGGGATCGGCGCCCAGCGCGCCAAGGTCCTCGGCTATGAATCGGGGCAATGAGTCGATTTGCGTTGATCGGCATCATCAGGGGATATCGAGATGGCGAAAGACAAGGCCCCGGCGGTCCAGGTCAAGACCTACGCCTCGCATCACGTCATCACCCAGCCCAATCCGCTGAAGAAGGTGCTGCGCCGCGCCGAGGAGAAGGATCTCGACGATCCGATCGCACGCGCGGAAGCCGCGCTGGCCGGGCTGTCCGGCGAGTTCAAATCGTGGATGGACACCGAGGCCGATCGTCTGACCGAGGCCTATGCAGCAGTGCTCAAGACCGGCTTCGACGACGACGCCTGCGAGGAGATGTTTCGCGCCGCCCACGACATCAAGGGCGACGCAGCGACCTTCGGCTATCCCGCCGCTGCCGAGGTTGCCGATAGCCTGTGCCGGATCATCGAGCACGCGCCCGACCTCGAAAAGGTCCCCGCCGAGCTGTTCGAGCATCACGTCAACGCCATCCAGGCGATCGTGCATGATCATACGAAGTATGACAGCGCGACGGTCGCAGGCGAATTGAGCCGCCGGCTGCGCCGCGTGGCGGACGACTATCTGATCCAGGTCAACCGCAACCGGCCTGAGCATCTCGAAGCGATCCTGGCGCCGAGCCTCGTGCCGAGCGATCAGCCATAGGCCGGCAGGCCGCTCACTATCCATGCATTCCATCGCAAGATCGTTGGCCACCATCCATCCTGGCGTCATTTCGGGGCATCGCGCAGCGATGAGCCCGGAATCCATCGCCATAAAATGGAATGTGAGGCGCGCGAGCGGTGACAGCTTGCCTCGGCACGTTGCCCTGTGGTTATGGATTCCGGGCTCGCGCTTCGCGCGCCCCGGAATGACGGGCGGAGAGATGTCGGCCTTGATCTGCTGAGGAATCCGCGGACGAACAGGCGAGCTGCGCTAGGCCGCGATCAGTCCGAACTCCAGCCCGGCGACGAAATCCTCCGCCATCACCTCGTCGCAGAACTCGCGGGCCTCGTCGCGCGCGGATTCGGTGGCGAAGCGGCGCAGCAGGATCAAGAGCGGCGCGGCCGCGTCGCGGTCGGTGGCGCAATGGGTGAGCACGCGCTCCACCATCTTGCGACGCAGAATCGCTGCTCCGCTCAGGGTGTCGGCAAAGCCGTTCTCGCGGCAGACTTCGAGCGCGATGCTGAACGCGTCGAAGGTGGTGTCGGGAATGCCGGCCTTGCGCAGCAGCCCCTGCAGGCTGGCGCGACCGCGATCGTTGAGCAGCGCCGACACCCGCGCCCGCGGCATGTCGGCGAGCTCCGATAGCGCGATCTCGAACAGTTCGACGTTGCCGGAGAGAAGCGCGCGCAGGATCAGGCCCGCGGTGAGTTGCGAGGTTGCGCGCAGATGCTGGACCAGCCCGCGCAGCTCCTCGCCGCGCGAGCGCGCCGCGATGGTGATGGTCGAGCGGTCGCGCGCCTCATTGGTGATGCGCCCTGCCCTGTCGGCGCTGAGCCAGTTCCTGGCGACTACGAACTGCGCCAGTGTCTCGGACAGCTTGTCGACCAGCGCCGCGCGCGTCGCGGCCGGCAGGTCGTCCAGCACCAGCATCGCTTCGCGGATGGCGGCGAGGTGGCCGTGACGCTCGACGATGCGGTCCCAGGAGAACGGCGCGAGCTCGGCATAGGCATTCTCGATCAGCTCGAGCGCGGCGGCGGCGCTGCCGACCTCGGCGATCGCGGCGCACACCGGCGCGGGCAGGCCGACGCGGCGCGCGATCGCGCATTGCGTGTCGGAGTTGCCGGTCGCGACGATGTCGACGAGGTCGGCATCGATCAAGAGCGGCGAATGTTCGAGGATGATGGCGGCCACGGAAGCCTGGTCGGTGGCCAGCGCCTGGACGATGGCGGCCGGCGCCTCCTCCGAGCGGGCGAACACCTCCGCCATCGCCTGCCGCACCAGCGGCGACGGATCGTCCAGCAGCATGAGGAGCGCGCCCTCCGCGGCGCCGCGATCCTCATCGCAAAGATCCGACAACAGCCACGCCCGCGCGAGCGCCCTGGTGGCCTCTGCCCGCTCACCGGCGGGTGCGGTTCTGACCCAACTGAGAAACTGCCGAACGATCATGGTCTTTCCGGCTTACGCAACTTGCAGACAAAGGCCACGAGGGCCTCAACAGCACCGAAAATAAACCACGACGCTTAACAAAGCGTTCACCATAAGTGGCTGGTTTTGTTGATGTTTTGTTAAGGCGGCAGGTTGTTTACATACTATGGCACCACTCAACGCCGCATTTGGCCGTAATCCGACGGGGGAAATGCGGCCGCCGCCAGCGGCGCGAGCCGCGGCGGGACTTCAAAATAGTTCTTTTTGATCAATGGTTCAGCGACGAGCGCGACCGCCTTCGCCGGCGCATCAGCCCGAGAAGGTGCCGTGCGGATCGCTGAACAGGTCGAGCCTGCGCTGACTATTGCCGCTGGCATCGATACTGCCGCTCTCCGACGGGGTCGCGCTGGCAACCGATGAATGGCCCCACAACTCGCGCACGGTCGGCGAGACCGCCTGGCTCGACTGGCCGTCAACCTGGAATAGCGAACGAAACATCGGATCTGCCGGCCGGTTGACCGCCGACGCATCGGCCGTCGTCGAGGAGCCGGACCGGGATGAACCGCGCGCATCCGGAAACATCGACAGGAAGGTTGCGGTGTCGGTCGTCGGCAGCGCGCCGCCGCCGGCCGCATTGGCCGCGACATTCGTCCCACCATAGAGTGCAAGCGCGCCCCGGGTGGCCGAGGAATTGGCGGCGCCGGCATAGCGCGTGTTCAGGACCGCATAGACCTGGGACACGCTGCGGGCTTGTCCGTCGCGATCGTAGAAGATCGGCCGGTTGGCCGCGGCGGCGCCGGGAAACATCCGCGCAGCCGACGCATTCGGAGTCTCCTGGGTGCTGGTGATCAGCTTCGCGGCGCCGCCGACACCCATGAAGTGCGCCATGTAGAGCTCGGCATCGGTGGGCCGACGGCCGATCTTGCCGGCGAGCTGGAAGCTGTTCGATTGCGTGAGCGCAGCGGCCATCGCGGACGACGCCTGCGGGTCGTCGCGCAGCTTCATGATCGCCTGCCGCATGGCGGGATCGCTGACCGTGTAGTCGCCCGCCGGTGTCCGGGTGATTGCGTCGGCATATTGGCCATAGCCGAGATCAGCGCCGGCTTCCTTCACCGTGCCGAGCCAGGTCTGGTCGATGAACTGGTAGAGCCCGCGCGCTGATGACGTCGAGGCGCCGGCGGTCGGATTGAAGTCGGACTCCATCTTGGCGGTCGACAGCAGATATTCGAAGCTGGTGCCGACGCTGTCAGCGGCCTGCTTGATCGCGCCGGCGACCTTCGCCCGGACGCCATCGAGGAAACCGGTGGACGAGGAGTTGGATGCGTCGACCGACATGGGAAGACCCGCTGTTTGCAGATTTGCTGGCAGACGAACGCGCCGGAAACGTCCGGCAAAATGCGGCGGGCATGGTTAATGGCGAGTTAATTCGCTGGGCCCGGCCGGGCCAATGAACGACCGGATAGACCCGGAGGCAGGTCGCTGGCCTACTTGCGATAGACCTCGGCCGGATCGAACAGCCGGTCGGCATCGACGAAGACGAGCTGCGCACCGCTGCCGTCATCCGATCGCTCGACCTTGCGATAGAAGCAGGAATGGCGGCCGGTGTGGCACGCCGCGCCGGCCTGCTCGACGCGCAGCCAGACCGCGTCCTGGTCGCAATCGGTGCGCATCTCGACCACGCGCTGGGTCTGGCCCGAGCTCTCACCCTTGCGCCACAACGCATTGCGCGAGCGACTGAAATACCAAGCTTCGCCGGTCGCCACCGTCTTGCGCAGGGCCTCCTCGTTCATGTGGGCGACCATCAGCACGTCGCCGCTCACGGCATCGGTCGTCACACAGGTGACGAGGCCGGCCGCGTCGAACTTGGGCAGGAAGGCCAAGCCCTCCTCGCGCTCAACTGAGGATGAAGACACGAAACTCTCTGCTCAACGGGTTGGCAGGCTTACCGTTGCGGCGACCGCACCATGGACAGGAAGCGCGACTGCTCGGCCGGATTGTCCCTGAACATGCCGGTGAAGCGGCTGGTGAAGGTGATGGCGCCGTGCTTGGCGACGCCCCGCACCGACATGCAGGTGTGCTCGGCCTCGATCATGACGGCGACGCCGCGCGGCTTCAGCACCTCGTCGATCGCAGCCGCGATCTGGGCGGTGAGATGCTCCTGGGTCTGCAGGCGGCGGGCGAAGATGTCGGTCAGGCGCGCCAGCTTGGACAGGCCGACCACCCGCTCGACCGGCGTATAGGCGATATGCGCGCGGCCGTAGAAGGGCATCATGTGATGCTCGCATTGCGACGTGAACTCGATGTCGCGAATCAGCACGAAGTCGTCATAGCCGGCGGTCTCGCCGAAGGTGCGGTCAAGCACCTCGGCCGGGCACTGGTGATAGCCCTGGTACAATTCATCATAGGCCTCGACGACCCGGCGCGGCGTGTCGACCAGCCCCTCGCGGGTCGGATCCTCGCCGATGTAATTCAGGAGCGTGTAAACCGCGGCCTCGGCTTCCGCGCGCGACGGCCGTGGCCGATCCGGCCGCACGGCGGCGGCGAGAAAATCGGCAGGATCGAGCTCTGCAGCGCGGGGGTCAGTCAGCTTGGCGTCTAACGGCTTGCCCTCGGGCTTGTTCGCGCGCAACGTCTTGATCAAAGTGTCCATCTCAACTCCGTTCGACCGGTCGGCGGTCCGACCGGAGTGTCACCGGCACAGCATCACCTTGAGGGCGTCACCTGCAGAGGTGCCACACGCAGGCTGAGCGCCTCTCGCGCCGGACGCCTGTGGATGTGGCTGGAATTCCTGCCAATCGTTTCCATATACTCGCAATATAGGGCGATGAAACCCGGCCGCCAAGGCCGCCACGCCGGTAATTCCGGGACGTCAGGCACATGCTGAACGACATCTACAACAAGCGCATCATCGAGCTGGCCGGCAACATTCCGCGGCTCGGACGGCTGGACCGCCCGGACGCCACCGCCACCGCCCATTCCAAGCTGTGCGGCTCGACCGTCAAGGTCGACCTCAAGATGGACGGGCCCGTGGTGACCGACTTCGCCCACGACGTGAAGGCCTGCGCCCTCGGCCAGGCCTCCTCCTCGATCATGGCCCGCCACGTCATCGGTTCCAGCGCCGCGGAGCTGCGCGAGCTGCGGGAGACGGTGAGAAGGATGCTGAAGGAGAACGGTGCGCCGCCGGAAGGCAAATGGGCCGACATCGCCCTGCTCGAGCCGGTGCGCGACTACAAGGCCCGCCACGCCTCCACGATGCTGACGTTCGATGCCGTGGTGGACGCGATCGGCCAGATCGAGGCCAAAGCCAACGGCGAGCAGCCGGCCGCGGCCCAGGGCTGAGGCGGCATCATTCCCCCGCACGTCGAAATCACATAGCCAGCTCGCACGAGGGTGACGGCACCGGTCGCCCCTTTCGGACGCTGGCGCCGGTTCGCCAGCGACGTCGCTGCCTATTGCGGCGGCGTCGCCGCCACCGTCGCCGCCGGAAGCGCTTCGGCGGTGCGGGAGAGTTGCTTGTCGAGCGCGGCCGGGAAGCGGTCCTGCTGCTTGTCCCTGGCCTGCGGCTTCGGCGCGAGCTCGGCGACGGGCACCGCCCCCTTTGGCGGCAGCACCTCGGCGACCAGATCCGTGGTCACGATATTGGTGAGGCGCAGCTCGGCGCGCGACAGCTCATGCAGGTCCTCCCAGGGCGGCACGTTCAGCGCCAGCGACAGCAGATCGCCCGCTCCGCCCATGTCGAAGGTGTATTTGGCGAGACGCCCGATGTCGCGCTCGACGATCATCAGGTCCTGCGCCGTATAGCTCGCCGCCTTGGCGTCGTCCGCTCGGTCTCCCATCCAGATCTGGTGAACGCGGACATGGGCGGTGTCCGGAACATAACGCGTGGTTCCAGCCAGCAGCAGGAACACGCACATCGACTCGCAATAGGCCTCGGGCACCACGCGCGGCCGGTCACCCGCGCGGCTCGGACGCTGGGTCATGCCGACCGTGGTGCGCATCTTCAGCCCACGGAACCGGCGACCCAGGGTTATGGCGTCGTTGACCGAACCACCGCTGGAGTCGAGCACCAGGGTGGCGCCCGTCAGGTCCCGATCCCTCGCGAAATCCTCGAAATCCTTCGGCGTGTCGCCGGTAACGATCCCGACCGCGCTGACCCAGCCGCAATTCGGCTCGCAGGCGACCCAACCGAACCGCATCGGGAGTTTGCGCTCTTCGAGCGCGCCGCCGGCGCGCGCCGTGTTGGACATAACGGTGATCGCCCCACCGACCACCAAACCAAGCGCTGCCACACCGAGTAGCATCCAGCGCAATTCATGCGACCGCAGCAATCTCACGCGCAATCCGTCCCCCTCGTATAGCTCGGTACGCAGTTCCTCGGTTTTCTTGCGGAAAGACCTGACAAGCTGGCCTCAAATCCGTTATTAGTCTGTCACATCCTTGTCGGGAAACGTATCCGGGCAATCACCGACCGTCCAGCTGCGGCGTGCTGCGGCGCCGCTGAAAACTGGCCATTGTTGCATCACATCACCACAAATGAACGAGAGCAGGGTTCCCTGCCGAGGAACCGGTCAGAAGCTCGCACATCCATCTGGCATTTCGCTCATGAAGCACTCATGCTCCGACATCGGCTGCCATTCTGCGCACATCGGGTCGCTGCTGGCGCGACTCCCGCGCCGCGCGGCTCACGCGCTGATCTGGCTTTATCGCCACACTTTGTCGCCGCTGGTCGGCTACAATTGCCGGCACCTGCCGACGTGCTCGGTCTATGCTGATGAAGCCATCGAGCGCTTCGGGCTCTGGGCAGGCGGCTGGATGACGCTCGCCCGGCTGCTGCGCTGCCAGCCCTTTGGCACCTCCGGCATCGACAACGTCCCAACGACGGCTCCTGCGCGCGCCCGCTGGTACCTGCCTTGGCGCTATGCGCGATGGCGCGGCGTCAACGGGCCGAACTGAGGTGCAGCGCAACAAGCACCGAATCGATCGATCGACCTCGCAGATGGCGCTGGCGAAATCCCACGCCAGGACTATGCTTCTATAATGCGACGGCGCTGTCAGCAGGAACCGCGCCGCTTGGACTGGCATTGATGTGACGCTTCCTTCGGGAGGAAACAACGATGCGCTGGACAATCAGCCCCAGAAGCCACCGAGCGCGCAAGAGTGTCGGTCCCGATCATGCCGGCCATCATGACGCACGCCAGGTGGACCTGCTCTGCATCATCGCTTTGTTGATCGTCATTGTCGGTGCCTGGCGCTATCTCACGGACAGCACCGCCCTGCCCCCGCCGACGACGTCCTACATCGTGCCCAGCCAGAGCGTGCACTGGTGAGATTCGCCCCTACCATCTCGGCCAGAAGATGAAATCGTCGCGCCGCGGCGGCGGATAGAGAGGAACCGGCTCCGGCGCCCGCGGCACGCGCCGGGCGCGCGGCGGCGGCTGGTAATCCGTCTCTGGAAGGACGCTCGCTTCGGCCGAGACTGTCGCGTCGGCCGGAGGCGATCTCACCGCGAGCAGGACATTCGATTCACGCGTGCGCCAGCGATAGCCGATCCCGAACTCCAGCGGCTGCGCGCGCTCGAACAGCTTCGCATAGCTCCTCTGATACATGCCCGGAAACTTGTCGATCGGCCCGGCGTAGCGTCCGAACGGCAGGAAACGCCAAGCCCGCGCTTCGTAGCTTGCGAGCGGGATGCCGGAATCGTCCTGGATGATGGTGGCGCTGTTCTTCAGCAGCCAGCTACGGACCCGCCCGAAGCCGTTCTCATGCAACAGATAGGACGCGCTCTTCAGGAGACTGTCGCCCGGCCCCAGCGGCTCGCAGAACTTGAGCAACCCGCTCGCCTTCACGCCGGAATCGGAGAGATCGCTGGAGAAGTAGTAGAGCGTCTTGGCGACCCCGTCGGCGCCGGCAAACAGGATGCGCGCGCCCTTGGTCGCATTGCGCGTCGGCGCCTCGTCGTTGCCGTGCAATCCGCCATTCTCGTCCAGCCAGATCAGACTGGCCTCGCGGATCGTCTTGCCGGTGCGCGCCAGGAAGACATAGAGGATCGGCAGGGTCCCTTCGAGCTCGCCTTCGCGCAGGTCGACCTTCATGTCCTTGGTGATGAAGAAGGAGAAGCTCAGGACCGATTGCAGCGAGCGTTCGACATAGGACAGCGCCGGGCCGATGCTGCCTCGGGGCAATCTGGTCAGGTCCGGGATCGGGCCGGTCGGCTCGAGTGCCGCCAGGACATAGATCGTTGCCTTCGGATGAAAGGCATCGGCATAGAGAAAATCCGGCCCCGAGAAGAAATAGAACATCGACGGCCGCGGCGCGGCCAGATTGGCATCCGCCCAGGCCCTGATCTTCGACAATTGTCGCTGCTCGAGCTGATTGAAGGCGTTGTCGAAGAACGCCGCGTGGCGCCGCCACGCCGGATCCTGCACGAAGGGCAGGAGCGGCGAGCCCGCTGCTGGCGGCATGCCCGCCAGCACCCGCGCCGTATCGTCCGGCGTGGTGGTCTGAGCCCGAGCCTCGAAGCTCATGGCAAGGATCAGACATGCGACGGCGAACCAGACTCTCAAGACCAACAGCATTTCAATCCGAACCCGATGCGAGCGTTGCGGCGATACGGCGCGATCGCGCGTGAGCGAACCAATAGATCACCAATCCCGACGCCATTGCGCCTGCGCCGAGCCCTGCCTGCAAGGGCCGCGTTGTGATGAGATAGTACATCATGAAGAAGGTCACGCTGAGGAAAATCAACGGCGTGACCGGATAGCCCCAAGCGCGGTAGGGTCGCGTGAGTTCGGGCTGCGCGATGCGCAGCTTGATCAGTCCGAGCACAGCGAGAAGCGAGCAGGACAACAGCGAGAACTGGACGACGTCCAGCACCGCCTCGAAGCTTTCCGTGAACAGCATCAGGGTGGCGACCGTGAGCTGGAACAGCACGGCATAGGCCGGCGCCCCATTACGCGAGCGCCGCGCAAACACCGACAGCGCCGGAATGTCCTCGCCCATCGTCATCAGCACGCGCGGGCCGATCCACATCATCGCGGCAATGGAAGGAACCAGTCCGACGCAGATCATCGCGGCCACGAAGCGCCCGCCGGTCTCGCCGAAGATATGACTGCCCGCGATGCTCGCGACCTGGAGCTGGCCTGCGAGCGCGTCCATCGGTGCAGCCCGCAGGAAAACAGCGTTGAGCGCGATGTAGAGTACCAGAACGATCACCGTGCCCAGCAGCAGCGCGCGCGGCAAGGTCCGCTCCGGCGCATGCAGTTCGCCGATGATATAGGTCGCCGCGTTCCAGCCGGAAAACGCGTACATCACGAACACCAGTCCGGTTGCGAACGCCGCACTCGTCACGTGGCCGATATCGGCCGCGGTCGGCAGGAAAGTGACCGACTGCGGGGCGGCAATGGTGTAGCCTGCGATGAGAAAGGCGGTGATGAGCGCGAGCTTCAGCATGGTCGACAACAGCTGGAAGCGGCTCGACTGCCTGATGCCGCCGAGCTGCACCGCTGTCACGAGCCAGACTGCACCCGTGGCGAGCAGCATCGGCGGAGCACTGGTGATGACGGCACGACCATATTCGCCGAACGCCATGGCCGCGAGCGCCACCGGCGCCGCGAAGCCCACCGTCGCCGAGACCCACCCGGCCATGAAGCCGATCGCCGGATGGAACGCCCGTGTGAGGAGATTGTATTCACCGCTCGAGCGCGGAAACATCGTGCCGAGTTCGGCATAGGACAGCGCCCCGCAGATCGACACCAGTCCCCCGACCGCCCACAGCGCCAGAATGGAGAAGCCGGACGGGATGTCCCGGACCTGGAAGCCGAGGCTGGTGAAGACGCCGACTCCGATCATGTCGGCGATGACGATCGCGGTCGCGACCGGCAAGGACACGGATGGAACCCGGTCGCCGTCTGTCCGGCCCCGGCCAGGATCGTCCGCCTCGGATGCAGCCATCTCGTCGAGGGACGCCGGCGCCCCTTCCTCTGCCTCAGCCCAGGTTCCCGCCGAAGCATTCAAACATCGTTAACGGGCGTTAAATATGACCTTCCTCAAGGGTATTTTTGAACCGATTTCGGCCGGGCTTGGCTGCGGCATTGCATCGGGCCGCCGGCCGTCCCACAATCGCGACACGTTCGCGTGGTGTGTCCCGGTACGCCCGGGGTCGACCGGACACGATCCTTAACGCGACCTCAATTTCGGCGGCGCAGGTTGAACGAAATCCGCTGGTTGAAGAGCCGTGTTGCGGCTCGAACGCGTCTTTGGGGACGGATGATCGGGGAAGACGAGAAAGTGGTGACGTCTGTGCGCAGGGGCTCGTGCCTCTGGTGGCGCGCGGCATCGGCGCTGGCAATCTGCCTTTCCTTCACGCATTGCGGCAAGGCGCCCAATCCCGAGGCGTTGGCCGCCAACGCATCGACGGCCCAGGGGCTGACCTTCGACGATCGTTTTCCGGTACCTGAATTCAGCGACCGCTTCCCGTCCGCGCAGGAGAGCTTCCGGCTTCACACGCCCTCCGACTTCGCTCCGAAGCCGGCGCCCTCACAGATCGCATCGCTGGAGCCGCAACGGTCGGAACGGCGGCAGCGTGAGGATCTGACGACCCTCGTCAGCATGCAGTCGTCGGCCTTTCCCTATTTCGGTAACAATCCGGCATCCGACGCGCCATTCCTGAACGTCAGCAACGGTGAGCGCCGCGGCCACCGCAGCTTGTCCGGCCGCGTCTACTGGCAGGACCAGACCTACAACGACAGCCGTGTGCTGGTGCACGTCCCCGAACAATTCGATGTGCGCAAGCCGGGCGTGATCGTCGTGTTCTTCCACGGCAACGGCGCCACGCTGGAGCGCGACGTGCGCGACCGCCAGTTGGTGCCGCAGCAGATCACCGCGGCCGGCGTCAACGCGGTGCTGCTCGCGCCGCAGATGGCCGTCGACGCCGCCGATTCGAGCGCCGGCAAGTTCTGGCAGCCCGGCGGCTTCAAGCGCTTCATGGACGAGGCTGCGGCCAGCCTCGCCCGCCTGACCGGCAATCCGGCCGCCGCGAAGACGTTCGCCGGCATGCCCATCGTGATCGTCGGCTACAGCGGTGGCTTCCTTCCCACGGCCTGGAGCCTCGAGGTCGGCGGCATCGGCGACCGCGTGCGCGGCGTCGTGTTGCTCGATGCGGTCTACGGCCAGCTCGACAAGTTCGCCAACTGGGTCGAGCGCAACCGCTCCGGCTTTTTCATCAGCTCCTACACGCGCTACACTGCGCGGCATGATCAGGAACTGATGGCGATGCTGCGCAATCGCGGCATCGAAGTCTCCGAGGACATGGACCGGCCGCTGCGCCCGGGCAGCGTCGTCTTCGTCGAGACCGACGAGGGCATCACCCATCGCGACTACGTCACGCAGGCATGGACCCGCAACCCGATCAAGGATGTGCTGGTCAAGATGGCGGCCGCCCAGCCGCCGATCCGGATCGCGGCCGGAGCCCAGGACATGTCGAACCGCGTGTCGAGCCGCTGAGACAGAGGCCGCCGCAATGCCTCAGGACTTCGGAAGCTTCTCGACGAAGCCGTTGAAGCAGGCGAGCCGCTCATCCTCTTCCTTGGTGAACTTGCAGTCGCCGACCACCTTGGCCTTCATCGCCTTCGGCTTGGCTGCCGGCGGAATGACGGCGTCGTAGCAGTTCAGGCGCTCCTTGGTTCCGTCGTCGATCTCCAGGCAGGCCTGGAGCTTGGCGGCCGCCGATTGCGGCTTGGCCGGCGCGGCGGCGGCGGTCTTCGTCCCCTTCGGCTTGACCTGCACCAGCGGACGGTCACCGACCATCGGCGCGCTCTGGGCCAGCGCAGGGGTGCACAGCAGCACTGCGGCCAGGCTCAACATCATCTTCTTCATGCCATATCTCTCTCATCCGACCCGTGGGCACGCGAGGACGTCCGTCGATGCTACTCGCCGGCCGTGGCAGAATCCACGCCCCAGCAGCCCCCCACGACATCGGCCTTTAATCCGGTCGGGCCGGCTTTGCCAAGCGCCAACCCGCTGCTCAGGCCGGAACCGCGGTCCGCGCGCGCTGGCGGCTGACCAGAATTGCCAGCAACGCCAGGGTCAGCAACATCAGTGCGACGTAGCCGGAGGCTCCGAGCAGGTCGCGTGCAAACAGGCTGCCGCCGATCGCGGAGCCGATGGCCTGGCCGATATAGAGCACGGAGGTGTTGAGCGACACCGAGGCCGAGGCAAGCGGCGGCGCGGCTGCCACCAGCCGAACCTGCTGCATCGAATTGGTGGACGCAAACCCCAACCCCCAGATGGCGACCGCCACCGCCATGAGGCCGTAGGTGCCCGCCGCCAGCGTCCAGGCCGACACACCGGCGAACATCAGGCAGGTGAACAAGAGCGATGTCCGGTAGGCCCCCCAGCCATCGACGATCCGGGTTGCGATGACGACGCCGAGAAAGCCGCAGGCGCCGTAGATCGCGAACACCAGCCCGATCTGGTTGGAGTCCGCGCCAGTCAGGCGCTTCAACAGCGGTCCCATGAAGGTGAAGATCACGAACTGCCCCGACATCTGCAGGGTCGTGACCAGGAGCAGCAGAACCACCAGACGGTTACGGCCGAGCTCGGTCCAGGTCTTCAACGCAACCGGCGCGCCCTTCAGGCCGGATGGCAGGCGCCATGTCAGCAGAACAAAGCTGACCGCGCCGGCCGCACCGACGGCGAGATAGGCAGCCCGCCAACCAGAATGACTGCCGATGAAGGTGATCATGGGCAGCCCCACGGCGGCCGCCAGCGACCAGCCCAGGAAGACATAGGCGATGGTGCTGCCGCGTCTCTCGACCGGGCTGATCAGCGCCGCCGTCCCGGCGGCCTGCGGTGTATAGAGCGCGCCGACCGCGAGCATCACCAAGCGCAGCACCAGCAGGCTCGCATAATCGGGCGCAAACGCCGAGGCGAGATTGCCGAGCGTGAGGACCATGAGCGTCGCTGCGAGCAGACGGCGGCGATCGAAGCGGCTCGTCAGCCAAGCGGTCAAGGGCGAGCAGATGCAGAGCACCACCGCGCCAAAGGTGATCAGGAGCCCCGCCGTCTGAACGCCGACAGCGAGATCCGAGGCGAGCTCGGACAGCAGGCCGGCGGGCGCGAGCACCGAGCAGCCGGTGACGAGATTGCCGAGCATGAGCGCGGTCGGCGCAAAGCGCCCGGAAGCGGAAGTGGATGTCATCGCGCCTCAATAGCAGAGAATTTCATGCATTTGCATGAAAATGTCTCATGCCGCCCATGACTTTCTTTCGTCCTCCCTCCTTCGTCCTGGCCGCCATTCTCGTCAGGGCGCGGGGGCGGACTGCGCCGCCGAGGCCTGCGGCGAGGGAATCTGCGTCCACGGAACCGGCGTACTCGTCGGACGGGCGACGGCCTTGGACGGCGGGCAGCTCTCGATCAGCATCTTCAGAGCAGATTGCAGGCCTTCGCTGCTCACCGGAAATGTCGAGACATTGCGACGCGCGACATTCAACAGGGAATCGCTCAGCTCGGCCGACGGCATCAACGACAGCGTTTTCACCTGGCTTGCATTCAGGAACACGCCCCAGGTCTCGCGGTCGCCCGACCGCCGCGGCGGCGAGAGGAAATTGAGCCGCATATCTCCGCTCGCCATTGCCAGCGGACCCGGCGGCGAGCCGGCCGGCGCGATGCGCTCGACGTCGAGCTCGAAGCGGTCCTGATCGAAGCAGACCATCTGCAAGCGCGTGGTCTGGAACGTGCTCTCACCGTCCTTGCGTGCGAGAATGGTCTTGTAGGCAATCCCACGGCTGGCGGTCTCGAACATCCAGGGGCTTTCGACCCGCTGCCGCCTGTCGAGCGCAAACCGCGCGATCTCCTCCCGCGTCAGGATGCGCATGCTCTCGAACGGAACGGACCGCGCCACCGTGAGCAGAGCGGGATCCGCGCCGAGCTTGGTGATGTAGTCGAGCACCATCTTGTCGGCCCGCGCCATCGCCTGCTGCATCGCCTGCGCCCGCATCTCGCGGGTCGGCACGCCGCCGGTGAAGTTCAGGATGACGCGCGGCGAATGCACCGCGAGCGTCGCATCCGCTGCGATGTCACGCGTGGGCGCGCCGAGCAGCATGTAGGGACAGGCCGAATTGCACATCGCCCCCCGCGTCCAGACCTCGCCATGCAGCTCGCGCCCGGACAGCTTCAGCTTGGTACAAGCTTCGCCCTCCTGAGGCTCGAAGCCACACTCGCGCAAGGTGGTGCGTCCCACCCGCACGGCGGCCTTGCGCTCGCGCAGCATGTCGCCGATGGCGAGCGCCTGCTGCAGATTGCCGCCTGGAGAATTGAAGTAGATCGGCAGTCTGCGCTCCCCGATCTGCTTCATGAACTTGCGAAAGCGCGCCGCGGCGCCGCCGTCGATCTTGCCTTCGGCGGCGATCCAGCTGTCACAGCCATGTCCACAGGCGTCCGAGGAGCCCTTGACGAGAGCGAACGCAATCGGCGTCGAGCCGTCGGCGACCCGCGGCGGCGCGGCGCGGCGCGCGGCCGGCCTGGACTCCGTTGCAGGCCTGGCCGGGGCACCCGGCCTCGCATGTGCCGCGGGCTTTGGCTGGGTCGCCGGCTTTGGCATCGCCGGAACGGCCGCGAGCGACGACAGGCTCGACAACACGAACACGATCAGCGCGGCCCCAACATGAATGCCGCCGCGCCGACACACAGACAGCGGCGCCTCTCCTGCAGACTCCATCGCCAAACGCGTCCCCACGCCCCGAACACTTGAAGTTGTATCATACCGGCCCGCGGCGGCAATCTCCGCATCGCCGCACCAGCCGCAATTGGGCGGTTTTCCCGTCCCTCTCCCGGTTGCAGCCTGAAAATCCCCTGCTATACCCCTTGCTCCCGCTTACCTGCGCTCGTTCGCAGGAGTGAGCTCAAGGAGTGACCCATGTCCGATCCGAAATCGCCTGATTCCAAGTCCGACCAGCAAAAGTCCAATTTCCAATACAGCCTCAGCAACCTGAAGCCCGCCGCTCCGGTCGAGAAGATCACCATCAGCTTCCCCGACGGCGCCCGGCGTGAATATCCCCGGGGCACCACCGGCTTCGACATCGCCAAGGGCATCTCGCCCTCGCTCGCCAAGCGCACCGTCGCCATGGCGCTGAACGGCGATCTCGTCGACCTCAACGATCCGATCAATGAGGACGCCAGGCTCGAGCTCGTCGACCGCGACGATCCGCGCGCGCTGGAATTGATCCGGCACGATTGCGCGCATGTGCTGGCCGAGGCCGTGCAGGCGCTGTGGCCGGGCACCCAGGTCACCATCGGCCCTGTCATCGAGAACGGCTTCTACTACGACTTCTTCCGCAACGAGCCGTTCACGCCCGAAGACTTCGCCGCGATCGAGAAGAAGATGCGCGAGATCATCGGCCGCGACAAACCCTTCACCAAGGAGGTGTGGGACCGCGCGAAGACCAAGCAGGTGTTCCGCGACAAGGGCGAGGCCTTCAAGGTCGAGCTGGTCGACGCCATTCCCGGCGAGGAGCCGATCAAGATCTACTACCAGGGCGACTGGTTCGATCTCTGCCGCGGTCCGCACATGACCTCGACCGGCAAGATCGGCAACGCCTTCAAGCTGATGAAGGTGGCGGGCGCGTATTGGCGCGGTGACTCCAACAATCCGATGCTGACCCGCATCTACGGCACGGCGTTCGCCAAGCAGGAGCAGCTCGACGCCTACCTCAAGCAGATCGAGGAGGCCGAAAAGCGCGACCACCGCAAGCTCGGCCGCGAGCTGGACCTGTTCCACTTCCAGGAGGAAGGCCCGGGCGTCGTGTTCTGGCATCCGAAAGGCTGGAGCATCTTCCAGGCGCTGATCGCCTATATGCGCCGGCGCCTCGCCGGCGACTATGACGAGGTGAACGCGCCGCAGATCCTCGACAAGTCGCTGTGGGAGACCTCCGGCCACTGGAACTGGTATCGCGAGAACATGTTCGCGGCGCAGTCCGCCGGCGACGAGGCCGAGGACAAGCGCTGGTTCGCGCTGAAGCCGATGAACTGTCCGGGTCACGTGCAGATCTTCAAGCATGGCCTGAAGAGTTACCGCGACCTGCCGCTGCGGCTCGCCGAATTCGGCGTCGTGCACCGCTACGAGGCCTCCGGCGCCATGCACGGCCTGATGCGCGTGCGCGGCTTCACCCAGGACGACGCGCATGTGTTCTGCACCGAGGACCAGCTCGCCGACGAGTGCCTGAAGATCAACGACCTGATTCTGTCGACCTACTCGGATTTCGGCTTCGAGGGTGAACTGACGGTGAAGCTCTCGACCCGCCCGGAGAAGCGCGTCGGCACCGACGAGATGTGGGATCACGCCGAGCGCGTGATGGCGACCGTGCTGAACGAGATCAAGGCGCAGAGCAACCACATCCGCACCGAGATCAATCCGGGCGAAGGCGCGTTCTACGGGCCGAAGTTCGAATATGTGTTGCGCGATGCCATCGGCCGCGACTGGCAGTGCGGCACCACGCAGGTCGACTTCAACCTGCCGGAGCGGTTCGGTGCGTTCTACATCGACGCCGACGGCGCCAAGAAGGCGCCGGTGATGGTCCATCGCGCGATCTGCGGCTCGATGGAGCGCTTCATCGGCATCCTGATCGAGCACTATGCCGGCAGCTTCCCGCTGTGGCTGGCGCCGACCCAGGTCGTCGTCACCACCATCACCTCGGAAGGCGACGAATACGCCAAGCAGGTGCTGGCTGCGCTGCGCCGCGCCGGGCTCAGATGCGAGATCGACCTGCGCAACGAGAAGATCAACTACAAGGTCCGCGAGCACTCGCTGCAGAAGATCCCGGCCCTGCTCGTCGTCGGCAAGAAGGAGGCCGAGACGCATTCAGTCTCCGTCCGCCGGCTCGGCCGCGACGGCCAGACCGTGATGCCGACCGCGGAGGCCATCGCCGCCCTGGTCGACGAGGCGACGCCGCCGGACGTGCGGCGCCGTCAGCGCGAGGCGGCGTGACGTCGTAGCGCGTAGCCCGCACGAGCGCAGCGACATGCGGTGTCGCCGCGACAGCGCGTGAGATCCCGGATGTCGCTCCCGCCGTCGCCCTGACGGGCTCCGGCGCGCGCTCATCCGGGCTACGCGGCTACGCCGACAGACTGGCGACAGCATCCGCCGAACCTCTGTCTCGACCCGCGGCCTGCAGCGCCACGTCGGCGCATTCGGCCATGTAGAGAAACATCGTCGCGAGCATCCGCTCGATCGCCTCGCGCCCCAGCGGCAGAATGGTGATGGCGTCGGTGCTGCGGATGAGCAGGCGCTTCTCCTCTGCGTCTCGCAGCAGCGTCAGCACGTGCTTGCGCGACACCGAAAAGCGGGTCGCCAGACCGTTGATTGAGAACGGCACGGGGCCGTCGGGCGGGAATGGCTGGTCCGGCCCGGCGCCTTGGGCCAGGCTGAACAGGATCACCATGCCCGCGGTCCGTTCGGCAAACGGCTCGAGCTCCGGCGCTCCGTCGAGGATCCGGACGCCGGCGATGAAGCGACGGCCGAGCTCGAGCACGAAGCTCTTCACGAAGGCCGGATCGTTCAACGCAGCCCGGTAACCCACGGCGGCCGGCAGCACCGCGCGCATGGCGTCGAACTGTACGCCCCAGCGCTCGCGATGCAGCGCGATCAGCTTGTCGGTCGGGACCAGCGGCCGCCGCCGGCGGTCCAGATTCGAGGCCGACGCCACCAGCCCGGTCGCCCGCATCAGCGCCAGCATGGCCTCGCAGCGGCCGCCGCTGCACAGGTCGAGCCTGGCACACATCTCCTTCATGGCGCCGACGGTGAGACCGAGCTCGCCGTCGCGCTGCTCGGCAAAATGCAGATACAGCGCGACGTGCGGAAACAGCGCCCGCGCCCGGTCGCTCAGCAGCGCATTGAGGATGCGATCGCCCCGATACAGCCTGATCGCCGATGCCGTCGACGCCCGCATCGCCCGTGCGAAACCAGCCGTCCCGCGCAGCCGCGCGACGGCGTCAGGTGACGGAATCAGTGCGGTCATCGGCACGTCAGATCTTGCACTCGAGGCAACTCCCGGCGGATCTCTTAGCACTATGTTTTTACCGGCCCGCCCAAGGTTCGACAATTCGCTGGGAATATCGTGCTTAGGACAGATGGCCGCATCGGATATGCCCCGATCCGCGTCATCCCGCGCGAAGTCTTCGCCGAAACCCGCAAAGGCTGCAGCACCGGGTGCAGTAGAACCGATCAAAACGCCGTGCCGTGGTCTCGTTGCAGGCGGAGGCCCATGCTATCTGTCGCGCGTGCAACGAACGAGACCCACCGACGTGACCGACGCGATTGAACTGCTGAAGACCCGCCGCTCCGTGAAGCCGCGCGAGATGAGCGGCCCCGGCCCCTCGCCCGCCGAGCTCGACACCATCCTGACCATCGGCGCCCGCGTGCCGGACCACGGCAAGCTCGCGCCATGGCGCTTCATCGTGTTCGAGGGCGAGGGCCGCCGCCGCGCCGGCGAGGTCATCGCGACCGTGTTCGCCAGGAAGAACCCGCAGGCGAGCGCCGCCGAGCTGGAGGTCGAGAAGAATCGCCTCATGGAGGCGCCGCTGGTGATCGGCCTCGTCAGCTTCACCCGGCCGCATCCCAAGGTGCCGGCCTATGAGCAGGAGCTCTCCGCCGGCGCGAGCGCGATGAACATCCTGACCGCGGCCACCGCACTCGGCTATGGCGGCTGCTGGCTGTCCGGCTGGTTCATGTTCGACCGCGACGTGATGGACGGTCTCGGCCTCAAGACGGAGGAGAAGCTCGCCGGGCTCATTCACATCGGCAAGCCGGCCAAGCCGAGCGAGGACCGGCCGCGTCCGGCGCTCGCGGACATCGTGACGCGGTTCTGACGAAGGCACGCGCGGGACCGGCGCGACCTTGAGGACCAGACGCCCGGCGATCGCTCGGCTCATTGCCGCGCCACGCTCCATCCGCCCAACCTTGCGAGCGCAAACAATCCAGGATTCCTCCGCGGAGGCCGTCTGGATTGCTTCGCCGCGCCGCGCAATGACGTGCGGAGACGCCTCAGCCCCCAACTAATTGGCACTCCGAAGCCGCGTGCAACATTCCGTACGCTTCCCTCTAATCCTCACGCCGCCTTCGATGGTCTCGTGCCGAACTGCGCCAGCAGGCCCGCGATCTCAGAGGCCGGCTTGGCCGCGCTGAACAGAAAGCCCTGGACCTGGTTGCAGCCCTCGGCGCGCAGCCACTCGAGCTGATCCGATGTCTCGACACCCTCGGCGGTGGTGATGATGTTGAGGCTCTTGCCGAGGCCGGAGATGGCGCGGACGATGGCGAGGCAGTCGGAGCGCTGCGCGAGGTCCTTCACGAAGGAGCGGTCGATCTTGATCTTGTCGAACGGGAAGCTGCGCAGATAGCTGAGGCTGGAATAGCCGGTGCCGAAATCGTCCATCGAGATGCGGATGCCGAGCTGGCGAAGCTGATGCAGCGTCGCCAGATTGGCCTCGGTCTCGGCCAGCAGGATAGACTCGGTGATCTCCAGCTCGAGCCGCTCCGGCGCCAGCGCCGACTGCGCCAGCGCCTGGACCACGACCTGCACGAGGTTGCGGCTGCGGAACTGCACCGCAGAGAGATTCACCGCGACCTTGATGCCGTCGGGCCATCGCGCCGCCTCGTGACAGGCCTCGCGCAGCACCCACTCGCCGAGCGGCACGATCAGGCCGATGTCCTCGGCCACGGGAATGAAATCGGCGGGCGAGATCATGCCCTTGTCGGGATGACGCCAGCGCAGCAGGCATTCGAATGCGGAGATCGCGCCGGTCGCGACGTCGACCAACGGCTGGTAGTGCAGTTCGAACTCGCCCTGGGCGAAGGCACGGCGCAGATCGTGCTCCATGTCGCGGCGCTTCTGCGCCTGGCGGTCCATCTCCTTTTCGAAGAACCGATGCACGCGGCCGCCGTCCTGCTTGGCGCGGTACAGCGCCATGTCGGCGTTCTTCATCAGCTCCTCGCAGCTCGCGCCGTCGCCCGGCGACAGCGCGATGCCGATGGAGGCACCGATCACGAGCTCGTTGCCGTCGATGTCATAGGGCGCGCTGAGCGCCGCGATCAGGCGGGCGGCACACTCACTGGCGTCGCTGGCGCCGCAGCTCTGACTGATGATCACCGCGAACTCGTCGCCGCCCAGCCGCGCCGCCAGCTTGCCGCCATGCATCTGCTGTGTCAGGCGGCCCGCGACCGCCTGCAGCAGCCGGTCGCCCATCGGATGACCGAAGGAGTCGTTGACGGTCTTGAACAGATCGAGGTCGATGCACATCACCGCGATGCGGCGGTCGGCCGCCCCGGCGCCGTCGAGCTCCTGCGCGAGGCGCTGCTGGAAGAATTCGCGGTTCGGCAGGCCGGTCAGCCCGTCGTGGTGCGCCATGTAGGCGATGCGCGCCTCGGCGCGACGACGCTCGGTGATGTCGACGATCGCGACCAGCACGCCGTCGCGGCCATCGAAGGTGATCTCGCGGCCGTAGGTCAGCACCTCGATCTCGCTGCCATCGGCCTTGCGATGGCGCCAGTCGCGGTGAAACAGATCACCGTCGGCCAGCCGCAGCAGCGCGTCATCGAGGCTTTCCCATTCGCCCGGCGGCCAGAGATCCCAGACATTCATGCACAGCAGATCCGCCCGGCCGTAGCCATAGTGCCCGACCATCGCATCGTTGACATTGAGGATCTGCGCGGTCTTCGCATCGAGGATGCACATCGGCACCGGGTTGGCGTCGAACAGCAGCCGGAACGAGGCCTCGCGCCGCTTCAGCGCGGTCACGTCGGCAATGGTCAATGAAATGATGTCGCCAAAGGCGTGGGCGCCGAGCCTGAGACTGCGCGCCTCGCTGTCGAGCTCGAACTGGTCGCTCCGCCCGTGCGTGACGACGTCGAACAGCCGCGCCATCACCTCGGGCGTGCACAGCATGTTGCCGCCCTGTTTCAGCCGATGCCATTGCAGCGTCGCCGACGGCAGCCTGAGCAGGTCGGCCGCCGCGCGATTGTGATGAACCACCTGGAAATCGCAGGGCATGCCGACGCTGTCGCGGATGGTCGCGAGCGAGACCACGCCGTCGTCCGTCGTCGAGAAGATCGCATCGAGCAGATTATATTGCGCGTCGCGCTCGTTGACGTAGGTCCCGACCAGCGTACTGCCCCACCGCGAGTTGGTCGGCAGCGCCAGCACGTCATAACTGCGGACCATGCCGTCGCGGACGCAATGCGCATGAGCGAGATAGGGCTGGCCGCTAACGAGCGCGCAATTGGCCGCCTCCACCAGCACGGTGGCGCAATCCGGCGACACGGCTTCGACCGCGACGTCCCAGCGCTCGTCCTGCAGCCATTGCTGGACGTAGCGGCCGCTGCGCGAAATCTGGAGGCCACCGTCCTCGTTGTTGAGCACCGCGATATGATCGGCGAGACGGCCGAGGCTGCCCAGCATGACGTCCTCGTAGCGCGGCAGGCGCTGGCCCGGCTTCAATGCCGCCTGCCATTTGCGCCTGAGCACCGGAATGTCGTCAAACAGATCGCTGCTGATCGTCGTCAACGCCTTGGTCGTCGCGGCACGCATCATTCCCACTCAATCGCCACCCTGTCGGTCCCGACGGTATCTGAAGCAGACACGGCTTTAACGAGCTGTAAATGCATTGGCTTCGCGCCTCGCGCGCAGCGATTGTGACAGTTTTAAGTGGTTCCATGGTTATCGCGCATTAGCGACTATGACAGCATCGCTTCACGTTCGTCGCCGATGTCGCAACGGCGAGGTCGATACGGATACGGCATAGATGCGGACGTGAACCTGCGATCTCGCGACAATATCTGCCCGAGTTTTGCTAATCGAACCGCCCCCTTCGAACAGAGGGCGCAGGGAGAGCCGGACCTCGACTGAGGCCCGTGGCCCGCCTGCGAAAAAAAGCAGGCGGCAGGTACCACAGGTCAGCCGGAAACCCGGCCCTCCCTGCGCGATGGCTGAACGGCTGCTTCGCGTTCTCCCTGGTGCGCCGGGCTTTCTGGCCACCATCCCCACGCGAAGCGAAGCCTCAACGTGAGTTGACATCAGCATCGGGATATCAGGACCGCGCGACTTGACCGTGCGTGGCGAATTGTTCGTCGGCGCGGGCAACCCGCGCTGCAATCCACCACGCCCACCGCTCCCCGCCTCGCGTCTCGTGACGACCGCGATACGCCCCTCATCTCGAGGCGGGATGCGCGGAAAGATCCGCCTGATTTGCCCGACGGCGCAAGAACTAATAAGTGCGACAAATTAACCCGACGGGCAGATGTGCACGACTTGGCGAGTCGTGTCGCGCACCACTGCTTCGACAATCGCCGCTGTCGTCCCGGCCTTGAGCCTGGACCCATAGCCACCGGCCGCGGTGATGCGGGCCACTGACAGCTAGGTCCCCCGATAGCATCCGCGGTATGGGTCCCGCGTTCGCCGGGACGACACCCGTGGTCAGGCGCGCTCCTGCCAAAAACGCTGTTCTTGCATCAGTCCTCCTCCAGACGGATGCCTGCGTCGCTGAGCGCCCGCATGATCCGCTCGATGTCCTCGGGGTCGATTGTGTTAGCCGGGCAAAGTGCGTTCAGCTCGTCGAACGTGATCCAGCCCTTGCGCTCGCCGATCTCGATGGCCTGGCGGATGATGTGGGATATCTGCATGCGGCTCTCCCGGAGGCTGGCTCTCATAGATAGCGGGGAGAGTCGGTGTCCTTCTGCGGTGCCATTTCGCGTGCGAGCCGCTTACCGCGCGAGCACCTCGACCTCGCCGTCAACGCCGTTGACGACGCTGAAGGAGCGTTCGAACACCTTGCCTTCGTTCTTGGCGATCGCGCGGTAGTCGCCTTCGGACAGCACGACCTTGGGGAAGGCGCCGATCGATTCCTTGATCACGTCGCCGCCGGGGTTGATGACCGACCAGGCGGTGTTGGCGAGCGCCTCGCCGCCCTTGTCGGAGACGAGCTTCAAGGTGATGACCGCGGCGCGGTGCGTCACCGTGACGTCGGTGAGCTTGCCAGCCTGGACGCGGATGTCGGAGCGCACCACCGAGTTGGCGTCGCCATAGTTGGAGACGATGTAATAGGTGCCCTCCGGCAGCATCAGCATGTCGCCGGCGGCGACGTTCGGCACCAGCGGCGCCCGCTCGCGGCCGTCGAACTGGCTGCCCTTGTAGATGGCAAACGAGATCTGGTTCTGCGGGATCTTGCTGGTGCCGACCCTGCCCTCGAGGCGCAGGCCCCCGGCCGGCAGCACGAAAGATTCGCGATCGGTCTCCGTCTTCAGGTTCACCGACCTGACCGCGCTGACGAGGCCGAGCGCGACATGCACGACATAGGTGCCGGGCGGCAGCACGATGTTCGGCGTCGGGCCGCGATCCTCGCGCAGCATCTTGAAGGCGCCGGATTCGTCCGGCCGGTCGGCGAACACGCGCCAGACCAGACCGCCATTGATGTTCGGCAGGTCCTTTCCGAACCGCGCCGACAGCGACAGCACGCCCTGATTGGGAGCCGCGGCGGGTGGAGCAGCAACCGGCGGGATCGCAGCCGGCGCGCCGGGTGGGATCGCGGCGACGGGCGGTCCCGGCAGCACCTGCGGGGCCGGTGGCGGAATGGGACCGGCGGCGGGGCCGGAGGGTGGCGCCAGGCTCACCGCCGCCCCGGGATCGGGCACCGAAGCCGGCGGAATCGGCGGTGGCCGGTCGCTGAACAGTTGCGCCGCGGCCGGCGGCGTCACGAGCCCGGTCAGCGGCCACGACAAGGCGAGCACAAGCCATAGCCGCCCGCTGCGCCGGAATCTGGTGAACCCGCGACCTGTCGTCATCGTCTTGCTTTTGAACAAAAACGCGGCAAATTCAAGCCTCTACTCAACTGTCCCGGAGGAACCCCGTAAGCAGCGCGCGACTTGGTCGCATTCTCCGGCGGAGAGTTCAAATCAGCGGCATCCGGCGCTCCCGTCGACCCGGCATAAAGGATGCTTCTGGTAGGCTGGTGCTAGGCTGTCATGCTTCATGAGTCCGTTGCCGACTCGTTGCACACAGTTTGCGTAGGCGTGGAGATCTCGGTGCTGGACATTCTGAAAGGACGCCGTGCGAACGGAACCGAAGGTTCCGATGTCGGTCTCGGCACGATCCGCAAGCCGGTCATCGGCCTTGCGCTTGGCGGCGGCGCGGCGCGCGGTTTTGCCCATATCGGCGTGATCCGGACCCTGATGGCGCACGGCATCGTGCCCGATGTCGTGGTCGGCACCTCGATCGGCGCCGTGGTCGGCGGCGCCTATGCGGCCGGCCAGCTCGATACGCTGGAGGAATGGGCGCGCAGCCTGCAGATGCGCAACATCCTCGGCTATCTCGACATCCGCCTCAACGGCTCCGGCCTGATCGGCGGCGAGAAGCTCGCCGCCCAACTCGAAGCCTCGCTCGGCCGCGTCACCATCGAGGAGCTGCCGATGAAGGTGGCGACGGTGGCGACCGAGATCCGCACCGGGCACGAGATCTGGCTGACCCATGGCAGCCTCGTCGACGCGATGCGCGCCTCCTACGCCCTGCCCGGCATCTTCGCGCCGGTCCTGATCGGCGACCGCTGGCTGGTCGACGGCGCCATGGTCAATCCGGTGCCGGTGTCGGCGGCGCGCGCGCTCGGCGCCGAGATCGTGATCGCCGCCAACCTGTCGAGCGACGTGTTCACGCATTCGACGACGATCTACTCGCACGGCCAGCCGGTCGAGGTGCCGGAGACGGTGATGGAGAGCGCGCCGCCGAAGCGGCGCTTCCGCAGGCTGTTCTCGCCGGAGCGCGCGGTGAAGCGGCAGTTCTTCGGCGAGGGCGGCCGGCCGGGCATCTCGTCGGTGATGGTCGACGCCTTCAACATCATGCAGGACCGCATCACCCGCGCGCGCCTCGCGGGCGATCCGCCGGACCTTCTGATCTCGCCGCGCGTCGGCCAGATCGGCTGGTTCGACTTTCATCGCGCGGCCGACCTCATCGCGTTCGGCACCAGGGCGGCCGAACGTGCGCTGGATTCCATCCAGGAAGCGATCGGCGCGGTGACGCCGACCGGCGGCGGAGCGACTACGCCGTCTTGATGTACTGGCGCAGTGCTTCCTGCTCGGCCTCGTATTCCTGGACGCGCCACTTCACGACGTCGCCGATCGAGATCAGGCCGGCCACGACGCCGCCCTCGATCACCGGCAGATGGCGGAACTTGCCGTTTGTCATCATTTCCATGATCGAGGCGACGGTATCCGCAGGCTTGCAGCTCACCACCCGCCGCGTCATCACGTTCGACACCGGCTCGGTCAGCGCGGCGGCGCCGCGCTCGCCGAGCGCGCGGACGATGTCGCGCTCCGAGAGGATGCCCTCCATCCGGGAGCCCGACATCACCAGCACCGCGCCGATCTTGCGGTCGGCGAGCCGCTTGGCGGCTTCGGCGAGTGTGGTCTGGGACTCGACGCTCTCGACCTGATGGCCCTTGGTGTCGAGGATCGCACGTACTGTCATTGCTCGTCTCCTTGAGGGGCCGGTGTGCCTTCTTGAGCGAGGCGTCGTTGCGGCCGATGCTTCCAGCGATCGTCAGTCAAGCGAGTCTTCAATCAACAGTCTGGCAATGCAACGGATCCAATCCTTCTGATCGCGCTTTGGTTGCATTGCACTCCGCAAGCTGGCCTGCGCGGCACAAATCGCCTGCTTTCGTTCATCCGGAATCGTGCCCCGGTTGCAGTGGACGCAAATGATGAATGAAATCACCTGCGCTCGCAAGCGCAGGATCGCGGCACCTAACGGTCGACCACGTCGGACGGCAACGCAGGCGCAGCATCGTCACGCACATGCGGGGTGGGATCGAACAGCGCAAACAGGATCAGTCCGGCGATGAATCCGCCGATATGAGCCTGCCAGGCGACGTCGGCGCCCTCGGCGCCGGGCGTGATGCCGCCGATGCCGAACACGATGTTGACGCCGAACCACACTGCCAGAAAGCCGAGCACCCGCGGATTGCGCAGCGCACGCGTCAGCGACAGCGCCGGAACCCTGGCCGCCGCCTCGGCATCGCCGCGGGTGAACGACAGGAAGCTGCCGCTCACGAAGGCAAAGCGCATCGCCGCCGCCATGGTGCCGGACACCGAGGCCGAGGCGCCGATCATCGGCGCCAGCGCGTGCTCGTGGGTGAGCAGATGCGCCAGCGCACCGGCCGCCGCCGTCACCGCCATGAACAGATAGAACCTGACCGCCCCGAAGCGGCGCGCGAGCGCGCTGCCGAACGGCAGCAGCCAAAGCACGTTGAAACCGATATGCGCCAGATTGGCGTGCAGCAGCGAGTAGCTGAAAAAGGTCCAGATCTTGGCCGGCGTGCCGCCGGGAAACGCCCCGTCCATCAGGGTCTGGTCGTATCGTTTCGGGACGAAGGCGAACAGGTCGATGATCCAGCCGTTCCACTCGTCCGGCAGCAGCACACGCAGATGGATCACCGCGATCAGCAGGATGTAGGCGGTCAGTGCGCCCGGCAGATTGAGGATCGGCTCCCGCGCCTGCTGGAGCGGCGGATCCTGCGTGAGGTCTGACGAGGGGGAATCCAACGGAACGCACGCCTTCGACGAGAGGAACAGATCCGTCAGATAGGCGGCTTTGGCCGGCCTGTGCAAGCGCATGGCGGCAGAGTTGATGTGCAGCCCCGGGCTGCGGAGGCGAAAGGACAGCCGATCCGCCAAAAGAAAGAGGGAGGGTTCTGAGAAAACCCTCCCTCCGAGACCTGCCGGCCTTTGCCGCGTCCGGAGCGCCCGGGGTCGTTTTCCTCACCCCGCCCCGTCGCGACGACCAGACTTGTTTGACGCCGCCTGCGTGTAACTCACCGTATCGCGGCGGACCTTCCACCTTCCGGCCGCGATCTGATGAACGCATTGTTAACGATCGCTCGGCGGCCGCCAAGCTCATCGTTAATTTAACCTTAACGCGCGGAAGGCCGGGGGAAAGCCGGCACGATCGCACCATCGGCATGGACGCTGCACCACCCCTCCTGCGAAAACAAACCAGGGAGGCGCCTGGACGAAAGCGGGACAGCAATGTCCTCCGTGACGTCGAGGGCGCGAGGGATCACCGAGATGAAACATCCGTCCAATCGCGAGCTCTTCGCCTATTGGAACGACAGGCGCGGCCATGCCAAGGCGCCGGAGCGCTGCGACTTCGAGCCGTCGGCCGTGCGCGAGCTGCTCGGCGACATCTTCGTCTTGTCCTGCGATGCCGACAGCGGCTTTCCGTTCCGCATGGCCGGCACGCGGCTGTGCGCCCTGCTCGGCGGCGACGTCAAGGACAGGAGCTTTCCGGCGCAGTTCGCGCCCGCCAGCCGCCGCGAGATCGAGGAGATCACCGCGGTGGTCTGCGAAGAGACGCTGCCGGCGATCGCCGGCGTGACGGCGCAGGCGCCGGATCGCACGACCGCGCATTTCGAACTGCTGCTGCTGCCGTTCGCCACCCGCGCGCATGAGCCGATCAGCCTGACCGGCCTGCTCGCCCCGTTCGAGACGCCGCAAGGCGCGCTCGGTCCGCTGGAGATGGTGTCATGGCGCTACATCCATCCGCCCGCCGAGCCGATCGTGCCGCGCGCGTTGCGCAAGCTCGCGCTCGCCCGCGGCCTGATGGTGTATGAGGGACTGCGCTGAGTGCAGCGCCGATTTCGTGGCCCGGATGAGCGCCAGCCGGAGCCCGAAGGGCGCAGGCGAAAGCGACATCCGGGACAGACCATCCTTACATCGCGTGCCCGCGTCGAAGCTGTCGCACGCCGACGGTGAATCTCCGGCGGACAGACGTCCCCGCATGTCGCTGCGCTCATGCGGGCTACGGGATCTGGGCTGCCGTCCCGCCTCCTCAATGTGAGCCGGTCAGCGGCGTGATCGGACTGCCGTCGGGCGCAAACGCGGCGACCTGATCCGAGATGACGAACGACGTGAGATCGCGCCCGACCACGAGCGGGCCCTGATAGCTCGTCCGCGTGCGCGCGATCAGCGCCTCTTCGGGCACGTCCTGGACCGGCTTCACGGTGGCGAACACGATGTGCGAGTAGACCGCCAGCTTCGGCTTCGCCTCGGTGAAGATCCTGCCGGCCTCCTCCGGCGAGGTGTGATGGTCCTCGATCGCACGATAGTTCGGATAGGTCTTGATCAGTTCGGGATCGATCACCGCCACCTCGTGGATCAGAAGATCGGCGCCCTCCGCCGCCTTCTCCACCCGCGGATCGGGCTTGGTGTCGCCGGACAGCACGACCTTCTTGCCGTCGAATTCGACGACATAGCCGAGCGCCGGCTTGATCTTCTCGCCGTGATTGACCTCGATGGCGCTCACCTTGACGCCGTTGCGCTCGTAGACGACGCCGGGCCCAATGTCGGCCGCGGCGAAGGCGACGCCTTCCGGCGGATAGTGCTCGTCATCGATGCGGATGCGGATGTCCTCGGAGAAGGCCTTGGTGAGATTCTCCGTCATCGCCACTGTCCCCTTCGGTCCGAACACGACCATCGGCCCCTTGCGCGAGGCCCAGGGCGTGCCGATCCAGCCGCTCAGCCACATGTCCGGCAGTCCCACCACGTGATCGGAATGCAGATGGGTGAGGAAATGCGCGGTGATGCTGCCGAGCGGGATGCTCTTCTGGAACAGGCGGATCGTGGAGCCGCGTCCGAGGTCGAACAGCAGCCGCTCAGGCCCGGCCTCGATCAGGGTCGAGGCGCTGAAGCTCGACAGCCGCGGCGTCGGCGTGCCTGTCCCGAGCAGGGTCACCTTCATCTCGGCTGCCGCGGCCGGCGGCGATCCAGCCACCACGCAGACCACGACCGCCACGACGGCTCCCAACAAGCTCCGCATGAACGTCTCTCCCATCTCCGTTGGCGTCATTGGCGCGATGTCGCGCCTGCCCATTCTATCAGCTCGTCATGGCCCGCGGCAGAGTGCTGCAGGAGCACAACGTAACGCTGAATTAACCGTGAAGGACTTAGTTTCAACACTGGATCATCCGGCACGCTAAGAGCCGGCTTTGAGTGGCGAAACATGGCGTTGCCGAACAAAAAACTCTCTCTTCCGGCCGCCGAGGAGCGCCGCCGTTTCCAGCGGGTCAAGGTCCACCTGCTCGGCCGCTACATGCTGCCCGACCGGCGCGAGTTTCCCTGCCAGGTGATCAACATGTCGCCGGGCGGGCTGGCGCTGCTCGCGCCCGGCATCGGCAATGTCGGCGACCGCGTGATCGCCTATCTCGACCATATCGGCCGCGTCGAGGGCAAGATCACCCGCATCATCGACAACGGCTTCGCGATGACGATCGGCGCCACCGCGCGCAAGCGCGACAAGCTCGCCGCGCAGCTGACCTGGCTCGCCAATCGCGACATCCTCAATCTGCCGGAGGATCGCCGCCACGACCGTATCATTCCGCGCAACCCGATCGCGGTGCTGACGCTCGAGGACGGCACCAAGATGACCTGCCGCATCATCGACATGTCGCTGTCGGGCGCGGCGATTGCGGCCGAGACCAGGCCGCCGCTGAAATCGCAGGTCATGCTCGGCCGCGTCCAGGCGCGCGTGGTGCGAAATCTCGAAGGCGGCTTCGCGATCGAGTTCACGCACGCCCAGCTCGCCGAAACGCTCGAAGACAGCGTTACCGCGCGGTAAAGCCGCAAGCCTCTGAAATCCCGCAACTTCACGGAGCACACGGCGTCCGCCACCACGGGCGCCGTGTGGCGTTCGGCCAGCGCACAGGTGATCCGGCGCAGTTAATAGTTGACGGGAAAAGCGCAGGGGACCCTGCAACGGCAGTGGTTCCCGGCTTAATGCAGCGCATTCGATTCAACCGCGAATGATTCAAATTTTAGCTAGATTCGATTCAAGTGAAAGTCGAATAAGCCCTTTGTTTTACTTGGATTTGCGTCAAATCCATCGTGGCGATTTAGCGGCAGCGAAAAATCTTTGTGAGACACATGGTCCCAACGAAAACGGGGGCCAAAATGGTCAAGCGGACGGGACAGGCAACGGGGTGGGCGGTCGCAGCCTTCCTGATGGCGATGGGCGGGATGGCGCATGCCGGTGATGACCGGGTGCTCTATGCGAGCCTGGGCGACACCGCACGGGCGCCGATCGGCTGGGTCGAGTTCTGCACCGAGGCGCCCGAGGAATGCCGCGGCGGCGCGTCGCAGCCCCGCGACATCGTGCTGTCCCAGACCGCCTGGCGCGATCTGCTAAAGGTCAATCGCTGGGTCAACGAGAACGTCAAACCCATCACCGACATGGACCATTGGGGCGTGGTCGAGAAATGGTCGCTGCCGACGGACGGCTACGGCGACTGCGAGGATTACGTGCTGCTGAAGCGCAAGCTGCTGATCGATGCCGGCTGGCCCCGCGAGGCGCTGCTGATCACGGTGGTGCGCGACAAGAAGGGTGAAGGACACGCCGTCCTCACCGTGAAGACCGACAAGGGCGAGTACGTGCTCGACAATCAGAACGAGAGCGTCGTCGCCTGGACCGAGACCGGCTACCGCTTCGTCAAGCGGCAGTCGCAGAGCGACCCCAACGTCTGGGTCTCGCTCGGCGACGGTCGCCCGGCAGTGGCCACCGCCAGCGCCAGAGAACGCTAAGGCGTCCGCAAGCGCTGATCAGAGAGGCGAGACACGAATTCGAGTTACGCGACCCGGTCACATCCCCACCCCTCCCCGTCCCAGACCGGTTCGCGCGCGGCCAGGCCTCCCCCAAGGCCTGGCCGCAACTTTTTTTGGCCTTGCTTTGACGATATGTCGCAGGCGGGGCGCGGCAACGGCCGGCCAACCTTGTTTTCCCTCGACCGTCGGGTTTAGGTTGTCGGCATGATGATGATCCTGCGAAGCGCGACCTTGCTGGCCGCGGCCCTGACCCTGGCGAACTGCTGCATGTCCGGCGCCGGCTGCTCGGGACCGCTGGCCGCGGCGGGCCCAGCCGCGCCGGCGATGGCCGCTACGCCCGCGGTGATTACCGCGCAGCCGACGAGCGCTGCGGCCGACTGGGACGGCCGTGTCGCCACCTCCGACGCCGACACCGAGATGGTGACGGAGCCGGACATCGGCACGTCGCGCAAAGGCGCGAAGCGCCGTGGCGACTCGCGGGTCGACGTGATGTCCGCGCAGTCGAGCTCCGGCTATCGCGGCCGGATGAGCTGGGAGGAGGAACAGGCGGCCGACCTCGCCGACGAGGCCCGCCTCAAGCAGAAGCTCACGATCTGCCGGAACTGCAGCGCAACGCAGTAAGCATTTGTCCGGCCGCAGTTTTCGGCTGGTCGCGACCGCGCCCCGGAACCGGCGTGGTGCATGCGGCGGGCGCGCCATTTCGGGCTTGCAGGCCTCGCTTTTGTCGGATTTCCTAATCAAAACCTGACGACTTGGTTCGTTCGCCAGATGCACGATTTGCGGGCTGGGCGGACAGCGTTCTCTGCTCGAGTTTTTCGCCTCTCCCAGTTTTCGGGAGGAGCATCCGAAGCTTTTTCAATTTGGGTGGTTTCGTGATGAATCCGGTGACGCGCGACACCAGACGCTACCCCGAGAAGCTCAGCCCGGCCCCCGTCAAGGGCGCCCAGCCGATCGCGCTCGCAGCCGCGACGCTCGTGGTGCTGATCGCGGGCATCGGCGGCATCATGTTGTGGCGTGCCTATGGCGGCGCGCCGGAAGCCGAGCGCGGCGCGGTGACGCGGCAGTTGCAGGCGCGCACGGTGCAGGCGTCCGAGCAGTTGGTGGAGAAGACCAAGGGCCTGGAGGCCACCCAGCAGGAATCGATCGACCAGTTGCAGATGATGCAGGAGCAGTTGCAGAGCATGCGCCGCCTGCTCGCGGCCCAGCAGGCCGACACCAAGCGCCTGTCGGACCAGGTCTCGACCCTGAAGGACTCCATCGATGGCCTGCGCCAGTCGTTCGCCAGCACGCAGAGCTCGGAGCAGGCCGCGCCTGCTCCACGCAACCGCAGCATCCGCGCCCGCGCCCATGCCAGCCGCGGCGGCCATCGGCATCGTCGTAACCGATCCTGAGACGGCCGGTCCCGACGCCTGCTCGTAGAAAGCCCGCCGAATATTCCCAGGATCCTGTGAAGTGCTTCACAGATTGAAACCGGGAGTCACGCCATCCTGCCTTCACCGGATGGCGAGCCAATTTCAGGATGGCACAGGGCCAATTTCAATATCCGGGGCTGGCAAGGTCGTTGGCGCCATACTGCGCCGACGGCCTTGTTTTTTGTGGCGGCGCGTTCGACCGCCCGGAACGGATCCGACGCCGCGGCTCTCCGGCTGGTGACTTGCTTTTCCCCGTCAATTCTCGGCTCAATGCGCCCGTAAGACGCAGAGGAGCCCCCATGTCCGCCGATCCAGCACTGACGTCCGATGTCATCGGGCTGACAAAAGTCGCCCCCTTCTCACGCCGCGGCTTCATGACCGCGTCCGCTGCCGTGACGGCCGGCTACACGCTGGCTGCCGGCCCGGTGCGGGCCGAGGTCATTACCACCGACACCAGCGGCCTGAATGCCGGAGATGCGAAGATCAAGGTCGGCGACCGCGACATGCCGGCCTATTTCGCGCGCCCCGCCAGCGCCAGCAATCCGCCCGTCGTGCTGGTCGCGATGGAGATCTTCGGCCTGCATCAGTACATCAAGGACGTGACGCGCCGTCTCGCCAAGCTCGGCGCGCTCGCCGTGGCGCCGGACTACTACTTCCGCAGCGGGACCGACCTCACCAAGATCACCGAGATCAAGGACCTGCTGCCGATCGTGAATGCCAAGCCCGACGCGGAGCTGCTGTCGGACCTCGACGCGACGGTGGCCTGGGCCAAGTCGCAGGGCGGCGACACCTCGCGTCTCGGCATCGTCGGCTTCTGCCGCGGCGGCCGCACCGTGTGGGAATATGCGGCGCATAGTTCGGCGCTGAAGGCGGGCGTTGCGTTCTACGGCCCGCTGATCGATCCGCCCAATCCCGCCTGGCCGAAGAGCCCGACGCAGCTCGCACCCGAGATGAAGGCGCCCGTGCTCGGCCTCTACGGCGAAGCCGACACCGGCATTCCCGTCGCCAGCGTCGAAGCCATGAAGACCGCGCTCGCCGACAACAAGAAGACCGCTGAGTTCAAGATCTATCCCGGCGCGCCGCATGGCTTCCACGCCGATTATCGCCCCAGCTATCGCAAGGACGCCGCCGAGGACGGCTGGGCGCAGATGCAGGCGTGGTTCAAGAAATATGGCGTGCTGAGCTGACAGCCGCGGCCCGGGCGAGCGAACCCGTCAGACTGCGCCCGCGAGGCTTCCCGCATGTCGCTTGCCGCATGTCGCTTGCGTTCATGCGGGCGCCGGACCGTCGGCTGCTAGCGCAGGCGACGATCGTCGCGACGGATCTTCGCCAGCTGCCTGCCGCCCTGCTCGAGCTCCCAGGCCATCCAGACCAGCGCGGCGCCCAGGCTGACGACGACGCCCATGAAGACAAACGTGAGTTCAGGGGATGTGAGTGTGTTGATCATGCCTGGATCCCATGCAAGCGTTGCGCCAGCTACTTCTCCGCCGCCGCTCCGCCGATCGGAGCGGCAACAAATCGTCACGAGATGTCGTTAAGGCGAAGTGACCGGATCGGCCGGTCGCCTCGCCCAAGCTTCATTCACACACCTCGACGTTGCGGAAGCGCCAGCCGCGCGCTGTCCGCACACGCTTGCGGGCGACGTAACAGCCGCCGAGGTCCTCGTAGGTGTACGGGTAGTAATAGGGATAGCCTCCGTATCCGTAGTAGCCGGGATAACCAAAACCCAAGCCAAACCCGAGTCCAAAACCCGGGCCAAAGCCACGATGGCCGAAGCCATGATGGAAACCGCCCGGCCCGTGCGCCGACGCCATGCCCGGAATCATTGCGGCCGCGATCACGGCGCCCGCCAGCAATCCCATCAATCTCTTGCGCATCGATCCGTCTCCAAATTCAACCGGCATGAGAGCGTCATTGTACTCTGTGCTCCCAGCGGGATGTCTCTAAGCCGGATTTGGAACGGCGCGCGGGCAACCCCGCTCACATCTGCGCGATCTCGATGTCGTTACGTGACGTCCGGAGCCGCGGGCAATATTCAGCAACCGCGGCAGATGCTCTTCACCTTCCGGTCGACCGTCTTGTTCTCCTGCTGAACCTGCTCATCGGTATCACTGGCGCGGTTCGGTCCCGTCGCCGCGGTGCCTCCCGCCGCTCCACGACCCACGCCGGTCGTGACGCCGGAATTGCTCGACCCCACCCGGCTTGCGCCCGAGCCGGACGACTGCGCTGTGCCGAGGCTGTTAGTCCCGTTTGCAGCTGCCGCCCCCGGTTGCGACAGCCGCGAGGGATTGCTGCCGCTTCCGGCTCCGTTCTGCGCGTTGCCGAGACCGGCGACGTTCCCTGATCCTGCAGCGGTACCGGTCGTGCCGATGCCGGCGGCTCCCGCGCTCGCCGCGCCACCGGCGCTCGCTCCACCGCCAGCGCCTCCCGCACCGCCGCCACCGCCTTGCGCAAACACCGCAGTGGCCGTGCCGAGGCCTGCAATCACGATCAAAGTGCCCAATGAAAACCTGGCCATGGGACCGTCTCCCTTTACACTTCAACCCAACCGGACGGACCGCGTTCCGGAACGAATGTTGATCGGAGAGGATTGATGGGGCGAGGAGAGCAAGGAGCCGTGCGCAAGCTGATCGCCTTCGACGAGGACACGTTCGACAAGCTCAAGCAGCTCGGCGGCGATCAGATGCTGAGTCTGCAGGACCTCGCCGACGAGGCGTTCATGGACCTGTTGGAAAAGCACGGCGTACCGGCGGATCTGAAGGACGCGCTGCGCAAGAGCGCTGCGGAGGATGGCGATGGCGCAGGCAAGCCTGCGCGCAAACGCAAGAACGAGCCCGACGACAAGTCCAGAAACCAGTCGAAGCACAAGCCGAAGCAGAGGAGCAGGACGTCAGCATGAGCACCGACCCGTTCGAACAGGGCGAGCGCGCCGCGCGCGAGAACATTCCGGCCGAGGCCAATCCCTATCAGGACGGCAGCGAACAGCATGCGCTGTGGGCGAGCGGCCACGAACGTGTCGCCAGCGCAGCGGAGGCAGGCGAGTCCGAAGGGACGTGAAGAATCTCCGACTCCATCGGCCGTGATGTCAGCCGATCTTCTTCAGACCCTTGGTGTAGCGCGGTCCCTTGGCGACATAGGCCTTGGCCGCGATGCCCATGCGCTCGACCTGCGCCGGCTCCAGCGTGCGCACGACACGCGCGGGCGCGCCGACGATCAGCGAGTATTCCGGAAAATCCTTGCCCTCGGTGATGATGGCGCCGGCGCCAACGACGCTGCCGCGGCGGATATGCGCGCCATTCATGATGATCGAGCCCATGCCGATCAGGGCATCATCCTCGACGGTGCAGCCGTGCAGGATCACGTTGTGGCCGACGGTGACGTTGCGGCCGACGCGTAGCGGGAAGCCAGGATCGACGTGACAGGTGGCGTTGTCCTGGATGTTGGAGCTCTCGCCGATCTCGATCCAGTCATTGTCGCCGCGGATCACCGCGCCAAACCAGACCGTGACCTCCTTGGCGAGCTTCACCCGGCCGATCACGGTGGCATTGTCGGCGATGTAGTAGTTGCCGTCCGCCGGCAGCTCGGGCGCCTGCCCGTCGAGTTCGTAGATGGCCATCGAGGTCTCCCGTTCGCAGGCGACCTTGGCACAGCCCCCGGAGCGATTTCAAGCAAGCGCCGCTGCGGCGCCCGGCACGGGAACTAGGCCAGCACGCCCGCGGCGCGCAGCGTCATCACCACGAAGGTGCCGCACATCATGCTCCAGAAGCCGGCGATCACGGTCGCCAGCATCACGAACTCGAAGCGACGGCGCTCGATGCGGGCGCCGCGCAGCGTGTTGCGCATGATGATGAAAGGCGCGGCGAACACCAGGAATGGCACCGCGGCGAACCGCCGGGGCGTGACGCCCTCCTGCAGCAGCTCGAATCCCGGCGGACGTTCGGCATAGGCCTGGTAGCCGCTCGCCAAGGCGCCGGCCAAGGCGAAACCGATGAGGAGCGAGAACAGGGAATTGAACGCCTCTGCCGACATCGTACGCACTCACACACTTGCAGAACTGACCGATGCTGGTTTGGCAAAAAGCGACCGCGCCCGCCACATTATCCTTAAGGAAGGGTTAATGGCGGCCGCGGCCGGTGCGCGGCTCCCTGCAGGTAAGTTTCTGCAGAATGCCGCATCGCCATGGCATAGTCGGCGCTGATTCGGTCCTTGAGATCCCCTGCCCGCCATGACGATGTTTTCGGTCCGCAGTGCCCGCCCTTCGAACGGACATGGCCATGCCGTGCCGATCATCCTGGGCTGCGTGCTGGCGGCGGCGGCAATCGCGCTGGTCGCCTACCTGCTCTGGCCGACCTGGCGCGCCGGCACCTTCAAGGGACCCGAGCGCCTGCCGGTCAGCATCGGCGGCACCGTGTTCAACGTGCCGGCGGCCGCCATCCGGGTGAAGATCCAGCGCCATACGGGGCCGCAGGAGCGCGTCGATCTCGGCTTCGAATATCCCTCGCTCACGCCGCCCGAGGCGCCGCATCACGTCAGCGCCGACCAGATCGATCAGGCGCCGCACCCGATCGATCGCATCTTCGTCTCGATATCGGCGCATCACGACGCGATGTCGCCCGAGATGCGACTGAAGACGATCTATCCGCGCTATCTCAATCCGACGGCCGTGCCGGTGCAGGACGGATTGAGCATGCGAAGCTTCCGCGCGGGCACAGCGTACGACATGGAGGATCTGTTCACGGCCGAGCAGCCTTTGCTGGTCGCCCGCTGCACGCGTGATGCCGCCACGCCGGGCATGTGCCTCAGCGAGCGCCGCGTCGAGGGCGCGGATCTCGTGTTTCGCTACCCCCGCAGCTGGCTGTCGCAATGGCAGGACGTGGCGAGCGCGATGGAGCGGCTGACTGCGCAGATGCACGCGGTGAAGTAGGTCGTAGGCAATCGTTGAAATCGTGGCCCGGATGAGCGCAGCCCGCGCACGGACGTCGAATGTGAGAGCTGCCAAACTCTCTCCGATCGTCATTCCGGGGCACGCGAAGCGTGAGCCCGGAATCCATACTCACGAGCGGATGTTGGGGCGACCACATGCGCCACGGCCATCGCGCGTCTCACGCCGTCCTGGGGCTATGGATTCCGGGCTCGCGCTTCGCGCGCCCCGGAATGACGGCGTGGATGGAAGCTGGGCTCATCCGCGGACGGATTGCGTGCTGACAGCGTGTGCGTAAGCACGCTGGAGCCGGTCTGCGGGAGCTGCTCTCTCAACCCGCGCGAGCGCGCCCCTGGGCGCGCCTGCACCACGATTCGTTCTGGCAACGCCGCCATCTTCGCAAGCGTCCCCGCATGCGCTTCGCGCTCATGCGGGCCGCTGCATCCGGCAACTACTCGACCAGATCGTCTTCCAGGATCGCCATCTGGAACTGGAACGAGCGGTCGTCGTCCTCGTCGTCGACGAACAGCACGCCGATGAACTCTTCGCCGATATAGACCTCGGCGGAGTCTTCCTTCTTCGGCCGCGGCACCACACGGATCTTGGGATTGCCGAACACGCGCTTCAGATACGCGTCGAGCTTCCTGACTTCCTGAACGTCCACGGTGATCTCCAATCGACAGCGAGGTTTGCAGATGATGCGGACGTTGCAGCGCGAACGTCCGTGTCCTTATGAGTTCGACATTCCAGCCCATCGATCGAGGCAAGACGAGCCGGCGATGTCGAACGACCTGAAAGGGACGCCGTGGATCTCACATTCACTCCGCCAAGACAAACGGCGGATCGTCAAATCCACGGACGCCAATGTGTTCGCACGAATTTCCCTGGATGAGAAGGTCTTGACTTCGCTGTCGCCGACGCGCTCGCGGCTCAGATCCCGATCGCGTTGATCATCTGATCCATGGTGCGCGACGGCTCCGCACAACCGGCCTCGCCGACGATCTTCGCCGGCACGCCTGCGACGGTGACGTTGTTCGGCACCGGCTTCACGACGACTGAACCGGCGGCAATGCGCGCGCAATGACCGACTTCGATGTTGCCGAGCACCTTGGCGCCGGCGCCGATCAGCACGCCGTGACGAATCTTGGGATGCCGATCCTCGTTCTCCTTGCCTGTGCCGCCGAGCGTCACGCCGTGCAGAATCGAGACGTTGTCCTCGATGATGGCCGTTTCGCCGCAGACGAAGCCGGTGGCGTGATCGAGGAAGATGCCGCGGCCGATGCGCGCCGCCGGATTGATGTCGGTCTGGAACACCGCCGAAGACCGGCTCTGCAGATAGAACGCGAAATCCTTGCGGCTCTTGCGGTACAGCCAATGCGCCAGCCGGTGCGTCTGCAGCGCGTGAAAGCCCTTGAAGTAGAGCAACGGATCGATGAAGCGCGTGGTGGCGGGATCGCGATCGTAGACGGCGACGAGATCGGCGCGAAACGCATGGCCGAGGTCCGGCTCGTCGCGCAGCGCGTCGTCGAAGGTCTGGCGGATCAGGTCGCCCGACAGCGCGGAATGATCGAGACGATCGGCAACCCGGTGCACGACCGAATCCTCGAGACGGCCGTGGTGCAGAACGGTTGAATAGATGAAGGTCGCAAGCTCGGGCTCGCGACGCACGATCTCTTCTGCCTCGTGGCGGATCCGATCCCATATCGGATCAAGCGTCGCCAGCTTGCTGCCCTGCTGCGGATTGGTCTGATGCATAGCCATGGCTGCTTCTCGCAGTTTCAGTGGGCGGGCCTTATAGCACGGCGCATGGAACGATGTCCTCAGCGGGCTGCGCGAGGCCGGGGATCCATTCCAGCCAGCCTGCCTCCCAGAGAACACGGGATTGAGACATTTCCGTTACGCCCCGCCGGTGACGTCCCGGTTGCGCCGCCATGCCATTCGGCACCGCGTCGGCTCAAGGTGGGCAGCAGGAACCCAAAATCAAGACGATCACCGGGGAAGCAATCCGTTCCCGCCCCCTGGAGCACCCTGCGGGAGGGCGGGTGGGGCGGATACCGGTGGCTGCGGCAAAAAGGAACCACCCGGAGGATCGAAGGCCGGCGGCCCCCCGTTCGATCACGGGATCGGCTTTACCATCCATCGCTCTGCGTCTACTAGTGAATATCGCCCTGACCATACTTCGGCCACGGTGCTCCTGATCGGGGGGACACGGGTATCAGTAACACTCAGATCCTGGACGAACGCGCGACCGAGGCCGGATTGGCCTGGCTCCCCGTCATCGTCATCCCGCTCTTCCTGGTCGCGCCGGCGCTGTGGAACGGCTACCCGCTGCTGCAGTGGGACACCGGGGGCTATCTCGCGCGCTGGTACGAAGGCTATCTGGTGCCGAGCCGCTCGACCGTGTTCGGGCTCTATCTGCATTGGGGCGAGGGCTCGAGCTTCTGGCTCAATCTCGGCCTGCAGGCGCTGGCGACGCTGTGGATCCTGCAGCTCACCTTGCGCCTGCTGGGACTGGCCCAACCGCTGCGACTGCTCTGGATCGGCCTGCTGCTGATCCTGACCACCGCCCTGCCCTGGCTCGCCAGCATGCTGCTGACCGACATCTTCGCTGGCCTGTCGGTGCTCGCGCTCTACATCATGGTCACTCAGGCGCGCCGGACCACCGTCCTGGAAAAGTGCGCGCTGTTCGGCTTCGTCGCCTTCGCCTCCGCCACCCACAGCGCTACGCTGGGCGTGCTGTTCGGCCTGTGCTGCGCCGGCTGGATCGCCTATCCCTGGCTGCGCCGGCAGATCGCGCTCTCCGGCCTGGTCCAGGCCAGCATGACGATCGTCGCGGGTGCGGCGATGCTGCTCGCGGCCAACTTTGCCCTGTCCGGCCAGCTCGCGTGGACGCCGGGCGGTACCGGCGTCGCCTTCGGCCGCATGCTCCAGGACGGCATCGTGGCGCAATATCTGAAGGACCATTGCGCCCGCGAGAAGCTGAAGCTCTGCCCCTATCGCAACGAGCTGCCGCCCACCGCCGACGACTTCCTGTGGGGCAACAGCATGTTCAACAAGCTCGGCCGCTTCGAGGGCATGAACGACGAGATGGGCTTCATCGTGAAGCGGTCGCTCGCGGCCTACCCGCTGTGGCAGGCCAGGGCCGCCGCGGTCGCCACCGCCGAGCAGCTGGTGCATGTGGCGACCGGCGAGGGCACCAACGGCTGGCTGCCGCACACCTATGGCATCATCGAGCGCTACGTCCCCTCGCAGGTCAAGAAGATGCGCGCCGCACACCAGCAGCACTGGGAGATCAGTTTCGCCGTCATCAACTGGCTGCACGTGCCGGTCGCGCTGGCCTCGATGCTGGCGGCGGCGGCGATCGCAGCGCACGCGATCTGGCGCCGGCGGCGCGACGACGTGGCCCTGCTCGCCATCACCGTGACCCTGGCGCTGCTCGGCAATGCCGTGATCTGCGGCGTCATCTCCGGCCCGCATGACCGCTACGGCGCCCGGATGGTGTGGATCGCCACCTTCACCGCGCTGATCGCGGCGGCGAGGTGGTTCAGCGGCGAGCGTGTGGACGGCTCCGCCGCATGACGCCCCCGTAGCCCGCATCAGCGACAGCCGGCGCCGCAAGGCGTCGGGATAGCGACATGCGGGGTCTCGCGCGCTGTGCCGGAGACCCCGGGGGGTCGCTGCGCTCGCCCGGGCTACGGCTTCAGCGCCGTGACAGAAAGTCGATCACCCCGGCCTTGTAGACCTTGTCGCCGACCGCGCGCATGTGATCGCGATTGGGGATATCGAGCACTTCGGCACCGGGGATGAGCGCGCCGAGCGCCGGACCGGAGCCCGACACTTCGTCGGCCGTGCCGACCGCGACCAGCACCGGCACGGCGATACGGCGGGCGTCGTCGCGCGAGATCAGGCCGCGCGAGCCGCGCATGCAGGCGGCCAGCGCCAGACGGTCCGAGCGGGTCTGGTCGGCGAAGGCGCGGAAGGTGCGGCCCACGGGATCGGTCACGTTATCGATCGAGGGCGCCTCGAGCGCGGCGGCGACGTTCTCGCCGGGACCGCCGCCTTCGATCATCGCCATGCCGATGCCGCCGAAGATCGCCGAACGCAGCCGCTCTGGCGCGGTCAGCGCGATATGCGCGGCGATGCGGCCGCCGAGCGAGTAGCCCATCACGTCGGCGCTGGCGAGGCCGAGATGATCCATCAGCGCCGTGACGTCGCTCGCCATCTCCGCGATCGAATACAGCGTGGGGTCGTACAGCTTGGCCGAATCGCCATGGCCGCGGTTGTCGAGCGCGATCACCCGGCGGCCATCCTTGCGCAATTCGGAGATCCAGGCCGGATAGACCCAGTTGACGTTCTTGCTCGAGGCAAAGCCATGGACGAGCACGATCGGATCGCCCTCCCCCTCGTCGATGAAGGCAATTTCAACGGCGCCGTTGTGAAAGCTCGGCATCGGTCGCGAATCCCGGAACGCTGGAGTGAAGCTGGTCGGACGAAGTCTAGATCATGATGCGATTCCACGGAATCGCATCATGATCTTATCCCTTTGTTTGAGCATGATCTTTTCGGAAAACCGGCTTCCACTTTTCCGGATCATGCTCTAGCCGCAGGACGCGGTTGCGGCCAGTTCGGGAGCGACGGCCGCGGCCTGCATCCGGCGCAGGCGGCGCCGCCGGCTCCGGTCGAGCCAGGCCTGGGTGGCCCGCTCGGTCATCGCCTTCAGCGATGCGACGAAGCTGAGCAGCGTCATCAGCGCGCCGAACAGCCAGAGCGCGAGATTGAATGCCCCCGCGGTCAGCAGCAGCGCGCCGCGGCCGAGCAGCTTCAGGATCGCCCGCGTCTGCCCGCCCTTGGCCTCCGCCAGGCGGGCCGCGCGGGCGATGTCCTTCGGTCCTTCGGCGAGCTTGAGCGAATCCAGTGCGCCGCGCGTGCCGGCCTTTTCGGTGATGCGGCCGACATCCTTGGCGAGCCGCACCAGCGCGCCGGCCTTCTCGGCGCGGAACGCCGCCCGGATCGCGGTCGCGGTCTGGCCCGGACGAAGCACCGAGCCCGAGGCCACCGCCTGCTGCAACAGCGGCGCATCGACCACCTCGCGCGCGGAGCGTCCCGCCCAGGCGGCGAGCCCCTCGCCGAGCCGGCCAACCTTTCGCGCATCCTTCACCAGCGTCAGCCCGGCCCGCACTGGCGCGGCGGTGCCGGCCGAGGCATAGGTTGCGGCGGTGACGGCAAGACCGGCCGTGGCCAGGCCCAGCACCAGGCGGTCGGTCTCCTCGCCCATCACCAGATGCTTGCCTTCGCGGACCGCGTCGCGGATGTCGCCGAACACGAAGAGATCGCCGGCCACCGTGCCGGACAGGCTCGCGACGTCGTCGGCCTGGCCGGTGACGAGCCCGGTCGCGAACCGCTTGGCAACGCTGGCCGGCGCCTTCTCGGCGGCCACCGCATCGCTCACGCGCTGCACCAGCACCTCGTCGAGCGCGACCTGCTGATCCCGCGCGAGCGCGACGAAGCTCTCCGCGAGATCTGGATCGCCGGCGGCGAGCGCGTCCTCGATATTGCCGATGATCCGCGCCGGATCGTTCTGCAGAACGGACGCGATCTGAAGCTCCGACAGCCTCGCCGGATCGTCCTGCGCCACGACGATGGCTCCGGCCCCATAGGCGTGCGGCCATATCGCAGCGCCGACCGCGGCGCTCACGGCGAGCCCGGCCAGCGCCAGACCGAGTCCCAGCTTGATTCGCTTCGAGATCACGCCGCCTTCACGTTTTCGCGGGAACGATGCGGAGAGACATAGTAATTCCCGTGCCTGGCACAACGGCCCCGACGAAAGAAGGGCTTCTCGGCGGCCCTGAGTTTGTGTCGAATCCACAGGCCACAACATAACGGCGTGCGTTGCACCAAACGCGGGTTCCCAGCACTAGGAATTGGCCTTAAGGCTCAGTATGGTCGCGCCGTTTTCGACGCGCGCGGCCGTGCGACCTCAGTTCCGTCCCGCTCCGTCGTGCTGACCGCATACGCTCCCGTTGCCACGCGAGGTGATACCGATGGCCGATAACATCGTCCCGCATTTCAACAACGATGCCGGAGTCCCCGTCATCGAGATCGGCTCGCATGAGTTCATGTGCGTGGGCGCCAATCCGCCGTTCGATCATCCGCACGTGTTCCTCGATCTCGGCAACGACAAAGAGATCATCTGCCCGTACTGCTCGACGCTGTACCGCTATGCGCCGGACCTCGCCGCCGGCGAGGCGCGGCCGCCGGAATGCGTGCTGAAGGACGTCGCCTGATCGGCGTGTCGTGGCATCGCGTACCGTCTATGTGGCGGGGGCCGGAATTGGCGGCCTGACGGCTGCGCTCGCGCTCGCCACCAAGGGCTTCCGCGTCGTCGTGCTGGAGAAGGCCGAACGGCTCGAGGAGGTCGGCGCCGGCCTGCAGCTCTCGCCCAACGCCAGCCGTATCCTGCTCGATCTCGGCCTGGGGCCGCGGCTGACCGCGCGTGCCGTGGTGCCCGACGCCGTCAGCATCATGAGCGCGCGGGCCGGCGGCGAGATCGCCCGCCTGCCGCTCGGCGAGGCCGCGAGCCAGGCGGCTGGCGCGCCTTATTGGGTGATCCACCGCGCCGATCTGCAGGCGGCGCTGGCCGCGGAGGTGATGGCGCATCCGGACGTCGAACTGCGGCTCGGCTGCCAGTTCGAGGACGTCGCCGCCCACGCTAAGGGCCTGACCGTGGTGCATCGCCGCGGCAATGAGCGCCGCCAGGACGTGGCGCTGGCGCTGATCGGCGCCGACGGCGTGTGGTCGGCGGTCCGGCACCACCTGTTTCCGCAGGTCCGCGCCGAGTTCTCCGGCCTGATCGCCTGGCGTGGCACGCTCGACGCCCGGCAATTGCCACGCGAATTGACGGCAGCGCGGGTGCAGCTCTGGATGGGCCCCGAGGCCCATCTCGTCGCCTATCCGATTTCGGCCGGCCGCCAGGTCAACGTGGTCGCGGTGGTGCCGGGGACCTGGAACCGGCCGGGCTGGAGCACGGAGGGTGATCCGAGCGAGCTCAAGGCGGCGTTCGCGCCGCCGCGCTGGCCCGCGACGGCGCGGCTGCTGCTCAATGCGGTCGACGGCTGGCGCAAATGGGCGCTGTTCGGCGTCCCCGAAGGCATCGAATGGACCGAGGGCAGCGTCGCGCTGCTGGGCGACGCCGCGCACGCCATGCTGCCCTTTGCAGCGCAGGGCGCGGGAATGGCGATCGAGGACGCGGTGGTGCTCGCCAAGTGCCTGAGCGAGGCGCGCCCGGACGGTCCGGGCGCGATCCCGGCTGCGCTGAAACGCTACGCCAAGCTGCGCCGCCCGCGCGTCGGCCAGGTGCAGCGCACCGCACGCAATCAGGGCCGCCTCTATCACATGACCGGACCGCTGGCGCTGGCCCGCGACCTCAGCATCAAGGCGCTCGGCCCGCAGCGCCTGTCGGCGCGGCAGAGCTGGATCTACGACTGGCGGCCGTAGGCGAAGTGGCCCGGTCTCAGTAGACCGAGCCGTCCCGCGGCAGGGTCGACGGCGTACCCGCACCGGAGGCCATCGGCCGCGCGGGACGCGCCGGCTTGACCGGCTTGCCGGATTTCGCAGCAGCCGGCTGCGGCGCCGGGGTCTCCTGGCACTTGTTGCGGCGCCAGGCCTCCTCGGCGAACTGGGTCTGGCCACGGATCGCGATATAGTCGTTGCGATAGGCGACCTCGGCCACCACCGCGCCGCCGGCTCCGGTCTCTGCCTTGGCCATCAGGCCCTGCAGCTCGGCTGCGCGCCCGGCCAGCGCCTTGCGCTCGGCCTCGAGCTGCTTGCAGTCATAGAGCTCATACTTGGCCGGATCCGCGAAGGCGGTCGACACGCTGTCGCTCATGCCGGCGCAGCCCGACAGCAACGATCCCACCCCCAGCAGTCCCGCGGCCAGCGCGACGCGAAGCCGATCGCTGGTCATGCAGCCTCGACCGTGCGGCGGCGTCGAGCCATGGGCTCGATCATGGGCCGATCGGCCGCGGACATCGGCCCGAACGGCGGCAGCATTCGTCTCTGCGATGGTCCTCGGATTCGTCACGCTCACCTCGCCCAACGACCGGCCCGCAAGGGATGCGGATCCGAATCGGATTCTCGTGATGGGTCCGTGCCTTACAACGGCCGCTTCGTCCATGTCTTGCACCACGTGATCCCAGACTTGGCAAAGCGCTTCAACGCGAAGGCATCTCAAAGCAGCTGGTGACGGCCGGATTGAGGCTTTACCAAGGCGCTCGCGCTGGCTTGAGCAGGAGCTTCGTCAGGCACGCCATTGCCGGACGCTTACGGTTTTCACCTTGATCCGGTCCCTTTCATGGTGCGGGCGGTCAATCGGTTTCGACACCATCCCCTCTTATCCCTTGCTGCGGGCGGCGGGACAGGTCGGCCCCGATCTCGCCGCGCCCAAGGGAGCGACGAGGAGGCCGCCCGAGCGAGAGAAACAAGCTTCGGGGCGGGACGGCGGCGCCGGCCACAGAGCGCCGCCGTTGGCGAGATCAGCGATCGGCATCACCGATGCGAATATAGATGCGCGATCCATTGCAGATCTGAGCGTACTGGTTGCCATCGGAACGGCTGACCAATTGGACGATCGGCGCGGGCTGGGCGAATGTGATGGTCCGCGCGCCCTCGCTGATCACCCCAGTCGCATCTGCAACGTCGGCGACTTGCGTCAGCCCGGCGATCGGGCCGGTCAGGATCGTGTGGCTGTACGTGCCCGGCACCGCCTTGAGCAACACCCTCTCATCGGAGGTGATCGTGTAGGTGAACTTGTATGAGGTAACGCCGGTCTCGCCTCCGCCGGTGTCCACCGAGAAGTCCTGGACATCCATCATCCCGGTGCCATCCGCGCGAAGCACCATGACGCCTTCGACGGTGAAGGAAAAGAGCTTCAGCGGGCCGCCCTTTGGCGTGAAGTTCGAATTGAATCCGACAGCGGCCGGATTCCGGATGCACAACGATTTGCCAGCTAACGCATAGGTTCCGCGTAGACTTGCATGATCATTCGCAGACGCGGCCGTGCTTGCCGTCGCAGCGGCGGCCAAAATAAGAAAGCGGTGCATATGGTTTCCTCCCCGATCCGAACAATGGCTCGCCCTTACATCAGCGGTCGTCGTCGCTGAGGCGGGTCATGATGAGAGATCCATTGCAGATCCGGGCAAACTGGGTGCCATTGGAACGACTGACCGTCAGGACGGTCGGCGCGGGCGGAGCGAGGACGATGGCCCGTGCTTCTTCGCCGATGAATCCGCTGGTGTCGGGAACATCGACGACTTGCGTCAACCCGGCGTTCGGTCCGGTCAGGGTCGTGGAGCTGTACGTACCTGGCACCGCCTTGACCGACAGCTTGCCACCGGGGTCGATCGAGTAGGTGATCTGGTACGAGATATCGCTGGTCGTCCCTTCGCCGGCGTCGACCGTGAAGGACCGGTTGTTCACCGTGCCGGTGCCGTCGGCGCGAAACACCATGACGCCGTCGACGGTGGTGGCGAAGAACACGACCGGACCCTTCGGCAAGAAGTTCGAATCGAATCCGATCGACGCCGAGTTCTGGATACAGTCCGATGCGCCCGTCATCGCATAGGTCCCGTGAAGCCGACTGGGGTGATCATGAGCAAACGCCGCCGCGCTTGCAGTGATACCGACGAGGACCAGAATAGAAGAGCGATGCAAAATAGCCTCCCTGATCGAATGATCGCCCTTGCGTGGGCTGGAGGTACCATATGCCGCAAAGATGACGATTAGTCGTTGTTAGTCACAAAGCTGCAAAAATAGCGCCACACCCGCAAGAGTTGAATACTCTGCGGCAATTTCTCATGCGAACAGCTCGACTCCAGCAGGCGCAATCTTCACATCAGTCCCCGCTCCTCGTGCATCCACAACCAGCCGTGCCGGATCCGAGGTCGTGTCACCGGTGGTGGTGTAGCTAGCGGTGGCGCAGCGCGTTCGCCGGGGAGAGCCGGGCAGGTCAGCTGGCGATTGCCGGAGGCGGGAGCTGGGCCGCCACGGCTCATCAAAGCCTTATTTCGTTATCATCCGCCTCGGTGGCGCGGTCGGTGTTGGTGCTGCCGGCGAGATGACAAACGTCACCCAGGCGTTCCAGCCGTCAGGCCGGTTTTCCGCGGCAAATTCCTTGTAGGCCTTGAAGTTGAGGTAGCCTTGCATGTCACCAACCGGGAAGATAAACCCGACCTGCGGGCCGACACCCGCGACCTGCGAGCGGAAGCAGCCGACGCGATCGCCGGAGCCGCTATCGCAGCCAAGTTGCTTGTAGACGTAGCCCACCAGCCCGATCTGGACCTGCTTGCTCAGGAATTGCGAAGCGCCCCAGTCGAAGTGCATGTCGACGCCGCTTTGATACTGCGTGTCAGGATTTGTGAAATTGTAGGTGAAGCCTAGCACGCCGGAGAGCTCATGTCCGCTCTGTGGATTGAAATAGGTGTAGCCGCCGCCCGCATCGATCGTCCCATGCCCGATCCCGATATTGGCGAGGCGCGTGGACTGGTAAGCGCCGACAGGGATGTCACCCATCACATAGGTCATGTAGTTGTTGACGCCCGCGTTCCAGCGCAGTGCGAACTGGGGGATCAAATCGCCGAAGCCAGTGATGGAATCGCTGACGGAATCAAAGCGCGAGAACGGAATTGAGCCGCCCGGTGTTGAAAGCGAGCCCGTCACCAATCCATTGAGCGAGGTTGTATTTGCGCCGTAGATTCCGATCAGGCTTGCAGACGCCTGACCACCGAGAACCGGTGTCGCGAAGACGTAGGTCGCGTTCAGCAGGCCAAGATCGACGTTCGCATTGACGTTTGCGTTCAAGGTAGCTGTCAGATTCGCAGGAATACGGCCGATCTGGATCTCACGAGCGCGCGCCACGTCCCTGCCGGCAGACACTGAGGTATGATAGTAAATTGACGCAGCCGACCAACCGGGCTGCTGAGGCGTGGCGGCAAGGCTACCGAATGTGCCCGGAATCCAAAAGCTGATGCCGCTCTCATCTGCCGAGACAATCGTCGGTACTGATGCAATGGTCGCAAATGCAATAGCGCCAAGCGCCCTCGTCATTCTCATGGCAATCTCCTGCCGAACCACGACCCTCGCTCATAGTGAGTGACGAGCATGATGCTGACAGTATGACAGGCCGTACTGCGCCGGGCGATAGCCGTCACGATGACAGGGAACAATTTGCAACCGGATGTTGCAAGTGGAGCACAGTGTCGCGCTGGTCCGCCGCTTAGCAAAGAATTGCTGTTTGTTCCTAGGGAAATTCACGCGGCTCTCTAAGAGACAGGACAGCCTCGCGCGTGATCATGAGAGAAACCAAGACAAACCTTGTCGCCGTTTGGGAAAGTGCCTTTTGGTTTCTCGTCTTTCAGGAGGCAGTTGCCAGCTACATCCATAGGGCCACGCGGCCTCCGCACAGCCATCTCCCAGGTCAAGACGATTGCCCTACTCGAGACGATCGCTCTTGATCGCAAGCCGATGCTTCGCAGAAAGCTTCTGCCAAGAAACCAACGAAACTGCTGCAACCAAGGTGATCGCGAGCGCGGCGCCGACGACGGGATGATTGAGCTTGTAAGCGAGCATAGCGTATCGCTGTCGATCCAGGAAGACCAGGAAAGCTTGCCCTTGACGGTTCGAGACTCAGAAAATGTTCCCCATTGATTTCGCCCAAGGTCCGTTATTCGACTTGTTCGGTGCAGCACGATGCCGAGCGTGTGCGCGTGTCCTGCTCTTCAATATTTCTTCGATATTTGATGGCTCTTTGCAGATGCCTGACCGGCGTGAGACATCGGCAGGTCCATACAATAGATGAGCGTGCCCCGCTGGTTAGCACAGCCAGGCGATCGCATCTGCCCGTAGGCGCCTTCGCGCGTGGGTTGATCTGCGTCAACGTCGCTCCTTGCGCCGTCCTAGAGGATCACAAGCATCTGCGCGGTTGCGCGCACCTCTTGGGGAGGGCCTGCGATGAATTTTCGTGCGATTGCTTCCATATTGTTTTTGACGTCGGCGATATCCGCCCCCGCGTTTGCACAGCAAGCGCAACCGACTACGCCGCCGCTCGGCTCCCCGGCCGCGACCATCACCATTCCGGGCGACCAGCTTCCACCGCCACCGCCGAAATTCGGCGGCACGATCACGGAGGATGCGAAGACCTCGAAGCCGTGGTGGCCTCCGACGGTCGTGCCGCGTAAAGGTGCGCCGAACGTTCTGCTGATCATGACCGACGATTCCGGTTATGGCGTGCCGAGCACATTCGGCGGGGTGATCCCAACGCCAACGCTCGATCGCATCGCCAAGAATGGCCTGCGCTACACCCAATTCCACTCGACGGCGCTCTGCTCGCCGACGCGAGCGGCTCTGATCACCGGTCGCAACCATCACTCGGTCGGCTTCGGCCAGATCAGTGAACTGGCGACTGGATATCCGGGCTATGACTCGGTCATCGGTCCGGAGAACGCGACTATCGGCCGGATTCTGAGCGACAACGGATATGCCACATCGTGGTTCGGCAAGAACCACAACACGCCGTCCTTCCAATACAGCGCGGCCGGTCCGTTCGACCAATGGCCGAGCGGGATGGGCTTCCAGTACTTCTACGGCTTCATGGGTGGCGAGACCGACCAGTGGACGCCGTACCTGTTCCGCGACCACACCCCCGTTTACCCGTGGGTCGGGAAGAAGGGCTACAACCTGATCACCGACATGGCGGACGACGCGATCCGTTACATGAAGGAACTTGACGCCGCGGCGCCCGAGAAACCGTTCTTCGTCTACTACGTACCTGGCGCGACCCATGACCCGCACCAGCCAACCAAGGAATGGATCGACAAGATCAGCAAGATGCACCTGTTCGACCAGGGCTGGGAGAAGTTGCGAGACCAGATCTTCGCCAACCAGAAGCGATTGGGCGTGATTCCCGCAAACACGCAGCTCACGCCGTGGCCGGACGTCTTGCCGAAGTGGGATTCGCTCTCGGAGGTGAAGAAAAAGATCGTCATTCGCGAGGCCGACGTGTTCGCGGCCTATACCGCCTATGTCGACGATGAGATCGGCCGGGTGATCCAGGCCGTCGAAGACATGGGCAAGCTCGACAACACGCTGATCATCTACATCAACGGCGACAACGGCACGAGTTCGGAAGGCTCGATGATGGGTACGCCAAACTGGCTGACGGTCGCCAATGGCGTGCTCGATTTGCCGGAGGTCGAGTATCTTCGATATTACGAATCCTGGGGTTCGGACCAGACCTATCCGCACATGGCCGTGCCGTGGGCGTGGGCGTTCGACACGCCCTTCAAGTGGACCAAGCAGATCGCGTCGCATTTCGGTGGGACGCGGCAGGGTATGGCTATCTCGTGGCCCGGCCACATCAACGATGTCGGAGGCATTCGCCCCCAGTTTCATCACGTGATCGACATCGTGCCCACAATCCTTGAGGCGGCCGGCATCAAGGCGCCCGACATGGTCGACGGCATCAAGCAGAAGTCCATTGAAGGCGTTAGCATGGCGTACACGTTCGACAAGGCAAATGCCAACGCACCGTCGAAGCGCACGACCCAGTACTTCGAGATGTTCGCCAACCGCGGCATTTACCACGAAGGCTGGTACGCCGCCACCACACCACCCGAGCCGCCGTGGCTTGTCGGCACGAAGGCGCTGCCGCCGGTCGAGCAGTACAAGTGGGAGCTCTACAACCTTGCCGAGGACTTCTCGCAGGCGGACGACCTTGCGGCGACGAATCCCGAGAAGCTCAAGGAACTGCAGGCGGTGTTTGCGGCGGAGGCGAGCAGGTACCAGGTGTTTCCGCTGGATAACTCGGTGCTCCCGCGACTTCTCACGCCGCGGCCGAGTGGGACGGCAGGGCGAACGGAGTTCACCTATGTCGGTGAGAACGCTGACATTCCGATTGCCAATGCTCCCAGCCTCCTGAACAGGGACTACACGATCACAGCCGAGATCACCGTGCCCAGTGGCGGTGCCGAAGGGATGATCGCTACAATGGGCGGGAGGTTCGGTGGCTACGGCCTTTACCTGCTCAAGGGCAAACCGGTCTTCGTCTACAATCTTCTCAATCTCAAACGTTACCGCTGGGAGGGCGGCGTTGGAGCCGATGACTGGCTGGGCCAGGCGCTCAGTCCGGGTAAGCACAAGATCGTCTTCGACTTCAGATACGATGGACCCGGACTCGGCAAAGGCGGCAGCGGTGTCCTTTCGGTTGACGGCCGAGTGCTGTCGCAACAAAAAATGGAACACACGATTCCATTCATGATGGCGATCGATGAATCCATGGACGTTGGGCTCGATACCCGCACCGCGGTCGATGATAGCTATACGCTGCCATTCCGATTCACCGGCAAGATCGACAAACTGACCTACAACATCAAGCCGGAACAGTTGGCTGAGGAAGATCTCAAAGCCATGCAGAAGGCCGCGACCAAAGCAAACGACTAGCCCTGGTCAGCAAAGCAGTGGGGAGCGAAAGCTCCCCACCCTCAGAACCCGAAATGTTCCGGGTCTCGCATCGGGGATAGTCGCTTATATGGACCTGCCATCCGCGTCATCTGGGGTGGCCTCCCTCTTCGACGGCTTGCGACCGAAAGACGGGACGTTCCGAGCTTAGGTCAAACATGGGTCGAGCGGCGCGCTAATGAAAAGGAGATCGCTCATGAATTCTTCTGCTGGACAGGAAGGCATTTCGCTTCATCGCCGCTGCCTGCTCACGACCGCACTCGGTGCCGGGCTGGGCACAGCCTTGTCATCCACAAGAAGCGAGGCGGCCGGCCCGCTGCTGCGCGCACTCGGCGACCTGAAGGGCGATGTCGAGGAAGAACTGGCGTATGTTCTTGCGTTGGAATGCTATGTCTACGGCTTTCCGCTTGTCATGATGGACGCAACCCGAGCGGTGATGACGGCCACGTCGAAGTCCGAACAGTATAAAGCGCCTGTCAACCAGTTCGGCAGGATGCGGACTTATGTCGATCCGGATTTCAAAGACTGCGTCCGCATCAGCGTCAACTCCCTCTGGGCGTTTTCATTCATCGACCTGGACAAGGAGCCGTTCGTCTATTCTCAGCCCGACACTCAGGGGCGATACATCATCATGCAGGCGCTCAACATGTGGACCGACGATTTCGCCTCGGCGGGCAGTCGGACGACCGGAACTGGCGCCGGAAACTTCCTGATCGCCGGCCCCAAATGGAACGGTATTGCGCCCAATGGCATCAAGCAAACGTTCCGATCGACGACGCGCTACGCATCTGTTCTGGTCCAGATCGCATGCGACAGCCCCAAGGAGTTCGTTGCAATCAACAAGCTGCAGGATGAATTGCAACTGACGCCGCTCAGCGCCTGGGGCAAGTCCTACACGCCACCCTCCGATGTGCCGATCGACACCAGTGTCGATACAACGGCGACGCCGTACGATCAGGTGCGGCTCATGACCGGTGAGATGTTCTTCAAGCGCCTCGCCGCTGCGTTGAAGGACAACCCGCCTTACCCTGACGACGCCAAGACTATCGACAAGCTCAAGCGCATCGGGATCGAGGTCGGCAAGGACTTTGAACCGTCCAAGCTCGATCCAGCCGTTCTGCGGGGGATCAACCGGGCGCCGGCCGAGGTCTGGTACAAGCTGGAAACAGGCCCCTACACTGCGCCGACCGTGAACGGCTGGCAGGGCGCGCTGAATATCGGTCGCTTCGGTACCGACTACACCACGCGGGCATTCATCGCCTGGTTTGGATTGGGCGCGCTGACGTCGGACGATGCGGTCTATCCAACCGCCTTTGTCGATGGCGACGGCAACGTGCTGGACGGCGCGGCGAAGTATGTTCTCCATCTGGAGAAGGACGAGATATTCCCCTCCGAAGTTGGGGTCTGGTCGGTCTCGCCCTATCGCGAGAATTTCTATGTTCGGAACGCGATCAACCGCTACGGCATCACTTCGGCGATGCCGATCAAATACAATCCAGACGGCTCGCTCGATATCTACATCCAGGCGCAATCACCAGGCGGCGACAAGGAAACGAATTGGCTTCCGTGTCCGCCGAGCCTGCCATTCAATCTCAGCGTCAGGGTCTATCAGCCCAAGACTGCCCTTAAGGACGGGACGTTCAAGATCCCGCCCGTCCGGCGCGTTCGCGACACCTGAAGAACTTGCAAGGACTGCGCGAGGAGATGGACAGTGTAATCCAGTTGGTGCCGGTAACGCCTTCAATCGACCAACTGGCACGGATCATCGGCAACGTGGCGGCCCCGGCTTTCCTGCTGGGAGCCGTCGCGTCCTTCATCTCGGTTCTTATTTCCCGCATCAACCGTGTGGTCGACCGGGCCCAGTTCCTTCACGGCATCACCGATGATGATGCTTCAAAGGCTTACCTCAAGACGGATATTCCCCGGCTGCGGCACCGGGCTTCGCTCCTGAACAGGTCGCTGTTCTGCTCCATCCTTTCTGCGATCCTCACCGCCCTCATCATCATCGTTGCCTTCATCAGCGCCCTGTTCAATGTTGCCCACGAATATGGCGTGGCGCTGCTATTCATGGCTGCGCTGCTGACGTTCTGCGCTTCTCTCATCGACCTCGCCCGCGAAACCCGAATTGCACTTCACGACAACGACCTGCGCGTGTAAGTCTTCCAGGGCAGTCGAGGGGTGATCGGATGTGACGAAGAGGTCTCGGAAGAACCGCGGGCGTCACAAGCCCGACTCCTGCTCAACGCTCCGCGCCAACATTCCGCTTGCGGACTGCCGCGCTGTTGGCAATCGGGTCGGGTGCGCTGTTTCCTCTGCTTGCAAGCGGGCTGTCCTGGTTCAAGACGCCGGATACCTCGTCTCAGCCGACCAGCGTAGCAGAGCTGAGCTTTGTCGGCAGCCAAGCGTGCAGCGGCTGCCATCAGGCGGAGACAGGGCTATGGCAAAGCTCGCAACATCGCCACGCTATGGATCACGCGAACGACACGTCGGTCCGCGGCGACTTCAACGATACCGCGTTCGAATATGCCGGAACGCGCTCGCGCTCCTTCCGCAAAGACCGGAAATTCTTGGTCGAGAAGGCCCGCAAGGCCGATCCCAACGCTAACCGCGAGTGGGAGCCAGAGGAGTGGCAATTCGCGCGCGAGAACGCTCCGCTCGAGATCAAGATTTGCCTGTTCCTCGCACGTTACAAGACGCGCACGAACGACAAATTCGTGAACCTACCGGTGCTGCCCGAGTTGCAGGCCTTCATGGGCGAGCTGAAGGTGCAGCGGGCGAACAGGCTGATCGCTGTCCGCGACGACGGGACGGTGTGGCCGTCCGAGAAGGAGATGCAGACCCGGGTGAGCCACTGGCTGCGCGACCGGGAGCGCGCCGGCCACAATGGCGCCGGCACCACGCTGCACGGTCCTGCGCGTGTCCTACGCTGCTTGGTGGAGGCGCAACGGCGCCAACACCGGCGAGGTGGCCGATCTGATCGGCGACGAGCCGGAACGCATGGGCGCCCACTATACCCGGCACGTCGAGGCCGAGCAGAACATCATCCGAGCATTCAGCAGGATCAAAGACGGTCAGGACAAGGCGTGAACGGGTTTTGTAACCGAAATGGAAACGCAAGGGTTCGATTGGAAAACATTTGCCGGCCTGGAACGAAAAAGCTATGGAAATCAATAGGGCGGACGTGGCGGAACGGGTAGACGCAAGGGACTTAAAATCCCTCGATGGCAACGTCGTGTGGGTTCGAGTCCCACCGTCCGCACCAGCCCTGTGCACGCCCCGCTCGGCCGCCCTGCCCGGCTCAGTTCAACGCCGCCAGCCGCTCGAGCTCGGCGAGATCGGTGACCTCCAGCCTGCCCTCCGAGATCGTCAGGATCTTGCGATCGCGAAACAGCGCCAGCACGCGGCTGACATGGACCGAGGTCAGGCCGACGGCGTCGGCGATGTGCTGCTGCTTCAAGGGAAACGGATAGCGGTGGTGCTGGACCACACCGTCCACCGCGACGCGCCGCATCAGGCTGAGCAGCAGATGCGCGATCCGACGCTCGGCCGGACGCTGGCCGAGTACGGTGATGAGCTCGTAGGAGGCCCGGCCGTTGTCGCCGAGAGAGCGGAACACCTCCATCATGACCAGCTCGTCGGCGCGGCACTGCTTGCGGACCTCCTCGCCATCCAGCCGGCTGACCTGGACCTGGGTCAATGCCTTGGCCGAGAAGCTCATGCCTTTGGCGAAGATCGCCGCCGGCGAGAAGATGTCGCCCGGCAGCAGGAAGCGCAGGATCTGGCGGCCGCCATCCGACAACTGGATGTAACGGAATGCCCAGCCGCTGCAGAGCACGAGCACATCGTCGCGCGCCTCGCTCTGGCATTTGATCTGCTGGCCGGCCCGGACGGTGAAGAACTGCTGATGGAGCCGCGGCAGGGCCGACTGCTCCCGGCAGGCCTTGAAAAGCGCGGCACAGAATCCGGAATCGACGTGGGTGCAGGAGACGCAGCAGCCGGGGAGATCGGGTTCTGATCGCAGCATCAAGGGGTGCGCGCGCTTGCGTCCAATCCGTCCCGCCGACCCGGCTTCGTCATTCGGTCATCGGGACGCTGTGGCGGTCGATCGGGGGCGGCGGATGCCGAGGCCCTTCGACCTACGTCGCAGCTAAAATGGAACCGGCCCGCCGCGATATAACCTGGATTAATCACGCGGCTGAAAGTCGCGTATCCATGCCGACGGCCGTCGCAGCGCGATCGCTCGCTTGGGCTTTGGATCTCACCCGAAGCATCATTGACGCCGCACGCGCCTACGCCGCCTGCGCTCGCGCCGTCAGCTCCGCCATGGTGGTGGACTTGAAGCTCGGTCGCGCCTCCAGCCGTTCGATCCAGGCGACGAGGTTGGGATGGCCGGCGGTCAGCTCCGCCCATTCCGGCGTCAACGACAGGAAGCTCGCCTGCGGCGCGACCTGCAGATCGGCCAGCGACAGATGATCGCCGACCATGAACGGCTGCTCGCCGAGCAGCCGCGACAACTCGGCGATGACAGTTCTCGCCTGCGGCATCGCGCGTGCGATCGCGACCTCATCGGTGGTCGTGCCGAAGAATTGCGGACCGACGATGCGCTGGAAGAGGATGACGTTGCACACGCCCTGGAACAGGTACCAGTCGCTGATGTTCATCACCTGGTCCATGCGCGCGGCCTGCCTGACATCCGCGGGCGTCAGTGCCGGCTCGGGCAGCACACGATCGAGATAGCGCAGGATCGCCTGGGTCTCGTACAACACGAAGCCGTCATGCGCGAGCACCGGCACGCGCCCGAAGGGATGACGCGCCAGATGCGCCGCGCCCTTGGAGTCGCCCGGCGCCAGCGCCGCGAGCCGATACGGCGCGCCTTTCTCCTCCAGTGCGATCAGCACGCTGCGCCCGAACGGGCTCCCCGGCACGGAATGGACGACGAACTCGGACATCACGATCTCCCCCACGCTGATGATGAACTCCTCACGATGACGCCGGCGGCCGCTCGGCCTCGGCCACGAAGCGCTGCAGCAGCCCCGGCCAGCCGCCGTCGACATCCCGCCGCATCGACGCGCCGGCCTCGCGGCCCATGGTTTCGAACTTGTGGTGCAGCAGCTCGACGCGGGTCACGTCCGGGCCCTCGGCAACGAATTGCACATCGACCTCCGAGCGCATCGCCGCATCCGGCCTCCACTGCGCATCGACCTGCCACAGCATGACGAAGCGACGCGGCGGCTCCCACAGCGTGATGGTCGCGACCGTGGTCGCCGTGCCGTCCTCGGCGATCTCGAGCCAGTGGCCGCCGAGCTTCGGCTCCAGCAGCACCTTCTCGATCGGCTTGCGGCCGACCCCATGCGTATGCGGCCACCAGCGCGTCAGGCCGCGCGTGAACACGTCGAAGGCATGATCGATCGGCGCCCGGACATGGACGAGCTTCCGCACCGGCGCGATCACGACACCCTCACTCATCGATCCCCCCTTTCGTCTGTCGATGCGTGCGCTCCGCCTCGATCTTGAAGGCGAGCAGCGCGTCGTCCCAGAAGCTGTCGAGCCAGTCGCGCAGCTCGGCCAACCCCTCACGGCGCAACGCGTAGATGCGGCGCACGCCTTCGCTGCGTTCCTCGACCAGCCCGGCATCCTTCAGCACCTTCAGATGCTGCGAGACCGCCGGCCGCGACACCGGCATCCCGGCCGCGATCGCATGGACCGGCCGCGGTCCACCGCGCAGCCGTTCGAACACCTCCCGCCGCGTCGGGTCCGCCAGCACATTCAGTGTCGTTCCGTAAGTCATGACTTACTGTGAGCCACTACTTACATAAACGTCAAGGCGGCAGGCCGGAGAACGCGAGAGCCCCGATCCCTGCAGATCTCGCCACCGCCGGTTGCAAGGAGAAACCCGCCATTAACCATAACCGAACCAGGGTGGAACCAACGGTTGCCGGCGTCCGGGCGGGTTGTGCGACGTCGCTCAGGCTGGCCGGGGCTCGCCATCAATGAGAGGCACGATGCTGGGATTCCGCCGAAAGAACGAACCATCGGACGCCCCGCTTGCGTCCGACACCTCCGCACACGACGCCTTCCAGGACGCGCTGGCGCAGTGCCTCGGTGACTGGGCGGACGGCAAGCTCAATCGCGATACCGGAGGCGTCGATGCTGCCGCGCTGCGCGCCCAGCTCAAGCCGCAACTGATCGAGGCCATCCATCGTCTCGGCACCGCGCTCGCGGCCCGCGCGTCCCAGGATCTCGATTCCGTCGTCGACATCTGCATCAACAGCAACGAAGCCTCGATCAGCGCGGCGCGCCTGATCGGCGCCTCCAACAATCAGTCCGAACGCTGTCAGAGTCTCGCTGCCGCATCGGTGGAGATGCAGGCCTCCGTGCACACCATCCGGTCGACGTCGACCGAAGCCGCCGCCGAGGCCGCCGCGACGCGCCAGGCCGTCGAGAACAGCGTGACCGCGGTACAACGGACGTTGCAGACCATGAACGGCATCGCCAGCTCCGTGCGCGACACCTCGGCGAAGATCGCCGATCTCAGCGCCGCCTCCGCCGAGATCGGATCCATCGTCGGCACCATCGACGCGATCGCCAACCAGACCAACCTGCTGGCACTCAATGCCACCATCGAGGCGGCGCGCGCCGGCGAATTCGGCAGGGGCTTCGCGGTGGTCGCCGCGGAGGTCAAGAACCTGTCGCAGCAGACGACCAAGGCGACGGAGGACATCAAGGGTCGTATCGAGCGGCTGCAAGCCGAGATGAGCGGCATCGTCGAGGCCATGGCCGGCGGCGCCAAGGCGGTCGAGGTCGGCATGTCCGAGATGAACGATCTGGCGCAGGCGATCGATCAGGCCGGCACCCGGACCGCGGTGGTCAGCACCAAGATGGACGAGATCTCCGGCATTCTCGCCGAGCAGTCCGCCGCAACCGACGAGGTCGCGCAGGGCATCACCATCATCGCCGATCTCGCGACCGCCAATGCCAACGAGGTGATGTCGCTCGCGGACACCATGGGCAAGACGGACGCGAAGGTCGGCAAGATGCTGGGCGAGATCGCCAAGCTCTCGCTCGACAACCAGGTGGTGAGACTGGCCAAGGCCGACCACGTGATCTGGAAAAAGCGGCTGGTCGACATGTCGGTCGGCCGGCTGCAACTGCGGGCCGACGAGCTCTCCGATCATCACACGTGCCGGCTCGGCAAATGGTACTATGGCGAAGGCGGTCGGCAATTGGCCGGGGATCCGGCATTCCGCAACCTCGAGCGCCCTCACGAGGCGGTGCACCGCCACGGCAAGGAAGCCGCGCGCCTGTTCAGCTCAGGGCGCATCGAGGAAGCGCTCAACGAGATCGGCAGGGTCGAGGTCGCTTCCAGCGAGGTGTTGGCGGCGCTGGACGAGATCAGGGCCTCATAGCTACGAGGCTGCTGCCGACGTCACGTCACTCCATCCTCGCGTCATTCCGGGGCGTGCGCAGCACGAGCCCGGAATCCATAGCCACAGGACAGGGTGTGGTGTGAGATGGCCGTGGCGCTTGTCTTCGCCACATGACGGCGCGTGGATATGGATTCCGGGCTCATCGCTGCGCGATGCCCCGGAATGACGGCGAGAGAGCCGGCCCCGTCGGCAGTCGTGTAGCCCGGATGAGCGATAGCGACATCCGGGTCTCCTCCACAGCGCGTTTGAACCCGGATGTCGCTATCGCTCATCCGGGCTGCGGCTACGGGCCGCGGCCGACATCTCGTCACTCGCTCTTGTCGACGTTCCAGAACACCGGCACGGCCTGCCCTTCCAGGACGCCGGTGATCGATTTGCGCCAGGCGCTCGGCATGAACCATTGGCCGAGCGGCACGTAGATCACCTGGTCGTAGACCTCCTGCTGAATCTGGGCGGCGATCCGCTTCTGGTCCTCCGGCTTCGTGGCCTTGGCGAAGGCGTCGCGCAGCTCCTCCATCTTGGGATCGTCGGGCCAGCCGAACGGGCTCTTCTGGCCGCGTGCGCCGACGAAGGTGCTGCCGATCGGATTGCCGGAGTCGGCGATCACCGAGTTGGTGAAGAACATGTTCCAGCCGCCCTCCTTGGGCGGCTTCTGGCTGGCACGCCGCGTCACCACGGTCTGCCAGTCCGTCGTCTGCAGATCGACCTTGAAGCCGGCCTCGCGCAACAGCTGCGCGGCGACCACCGGCTGCGCCTTCAGGGTGATCGCATCGCCCGGCGCGAGGATCACGACGGGCGTACCGTCATAGCCGGCCTCGGCCAGCAGCTTCTTGGCCTGCTCCATGCCGTTGCCCTTCACCAGCGTCTCCGAGCCGATGTCGGATTCGAGCGGCGTGCCGCAGCCGAACACGGCGCCGCAGATCGTGTAGTACTTGGCGTTACCGACGAGCGCGTCGAGCACATCCTTCTGGTTCAGCGCCAGGAACGCCGCACGGCGGATCTTCACATTGTCGAACGGCGGAAACAGGAAGTTCATGCGTCCCAAGGTCTGGTAGCCGAACTTGTTCAGCACGTTCATCGAAAGATCGGGATTGGCTGATAGCACCGGCTCGAGATCGAGCGGCGGGAATTCCATGAAGTCGATGTCGCCGGCCTGCAGCGCGTTGACGGCCGTCTGCGCATCGGGCATCGAGACCCACTCGACGCGGTCAACCTTCACCACCTTGCCGCCGGCCGTCCAGCTCGGCGGCTCCTTGCGCGGCACGTAGTCGGTGTTCTTCTCATAAACCGCCTTCACGCCCGGCTGGAATTCCGCCTTGACGAACTTGAACGGTCCGGAGCCGATCTGCTCCGAGATCTGCTGGTTCGCGGGCGTCTCGGCCAAACGCTTCGGCATCATGAACGGTACGTAGGAGGACGGCTTGCCGATCGACTCCAGCACCAGGCCGTACGGCTCCTTCAGCTTCAAGGTGATGGTCTTGGCATCGGTGGCCTCGAGCGAGGCCGTGGCCTCCATCAGCTTCTGGCCCATGCTGTCGTTGCGGCTCCAGCGCTTCAGCGAGGCGACGCAATCCTCGGCGGTGACCGGCGTGCCGTCGTGCCACTTCAGGCCGTCGCGCAAGGTGAAGCTGTAGGTCAGTTTGTCGTCCGAGACCGTCCATTCTGCCATCTGCGGCTGGACCTGAAACTTGGCGTCGGTCCCGAGCAGGGTGTCGTACACCATGTAGCCGTGGTCGCGGGTGATGTAGGCCGGCGTGAACACGGGATCGATGACGCGCAGGTCCGAATGCATCACCGCCGTGATCGTCTTCTTGCCGGCGGCGAAGGCCTGGGTCGTCACGCCCGCCATCGACACGGCCATGATCGAGGCGACGAACCATGAAACGAGCGCGGATGCGGTCCGGCGCGGAGTATGTGACATGCGATCTCTCTTGGCGTGAGCATCCATCCGAGGGCCCCGATACCGATCAAGGCCTGACGAGGCGTCCTGCGTCGCGTCTGCAAACGCTCAGCAAACAGTCTCGGCGAGGAAGATTTGCAGCAGTTCCATCGGAGGTCAATCGCCATGGACGCATGGGTCACCGCATCAAGCGGCTGCACACGTCGTGACTGCCGACGATGGCGTCCCGCCATCTGGAACTCGGCTGCGCCTCGTCCGTTATGCGCAGCAGCAAGGAGCCTGATGATGCCGAATGAAGTCACCAAGCCGCGGGACAGCCGACATCCGGCCATGCCGATCCGCACCGATAAGAACCCGTCCCAGGATCAGATCAGCCCACCCTTGATGGTCGAGGGTCTCGAAGCCGTGCGCGATCCGCACTGCTGAAGGGCGCTAACGCACGGGCGAATGCAGGAACAAAAAAGAGACGCGGCGAAGTCTCCACTTCGCCGCGTCTTTGTTTGCGTCACGAGTGCGTCCGCCGCCTACTCGCTCTTGTCGACATTCCAGAACACCGGCGTCGCCGGGCCGTCGAGCACGCCGGTCAGCGATTTGCGCCAGCCACTCGGCAGCAGATATTGTCCGAGCGGGATGTAGATCACCTTCTCGTAGTTCTGCTTCTGGATTTCGGTGGCGATCTTCTTCTGCTCGTCGAGCGAGGACGACCGCGCATAGGCGTCGCGCAGCTTCTCGATCTCGGCATCCTCGGCCCAGCCGAACCAGCCGCCCTTGGTGCCGCGGCCGCCGACCGAGACGTTCGCCACGGGATTGGCGACGTCGGCGCCGACCCAGTTGGTGAAGAACATGTTCCAGCCGCCCTCCTTCACGGGCTTCTGGCTGGCGCGCCGCGTCACCACCGTCTGCCAGTCGGTGGCCTGCAGGTCGACCTTGAAGCCGGCCTCGCGCAACAGCTGCGCCGCCACCACGGGCTGCGCCTTCAAGGTGGTGACGTCGCCCGGCGCCATGATCGCGATCGGCGTGCCGTCATAGCCGGACTCGGCGAGCGCCTTCTTGGCCTCGGCCATGCCGTTGCCCTTGATCAGCGTCTCGGCACCGACGTCGGTCTCGAGCGGCGTGCCGCACACGAACACGGCGCCGCAGACCTTCTGGTACTTCTCGTTGCCGACCAGCGCGTCGAGCACGTCCTTCTGGTTCAGGGCGAGGAAGGCCGCGCGGCGCACCTTCACGTTGTCGAACGGCGGGTTGAGGAAGTTCATGCGGCCGAGCGTCTGGTAGCCGAACTTGTTCAGCACGTCGATCTTGAGCTCGGAGTTCGACTCCAGCACCGGCAGCATGTCGTAGGGAAGGTTCTCCATGAAGTCGATGTCGCCGGACTGCAGCGCGTTCACAGCGGTCTGCGCGTCAGGCATCGTGACCCACTCGACGCGATCGACCTTCACCACCTTGCCGCCGGACGTCCAGCTCGCCGGCTCCTTGCGCGGCACGTAGTCGGTGTTCTTCTCGTACACCGCCTTCACGCCCGGCTGGAATTCCGCCTTGACGAATTTGAACGGGCCCGAGCCGATCTGCTCGGGAATCTGCTGGCCCTGCGGCGTCTCGGCGAGACGCTTCGGCATCATGAACGGCACCAGCGAGGACGGCTTGGCGATCGACTCCAGGACGAGTCCGTAAGGCTCCTTCAACTTGAGCACGATGGTCTTGGCATCCGGCGCCTCCAGGCTCGCCGTGAAGTCCATCAGCTTCTGGCCCATGCCGTCATTGCGGCCCCAGCGCTTCAGCGAGGCGACGCAGTCCTCGGCGGTCACGGGCGTGCCGTCATGCCATTTCAGGCCGTCGCGCAGGGTGAAGGTGTAGGTCAGCTTGTCGTCGGAGACCTTCCAGTCCGCCATCTGCGGCTGGACCTTGAAATTCGAATCGGTCGCCAGCAGCGTGTCATAAACCATGTAGCCATGGTCGCGGGTGATGTAGGCCGTCGTGAATCCGGGATCGATGACGCGCAGATCCGAATGCATCACCGCCGTGATCGTCTTCTTGCCGGCTGCGATGGCCTGGGTGCTCAGCGCCGTCGAGAGCGAAAGCATGGAAACGGCGAGGCTCGTCGCGAGCGTCAGACGTTTCCAGCGCGGGCTGTGGAACATTACGAGGTCTCCTGAGTGGATGGCCTGACCTGAAACTGATCAGATCCAGACCATTCGTTGGGCGTGCAGATCAATCCTTGTGCGAACTAACATGCTGTAAGTCGCAAGCTTTCGACAGTTGCAGAGGTCGCCTTTCGCGTCAATCCGCATTCAGCGCATGCGGCCCGTGGCTGACAATGCCGTTAACGTCTGCATAGCTTTCGCTTTACAAAGCGCGCCCGCCTGCGTCTCGTGTCATGAGATCGCGACAATGCCTTGAGAGAGCACCAATGAATCCAGCCCATCTTCCCTTTGATACCGAAATCATGCTGCGGGGCTTGCGCGGCTGGGTCGAGTGCGAAAGTCCGACCTGGGACGCCGCCGCGGTGGAGCGCATGCTGGATCTTGCCGCGCGCGACATGGCCATCCTGGGTGCGACGATCGAGCGCATCGCCGGGCGCCAGGGTTTCGCCGGCTGCGTGCGCGCCCGCTTCCCGCACCCGCGGCAGGGTGAGCCCGGCATCCTGATCGCCGGCCACATGGATACCGTTCACCCCGTCGGCACGCTGGCCAGACTGCCTTGGCGCCGCGAGGGCAACAAATGCTATGGGCCCGGCATCTGCGACATGAAAGGCGGCAACTATCTCACGCTGGAAGCGATCCGCCAGCTGATCAAGGCTTCCATCGCGACGCCGCTGCCGATCACCATCCTGTTCACGCCGGACGAGGAGGTCGGCACGCCCTCGACCCGCGACATCATCGAAGCCGAGGCGCAGCGCAACAAATACGTGCTGGTGCCCGAGCCGGGCCGTCAGGACAACGGCGTGGTGACCGGCCGCTATGCCATCGCCCGCTTCAATCTCGAGGCGATCGGACGTCCGAGCCATGCCGGCGCGCGGCTCGGCGCGGGCCGTTCCGCGATCCGGGAAATGGCGCGACAGATCCTCGCCATCGACGGCATGACGACGGAGGACTGCACCTTCTCAGTCGGCATCGTGCATGCCGGCCAGTGGGTCAACTGCGTCGCCACCACCGCCACCGGCGAAGCGCTCAGCATGGCGAAGCGGCAGGCCGATCTCGACCGCGGCGTGGAGCGGATGCTGGCGCTGTCCGGCACCACCGACGACGTGACCTTCAAGGTGACGCGCGGCGTGACGCGGCCGGTGTGGGAGCCGGATTCCGGAACCATGGCGCTGTACGACAAGGCGCGCGGCATCGCCGAACAGCTCGGCCTGTCGCTGCCGCACGGCTCGGCAGGCGGCGGCTCGGATGGCAACTTTACCGGCGCGCTCGGCATTCCGACCCTCGACGGCCTCGGGGTGCGCGGCACCGACATGCACACCCTGAACGAGCACATCGAGATCGACAGCCTTGCCGAGCGTGGCCGCCTGATGGCGGGTCTGCTCGCGACCCTGGCGTAGGATTGCCTCCGGGCAAGATCTCGTAGCCCGCATGAGCGCAGCGACATGCGGGGTCATCGCCGCAGCGCGAGACCCCGGGGTCGCTTCGCTCTCCCGGCTACGCACCGCCTGCTGCGCAGCAGCACGGTTTCATTTTCCGGGACCAGGACGGTGAGTAGACAACGGCTCCACGGCGCGCGCATGATGGCATGCGGCTTGCAAAGTTTCGCGCAAGGTTCGCCGCAAAGTGCTGCGACATTGTTCGCAAATGCGACGGTTCGCGCGGATCACGAACGCCGTGTCATCGCGCGTGCACGAGCGGACGAGCGAACACCGGAGACCTTGAAAGCGATGGATATCGGTGACATGCACACTCTCTCACGACGTTGCGCGCGTCGCCCCAGCACCATGAAGGCGGTTCTCTCAAGATGATCGGTTATCTGCTTCGCCGCATCCTCGCATCCATCCCCGTAATGGGCGTGGTGGCGCTGTTCGTCTTTCTGCTGCTGCGGCTGACGCCGGGCGATCCCGCCGCGATTCTCGCCGGCGACAACGCGACCCCTGAGCAGCTCGAGCGCATCCGCACCACGCTCGGACTGAACGAGCCGCTCTACATCCAGTTCATCACCTGGATCAATCAGCTGCTGCATGGCGATCTCGGCGTGTCGCTGATCTCGAAGGTGCCGGTGCTGCAGATGATCGGCCAGCGCATCGAGCCGTCGATCTCGGTCGCGATCTCGACCATCATCCTGTCGATTCTCGTCGCGGTCCCGCTCGGCGTCATCGCGGCCTGGAAGCACGGCACCTGGATCGATCGTTTCGTGATGGCGCTCTCGGTGATCGGCTTCTCGGTGCCGGTGTTCGTCATCGGCTACATCCTGATCCAGCTGTTCGCGATCAACCTGCGCTGGGTCCCCGTCCAGGGCTTCAAGAGTCTCAGCGCCGGCTTCGGCCCGTTCTTCGAGCGCATCATCCTGCCGACCTGCGCATTGTCCTTCATCTACGTCGCGCTGATCGCGCGCATGACGCGCGCCGCGATGCTCGACGTGCTCGGCGAGGACTTCGTGCGCACCGCGCGCGCCAAGGGCGTCAGCGAGATCGCGGTGCTGCTGCGCCACGCGTTGCGCAATGCGGCCGTGCCCGTCATCACGGTGATCGGCTCCGGCTTCGCGCTGTTGATCTCCGGCGTCGTGGTTACCGAGAGCGTGTTCAACCTGCCCGGCATCGGCCGCCTCACCGTCGACGCCGTGCTGGCGCGCGACTATCCGGTCATCCAGGGCATGATCCTTCTGACCTCCTTCATCTATCTCGCGGTCAATCTCCTGATCGACCTCGCCTACACCCTGCTCGATCCACGCATCCGCTACTGAGGCCCTTTCCGATGGCGATCGTCACCACCCCTGAGCCGTCGATCCCGGTCACCACGCGACTGGGGCCCCGGTTCGGCTTTCTCACCTCGACCCCGATCATCGCCGTGGCGACCGTCTGCCTGTCACTCATCGTGCTGATATCGATCCTCGCACCGCTGCTGGCGCCGCACGATCCCGTGCTGCTCGCGCCGGCGCAGCGGCTCAAGCCGTCGAGCGCGCAACACCTGCTCGGCACCGACGCCTATGGCCGCGACCTGCTGTCGCGCACGATCTATGGCGGCCGCATCTCGCTTCTAGTCGGCGTCGGCGCCGCGATCATCTCGATCGCGATCGGGCTCGTGATCGGCCTCGTCTCCGGCTTCTTCCGCTGGGTGGACGCCATCCTGATGCGCGTGATGGACGGCCTGATGGCGATCCCGAGCATCCTGCTCGCCATCGCCGTCGTCTCGCTGTCGGGCGCCAGCGTCGGCACCGTGATGATCGCGATCACCATCGTCGAGATCCCGCGCGTCGCGCGCCTGGTCCGCTCGGTCGTGCTGACGGCACGCGAGGAGCCCTATGTCGAAGCTGCGATTTCGCTGGGGACGTCGATGCCCAAGATCATGTGGCGGCATCTGATGCCGAACACGATCGCGCCGCTGATCGTCCAGGGCACCTACATCTGCGCCGCCGCGATCCTCACCGAGGCGATCCTGTCGTTTCTCGGCGCCGGCATCAGCCCGGAGACGCCGACCTGGGGCAACATCATGGCCGAGGGCCGCTCCTACTTCCAGATCAAGCCGTCGCTGATCTTCTGGCCGGGCCTGCTGCTGTCGATCGCGATCCTCTCGATCAACCTGATCGGCGACGCCGCCCGCGACGCGCTCGACCCGCGCATGAAGCAGCGCGAGGCCGGCAAGTGACGGCCCTTCGTAGCCCGGATGATCATCTCACTTTTCGTCATTGCGAGCGAAGCGAAGCAATCCAATCCAGGGCCACGCCCGGAACTCTGGATTGCTTCGTCGCTTCGCTCCTCGCAATGACGCTGGAGAAATGAACACATGACCGACACCATCCTCGACATCGACAATCTCGTCGTCACCGTCGGCAAGACGAAGAACCCGAACGGCCCGCGCATCATCGACGGCGTCTCGATCAAGGTCGAAAAGGGCGAGACGCTCTGCGTCGTCGGCGAAAGCGGCTCCGGCAAATCGGTGACCTCGCTGACCACGATGGGCCTGCTGCCGAAGAACGCGCTGCATGCCGTCGGCGGCAGCGTCAAGCTGGTCGGCGAAGAGCTGCTCACCGCGAGCGATCGCCGGCTGCGCGAGCTGCGCGCCACCCGGATGGCGATGATCTTCCAGGAGCCGATGACCGCGCTCAATCCGGTCGTGCCGGTGGGCCGCCAGATCGACGAGGTCCTGCGCGCGCATACGTCCCTCGATGCGCGGACGCGGCGCAAGCGCATCCTCGACATGATGGAGCAGGTCCACCTGCCCGACGTCGAGCGCATTTTCGGCTCCTATCCCCATCGCCTGTCCGGCGGCCAGCGCCAGCGCATCATGATCGCGATGGCGCTGGTGCTCGAGCCGAAACTCCTGATCGCCGACGAGCCGACGACCGCACTCGACGTCACCACGCAGAAGCAGATCCTCTCGCTGATCCGCGAGTTGCAGCGCGATCACGGCACCGCCGTGCTGTTCATCACCCACGACATGGGCGTCGTCGCCGAGATCGCCGACCGCGTCTCGGTGATGCGCCAGGGCCGCCTAGTCGAGACCGGCGCGCTCGACAAGATCCTGCGCAGCCCCGAGATGGACTACACGCGCAACCTGCTCGCCTCCGTCCCCAGCCTGATCCCACGCCCGCCGCGGCCCGAGAGCACCGAGCCGGTGGTGCTGGAGACCAACGAACTCGGCAAGGTCTATCGCGAGCGCTCGTTCCTCGGCAAGGCGCGCGAAGTCGTCGCTGCGCAGAACGTCACGCTCACCCTGCGCAAGGGCCGCACGCTCGGCATCGTCGGCGAAAGCGGCTCCGGCAAATCGACCGTGGCCCGCTGCATCGTGCGGCTGATCGATCCGACCTCCGGCGGCGTCCGCCTCGCCGGCCACGAGATCTCGATCCTGACCCGCCGGCTGCTGCAGCCGCACCGCAAGCGCATCCAGATCGTGTTCCAGGATCCCTACCGCTCGCTCAACCCGCGGCTGACCGTCGGCGAGAGCATCGCCGAGGGACCGGTCAACTACGGCACCTCGCATGACAAGGCGATGGCGCGGGCGCGCGAGCTGCTCGAGCTGGTCGGCCTGCCCGCGGACGCGATCTCGCGCTACCCGCACCAGTTCTCCGGCGGCCAGCGCCAGCGCATCGCGATTGCGCGCGCGCTCGCGCTCGATCCCGACGTGCTGGTGGCGGATGAAGCGGTCTCCGCGCTCGACGTCTCGGTGCAGGCGCAGGTGCTGGAGCTGCTCGACGAGATCCAGCGCCGGCTCGGCATCGCCATCCTGTTCATCACGCATGACCTGCGCGTCGCCGCGCAGATCTGCGACGACGTCGTCGTGATGCAGAAGGGCCGCATCGTCGAGCAGGGCCCGGCCGGCGAGATCCTGACGCATCCGAAGGAGGCCTATACCAAGTCCCTGCTCGAGGCCGCGCCGGGACGGAACTGGGATTTCGCGAACTTCCGGCCGGTGGCGGAGGCGGTGGCGTAGCAGCGCCACCCACCGCTGTCATTCCGGGGCGTGCGCAGCACGAACCCGGAATCCATACCCACAGGCGGGTGTGGTGATATCGGGTGGTCGACAGCCTGCTTCCCAACGACCGTCTGTGGGTATGGATTCCGGGCTCATCGCCGCGCCATGCCCCGGAATGACGCGCGGAGAGAGTCCGTGCAGGCCGGCGCGCCGTCATCGTGGCCCGCATGCAAAACGGCATCGCTCCTTCGCTTGCCTGCGCCGCGAGGGCCGGTCTAACGTCATGACACGTTCAACGGCCTGAGGCGAAGTAATGACGCGCGTCGCGATCGGCGGCTTTCTGCACGAGACCAACACATTCGCACCGACGAAAGCGGACTACGACGCGTTCATGCATGGCGGCGGCCGCGCCTCGATCGCCGATGCGGCCTCCGTGCTCACGACGATGCGCGGCATCAATGCCGGCCAGGCCGGCTTCATGGCAGTCGCGGAAGCCAACGGTTGGGACGTCGTGCCCACCATCGCCTGCGCGGCGAGTCCCTCCGCGCATGTCACCAGGGATGCGTTCGAGCGCATCACGGGCGTGATGGTCGACCGCATCGAGGCCGCCGGCCCGCTCGACGGCGTCTATCTCGACCTGCATGGTGCGATGGTGACGGAGCATCTCGACGACGGCGAAGGCGAGATCCTGGCGCGCGTGCGCGAGGTGATCGGCCCGAACGTGCCGCTCGTCGCGAGCCTCGACCTGCATGCCAACGTCACCCCCGAGATGATGGCACATGCCGATGCGCTGATCGCCTACCGGAAATATCCGCACACCGACATGGCCGACACCGGCCGCGCCAGCGCCGAGCACCTCGCGCTGCTGCTGCGCGCAAAGACGCCGCTGGCGAAAGCCTTCCGGCAGTTGCCGTTCCTGATCCCGATCAGCTGGCAGTGCACCAATGACCAGCCGACCAAGGGCATCTACGAGAAGCTTGCGGCGCTGCAGAGCGAGGCGGTGCCGACGCTGTCGTTCGCGCCCGGCTTTCCCGCCGCCGATTTCGCGCATTGCGGCCCGAGCGTGTTCGCCTATGGCCGGACGCAGGCCGACGCGGACGCCGCGGCGGATGCGATCGCGGCGATCGTCGCGGGCCACGAGGATGATTTCGACGGCCGCATCTACACGCCCGATGACGGCGTGCGCCATGCGATGACGCTGGCGAAGACAGCGACGCGTCCGATCGTGATCGCCGACACCCAGGACAATCCCGGCGCGGGCGGCGATTCCGATACGACCGGCATGCTGCGCGCGCTGGTGCGCAATCGCGCCAGCCGCGCCGCGATCGGCATGATCTACGATCCGCAAGCGGCGATCGCCGCGCATGCGGCCGGCGAAGGGGCCACCGTGACGCTGTCGCTCGGCGGCAAGAGCGGCATTCCCGGCGATGCGCCGTTCGAGGAGAGCTTCATCGTCGAGAAGATCTCCGACGGCCGCTTCGTCGCACCCGGACCGTTCTACGGCGGCCGCAAGATGGAAATGGGACCGTCAGCGTGCTTGCGCATTGGCGATGTCCGCGTCGTCGTGGCCTCGCACAAGTCCCAGCTTGCCGACCAGGAGATGTACCGCTTCGTCGGCATCGAGCCGACCGCGCAGGCGATCCTGGTCAACAAGAGCTCGGTGCATTTCCGCGCCGATTTCGAACCGATCGCCGAACATCTCCTGATCTGCGCCGCGCCCGGCGCGATGCCCGCCGATCCCTCCACCCTGCCCTGGACCAGCTTGCGTCCGGGCATCCGCCTCAAGCCGAACGGCCCGGCGTTCGAAGCTTAACCCGACAACGGAAACGCTCCATGCCCACCATCGATCGCATCCAGGCTTACGCCGACGAGCTCACCGCCATCCGCCGCGACCTGCACGCGCATCCGGAGATCGGCTTCGAGGAGACGCGCACCTCCGGCATCGTCGCCGAGAAGCTTGCGCAATGGGGCATCGAGGTGCATCGCGGCCTCGGCGGCACCGGGGTGATCGGCGTGCTCAAGGGTAAGAACGACAGCGGCAGGAAGATCGGCCTGCGCGCCGACATGGATGCGCTGCCGATGGAGGAGAACACGAACCTGCCGTGGCGCTCGACCATCCCCGGCCGTTTCCACGGCTGCGGCCATGACGGCCACACCACGATGCTGCTCGGCACCGCGCGCTATCTCGCCGAGACTCGCAACTTCGACGGCACCGTGCACTTCATCTTCCAGCCGGCGGAGGAAGGCCTCGGCGGCGCACGCGCGATGATCAAGGACGGCCTGTTCCAGAAGTTTCCCTGCGACGAGCTCTACGGCCTGCACAACGCGCCGGACTTGGAGCACGGCGAGATCGCGATCCTGCCCGGTCCGGCAATGGCCGGCGCCGACTTCTTCGACATCCGGATTTCCGGCTACGGCGCTCATGGCGCCATGCCCGAGCGTTCCAAGGATGCGGTGGTGATCGCGACCACCGTGGCGCAGGCGATCCAGACCATCGTCAGCCGCAATGTCGAGCCGCTGCAGGCCGCGGTCGTCTCGATTACGCAGATCCACGCCGGCTCGGCCTACAACGTCATTCCCGGCGATGCCTGGCTGTGCGGCACCGTGCGCGCGTTCTCGGATCCCGTGCGCGCGTTGGTGCGCGAGCGCATGCGCGCGATCTGCGCCGGCATGGCGGCCGCCTTCAATTGCGAGATCGACGTAGACATCCGCGACACGTTCAGCGTGCTGGTGAACCAGGAGGAGCAGTCCAAGGTCGTCGAGCAGGTCGCGCGCACCGTGGTCGAGCCGTCCAAGGTGCTGACCCGCTCGACGCCGAAGATGGGCAGCGAGGATTTCGCCGACATGCTGCAGACGATTCCGGGCGCCTATTTCTGGGTCGGCCATGACGGCTCGGTGCCGGTGCACAATCCCGGCTACGTGCTCGACGACAAGATCCTGCCGATCGGCGCCAGCATGTTCGCCCGCATCATCGAGACGCGGCTGCCGGCGGCCTAGCGCGACTGACATACGTCAATGAGCGGGCGGCGGATCGAGATGAACTTCGGCGTGGGAGTACCAGCATGCACAAGCCCGTCTCGGATGACGTCACCTCGCTTCACGATCTCTCCGCCGTCGACCTGATCGCCGGCTATCGCGCGCGCCAGTTCTCGCCGTCCGAGGTGATGGACGAGGTCCTGGCGCACGTGGCGGCGTGGGAGCCGCACATCAAGGCGCTGTATCTGCTCGACGCCGACGCCGCGCGGGCCGCGGCCGAGGCGTCGACCGCGCGCTGGGCCAATGACGAGCCGGCCGGCGTGCTCGACGGCGTACCGGCGACGGTGAAGGACAATCTCGCCACCAAGGGCCAGCCGATGCCGCTCGGCGCAGCCAGCGTCACGCGCACGCCGCTCGCCGCCGATGCGCCGCCGGTGGCGCGGCTGCGCGAGGCTGGCGCGATCATCTTCGCCAAGACCACGATGCCCGATTACGGCATGCTGTCGTCCGGCCTGTCGAGCTTCCATCCGCTGACGCGCAATCCATGGGATCTCCGCATGAACCCCGGCGGTTCGAGCGCCGGTGCGGGCGCCGCAGCCGCCGCGGGCTACGGTCCGCTGCATGTCGGCACCGACATCGGCGGCTCGATCCGGTTGCCCGCATCGTGGTGCGGCCTCGTCGGATTGAAGCCGAGCTTCGGCCGCGTGCCGATCGACCCGCCTTATGTCGGCCGCGTCGCCGGTCCGATGACGCGCATCGTCGACGATGCCGCGCTGATGATGAGCGTGCTGTCCAAGCCCGACCGCCGCGACGGCACCAGCCTGCCGCCGTCGGACCTGCACTGGAAGGTCACGGAGAAGCCGGTGCGCAAGCTGCGCATCGGCCTGATGCTCGATCTCGGCGGCGTCGGCCAGCCACTGGAGGAGCCGGTGCGCGCGACGACACTGGCTGCGGCGAAAGCCTTCGAGGACGCCGGCGCCGTGATCAGCGAGGTCAAGGGCTTCCTGAAGCGCGAGATGCTCGACGGTCTTGACAATTTCTGGCGTGCACGGCTGTGGGACGATCTGGCGCGGCTGGCGCCCGAGGTGCGCGCGAAGACCCTGCCCTACATCCTGCGCTGGGCCGAACGCGCCGCCGCGCTCTCCGGCGTCGAAGTCGTCAGAGGCTTCAACGTCACGATGGCGCTACGCGCCGCCGCGGCAAGACTGTTCTGCGACTACGACTACATCATCTCGCCGGTCTCGCCCGGCGTGAAATTCCCCGCCGAGTTCGCCTCGCCGGTCAACGATCCCGAGAGGCCGTTCGAGCACATCACCTACACCGTGCCCTGGAACATGTCGGAGAACCCGGCGATCTCCGTCAATGCCGGCTACGACCCCGACGGCTTCCCCATCGGCCTGCAGATCGTCGGCCGCCGCTTCGATGATGTCGGCGTGCTCGGGATGGCCAAGACGTTCGAGGGATTACGCGGCGAGCAGCGGCCATGGCCGATACCGCCGGCCTCCTGATTCGCGTCACCCCACTCCTTCCTCCGTCATTGCGAGCGAAGCGAAGCAATCCAGAGTCCCGCCCACGACTCTGGATTGCTTCGCTTGCGCTCGCAATGACGGGGAAAGAGCGTGGGCCACATCGCTGCCGGATCGCGTGCTGGGAGACCAATGAAAAGCGCGGCTCTTTGCCCGCCATGCGGAATGTCGTCACGATTTGACGCGGCCTCTCGCTGAACTATTGTACTCCCTATCGTCGATCCCAGTCGTCGTCATTCCGGGGCGTGCGAAGCACGGGCCCGGAATCCATACTCACGATGGTGGTTATGGATTCCGGGCCTGCGCCCAAGAGGGCGCATCCCGGAATGACGGCGGAGATTGTGGCACGAGCAAACAACTAATAAGCGCCACGACAACATCAGGAAGCGCCAATGGCTTATCAGACCATCCTCTACGACGTCGCCGACAAGATCCTTACCATCACGCTGAACCGCCCGGAAAAGCTCAACGCCTTCACCGGCACCATGATGGAGGAACTGATCGACGCCTTCGATCGCGCCGACAAGGACGACGGCGTCAGGGCGATCATCGTCACCGGATCGGGCCGCGCGTTCTGCGCGGGTGCTGACCTCTCCTCCGGGGCCGACACGTTCGATCGCGATGCCAAGCGCGGACCGGTGAAGCGCCACGCCGATGGCCGCGTCGACTATTCCGATCCGCAGGTGCGCGATGGCGGTGGCCAGGTCACCTTGCGCATCTTCAAGTCGCTGAAGCCGGTCATCGCCGCGGTCAACGGCCCCGCCGTCGGCATCGGCGTCACCATGCAGCTCGCGATGGACATCCGCATCGCCTCTGACGCGGCGCGGTTCGGCTTCGTGTTCTCCCAGCGCGGCATCGTGCCGGAGGCGGCGTCGAGCTGGTTCCTGCCGCGCATCGTCGGCATCTCGCAGGCGCTGGAATGGTGCTACACCGGCCGCGTGTTTCCGGCGCAGGAGGCGCTCGCCGGCCGCCTCGTCAGCAAGGTCGTGCCGCCGGATGATCTGCTGCCCACCGCCCGTGCGCTGGCCCGCGAGATCGCCGACAAGACCGCGCCGGTGTCGATCGCGCTGATCCGCCAGATGATGTGGCGCATGATGGGCGCCGACGATCCGATGGAGGCGCACAAGGTCGACAGCCGCGGCATCTACGCGCGCGGCCGCTCCGACGACGTCAAGGAAGGCGTGGTGTCGTTCCTGGAGAAGCGCCCTGCGCAATTCAAGAACACGGTGACGGCCGATATGCCCGACTATTTCCCGTGGTGGGATGAGCGGGAGTATAAGTAGCGCCACGGCCCCAGGACACCATTTGGCAAAGAACGGCGTCCAGAGCGCCACGCGATAGATGGCGCGGTATGGGTCCTGGCTCAAGGCCGGGACGACGCCGCGTGGGCGGCAACTGCAACGACTCCATCAGCAGCACCAGGATCGCAATCGACCCCGGCAGCCAATCACCGCGCCAATCACATCGCGTGCGATCGCTCACGCCGCCTTGATGCCGCGAATGAAGTCGTCGACATGGCGGCGCATGCTCTCGGACTGACGCAGCAGCTCCGCCGACGCCCCGAGCACCTGGCTGGCGGTGGCGCCGGATTCGTTTGCGGCGGCCGTGACCTGCTGGATGTTCTGCGAAATTTCGTCGGTCCCCTTGGCTGCGTGCTGGACGTTCCGCGCCATCTCGCGCGTCGCCGCGCCCTGCTCCTCGACGGCATTCGCGATCGACGACGCGATCTCGTTCAGCTCGCCGATGGTCGTGGTGATGCCGCGGATGGCCCGGACGGCCTCGCTCGACACCTCCTGCATTCCGGAGATCTGCGCGCGGATCTCGCCGGTCGCCTTGGCGGTCTGCTCGGCGAGCAGCTTCACCTCGCCGGCGACGACGGCAAAGCCGCGGCCGGCTTCACCCGCCCGCGCGGCCTCGATGGTCGCATTGAGCGCGAGAAGATTGGTCTGGCCGGCAATGTCGCTGATCAGCCGCACGATGTCGCCGATCCGCTCGGCCATGCTGGAAAGGCCCTGCACGGTCTCGTTGGTCCTCTGCCCCTCCGCGGCCGCCTTCTGCGCCATGTCGGCCGACTGCGTCACCTGACCGCCGATGCCCGCGACCGAGCTCGACAGCTGGTCCGTCGCAGCGGCCATCGTCTGCATGTTGCTCGACGCGGCCTCGGTCGCCTGCGCAACGCTGCTCGCTTCACTGCAGGTCCGGCTCGCCGTCCGATTCATCACGGCGGCCGTCGATTCGAGCTGTGCCGAGGCTGAGATCACGCTGTCGATCACGGCCGCGATGTCACCGCTGAAACGGTCGGTCAGTTCGCCGACGCGCTTGGCTTTTTCGGCGCGCTGGCTCATCGCCTCCGCATCCCTGGCAGCGAGCTCGGCGCCATGGATCATGTTCTCCTTGAAGACCTGCACTGCCCTCGCCATCAGGCCGACCTCGTCGCGCCGATCGACCGCGTCGATTGCAGTGCTCACATCGCCCTTCGCCAGCCGCGTCATCGTATCGGCAAGGGCGTTGATCGGCCTGGTGATGCTGCGCGCCAGCGCAACGACGATCGCGAGGCTCAGCGCCAAGGCGACCAGCAGCATCGCGCCGACGGCGGCGAGGCTGGCCGTGGCCGCGGCCTGCTTGCCGGCCATCAGCTCGGACAGCTCGACGGCCAGAGCGTCTTCGACCTGCTTCAGCAGATCGATCCGCAGCGTGGCCGCATCGAACCAGGCCTTGCTCGCGAGCCCTTTGAAATCACCGCTGACGCCGCCCTGCTCCACCACCTTGCGCATGCCAACGACACCGTCGATCGCCGGTCCCGTCATTGCCGCATCGAACGCCGCACGTCCTTTCGCCGAGGCGGCGGCGCGAAAGGCCGCGAAATAGCTGTCCTGCGCCGCAGCCAGCCCTATGGCGCGCGCGTAGGCGGCCTGCTCGAAGCGACCGGCGGCAAGGCCTCCCGCCACGACCGCGCGCTCCAGGCCGGCGCGCTCCTTGCCTTCGGTCAGATTGCCATAGGCAATGATCGCCTTGGAGATATCGTCGTCATCGCTGAGCCTCGATATGCCGCTGATCAGGCTGATCAGCCGGCTGACGATCTCGGTGAGCGAGCTGACCGCTGCCGCCGGCGTGACGGCTTGGGCATCGATGTCGCCGCGGCGGCGATCGAGCTGCGTCAACGCCTGTTCGCTCGCCTGCGCCGCCTCGGCCAGTGCGGCGCTCCGGCGCAGCCCGTCCAGCGCGGCAACCGCGTGCGCGCGCTCGCCATCGGTCAGCTTGCGCTGCTGATCCAGCTCGGCACGCATCTGCGTGCCCTTGCTGCTCAGAAATGCCGACGACATGCCGCGCTCACGCTGCAGCTCATGAACGAAGCGGCTGAGCCTGGCGACGGCGTCCGCCGCCGGCTGCATGCGCGTCATCTCGACACGCACCGCCCATTTCGTGGAAATCTCGTAGGCCGCCAACGCGGCCAGTGTGACGATGGGCAGCAATGCAGACAGGGCTATGCGGTGAAGTATCTTCGACGTCTTCAACATGATCGGCCTCGACCTGTCCGATCACTCTATGAATCCAGTGGTAAAAAAATACACAGCCCCATCCGCCGAATTTTTGGGCAGACGCCTGCCAACTAATCCATCACCAGCGCGACGCGTCCGATGGCCTTGCGATCGATCAAAAGCCGCATCGCCGATGCGTAATTGTCGAACGGCACGCGGTGGGAGACGTTGGGACGCAGCTTGCCTTGCTCGGCGAACGCGAGCAGTGCAGCCATCCGTCGCTCGCCCAGCTCGGGATCCTTCCGCACCGCCTCGCCGGCGCGAACGCCGAGCACGCTTGCGCCCTTCATGAGGATCAGATTGGTGCGTGCGAGCCCGATGCCGCCGGTGAAGCCGATCACCAGCAGCCGCGCGCCCCAGGCGATGCAGCGCACGCTGTTCTCGAACACCTCGCCGCCGACGGGATCGAACACGACGTCGACGCCGCGGCCATCGGTGATGTGTTTGACGGCGTCGCGGAACGGCCCGCGTGAATACAGAATGAGATGATCGGCGCCACGCGCGCGTGCCACCGCGAGCTTCTCCTCCGACGACGCCGCCGCGATCACCGTTGCGCCGAGCAGCTTGCCGATCTCGACGGCGGCGAGGCCGACGCCACCGCCGGCGCCGTGCACCAGCAGCGTCTCGCCGGGCTTGAGCTGGCCGCGATCGACCAGGGCGTGATGAGCGGTGCCGTGGCCGGCGAGATAGGTCGCGCCTTCCGCGTAGTCGAAAGTCGACGGCAGCGGCGTGAGCTGGCTGGCCGCAACCACCGCCTCCTCCGCATAGGCGCCGAAGCGCATGCGGACGATCACCTTGTCGCCGACGGCGCGGCCGGTCACGGCGGCCCCGGTTTCGACGACGTCACCGGCGGCCTCGACGCCGGGCGTGAACGGCAGCTCAGGCTTGAGCTGATACTCGCCGGCCGCCATCAGGATGTCCGGAAAGTTGATGCCGGCAGCGCGGATCTTCACTCGCACCTCGCCGTCACCGAGTGAGCGCGGCGGTAGGGCCTCCAGCCGCAGCGTCTCCGGCGGACCGAGCTCGCGGCAGACGATCGCACGCGGCATCAGGCGCGCCCCTTCGCCCGCGCCAGCGCCTCGCGGATCAGCGGCAGCCGATCATTGCCGAAATACATGTCGGTCACGTCGAGGAAGATGGTCGGCGAGCCGAAGCCGCCGCGCTTGACGACCTCCTCGGTGTTGATGCGCAGCTGGTCCTTGATGCCCTGCTGCGCGATCCCATCGAAGAACGCCTTCGGATCGACGCCGACGCGCCGGCACACCTCGGTCAGCACCGCATCCTGCGAGATGTCCTGGTCCTCCCCCCAATAGATCTCGAACACGGCCCGTGCGAACGGCACCATGTCCTGGCCCAGCCAGATGCAGCCGCGCATCGCCTTGACGCTGTTCACCGGAAACACCGATGGCGGCATCTTGATCTTGAGCCCGGCCGAGCGGGACCAGTCGTCGAGGTCCTTCAGCGTGTAGGCCGCCTTGGCCGGCACCGGCTTCTCGCGCTGCGCATAGACGCTGGGATTGACGGTGTTGAAGATGCCGCCGACCAGGATCGGCCGCCAGACGATGTCGACGCCGAATTCTTGCGCGAGCGGTTGGATGTTGTGGAAGGCAAGATAGGTCCAGGGGCTGGAGCAGTCGAAGAAGAATTCGATCATGTGTGTTTCCTCAAGGTCTCGATAAGTTCGCCTTTGCGCGCGCAAAAATCCGGAGTGTGGTCGTGGCCCTGGATTGCTTCGCTTCGCTCGCAATGACGGAGAGAGTTGGTGCAAACCACTCTTTCCGTCATTGCGAGGAGCGTAGCGACGAAGCAATCCAGGGGCTGCAACATACGGTCTGGATGGCTGATCCCCATGCTCCTCGCGATGCCGCGGAGCTCGCTCACGACCGCCCCGTCATCTCCTTCGCGCGCGCGCCGAACATCACATGACGCGACTGCTCGTTGAACGGCTCCTTGACGAACTTGCCGATCGCCAGCCCCGCCTGCAGCTTGGGCCGCGCGCGCAGGTCCGCGTACCAGCGCTTGATGTCGGGATAGTCGTCGAGCGTGAATCCCTGGGCCTTGTGCGTCATCATCCAGGGAAAGCAGGCGATGTCCGCGATCGAATAGTCGTCGCCGGCGACATAGGCGCCGGTCTTGCCGAGCTGCACGTCGAGCACGTGGAACAGCCTGGCCACCTCGTCGCGGTAGCGCTGGATCGCGTAAGGGATCTTCTCAGCCGCATAGAGCGCGAAATGGCCGTGCTGCCCCATCATCGGTCCCAGTCCGGCCATCTGCCACATCACCCATTGGATGACACGCGAGCGCGCCCGCGTCTCCTGCGGCAGGAAACGGCCGGTCTTGTCGGCGAGATAGATCAGGATGGCACCGGTCTCGAACACCGGGAACGGCGCGCCGCCGTCGGCCGGCGCGTGATCGACGATCGCGGGAATCCGGTTGTTCGGGCTGATCGCCAGGAACTCCGGCTTGAACTGGTCGCCGGCGCGGATGTCGACGGGAATGACGGTACAGGGCAGCCCGAGTTCCTCGAGCATGATCGAGATCTTCCAGCCGTTCGGCGTCGGCGCATAATGGAGATCGATCATCCTTCCACGATTCCTTCCCCGGACCATTATGCCGCGCTGCGGAACACGCGAGGCGGCTTCGTTCTTCTGTACCTGAAGGGTAAGCCATGGCAGACAGGCGCTCAAGCCTGACCGCCTTTATGCTGGAGAGTTCGACCATGCTGTTTCCATCGACCATCGCAGGCTCGCTGCCGAAGCCGGAATGGCTGGCCGAGCCCAACGTGCTGTGGGCTCCGTGGAAGTCGAAGGGCGAGGAGCTGGCGCGTGCCAAGCGCGATGCGACGATCCTGGCGCTGAAGCTGCAGGAGGATTCCGGCATCGACATCCTCACCGAGGGCGAGCAGTCGCGCCAGCATTTCGTGCACGGTTTCCTGGAACGTGTCGAGGGCATCGACTTCGCCCACAAGGTCGAGATGGGCATCCGCAAGGACCGCTACAAGGCGATGGTACCGCAGGTGGTGGCGCCGCTGTCGCTGAAGGGCCGCGTCCATGGCGACGAGGCGCGGATCGCGCGCACGCACACCACGCGCGCGCTGAAGTTCACGCTGCCCGGACCGATGACCATCATCGACACCATCGCCGACAATTACTACGGCGACCGTGTGAAGATGGCGTTCGCCTTCGCCGAGCTGCTGAACCAGGAGGCCAAGGCGCTGCACGACGACGGCATCGACATGATCCAGTTCGACGAGCCCGCTTTCAACGTCTACATGGACGAGGTGCGCGACTGGGGCATCAAGGCGTTGGAGCGCGCCGCCGAAGGGCTGACCTGCCCGACTGCCGTGCACATCTGCTACGGCTACGGCATCAAGGCCAACACCGACTGGAAGGAGACGCTGGGCGGCGAGTGGCGGCAGTATGAGGAGACCTTCCCGGTCATCGACGCCAGCACCATCCAGCAGGTCGCCGTCGAATGCCGCAATTCGAAGGTGCCGATCGAGCTGCTCGGCCTGCTCAAGAACAAGATCGTGCAGGCCGGCGTCATCGACGTCGCCAGCGACGCGATCGAGACCGCCGAGGACGTCTGCAAGACCCTCGAGGACGTCATGAAGGTGGTGCCGAAGGAGAACATCATCGCCACCACCAATTGCGGCATGGCGCCGATGCGGCGCGAGATCGCCGAGGCCAAGCTGATGGCGCTCGGCACCGGCGCAAAGCTGGCACGGCAAAGGTTTGCCTGACTCAGATGTCAGGTCAGACCCGAGGCAAGGGCGTCGACGGCTCGCCGCCCCCCAAGGCATCGCGCTCGGGGCCCTGGCTCAATCGCGATCGCGCCGGGAGGCGACACGCACACGGGCCTGGAATCAAAGTAAGAGCGCATCCGAGGTGAGCACGGCCTCACCACGCGCGATTCGCCGCAACAGCACGGCCGCGCCTTTGCTGCCCCTGCACGACCGCCGCGATGGCCACGTCAGCCTTTCATATGCACTGCTCTGTGTTTTGCGGCAGATCGCAGCGATCATCGATCACGGTCGCCGGATGGGGAAAATCTATCCTTGGTAGCAAAATACCAGACGCACAACATTCCCGACGCTGTGTGTCTTTGCTGCGCTTGACAGTATGTGTCCTAACATTTCATTTCTTGGCCACAAGTGTGGCGTGAATTTTTTGCTGCTTAATCCAATTCGTATCTGACCTCCGCTTTCATTATTGGGGAATGCAATGGCTTGCCTTGCGAGAACGATGTTTGCTGCGCCGAAGTCGCGGCGCTGGCTGACCCTCTCGGTTCTTCTTGCGGGCACCATGTTGAGCACCCAGGCCCTGGCGATCGACGTCGCCAACCAGACCGACTGGAATACGGCGGTGGCAGCGGTCGCGGCCGCCGGCGCCAACTCGACCGTCACCATCAACATCACCAGCGGCTTCACGCTGTCGAGCTCGCTTGCGCAACTGCAGGCCGCCAACAGCAACGTCACGGTGAACATCACCGGCAACGGCCAGACGATCAACGGCGCCTCCTCGTTTCAGGGCATCGTCGTCAACGGTGCCAACGCGCCGACCGTGAACATCTCCAGCCTGGCGATCACCAACACGGCCGCGATCGGCGGCAACGGCCAGAACGGCCAGAACGGCTATTATAGCGGCGGCCTGGCCTATGGCTCCGGCGGCGGCGGCGGTGGCGGTCTCGGTGCCGGCGGCGGCCTGCTGGTCGGCAGCGGCGCCAACGTCACGATCGCCGCGGTGACCTTCACCAGCAACAGCGCCACCGGTGGCGCCGGCGGCAATGGCGGCAGCGCACAGAATGCGGCGGCCGACCCGGTGAATGGCGGCAACGGCGGCGCGGGCGGTGCCGCGAACAACGGCGGTGCCAGCGGCGGCGGCGGCGCGGGCGGCACCGGCGGACATACCGGCACGCAAGGCACGGCCGGCACCGCGGGCGCCGCGCTCGGCGACGGCGGCGGTGGCGGCGGCGGCTCAGGCACCACCAACAGCAACACCTACACCAACAACAATCCGGGCGGCACCGGCAACGCCAATGGCGGCAACGGCGGCACCGGCGGCGACGGCGCGACGAATGCCAGCGGCGCGGGCGGGCCTGGGCCCGGCTCCGACGGCGGCGCCGGCGGCAATGGCGGCGCAGCCAATGGCGGCGCCATCTATGTCGCCACCGGCGGCACGCTGACGATTCTCGACTCGCCGATTTCGGGCAACACCGTCACCGGTGGCGCCGCCGGCACCCCCGGCATCGGCATCGGGCCAAGCGCCATCAACGGGTTTTCGGCAGCGGCCGGTGCAGCGCAGGGCGCCGGCATCTTCCTGAGCGGCGTGACGGCCAATATCAGCGTGTCCGGCGGCACCGTGACCTACGGCGACTCCATCGGCGGCACCGGACTGACGACCGGCGGCGTCAACACGGCGATCAACAAGACCGGCATCGGCACGTTGGTGCTGTCGGCGACCAATACGTTCACCGGCAACGTCAACATCAGCGCCGGCACGCTCTCGGTCGGCGCCACCGCCAATCTCGGCAACGTCGCCAACGACGTGATCATTTCCAATGGCGGCACTTTGGCGGTCACCGGCACGACGACGTTCGCCAACGGCCGCGACTTCAAGATTGCCGGGCTGTCGACGATCGACGTAGCCGGCGCGACCACGACCACGTTGCAAGGCATCGTCGGCGACGGCGCCTCCGCCGGCACCCTGGTGAAGGCGGGCGGCGGCATCCTGCTGCTCTCGGGCACCAACACCTACACCGGCGCGACCAATGTCGACGCCGGTACGCTGCGCGCGGGCTCGGCCGGCGCGTTCGGCGCCAGCACGGTGTTCAGCGTGCTGTCCGGCGCCACGCTGGATCTCAACGGCTTCAACAAGACGTTCGGCACGCTGAGCGGAGATGGCACCGTCACCGGCGCCAACGCGACGATCTCAGGTTCGTTCGCGCCGGGCAACGGCACCCCGGCGTCCTCCATGGCTATCGTCGGCAACCTCGCGTTCCAGTCGGGCGCGCAATACCTGGTGCAGGTGAATCCGAGCACGGCGTCGTTCGCCACCGTCACCGGCACTGCGACGCTCGGGGGCGCCGCCGTCACCGCGACCTTCGCAAACGGCAGCTACATCTCCAAGCAATACACCATTCTCACCGCCACCGGCGGCGTCAGCGGCACCTTCGGCGGCGTCACCAACACCAACCTGCCGGCGGGCTTCAGCGCGACGTTGAGCTACGACGCCAACAACGCCTTCCTCAATCTGACGATGAGCTCGTCGGGGAACATCAACCAGCAGAACGTCAGCAACGCGCTCAGCAACTACTTCAACACGAACGGCAGCATTCCCGTCGTCTTCACCGGGCTGACGCCAGCGGGGCTGACGCAGATCTCGGGCGAGACCGCGACCGGCTCGCAGCAGACGACGTTCAATGCGATGACGCAATTCATGGGCGTCATGACCGATCCGTTCATCGGCGGCCGCGGCGACCAGGGCTCTGCGCCCAGCGGCGCGATCGGCTACGCGGAGGAGACGCTTGCTTTTGCGTCCAAGCGCAATCCGAACGACGCGCTGGCCGCGATCTACACCAAGGCGCCGGCCGCGCCCGTGGTCAGGCCGGGCTGGAGCGTGTGGGCAGCCGGCTTCGGCGGCTCGCAGACCACTGATGGCAACACCGCGCTCGGGTCCAACAATACCACCAGCAACATCTACGGCACGGCCGTCGGCGCCGACTACCGCTTCTCGCCGTCCACGATCGCCGGGTTCTCGATGGCCGGCGGCGGCACCACGTTCAGCGTCGCCAATGGCGGCAGCGGCCGGTCCGACCTGTTCCAGGCCGGCGCCTTCGTCCGGCACACTGTCGGCCCGGCCTATATCTCCGCGGCATTGGCCTATGGCTGGCAGAACATCACCACCAACCGCACCGTGACCGTGGCCGGCGTTGACCAGCTGCGCGCCAACTTCGACGCCAACACCTTTGCCGGCCGGGTCGAGGGCGGCTATCGCTTCGTGTCGCCCTGGATGGGGTTCGGGATCACGCCCTACGCCGCGGCGCAGTTCACGACGTTCAGCCTGCCGGGCTATGCGGAGAATGCGGTCTCCGGCGCCAATACCTTCGCGCTGCGCTTTGGATCGCAGAACGTCACCGATACGCGGTCGGAGCTGGGCCTGCGCACCGACAAGGCCTATGCGCTGGCTGATGGCGTTTTCACGCTGCGCAGCCGCTTCGCCTGGGCCTATGACTTCAACCCCAGCCGGTCGGCCGGGGCCACGTTCCAGACCCTTCCGGGCGCATCCTTCGTCGTCAACGGCGCGCGGCAGGCGCAGAATTCAGCGCTGACCACGGTCTCCGCTGAAATGAAGTGGCGGAATGGCTGGTCGGCCGCCGCGAGCTTCGAGGGCGAGTTCTCGGATGTGACCCGCAGCTACGCCGGCAAGGGCATCGTGCGCTACACGTGGTGACGCGCGGAACTCCGCGCGGCACATCCGCACGGCGCCCCGATCACCCGACGGTCAGGTCATCGCGCTCGGATGCAGCACCGGCGCGTAGCCCGCCTTGATCGCGCGCAGCGTCGAGGGCGGGGTCAGCAGCAACGCGTCGGTGATCCCTGCGCGTGGCGCGTCATAGCCCGCCGCCGACCAGGGCAGCGCCCTGCCTTTTCGGATCAGAAAGCTCTCCTCGCCTGCCTGCACCATGGCCCCGTCAGGCAAGGCGGCGAGCGGCGTCGGCAGCGGATGCAGGCGCTTGCGACCGCGATCGAGGCGCTCGCGATGGAGCACGCGATCAATCTCGGAGATGCGCAGTGCCCCGACGCCGTTGCCCTCCTCCCACGCCGCACGAAACCTCTTGGCGTCGTCGCGGCGGCAGTAGAAGCAGGGGCGATGACCGGCGGCGAGCGCGGTCGCCTCGTCAAGGAAGAACAGCTCGGTCCAGCTTTGCGTTGCCATGACCTTGCGGCGCTTGCCGCGAAACTCGCACAGGCAGACCAGCCAGGCGGGACTCGACCAGCGCCGGTTCAGCAGCGTCTTCGTCGCGGGGTCGTGGATGATGCCGCGATTTCCGGTGAAGAGGCCGCGATGCGGCGCGGCGACGATATCGCCCATCGGCGTGACGCGGTTCTGCAGCGGCATGGCGAGCCTTCGGCTGGCGAATAGCGAATGGGGAGTAGCGAATAGCGAACGCCTCGCCCACCCGAATTCCCTATTCGCTACTCCCTATTCGCCACTCTCCGGGCTTACGCCGCCCCGTCGCGCAGCGGCGGCGCGAACGACAGCGCGGTGTCCCAGGGGAAGAAGATCCAGGTGTCCTGCGACACCTCGGTGATGAAGGTGTCGACCAGCGGCCGGCCCTTCGGCTTGGCGTAGACGGTGGCGAAATGGGCGTCGGGGAGGATCTCGCGGACCATGCGTCCGGTCTTGCCGGTATCGACGAGATCATCGACGATCAGGAGCCCCTTGCCGGTGCCGCCGCCGAGTTGCGCCGTGTCGGCCGAGATGCCCTTCAGGACCTGCAGCTCGCCCTGCTTGGTGTGGTCATAGCTCGCGATGCAGATCGTATCGATGACGCGCACGCCAAGCTCGCGCGCCACGATCGCCGCCGGCACCAGTCCGCCGCGGGTGATGGCCACGACGGCATGAAACGGCCCGATCTCGTTCAGCCGCCAGGTCAGCGCCCGGCAATCGCGATGAAACTGGTCCCAGGACACCGGGAAGGCCCGGCCTGCGCGCTCCTCTGCACTCAAAGTCTTGTCTGGCATCTCATCTCGTCCGTGAGTTCTCGAAAGCTGCACCTGCTTTAGCGCGTCACATTCAGCCCGGCGAGCATCTCCTTCACGGCCGCCATCGCGGCCGACAGCTTGTCCTGGTCGCGCGAGCGCACCACCAGATGCGTGTTCGGCTTCTGGTCCTCGTCGATGAAGGGATAGCTGCCGATGATGGTCTCGGGGTGCGCCTTGGCGATCTCGCGCAGGGGGCCGCCGATATCGCCCTCGCGGGCATTGGCGCGCACGGTCTCCGACAGCATGCGCACGCCCGATTTCAGCTTCGGCGCGACGATGTCCATCATCGCCTGCATGATCGACGGCACGCCGGCCATGACGATGACGTTGCCGAGCTTGAAGCCGGGCGCCAGGATGGTGGCGCTCTGGATCAGCTCGGCGCCGTCGGGGATGCGCGCCATGCGCAGCCGCGCCTCGTTGAGCTCCTGCTCGCTCCAGCGCTCGCGGAAGCGCGCCACCACCTCGGGATGGTGGTCGATGCCGACGCCGAACGCCTTGGCGATCGCATCCGCGGTGATGTCGTCATGGGTCGGACCGATGCCGCCGGTCGTGAACACATAGGTGTAGCGGTGCCGCAGCGCATCGAGCGCCGCGATGATGTCCGGCTCGTCGTCCGAGACCACCCGGACCTCCTTGAGGTCGATGCCCAGATTGGTCAGGTATTCGGCGATGAAGCCGATGTTCTTGTCCTTGGTGCGGCCGGACAGGATCTCGTCGCCGATGACCAGCAACCCCGCGGTGACGATCTCGCTCATGGTTTCTCCTCGCATCTGTCGTCTCTTTTGGCCCGCCACGGCGCCAATGTCATCCGGAACGTCGCAGTCTATGCCGCGGATTTGAGCACCACGCAGCCGGTTTTTCGGGCACGGCCTTCGCACCCCCCACGAAATGCCGCAGGAGAATGCATATCGCGCTGGCCCGCCCCTTGCTACCATCCCGAGGAGTCATGCAGTGTATGGCGAGGCTGGGACACACGGGCATCTATGGCAGTTGCGTTCGACGAAATGAACGGGCCGGGCGGCGAGGTCCGTCAGGCTTATCAGGAGCTGTCGCGGTGGCTGAAGGAAACGCCGCCGGAGGCGCTGGAGTATCGCCGCCACGAGGCGGAGCTGCTGTTCCGGCGAATCGGCATCACCTTCGCGGTCTACGGCGAGGCGGAGGCGCAGGAGCGGCTGATCCCGTTCGACGTCATTCCGCGCATCCTCTCGGGCAAGGAATGGACCCTGCTGGAGAAGGGGCTGAAGCAGCGCGTCAAGGCGCTGAACATGTTCCTGCGCGACATCTATCATGGCCGGGACATCCTCCGCGCCAACGTCATCCCGGATGACTTGATCTTCCAGAACCCGGTGTTCCGCCCGGAGATGAACGGCCAGGACGTGCCGCACGACGTCTACGTCCATATCGCCGGCATCGACATCGTCCGCGTCGACGCCAACGACTTCATCGTGCTCGAGGACAACGCGCGCACGCCGTCGGGCGTGTCCTACATGCTGGAAAACCGCGAGATCATGATGCGGCTGTTTCCGGACCTGTTCGCGCGCCACCGCGTCGCGCCGGTCGAGCGCTATCCGGACGAATTGCTGTCGGCGTTGCGCTCGGTGGCGCCGCTCAGCGCCTCGGCCGAGCCGACGGTGGCGCTGATGACACCGGGCATCTACAACTCCGCCTATTACGAGCACTCGTTCCTGGCCGACAAGCTCGGCATCGAGCTGGTCGAGGGCCGCGACCTCATCGTCAAGAACGACGAGGTGTTCATGCGCACCACCGAGGGGCTGAAGCGGGTCGACGTGATCTACCGCCGCGTCGACGACGACTTCCTCGACCCCCTCACCTTCCGCCCGGATTCGGCGCTCGGCGTGCCCGGCCTGATGTCGGCCTATGTCGCCGGCAACGTGACGCTCGCCAACGCGGTCGGCACCGGCATCGCCGACGACAAGGCGATCTACTCCTACATGCCCGATGTCGTGAAGTTCTATCTCGGCGAGGAGCCGATCCTGAAGAACGTGCAGACCTGGCGCTGCCGCGAGCCGCAGGATCTGTCCTACGTGCTCGACCATCTCGGCGAGCTCGTCGTCAAGGAGGTGCACGGCTCGGGCGGCTACGGCATGCTGATCGGCCCGGCCGCGACCAAGGCGACCATCGAGGCGTTCCGCGACAAGCTGAAGCGCGAGCCGGAGGGCTTCATCGCGCAGCCGACGCTGGCGCTCTCGACCTGCCCCACCTGCGTCGCGTCTGGCCTGGCGCCGCGCCATGTCGATTTGCGCCCGTTCGTGCTGACGGGACGCGACCGCACCACCATCGTGCCCGGCGGCCTCACCCGCGTGGCGCTGAAGGAAGGCTCGCTGGTGGTGAATTCCAGCCAGGGCGGCGGCACCAAGGACACATGGGTGCTGGATGAGTAAGCCTCGCCGCCCTCGCTTCACGCGCTTCGTTCCCGTGCATGCCTTCCCCCTCGCCGGGGCGGGTTCACATCGCACCTCATAGATTGCCCATGCTGTCGCGCACCGCCGAAAACCTGTACTGGCTGGCCCGCTACGTCGAGCGCGCCGAGTACCTCGCCCGCACCATCGACGCCACCCTGCGCGTCACGGCGCTTCCCGCGGCCTATATCGGCAAGACCAATGAGTGGGAATCGGCGCTGATGACCGCCGGCGTCAATGTCAGCTTCTACGAGCATTACTCCGAGGCCAACGAGCAGAACGTCGTCGAATATCTCTCGTTCAACCAGTCGAACCCGTCCTCGATCAAGAACTGCATCGAGGCCGCCCGCCTCAACGCCCGCTCGGTGCGGACGGCGCTGACGTCGGAGATGTGGGACACCCTCAACGGCTCCTGGATCGAGCTCCAGGAGGTCTGGAGCAAGGGCACCAAGACGCGCGAGGAGCTGGCGCGCTTCCTGCGCTTCGTGCAGGAGACCTCGCTGCGCTTCGACGGCTCGGCCTACCGGACCATGCTGCGCAACGACGCCTATTGGTTCTCGCGGCTCGGCCTGCATCTGGAGCGCGCCGACAACACCGCCCGCATCCTCGACGTCAAATATCACGTGCTGCTGCCCGAGGAGGAGCATGTCGGCGGCCCGCTGGACTATTATCAGTGGACCTCGATCCTGCGTTCGGTCTCGGCGCTCACGGCCTATCACTGGGTCTATCGCGAGACGCTGAAGCCCTGGCTGATCGCGGACCTGCTAATCCTCAACGACACGCTGCCGCGCTCGCTGGCAAGCTGCTACGGCAACCTCGTCCGCAATCTCGACCAGATCGGCGTCGCCTATGGCCGCCAGGGGGCCGCGCAGCGCCATGCCCGCGGCGTCCGCAACCGGCTCGACCACTCCAACATGGACGACATCTTCCAGCGCGGCGTGCACGAGTTCATCCAGGAGTTCATCGCCGACAATTCACGGCTCGGAGAGATCATCACCAAGCAGTATCTGATCTGAGCGCCTGGAGCGCGGCGAATACGGCGATGGGCGGCCGTCGGACTGTGACTGCGAGACCACGTCCGGCACCCGGCCCCCTGCCCTCCGCCCGAGGGATCCTCCTTCCCCCTTTCAGGGAGAGGTGAAACGAGCTACCGCGGACAGTACATCTGACGAAGACTGGTCGACCGCCATGCGCCTGCGTATCTCCCATTCCACCACCTACCGCTACGAGCCGGCGGCGACCGGCGCGATCCAGATCATCCGCATGACGCCCGGCAGCAATGACGGCCAATATGTGGCGGAGTGGCAGATCGACGTGTCGACCGATTCCCGCCTCGACATGCACGAGGACGCATTCGGCAACGTCACCCATGTGATCACCCACGGCGCGCTCGAGGACCTCACGATCACGGCCGAAGGCCTGGTCGAGACCCACGACACCGGCGGCGTGCTGAAGGGAGCGGACGAGCGCTTCCCGCCCAGCTTCTTCCTCCGGCAGACGCCGCTCACGGCCGCAAATGCGGCCATGGCTGCTGTCGTGCGCGATCTGCGCGCCGAGTCGGAGAGCGACGTACTCGGCCTCCTGCACACGCTGATGATGCAGGTCTACGAGCACATGACCTTCGACGAGGATCCGACCCACAGCGGCACCTCGGCGGCGGAAGCCTTTGTGCTGAAGCGCGGCGTCTGCCAGGACTATGCGCATATCTTCATCGCCTGCGCGCGCGCCGCCGGCATCCCCGCGCGTTTCGTATCCGGCCACTTCCTGCGTTCCGATGGTGCAGTGCACCAGGAGGCCGGCCATGCCTGGGCGGAAGTCTATGTACCGGATCTCGGCTGGGTCGGTTTCGACGCCGCCAACTGCATCTGCACCACCGACGCTCATGTCCGGGTCGCGATCGGGCTCGATTATCTCGGTGCGGCGCCGGTGCGCGGCACACGCTATGGCGGCGGCACCGAGACGCTCACCGTGAAAGTGAAGGTCGAGCAGGTCGGCCGCGGCGGTCCGTCGCAATCCCAGTCGCAGCGGCAGTCCTGAATTCTGGAACGCGCGCTCCACCCATGGTGTCATTCCGGGGCGCGCGAAGCGCGAGCCCGGAATCCATCGGGCGGCAGAATGCACGGAGGGATGGATTCCGGGCTCGTCGCTTCGCTCCGCCCCGGAATGACGACCTTTTGTGGAGCGACCACTCATCCCGGCTTCGACATTGGCGGGGGTGGACGGGAGGCCGATTTTCGCTAGTAATTCGCGCAATGGCTCGAGGGGACTGAGATGACCTATTGCTGCGGAATTCTGGTGCGTGACGGCCTCGTCATGATCGCGGACACCCGAACCAATGCCGGTCTCGACAACGTCTCGACCTTCCGCAAGCTGCACATCTTCTCCAACCCGGGCGAGCGCATCGTGGCGGTCGCCAGCGCCGGCAATCTCGCCATCAGCCAGTCCGTCCTATCGACCTTGACCGAAGGGATGGAAGACCCCGACACCGGCGAGGTGGAGACGCTGATGAATGCGCCGACCATGTTCCAGGCAGCGCAGCGTATCGGCAAGGCGATCCGCATGGTGCACGCCACCGAAGGGCCGGCCCTGAAGGCCGAGGACATCTCGTTCGACGTCTCGTTCCTGTTCGGCGGCCAGATCAAGGGCTCGCGGATGCGGCTGTTCATGGTCTACACCGCCGGCAACTTCATCGAATGCACCACCGACACGCCCTATCTGCAGATCGGCGAGCACAAATACGGCAAGCCGGTGCTCGACCGCGCCATGCATTACGACGTCGAGCTCTACGAGGCGCTGAAGACGGGCCTGATCTCGATGGACTCGACGATGCGCTCCAATCTCGGCGTCGGCCTGCCGATCGACGTCCTGGTGGTGCGCGCGGAGGCCTGCGAGGCCGACCTCAATCATCGCATCGAGGCCGGCGAGCCCTATTTCCACGATCTCCGCTCGCGCTGGTCGGCGGCCCTGCGCGCTGCGCATAACAACATTCCAAGGCCGCCCTATAAGACTCAGAGCGAGTCAAAACACTGAAACTGCAAAACACTTGAACTGAAGGTGAGGAAACATGGCTGAAGCGGCAAAGAAGATCGCGCTGGTGACAGGCGCAGGCACGGGGGTCGGCCGCGCCGCATCGCTCGCGTTGATGAACTCCGGCTTCACCGTGGTGCTGGCCGGCCGCCGCAAGGAGATGCTGGAGGAGACCGCCAAGCTCGGCCCAGCCGGCATGAGCCTCCCCGTCTCCGCCGATATGATGGACCCCGCCTCGATCGCGGCGCTGTTCGACACCGTAAAGTCGACCTACGGCCGGCTCGACGTGCTGTTCAACAATGCCGGCATGGGCGCGCCACCGGTGCCATTCGAGGACCTCACCCTGCAGCAATGGCAGTCGGTGGTGGCGACCAACCTCACTGCGCCGTTCCTGTGCACGCAGCACGCCTTCCGCATCATGAAGGATCAATCGCCGCGCGGCGGCCGCATCATCAACAACGGCTCGATCTCGGCGCACGCGCCGCGGCCGTTCTCCTCGCCCTACACCTCGACGAAGCACGCGATCACGGGTCTGACGAAAGCGTCGAACCTCGACGGCCGCGCCTATGACATCGCGGTCGGCCAGATCGACATCGGCAACGCCGAGACGCCGATGACCGAGCGCATGGTCGGCGGCGTGCTGCAGCCCGACGGCCGCATGATGCCGGAGCCGCGCATGGACGTGAAGGCCGTCGGCGACGCCGTCGCCTACATGGCCTCGCTGCCGCTCGACGCCAACGTCCTGTTCATCACGGTGATGGCGACGAAGATGCCGTTCGTGGGACGGGGGTGATCACTTCTTTCAGATCCCGCTCCCTGCTCTCTCCACTCGTCATTCCGGGGCGCGCGAAGCGCGAGCCCGGAATCCATAGCCACACGCGGTGGTGTGGCGCGAGATGGATGTGGCATTTATCTTCGTCACACGACGTCTCATGGTGATGGATTCCGGGCTCATCGCTGCGCGATGCCCCGGAATGACGGAGAGAGCGCGGCCGGCTCGCCCTACTCCAACCGCTCCACCTTCCGCAGCTCCGGAAACAGCTTCATCCACGCCAGCGCGATCGCGATGGTGCCGACGCCGCCGAGGATGGCGGCAGGCATGGCCCCTAGCAGCGCGGCGGTGACGCCGCTCTCGAACTGGCCGAGCTGGTTGGAGGCGTTGATGAACAGGAAGTTCACCGCGCCGACGCGGCCGCGCATCTCGTTGGGCGTGGCGAGCTGAACGAGCGAAAAGCGGATCACGACGCTGACGGTGTCGGCGGCGCCGAGAACGGCGAGCGCAGCGACCGAGATCCACATCGCATGCGAGACGGCGAACACGACCGTCGCCGCACCGAACACGATGACCGCCTGGAACATGCGCAGGCCGACGCACCGCCGAATGGTGTAGCGCGCCAGCACCGCCGTCATCGCCAGCGCGCCGACCGCGGGCGCGGCGCGCAGCACGCCGAGCCCGAACGGCCCGGTGTCGAGGATATCGCGCGCGTAGATCGGCAGCAGCGCAGTGACGCCGCCGAGCAGCACCGCGAACAGATCGAGCGAGATGGTGCCAAGGATCGCCGGATTGGCGCGGATGAAGCGGACGCCGGCGAACAGATCGTCCTTGCTGCCCTCGAGCCGCTCGGCCGGCACGTCATCAGGCACCTGCATCAGGCCGGTCAGGGCCATGCCTCCGATCCAGAACAGCATCATGATGCCGTAGGGCACACCGGGCGCGACCGCATAGGCGAAGCCGCCGATCGCAGGCCCCGCGATGGTCGCGAGCTGCGCTGCACCGCTGGACAGCGCGCTGGCCCGCTGCAAGGTGCCGGACGGCGCGATCAGCGGCAGCAGCGCCGCCGTGGCCGGGCTTTCGAAGGCGCCGGCAATGCCGAGCACGAAGACGGCCGCGAATAGCTGGAATTCGCCGAGCTGACCGGCGTAAGCGCCCCAGCACAGATAGAGCGCCGTCAGCGCCTCGACGAGCTGACAGAGCTGCACGACGCGCTTGCGCTGGAATCGGTCGGCGGCGCTGCCGGCGACGAACACCAGCAGTGCCGTTGGCAGGAACTGGATCAGCCCGACCATGCCGAGATCGAAGGCGCGCCCGGTCAGATCGTAGATCTGCCAGCCGATCGCCACCGCCGCGATCTGGCTCGCAAAGCGCGACAGGCTGCGGGACGACAGGAAGAACAGGAACGCGCTTTGCTTCAAGAGATCGCGCGCGCCGATCGGGACGGTGGACGACATGATGGCGCCTGCGTGACGCAGCCCTCACTGCTTGTCAATCGCGGGCCCCGCATGGCCGCGCGGCATTGCACGCGGCAGTTCCCTGCGCCCATAATGAAACGGGGTTCGGGGGATCTGATGCTTCAGCTGCAATCGGCGTTCGGGATAATCGCACTGCTCGCGATCGCATGGGCGCTCGGTGAAAACCGGCGCGCGGTGTCGTTGAAGCAGGCCGGGCTCGGGCTGGTGGTGACGCTCGTGACGGCCATCGTCCTGCTCAAGGTGCCTGCGGTCGCCCGCGCGTTCGGCGCCATCAACGACGTCGTGGGCGCCATCTCGTCGGCCTCCCGGGCCGGCACCTCCTTCGTCTTCGGCTTTGTCGGCGGCGGCGCCCTGCCCTTCGAGCTGAAGGCGCCCGGCGCCGATTTCGTGCTCGCCTTCCAGGCGCTGCCGATCGTGCTGGTCATGAGCGTGCTCACGACGCTGTTGTTCTACTGGCGCGTGCTGCCGCCCTTGGTGCGCGGCATGGCCTGGCTGCTGGAGCGCACCCTCGGCGTCGGCGGCGCGGTCGGCCTGTCGACCGCCGCGAATGTCTTCCTCGGCATGGTCGAAGCGCCGCTGTTCATCCGGCCGTATCTGGCGCAGATGACGCGCAGCGAATTGTTTCTCGTCATGACCGGCGGCATGGCCGGCATCGCCGGCACCGTGCTGGTGCTCTACGCCACGCTGCTGGCGCCACTGATCCCGGATGCCGCCGCGCATTTCGTCATCGCCTCGGTGCTCGGCGCGCCGGCGTCGATCCTGGTCAGCCTGATCATGGTGCCGGAGACGTCGAAGCAGCTCACCGGCGGCGCGCTCGGCGATCCCGGGACTCAGGCCACCTCGACCATGGACGCGATCGTCAAGGGCACCAGCGCCGGGCTCGAACTCTTGATGAACATCGTGGCGCTGCTGCTGGTGCTGGTCGCGCTGGTGCATCTCGCCAACGCGATCCTGTCGCTCTTGCCCGCCATCGGCGGCGCCGACATCTCGCTGCAGCGGCTGCTCGGCCTCGTGATGGCGCCGGTGTGCTGGCTGATGGGCCTGCCGTGGTCGGAGGCCGTCACCGCCGGCAGCCTGATGGGCACCAAGACGGTGCTGAACGAGCTGATCGCCTATGTCGAGCTGGCCAAGCTCGATGCAGGCGCGCTCGATCCGCGCGCGCGGCTGATCATGCTGTACGCGATGTGCGGCTTCGCCAACTTCGCCAGCCTCGGCATCATGATCGGCGGCCTCGGCACCATGGCGCCGACCCGGCGCGACGAGATCAACGCGCTCGGCCTGAAATCAATCGTCTCGGGCACCCTCACCACCTGCCTGATGGGCGCGATCGTCGGCCTGCTGACGTGAGCTGAGCTCGGTCGTCTTCGGGAGAAGCAGCGGCGCGATCCGGGCCATCACGAGCTGCGAGCCCGCCGCCGTGAGATGCGCGTGGTCGAACGACAGCGGGACGTCGCCGACCGTGAGCGGACAGCGTCCGCTCTCGCAGACCGCCGACAGGATCGAAACGTAGGAAAAGCCCTCACCACTCGGCAGCCCCGCCTGCATGGCCGAATCCAGCGCGAAGATGTCCGAGCGGACGAAAGCCACGGGATCCGGCGCCATGCCGCGCAAGGTGGCGCGCGCCAGCATCGACGGCAGTCGCGCGCGGAATTGCACGGACGGGCCGAGCAGCACCACCGGAATGCCGGCATCACTGAGCCGAGACAGGGTCGACCTGAGGTCGCGCACCATTCCGGCAAAGCGCGGCGATCGGGCATCTTCGAGCCAATCTGCTGACATCACCACCAGATCGGGCCGGTGCGCCGCGAAGTAGTCGCGCATCTGGGCCGCCAGCGCGCGGCAGGCGGCCACACCCTGCGTCTCCGCGTTGAAGGTCGGCATGCAGGTGGGCTGGCTCGCCTGCATGATGTTGACGGTGTCCGGATCGAGCTCGGCCTTGAGGCCGTGATAGTAGTGCGCGGCAAAGCTGTCGCCCCACAGCAGCAAATTGGTCTTGCCAGGCACTGGACGGAGACAATCCTCGGGCACGCGCCCGTCCGGCGTCGTGAAGCAGGTGCCGTAGCGATAGACCGGCTTCATGTCGTAGGCGTTGTAGGCATCCAGCCGCTGCGCCGCGCGGTCGGCGTCCGACACGGCGCCGGCGCGCAACAGACCCACGCCGCTGCCGGCCATCAGCAGCAGGCTTGCCAGCGCCGCAAGACCGAAGGCCGCGCGCGGGGTCGCTGCGAGTTTGCGATGGCGGAACGGCTGCTCGATGAAGCGCCAGGACAGCGTGGCGACTGCGACCGTGAGCGCGAACAACGCCACCCGCTCCCCGCCGTCGAGTGCGAGGCCGGGCTTGGCGAAGCGCGCGAAGGCGAACAACGGCCAGTGCCACAGATACAGCGAATAGGAAATGCGGCCGAAGAACGCCGCCACGCCGAGCGGCGATAGCGGGCTACGCGGCACGTTGGCCACGCCGGCGCCGCTCCACAGGAACAGCGCGGCACCGAGGCATGGCGCCAGCGCGTCGACGCCGGGGAAACCCGGTCCGGGGCGCAGCGCCAGAATCGGCACGGCCATCAGCAGCAGCGACAGCGCGCGGGCGCCGCGCCGGGCGAGACCAGGCCGCGGTGCGGGAAGGCCGGATATCGCGACCAGGCTGCCGAGCAGGAATTCCCAGGCGCGCGGCGGGCTGAGGAAGAATGCGCTCGCGGACGCGCCCTCGCGCATCAGCAGCAAACAGAGCGCGAACGAGCCGGCAGCCAGCAGCGCCAGCGTGAAAGTCAGCGCCAGCCTGCGGCCGCGCGCTATCAGCAACACGGCCCAGACCACGATCGGCAGCACCAGATAGAACTGCTCCTCGACCGCGAGCGACCAGGCGTGCAGCAGCGGCTTCTCCACCGCGGCGTGGTCGAAATAGCCCGACTGCTGCCAGAAGAAGACGTTCGAGGTGAAGGTGACGACGGCGGCCGCGGAACGGAAGAATTCGGCGCGCTCGGAGCCCAGCATGTCCTGCGACGCCGGAAGCGCCGCGAACGCCACCATGGCGTAGAGCGCCGGCAGCAGCCGCCGCACCCTCCGCTCGTAGAATTGCACGAACGAGAAGCGGCCCGCCGCGATCTCCGCGGCGATGATGCCGGTGATCAGGTAGCCGGAGATGACGAAGAAGATGTCGACGCCGACGAAGCCGCCGAAGATCGCCGGCGCCTCGAAATGGAATGCGACGACGGAGAGCACCGCGATGGCGCGCAGCCAGTCGATGTCCTCGCGATGTCCTACACCTGAAGCCGAGCCGGCGCCCGCGCTGGCGAAGCGGGGCTGCGTCGATGCGCGCGTGCGAGGCGCGCGCGGGATCGTGGGAGCGAACTGGACGACGAAGCGCGGCAACGGAACGGGTACGCCTTTACGCAAGCCCGCGGCGAACACGTCTTACGGATTCGTCGCCGGCCCATCCGTCCCAATGACGCGAGACCGGATGTCAACACACACGCGCGATGGGACCGCCGTCCATCGCACGCGAATGTTTCCATCCATTTCTGTCGGCTTTACGTCGACAGTTCGACGGTTTTGAAGTCGGCCGGCAGGATCACTTCCAGCAGCTCGACGTCGTCGGAATAGTCGAGGATCATGTGCCGGATCTTCGGCGGCTGGGTCCAGCAGCTGCCCTCCTGCATCAGCGTCTCGCCGACGCCTTCGAGGTAGCTCTTCACCCAGCCCTTGAGCACATAGACCATCTGGAAGTCGACCGCATGGGTGTGCAGCTTGGAGACTTCCTGCGGATTGCACGGCGGCAGCATGCGGATGACATGCGCGCGCGCCAAACCGTGCGTCGCGTCGGCGATGCCGAGGTCGCGGTAATGGGCATAAGCGCGCAGGCCGTCGGCCTTGAAGTCCTCCTCGCGGTGATGGCTGATCGCGACCTTCTGTTTGCGGCGGCGCGGCGCCGGCGCTGGTCGCCCCTTGCTCGCCAGCGCCTTGCGCGCCGAGGGCGCAGCCGCCCGGCCCGGCTTGGCGGGCGTCTTCGCCAGCGGCTTGGCGCTAGTTCTCGTAACGGCCTTCGCCGTCGCCTTGCTGCTCTTGCCGGTCTTCAGCGCCGCTGACTTGGCGGCGGCGCGTGATGCGGGCTTGGTCGTCCGGCTCTTGGTGGCCATGGTGCTCTCCCTGCGTATCCTCGTCGCGAGGGTAGCACATATTGGAGAGTCCCAGCAGCCGCTCCAACAAAGGTCGTCATTCCGGGGCGTGCGAAGCACGAGCCCGGAATCCATTCCTCCGCGCGTTCTGCCGCCCGATGGATTCCGGGCTCGCACTTCGCGCGCCCCGGAATGACACCGGTCATGAGGCGGCAGCGGTGGCTGTCAGCTCAATGCAGCCGGAACACGCCGTCGACAGCGCGCAGCTCGGCCGGCTTGATCAGCTTGGAATGCGCCACCGTGACCGAATACAGCGGCCCCTCGATCTTCTCCTGCCAGAACGCCAGGAAGTCCTGCAGCGCAGGGAATTTCGGAAACAGGTCGTAGTTCTGCCAGACATAGGTCTGCAGCAGCGAGCGATGGTCCGGCATCCGATACAGGATCTGCGCCGTCGTCAGCCCGTAACCCAGCACCTGTTTCCGAAAGTCCTCGGAAACCTCAACCTTCGACACCATGCCAACCTCCGTTTCTGGAGCGCATGTCCGTGTGGCCATCCGGGATGGAGCCACCCGGCAAAGATGCGCTCACTGCCTAGAAATGTGACGCATGTCCTCAACCCATCTCAAGCTTAAATGTTTAACGACATGTTGAAAAATGCTGCATTAGCAGCCACTTAGCCCAGGTGCTAATACGGGGTTTCATGGTTCGTTCCGCTTCCGTTAACGCTATCGGAACGCTTTGGCAGAGCCCGCAGTTGACTGCTAATTTTTCTGCTACAAGCCCTTGCCCGGCTGAATGCTCTCCCCTAAATCCAGCCTGCGTGCTGGCACTCGCCGGCGCCGACTGCCAAATTCCCAGAAACTGACAATCGCCTCAATAGCTTAGGAGGACTGTATGGCTTTCCGTCCGCTTCACGACCGCGTCGTGGTCAAGCGCATCGACGCCGAAGAGAAGACCGCTGGCGGCATCATCATCCCCGACTCGGCCAAGGAGAAGCCCTCGCAGGGTGAAGTGATCGCGGTGGGCCCGGGCGCCCGCGACGAGAGCGGCAAGCTGGTCCCGCTCGACGTCCAGGTCGGTGACCGCGTGCTGTTCGGCAAGTGGTCGGGCACCGAGGTCAAGATCGACGGCCACGAGCTGCTGATCATGAAGGAAAGCGACATCATGGGCGTGCTCACCGACACCGCGTCGAAGAAGAAGGCCGCCTAAGCCAACCCGCTCAACGCTCACCCTGAGGAGCGCCTGCGGGCGCCCTGCCCAGGGTGAGACGACCAATTCAACTCAGGGAAACCCAATATGTCAGCAAAAGACGTAAAGTTCGGCGTCGACGCTCGCGACCGCATGCTGCGCGGCGTGGACATCCTCGCCAATGCCGTCAAGGTCACGCTCGGTCCGAAGGGCCGCAACGTCGTCCTCGACAAGTCGTTCGGCGCGCCGCGCATCACCAAGGACGGCGTCACCGTCGCCAAGGAGATCGAGCTCGACGACAAGTTCGAGAACATGGGCGCGCAGATGGTGCGCGAGGTCGCCTCGAAGTCCGCTGATGCGGCCGGCGACGGCACCACCACCGCGACCGTGCTGGCCCAGGCCATCGTGCGTGAAGGCGCCAAGGCGGTTGCCGCCGGCATGAACCCGATGGATCTGAAGCGCGGCATCGACCTCGCGGTCGAGGCGGTCGTTGCCGACCTCGTCAAGAACTCCAAGAAGGTCACGTCGAACGACGAGATCGCCCAGGTCGGCACCATCTCCGCCAACGGCGACGCCGAGATCGGCAAGTTCCTCGCCGACGCCATGAAGAAGGTCGGCAACGAGGGTGTCATCACCGTCGAGGAAGCCAAGTCGCTCGAGACCGAGCTCGACGTCGTCGAGGGCATGCAGTTCGACCGCGGCTACATCTCGCCCTACTTCGTCACCAACGCCGACAAGATGCGCGTCGAGATGGATGACGCCTACATCCTGATCAACGAGAAGAAGCTGTCGTCGCTGAACGAGCTGCTGCCGCTGCTCGAGGCCGTGGTGCAGACCGGCAAGCCGCTGGTCATCGTCGCCGAGGACGTCGAGGGCGAGGCGCTCGCCACCCTGGTCGTCAACCGCCTGCGTGGCGGCCTGAAGGTCGCGGCCGTCAAGGCGCCGGGCTTCGGCGATCGCCGCAAGGCCATGCTGCAGGACATCGCGATCCTGACCGGCGGCCAGGCGATCTCGGAGGATCTCGGCATCAAGCTCGAGAACGTCAACCTCTCGATGCTCGGCCGCGCCAAGAAGGTGATGATCGACAAGGAGAACACCACGATCGTCAACGGCGCCGGCAAGAAGGCCGACATCGAGGCGCGCGTGCACCAGATCAAGGCGCAGATCGAGGAGACCACCTCGGACTACGACCGTGAGAAGCTGCAGGAGCGTCTGGCCAAGCTCGCGGGCGGCGTCGCGGTGATCCGCGTCGGCGGCGCGACCGAGGTCGAGGTCAAGGAGCGCAAGGATCGCGTGGATGACGCGATGCATGCGACCCGCGCGGCTGTCGAGGAAGGCATCCTGCCGGGCGGCGGCGTCGCCCTGCTCCGGGCGTCCGAGCAGCTCAAGGGCCTGCGCACCAAGAACGACGACCAGAAGACCGGCATCGAGATCGTCCGCAAGGCGCTCTCCGCCCCGGCCCGCCAGATCGCGATCAACGCGGGCGAGGACGGCTCGGTCATCGTCGGCAAGATCCTGGAGAAGGACCAGTACGCCTATGGCTTCGACAGCCAGACCGGCGAGTACGGCAACCTGGTCTCCAAGGGCATCATCGACCCGACCAAGGTGGTTCGCGCCGCGATCCAGAACGCCGCCTCCGTGGCTGCGCTGCTGATCACGACCGAAGCCATGGTCGCCGAGCTGCCGAAGAAGAACGCCGGCGGCCCCGCGATGCCTCCGGGCGGCGGCATGGGCGGCATGGACTTCTAAGTCCGACGCTTCGTCGCAGACGACAATTGCAAAACCCCGGCAGCGATGCCGGGGTTTTCGTTTGTGCTGGAATTGTCGAATCGCCAGCCTCGGTTTCGGGCTCATGCCCCCCCGATGCATTCAATGCGTAGTTCAGATGAGCGCACGCCGCATCCCGAAGGGCGCAGGCGGGAGCGACATCCGGAGTGTCACGAACCGAGCAGGTGATCCCGCATGTCGCTTCGCTCATGCGGGCTACGGGCTCCGCGCCGCCCTACTTCACCATCGTCCCAATCCGCTCGAAACGGATCCGGCCCGGCTTGCCTTTCTCGGCGCTGGTGGCCGAGAAGAAGATCATCGCGGCGCGGCCGATGACATTCTCGATCGGCACATAGCCGATGGTGCCAAGCACACGGCTGTCGGTCGAGTTGTCGCGGTTGTCGCCGAGCATGAACAGCCGCCCGGGCGGCACGACGAAGACGTTGGTATTGTCGAAGAAGCCGTGGCTGACGCAATCCAGCGTCTGGTAGCTCACGCCATTCGGCAAGGTCTCGCGCCAGCGCGTGACGCGCTCGTTCGCACCGCCCCCGCAGGCCGCCTCTCCGGTCAGATCCTCGACGCGCTCCCGCTCGACGGCCGTATCGTTGATGTAGAGCACTCCCTCCTTCATCTGGACGCGGTCGCCGGGCAGTCCGACGACGCGCTTGATGTAGACGGTCGCATTGTCTTTCGGCAGGAAGAACGCGACCACATCACCGCGCGCAGGTGTCGCGCCCCAGATGCGCGCCGACGGCGGCAACGAGGAAGGCCAAGACAACGGCCAAGTGAAACGGCTGTAGCCGTAGGGATATTTCGACACGAAGAAGACATCGCCGACGAGAAGCGTTGGAATGTTCGAGGATGAAGGGATGTTGAACTGCTGATACAGGAAGGAGCGGATCAGTACCGGCGAGGCCAGCAGCAGGCACAGCAGCGCAAAGCCCGCGATGAAGATCCCCGCGATCGCCCACTACGGCTCGCGCTTCGGCCCGATGGCACCCGCATCCAGGCTCGTCATCGCGTCTCCCCCCTTCTTCACAGCCTGAGGATGATGGAAGGCCCGACCATGCGCAATCGCCAAATGAACCGGCGGCCACGCGGCCGCTGATCACCTCCGGCGCCTGCCGCCCCGTCAACAGGAGGCCGCCCGTGGGCGACCTCACCGATTTGGAGTCTTCATCGCCCCTTCCGCCACGGCGCGTCGGCTTCCCAGTCACCGGCCATGATCGAGCCGTAAGGGATCACCTCGTCGGTCACCTCGCCGAGGCCGTAGCGTGCGATCTGCGCCCGTACCGACGCCGCGTTCTTGTAGGCCTGCGGCAGCTCCGACAAATCAGGCTTGCCGCAATAGAACCGCGCATCGATGCCCTCAGGCATCTCCGGGCGATGCGCGCGCAAAAACGCCTTCCGCCCGAGATTGCGGCCAGCGCCGTGCGGCGCGAAGCCGAGCGCATCCTTGTTGTCGCGATGCTTCAGGATCAGCACCGGCTCGGCCATGTTGAGCGGCACGATCGTGCGTCCGTCATCGTCAGCCGAGAAGCCGGACCAGTTCGGCGTCGCGCCCTTGCCGTGGTAGTACAGGCCGTCGCTCTTCTGGAAGACGAAGTTGTGCTCGTTCCAGAACCGGTCCGCGACGGCGTTGCCGAGCTTCGCCGCCGCGAGATCGTGAATCGCGTGGTGATTGGCCCTGGTCCACAGCCGCGCGACCTGCAACGCCTCCCAATAGGCCCGGCCGTCGTCGCTCGACGCCTTGATCCAGGCGCTGTGCTCCGGGACCTTCGGCGCGTGGATCGCGGTGTGCCGTTTCGCCACGCTCATGCCGCGCTTGTAAAGCTGGGCACCGAAGCCGCGCGAGCCGTGATGCGTCACCAGCGCCACCTGCCCGGTCGATCTGAGATGGCCGACATAGGCGAAGTGGTTGCCGTCGCCCTGCGTGGCGAAGTGGCCGATCGCGAAGCGCTCGAGCCCCTTCAGGAAGGGGTTGGCCTCGAACCCTGCCATCACCTCGTCGGGCGGCTGATGCAGCCGGTCGCGGCCGCCGGGACCGAAATGGGTCACGGCGTGAACCGCATCGAGAATGCGCTTGGGATCGTCCTTGCGCGCGAACACCGTCACCGCCACCGAGCAGCAGATGTCGGAGGAATGGAAGCCCGGATGGATCGCGTCCTCACAGGCGACCACGCCGCCGACCGGGATGGTGCCGAGCGCCGTTCCCGACGGACAGGCGTCCGGCATCACGGCGCCGGCTACGATGGTCGGCACCCGCATCAACGCATCCATGTGCTGGGTCACCGCCGCGACATTGGCGCGCTCCAGCTCGTTGTCGGCTTCGATCAGCATCGCGAACGGCACGCCGTTGGTGCGCATCAGCGTCTCCGCCGGCTGCAGTTCCTGCAGCGCGGCGAAGATCGCGTCATCATCGGCGCCATCGGCCCGCATCGCATTGGCCGTCGCCAGTCCCTCCTTGAACCAGCGACCGGGCTTGAAGCCCCAGGCGATCAGGGTGTTTCCGTCGATCATGGCTCGCCTCATTCCAATCAGGTCAGTTTGTAACATCCAGCGGCGGCTGCGTTCATTCGCCGCTCGTTGCGCGATCAGTGGTGCCTGTGCGTGCGCAGTTCGTGACACCAAGATGTTGCGCTCATCGCCGGCCAAGCAATGGCATCCGTCGATGATCTATGCCCCCGACACTGTGCTGGCCCAGAATGGCGGAGGAAAGAGCGCGTGATCTCTCGATGCGTCATTCCGGGGCGCGTCGGCAAGCAAATGGCAAAGCCATTTGCGCAGACGGCGCGAGCCCGGAATCCATACTCCCGACGATCAGTGTGAGGCACCGTCTCACCCACAAATCCCCAGATACAGATCGTCCCAATTCGGGTTGTTCTCCTCGATCAGCCTGATTTTCCAGTCGCGCCGCCACTTCTTCAGCTCTTTCTCGCGCGATGGCCGTGATCGCGTTGTCGTAGATCTCGAACCAGACGAGCTTGCCGATGTCGTAGCGCGAGGTGAAGCCCGGTGCCGCCTTGGTTCGGTGTTCGTAGTCGCGTCGAATGAGATCATTCGTGACGCCCAGATAGAGCGTCCCGTGTTTTTTGCTCGCCAGTAGATAGACATAGTATGCCATCGAGAGCCGTGGTTATGGATTCCGGGCTCAGCCGCTACGCGGCTGCCCCGGAATGACGCGTGGAGAGAGGTGTGATCTCTCCTCCCGTCATTCCGGGGCTCGCGCAGCGAGAGCCCGGAATCCATACTCACGAAACCCAGCAGCTTTTTCAATTCTGTCCCACGCTCCCTCTATCGCAAGCGAGAAGCCGCCCGTGGGCGGCCTCTCTTATCGATCACGCCGTCTCCGGCGCCTTCAGCCGGACCAGCCGCGTCAGCAGCGCATCGAGGCCGTCGCCGGCATGCAGGTCGATGCGGCCGACCTTCTCGACCAGGCGCTCGAGCGACTCCAGCTCCTTGAGCCGCAGCAGCAGCGGGTTCTCCTCCATCAGCCTGGCGGTGTTCAGGAGCGAGCGCGTCGCCGCGGTCTCCTCCTGGCGACGGATCAGGTTGGCCTTGGCCAGCCGCTCCGCCTCCACCACCTTGTTGACGAGCTCGCGGATCTCGCCGGGCAGGATCACGTCCTTCACGCCGAGCTCCGTCACCTCGACACCCGAGCCGCCGAGCCGCGCACGCACGTAGTCGCGCAGCTCGGCATCGAGCGAGGCCTTGGCCGCCAGCACCTCGTCGAGCGTGCGTGACGCCACCGCCTCGCGGATCGCGAACTGCACCAGCCGGTACAGCCACGCATCCACGTCGGGCGTGGTCGCGACAGCCGCCTCCGCGTCGGCAATCCGCCGGAACGCCGTGAGCGTCACCCGCAGCGCGATGCGATCCTTGGTCAGCATCTCCTGCGCGGTGATCTCCAGCACTGTGGGCCGCATATCCAGGCGCTTGACCTCGATCTTGCGGCCGACCGCCCAGAAGGCGTGCCGGCCCGGCGCCAGCCGCTCCGTCAGCTTGCCGTCGACATGGAGCAGACCGGCCTCGTGGTTCTCGACCACGACCTCGGTCACAACGCTCGGCCGGTTACGCTCGATCATCGCCAGATGCCGCGCGCTCACACGCACGTCGCTTGCGATGCCGATACGCTCGACCTCGACCTGCGTCGCCACCTTCCAGTAGACACGTGTCTGCCACGGCGTGAGCAGATGCGTCGGCCGGCCGTCGAGGCTGACGATCGCGATCTCGTCCGCGCCGGTCTCCACGGCCTCGAAGAGTTCGGCGGCAAGATCGGGCCGCGCGGCCTTCAGCACCGCGTAGCGCTCGGCCGGGTATTCGGCCCTGACCACGTCGTACACTTGCACCAACAGCCGGTGCAGCGGATCGAGCAGCGCATGACGGCCGGGACCGAGCACGCGCACGAGCTGGCCGTCACGCCACACCAGCGCCCGCTCGCCATCCGCCACCGTCACGGTCTTCGTCACCAGATGCCAAGTCACAACACACTCCCACAGCTTGCGTCCGGCCCATCGGCCGAAACGCGATTCATTGATCAAAGGACGTGAGGACCGGACGACGCTTCCTGCGTGAACCGAGCGGACCGAGGCTTGAGCATCTGACGATGCCGGGCGCACGCGCGCGGTCACACGAGCTATCAGCCCGAGCGTCCTTGCGCAGCCTTCCCGGCATCTTCAGACGCGATATCCACCGCGGCACAGAGCCGGTTCTGCAGTGTCTTGATCTGGTCGAAATGCCCTAGAACTTTCTTCCTGGGCAAAACGGCCGGACCGCGACTGAAGCGCGCGTCCGGTCCTCGTCAGAGGCGATTAGCTTTTCAGGCTAAACCGAAGCGCTGGAGCGGGAGTCGAACCCGCGACCCGATGATTCACAGTCATCTGCTCTACCTAACTGAGCTATCCTTTGGTGGTGTCGATCGGAATCGAACCGATGCCTTCGGGCCTTCAACCCGACGCTCTCCATGAGCTACAGACTCCTTGTTCTTTGCGACGACGGAACACGGGACCGGACACCGGCCGCGCCAGTCGGGATTTCAGCGAGCCCGAACCAAAGTCATCACGAAGGACCGTGCTACTACACACAATCAACGGCACGCGCAAGACGTATACATCGATTATTTTCGAACGATCTCATTCCGTAACTAATCGTCTACATATCGATCTACTCATAACGACGTCGCTCGCATGCAAATGCGGGCGACGCAATTTCGTAGCCCGGATGTCGCTTACGCCGAGGCCCGCTGGACCTCGGCGCACGCTCATCTGGGCCACCTCTCCTCACCGCTCCAGCTCCACGTCCCAATAGAGATAATCCTGCCACGTCTCGTGCAGGAATCTCGGCGGAAACAGGCGCTGCGCGGCCATCAGCTCGTGCCGCGTCGGCTCGAAGGGCGGCCGTCGCGGCTTGAGATAGCGCCGGTCCTTGCGCGCGTTGCATGGACTGCAAGCGGCGACGATGTTGGTCCACGACGTCTCGCCGCCATCGGCCCGCGGTACCACGTGGTCGAACGTCAACTCGCCGTGCAGATAACGGCCGCCGCAGTACTGACATTCGAAGCGATCGCGCAGGAACACGTTGAACCGCGTGAAAGGCACGCGCATCGCGGGCCTGACGTAGTCGCGCAGCGCGATCACCGCCGGCAGCCGCATGGTGACGCTCGGGCTACGAACCACCCGGTCGTACTCCGCGACGACGACGTGAGAGCCGCTGACGACTGCCCTAATCGCATCCTCCCAGCTGACCACTGACAGCGGGAAGTAGCTCAGCGGCTGGAAGTCGGCGTTGAGAACCAGCGCCGGATTTGTTGCTGACATCATCGACCTCCTCTCTTCGCTTCAACCGCCTGGTCGTTCTGGCGCCCATGGCGGGAATCGAACCCGCCTTCCCGGATCGTCGGTCCGGTCCCTTCGCCAGATGGGGACATGGGCCTCATGGTCTACCCGGCGCACCGCTCGACGCTCGCCGGCCATCGCGCCCGCCGTCCGCCGAGTGCGGATGAAACGCGTCCGGATCGGTGCGATTGAGGTAGTCGAGATAGAGCTGCCGCGCGCGCGCCTCGGTCACGCCTCGGCACGTCATGACGATGCGCACGAAAGCTGCTGCCACCGGTGAATCCAGTGCGCGCGCAATGTCGCAAGTCTCGGGATCTTCGCCTGACGTCCGGGTCATCCAACCCTCCGCTTGGTGCGCGGAGGGTGCAGTCCCGCCGCTGTTATGCTCTTGCTGAAATCTGGAGTCCCGGTCGGGCCAGGATTATCACGAGATCGCTTGGACCCTGACAGGCGACGCGCAGACCCGACCAATCGCTCGACCGATTAAAGGGTCGTTCGTTGGTGGCGGCGTTCGCGAGATGTGAGCGTAGGCTCAACACGGTCGTAGTCCTCAAGAGCGCGCCGGTGATGATCGGCGGCCGATTGCGATGGGGCAGAGCTATGCGCAGAATTTTCCGAAACCGTCAAGACCAAAGCGTGATGCGATGACGTTGCCGGCTTCCGCAATGCGACGGATCTGCAACAGCCGGACTGCTCGTCGGGCAAATCAGTTGCGCATTTTCGCGCACGACAAGAGCACTGTCGCCCGCTCGAACGATCGAAGACGCGCGCGCGCGAAAGCTGATTTGTTGAGCCGGGTCAATCAGATCGCCCCGCTCGCCTCCTGTGCCTCGCATTTTCTTGTTTCCAAAAATCGGAAATCATGCATTCTATGCCGGTCCCGCCCTCATGAGAGGGGCGCTTCGCGATCGTCATGAACGTGGAGGGCGGGATGCGGTGGGCGCGTCGGGTTGCAGCGTGATCTGATCACGCGGACGAACGATCCGGTGCGCACGGCGAAGTCGTGATGTCCTGACACCCCGATGCTGGTGTCAAGGTCGAGAGAGACGAATGCTCCGACCGATGGTGGCCAGAAAGCCCGGCGCACCAGGGAGACCACGTATAAGCCGTAGTCCATCGCGCGGGGAATGCCGGAGGCGGATTCAATTGGTCGTCGCAACACTCGATGAGGAGGTTGCGATGGGCATTCGAAAGAAACGGTCAACGCGGGGCAAGCTGGGATCATTGGGGCGCCCACCAGTTGCGGGGCGTGCGGAACAGCAGAAATTTTGGCGTGGGATTGCCGCTGGGTTGAACAGCGAGAATGCTGCGCTGGCTGCTGGATTATCGGATGCTGTCGGCCCCCGATTATTTCGAAAAGCGGGCGGCGTGGCACCGGCAATGTTCCGACCTTCAGCGAAGCCGCTCTCCGGACGGCACCTCTCTTTTTCTGAGCGCGAAGAGATTGCGCTGCTGAATGCGCAGCGCCATTCTGTACGAGAGATAGCGCGGCGTCTCAATCGATCTCCCTCGACCATCTCCCGTGAACTCGATCGCAATGCGGCCACGCACGGCGGCAAGATGGCCTATCGGGCGACGGCCGCCCAGTGGCATGCAGATCGATCGGCCCGGCGTCCTAAGCCGAGCAAGCTTGCAAGCAACGCCGCCTTGCGCGCTTATGTTGAAGAGCGGCTTGCAGGGTTTGTCGCACCTCCAGGCGGCGTTCGGCGGAAGGCCGGTCGTGCGGGCTCTAGCCAGGATCAGGGGTGGACGAAAGCGTGGAGTCCCGAGCAGATTGCCCGGCGCTTACCGATCGACTTCCCGGATGACGAGGCGATGCGCATCAGCCACGAAGCCATTTACCAGGCGCTTTTTGTTCAGGGCCGAGGAGCGCTGAAACGCGAGTTGTCGTCCTGTTTGCGAACGGGACGTGCGCTGCGCGTGCCCCGAGCGCGTACGCGGAAGCGCAGCAAAGGCTTCATATCGCCAGAGATCATGATCAGTGAGCGTCCGGCCGAAGTCGCGGATCGAGCTGTGCCGGGACATTGGGAAGGAGATCTGATCGTCGGCTCCGCCAGCTCGGCAATCGGCACGCTGGTCGAACGCAGCACGCGGTTTACAATGCTCCTGCACCTTCCACGGCTGCCGGGGTTTGACGATGGCCCACGTACGAAGGATGGGCCTGCGCTCTCCGGACACGGAGCTGAAGCGGTACGCGATGCGATCACGCGCACCATCGTCACCTTGCCCAAAGAACTCCGCCGCTCGCTAACCTGGGATCAGGGGACCGAAATGGCTCAACACAGTGACCTCAAGATCGATACAGACCTTCAGATCTACTTCTGCGATCCAAGAAGCCCCTGGCAACGTGGCACGAACGAGAACACGAATGGCCTGCTGCGGCAGTACTTCCCGAAAGGTACCGATCTGAGCGTCTACGATGCTGACGAGATCGCCGCCGTGGCCGCAGCGCTCAATTCCCGACCGAGAAAGACGCTAGGATGGAAAACTCCAGCAGAAGCGCTTGACGAGCTGCTGTCACGAATGAAAACACTTGGTGTTGCGACCACCGATTGAGCCCGCCGGATGATGCGGCTGAACCTGTGGTGACTGCCGCCTGCTTTCTTTGTTGCAGGCGGGCCATGGGTGAGGCCCTCACCCGGCATTCCCCGCGCCCTCTCCTGATTTACGAGGGCGATGTCGCTGGCAAGCCTCGGGCGTCATTCGCCGCGAGAATGCGATGTCGTGTCCAGGAGTGTTCGAGCTGTGTATCCGTTTTTCCTTCTTCCAGTGCGATCGCATGAAGCGGTCGCCCGGAGCGACGCCGATCCCGAAGCCGCATCAGAAATCGTGCGCTCGTGACTGCACGGCAGCCAACGGATTCTCGATCTTGTGGCTCTGAAAGTGCGTGCTCTAGGAGATTGGGAGATCGGACGAGCGCTGCAAGTGAATGCGCCCTCTCCCACAAGGGAAGAGGGCGCTGTATCGCGCAGCGTAGTAGTTGGCGATATAGCACTCGTGCGACGGGATTCACGGCGCACCTTTGCACGCCCTACAGTTCGGAACTACTGCTGAGTGTGAGGGCGACCATGCAGATCCCACCTCAACGCCGCCTGTCCGGCTCACTCGATGCGGGCGAGCACGGCGAGCTTGCGGATGCCCTTGTTCTTGTAGGCATCGAGGAACGCATAGTAGTCGCGGAACGAGACGCAGCCGTTGGAGTCGCCGTTCGGGCCGAGCATGAAGGTGTGCGCGAGCAGGCCGTTGCGACCGTGGATGGCGTCCTCGCCGCCGATCGGGTTCAGCCGCAGCGCCGGCACGCCATGGAACAGCGCCTCGCGCGGCTTCAGCTCGTAGATGTGCGGCGGGGTGACGCCGCGCATCTTGATCTTCTCCGAGCTCGGCTTGTCGAGGTTGTCGCCGAGGCCGGAATGCGCCTCGAGCTTGGTGCCGTCGGGCAGATACACCGCCTTGGCCGAGATGTCGTACACGGCCGTGCTCAAATCGTACGGCGGCCGGCCGCCGCGGGTCGGATCCTTGGCGATGCTGGCGGTGATGTTGGAATCAGCCGAGGCATAGGCCAGGAGCCCGCCATCCTGGTTCTCCGGCTTGCCCCAGAGCTTTTCCTGGATCGAGTGGCGCTCACCCGCGATCGACAGCACCGCCGCCTTGGCACGCTCGGTCATCGCGCGCAGCGAGAAGCCGCTGCTCTTCGGCGCATTGGCTTCGGCAGCCTGCGCCGGCGTCGCGGGCTGCGCGGCCGGCCTGGTGTTGGCGAGCGCCAGCTGCATCGGCGGCCGGGCATCCTTCTTCGACGCCTCGGCGACCTTCGCAGGCTCGGCCGGCTTGGCCTCGGCCGACTTGGTCTCGATCTGCCTGGTCTCGATCTGCTTGGGCGCGGCTTCGGCGAGCTTGGGCAGCGGCGGCGCGCCGTTCGCGGCGTTGGAGGCGACGCCCTGCGGCACGGCCGCGCCGAAGCGGTCGTTGAACATCTGCGGCGTGATGGCGGCGGCCGTGGTGACGGGCGGAGATTCCGGGAATGCCGAGAAGGCCTCACCCACAGCATCGGCGGCGCTGCGCGTTGCAAGCCGCGGCGCCGGGCGCACGACGGGCTCATCCTGCTCGATGCTGCCCAGGGGCGGATAAGCGTCGGCCGCGATGATCTTGGTATAGACCGTTACGGCGCAGCCCCCGATCAGGCATGCGATTGCCGCGCCACCGATCAATTTGTGAGAGAACGCGATCAGGGAGGACTTCCTGCGATTTCGTGCGGCCAACGCAGCTCGACTGTTACTCATTCACTCACGCCCGAACGAATACTCGACAACTCTCGCTCGATGCGCCACGGACACCCGCTTTGCATCTCGCAGAAGCACAGAGCTTCATTAAGGCGGCTTTTAGTTAAATGCTGATTAAGTTTTGGCGGATTAGAGGCGGGTTAACCATCAGGGCCTGTTTTGCCGGCAAACAGGGCAGAAACAGGGCAAAACTGCAGCCGGAGGCAATATTGCCGTACCGGAAAAATCGGGAGAGGCAGCATCCGTCGGTCGCGCCGATCCGTAAAACAGCGCACGCCGCGTTAACGATTGGGCCGGGGCGGCGGCGAGCGATCGATGATCTCTCGTATGCGTGCGCTGACGAGGTAAAGGCCGCAGGTCTCGCCGGTCGAAAGCCCCTGCTCCGGCAGGCCGGGTGCGCGACAAGCGCATCCGTAGCAACCCGGAGTTACAGGCGCTGTGGCCGCCGGCGACAGTATGGTACGGGACGATTCTCTGCGACACTCCGTCGGCGAATCGTACCGCGTCCGCTCCCTGCCGAGACGACACGAGAGGACCTCTCCATGCAGATTCCCGGCCGGAAGCTGGCCTTCGTGCTGGCCTCGACCAATCAAGGTACGATGATCGTCAACCGGCTCGACTATCGCATGATCGACGCCAACCGCGGCTACGGCGTCGGCTTCCAGATCCTCAACACCGGCGCCTTCGATCCGGGAGAGGTGCAGCTGGCCGTCCGCCTGCTCGGCGTGCGCCGCAGGCACCATGGGGACGGCGCGGTCGCGATCGACTGCGGCGCCAATATCGGCGTCCACACGATCGAATGGGCGAAGGCGATGACCGGCTGGGGATCCGTGCTCTCGATCGAGGCGCAGGAGCGGATCTACTACGCGCTCGCCGGCAATATCGCGATCAACAACTGCTTCAACGCGATTGCGATCCATGCCGCGGTATCCTCCGAGCGCGGCGTGCTCAACATCCCGAGCCCGAACTATCTGACCCCGTCGAGCTTCGGCAGCCTCGAGCTGCGCCAGCGTCCCAACACCGAGTTCATTGGCCAGGCCATCGACTATGCGAACGACACGGTCGAGGTGCGCAAGCTTCCGCTGGACGATTTCAACCTGCCGCGTTGCGACCTGATCAAGCTCGACGTCGAGGGCATGGAGCTCGAGGCGCTCGAAGGTGCGGCGGCGACGATCGAACGCTGCACGCCGATCATGCTGGTCGAGAAGATCAAGACCGATGCCGACCAGTTGCGGCAATGGTTCGATCGCCGCGGCTACAAGACCATCGACGCCGACATCAACATGGTCGCGATCCACGGCGGGGACAAGGCGCTGGCGGACATCATTCCGCAGCAGGCCTGAGGCGCGTGTCAGCGCTGCAGCTCCGGCGGCGGCGTGCGGTCGAGGAGATCGCCCTTCGGCTCGCTGAGCGCGTAGAAGGCGTAGGTCTCGATGGTCAAGGACCCGCGCTTGCGCGCGGCCTCGCCGACCTTCTCGATGCGGCCGAACGTGTTGCTGACGTAGACCCGCGTCGCGATCTGGGCCTCGTCGACGAAAAGCTGCGTGCCCGCGAGCTTGGCCGGATCCGGCTCCGGGAAATTGACCCAGCGGATGCGCTGGATCGGCTGCAGCACGCAGGTCCCCGGCGGCAGATAGAACGACAGCCAGGCGGTGGTGCCATAATCCATCGCCAGCACGCAGGAGGCGTCGGCGCGCACCCGCGCCGCCTCGATCTCGGCAGCCAGCGGCCGCCAGCCGACGCCGACGCTGCGCACCGTGGCATCGCGCCGGTAGCCGGACAGCAGGCCCGTGTTGGCCTGCACGATCAGCGCGACGAACATCACGACGCCGGCGGGCACGGCCCAGCGCAGACAGAACGTCGCGGTGCGCTGCTCGCGCGCCGACCAGGCGACGAGATGGGCCGCTGCCGCGGCAGCCACCACGAACGCCGGATAGACCGGCGCGAACCAGTTGGCCTCGACCCGGGCATGCAGCGAATGCCAGACGAAATAGGCGACGATGACCCAGACCATCGCCTCGATCAGGACGCGCGCCGCCGCATCCCCTGCCCTGCGCCGGGCCAGGCCGTAGAGGCCCATCAGGCCGAGGATGAAGACCAGCGGCGTCGCGAAGGCGAACTGCGTCGGGATGATCTCGGCGATGTAGACAGGCCTGACCGCCTCGACCCTGGCACGGCCGAGCTGCTTGATGAACGACACCCATTGGTGATCGGCATTCCACAGGATCACCGGCGCGAACAGCGCGAACGCCACGAGGCCGCCGAGATAGGGCCAGGGCGAGGCCAGCCAACGGCGCAATTTCGGCACGGCGACGAGCCAGATCAGGATCGCCGCGCCGAAGAACATCGCGGTGTATTTCGACAGCAGCGCCGCACCGACGGCTGCGCCGACCGCGAGCCACCACGCGCCCCTCCCCGTCTCCAGCACCTTGGCGCAGAAGAACAGCACGAAGCTGGAGGCGACCAGCAGCGGCGCGTCGGGGGTCACGATCAGTGTGCCGACCGCCGCCATCAGGGTGACGTTGAGCAGCAGCGCCGCGGTCGCCGCCACGCGCACGCCGCCGAACAGGATCTCGGCCGTGCGATACACCGCATAGCTCATCGGCAGGCCGAGCAGGATCGAGACGAGGCGCACGCCGAGCTCGCTGTCGCCGGCGATCAGCGTGCCCAGCCGGATCACGACCGCAACCATCGGCGGGTGGTCGTAATAGCCGCCCGCGAGATGCTTCGACCACATCCAGTAATAGGCTTCGTCGAAGGTGATCGGCGTGACCGCGGCCGCGATCAGCCTGACAACGACGAGGCCTGCGATGGTCAGCCAGACATTGCGGACCAGCCGGGCGTCCTCGGCACCTGCCGCAGATGTCATCGCTTGCGCCAGACGAACAATCCGGAGATCGCGTAATTCCACACCACGCCCATCAGCGCGCCGGCGGCGCCCGCCAGCCACCAGATCGGCTCTTGGTCATAGACCGAGAAGGCGACGCCGACATTGGCCAGCAGGCCGACCGAGCAGACCAGATAGAAGACGAGCAGGCCACGCAGGATGGCAAAGCCCTTCAGCCGCTGGTCGCGATAGGTGAGAAAGTTGTTGAGGATGAAGTTCGAGGTCATCGCGACGAAGGCGCCGAGCGCCTGCGACTCCGCGAACGGAAGGTCGAACAAATTGAGACCGAGGAACAGCGTGGCGAGATGGACCACCAGGCCGGTGCCGCCGACCATCGCGAACAACAGGAAGCGCAGCGACACCACGTCGTTGGTCATCTTGGCCAGCACGAGGCCGAGGAAGTCGAGCGCGACCATCGAGTCGAGCTTGCTCTCGCCGTGCAGGCGCGAGCCGAACGTATAGGGCACCTCGACCGTCTTCAGACCACCCTCGGCGCTGGCGATGATGTCGAGCAGGATCTTGAAGCCCTGCGTGGAGAGCTTCGGCGCGATCGCCTCGAAGCGGTCGCGGCGGATCATGAAGAAGCCGCTCATGGGATCGTTGACCTCGACCTTGAGCGCGCGGCGCGCGATCTCGGTGGCGAAGGCGCTGGCCCCCGCCCGCTTGCTGTCGAAGCTCGCGGCGCTGCCGCCCTCGATGTAGCGGCTGCCGACGACGAGCTCGGCCGCACCGCTCTGCAGCAGCGACAGCATCTTCGGCAGCTGGGTCTCGTCATGCTGCAGATCGGCGTCGATCACGGCGGCAAAGGGCGCGCTGGCGGCCAGGATGCCCTCGATGCAGGCGCCGGACAGGCCGCGCCGGCCGATCCGGCGGACGCAGCGGACGCGTTTGTCGCTGCGCGACAATTCGCGCACCACCTGCCAGGTGCCGTCTGGGGAGTTGTCGTCGACGAACACCACCTCCCACGGCACATCCTTGAACGCCGCCTCCAGCCGCCGGTACAGCGTGGTGACATTGTCGCGCTCGTTGAAGGTCGGAACGACCACCGAAACGATCGGAATATCAGCGGTTTGCGGCGGCGCGGGCATGGCCGGTCGGAGGACATCGTTCATGGTGCGGATGCGTATATCTGCCGCGTTCCACACTGCCAAGCGCAACGGCTGAAGGAAGGCGCAAAAAGCCCGGACTGTGGTGCCGGCGTGCACCGCTGCCGAATGAGCGGCCCAAAATGCCAACGACCACAAACAAAGGGCGCGCGTACATCCGGCGCAACCGCTCTGCCGTGGTCGTCTCGGTGCCGGAGCCGTTACAGCTCGACGTCACCGTCCCGACCAAAATGGGGTGCCTCGGCAGGATTGCAAGGGGTCCCTGGCCGGCCTAGTTCGGAACCTCCCGGACCACCGGTCCGCGTACGGCCGGAGCCACCGGAACCGTCTGCACCGGCGTGGGCGGCACCTCGACCTTGGCCGGCTGCATCTGACGGGCCATCGGCCCGACGGGAACATAGTAGAAGGCTGCCGCAAGCACGACAGCGGCGACGATTGCCCCCAGCAGGCCGCCGACCGATTCCGCTCTCATTGTCATATCTCCCCTTCCCGGCCCCGGCTCTGGATACACGAGGCTCCGGAGCACGGGAAGAGCGACGGCGCGACCGCGCCGAACTGGTCAGAACCGGCCCGGTTGACTATCGTCTCCCCTACCGCAACACCCTCGGCAATCAGCATCGGAATTGGTCCGTGAGCAAAGCCCCCGCACGCGCCTCGCAATCCAAGAGCCACATCTACATCGGCATCGGCGGCTGGACCTTCGCGCCGTGGCGCGGTGTGTTCTATCCGGACAAGCTGCCGCAATCGAAGGAACTCGAATACGCCGCCTCGAAGCTGACCTCGATCGAGATCAACGGCACCTATTATGGCTCGCAGAAGCCGGAGAGCTTCCGCAAATGGGCGCGCGAGGTGCCGGACGGTTTCATCTTCTCGCTGAAGGGGCCGCGCTTCGCGACCAACCGCCGCGTGCTCGCCGAGGCCGGTGATTCCGTGAAGCGCTTTTACGACACCGGCGTGCTCGAGCTCGGCGACCGGCTCGGGCCGGTGCTGTGGCAGTTCGCGCCGACCAAGAAGTTCGACGAGGCCGATTTCGGCAAGTTCCTCGAGCTGTTGCCGCGCGAGCTCGACGGCCGCAAGCTGCGTCACGTCGTCGAGGTCCGCCATGACAGTTTCTGCGTCCCCGGCTTCGTGGCGCTGCTGCGCGAGTTTGCAACGCCGGTCGTGTTCGCCGAGCACGGCAAATATCCGGCGATTGCCGATGTCGTTGGCGATTTCGTCTATGCCCGGCTGCAGAAGGGCAATGACGAGCTTGCGACCTGCTATCCGCCGAAGCAGCTCGACGCCTGGGCGAAGCGATTGCAGCTGTGGGCTGGCGGCGGCGAACCGGACGACCTGCCACGGGTTGACGACAAGCCGGCGAAGAAGATGCCGCGCGACGTGTTCGCCTATGTCATCCACGAGGGCAAGGTGCGCGCGCCGGCTGGCGCGATGGAGCTCATCGAGCGCGTGAGTTGACGCAGGAGGCGCATGATGGCCAAGAGCAAGACCCTGTTCACCATCGGCTATGAGCACACGCCGGCCAAGGCCGTGCTCGATGAGTTGCAGGCCGCCGGCGTCAAGCTGCTGGTCGATGTGCGCGCGGTGGCGGCCTCGCGCCGACCGGGCTTCTCCAAGAGCCAGCTTGCGGCCGGGCTCGACGAGCGAGGCATCGGCTATGTGCACCTGCGCGGGCTCGGCACGCCGAAGGAGGGCCGCGAGGCCGCCCGCAGCGGTCATTACGACACGCTGCACAAGATCTACAGCGCCCATCTGAAGACGCCGCAGGCGAAGGAGCAGATGGACGAGCTGGCCTCGCTGGTGAAGAGCGCCGGTCCCGTTTGCCTGCTCTGCTACGAGCGCGACCACGCTCATTGCCACCGGCAATGGATCGCGGAGATCATCGAGGAGCGCGACCAGGTCCGAGTCGAGAATCTGATCGCGCCGCAGGTCTGACGTTTCACTCCGCCGCGCAGGTGAAGGATGACGCCTGCTCGACGTCGCCGCCGACATACTTGGCGAATTTCGGCCACGGGCACAGCGGCCGCGTCCGCTGCGGGCTCCATGTCGATGGGAGCTCCTTGTTGGCCGCATTGACCGAGGCCGTGATCGCCTCCGGCGCCTTGCCCTTCTCGACCCAGTCCATCAGCGCGCCCAGCGCATCGAATTTCTCCAGCGTGACGCCGCCGCCGCAATGCGTCTCGCCGGGCAGCGCAAACAGCCGCGCGAAACCGTCGGCCTTGCCCTGGACGTTGGCGTTGAGCTTCTCATACCAGCGGATCGTGTCGTTGATTGAGAACACCGGATCAGCCTGGCCGTGGTAGATCAGCATCTTGCGGGCACCGTTCTGGAACGCCGGCAAGGTTGGGTTATCGACCGCGGGCGGGGCCATGAAGTCCATCGCCGACTCCGTGAAGGGGCCTTCCTTGGCGTAGATCTTCGGCGCGTCCTTGTCGAAGTCGTAGGTCTGCAGCTTCTCGACGAGCTTGTCGGGCGAGCCTTCGATCTCGACCGGCGGCGTCGAGAAGATGTAGTTGAGCGAGGCGCCGCCCATGGTGGCAATGATCGGAAGGTTGTTCCACGGCGCCACCGGGCTTTCGACCTTCCAGGCGCGCCAGTTGCCGGTGCCGACGCCACCATCCACCGGCCAGTCGGAATACAGCGGCTCGCCCTTGGAATTGTGGGGGCCCGCGAAGACTTTCTTCAAGGCATCGACCTTGGCGGCCGGCAGACAGGCTTCGGTTGCCCCAGCGGCGCAGCGCAGGCTGTCGAAATCGAACGCCTTCTGGCAGGCTTTCAGGTTGGCCGTGAGGCCGTCCTTGGCGCCGTCGAGCCCGTCGCAGACCTCCGTGATCTTGGAAGCGATCAGCTTGGCATCCTCCCGCGTGATCGACTTGCGGATGTCGACGTCGGCCTTGGTCAGCGCCTGCACGTCCCAGGCGTGCTGCACGGCAGCGCGCGGCAGGTTGAAGCCGGGATTGCCGACCAGGAAGCCGTCATACTGCTCGGGCATGCGCTCGGCAGCCACCATGGTGTGGCGGCCGCCATTGGAACAGCCGGCGATGTAGGAATAGTCCGGCTTCCTGCCGTAATGCGCCGAGATGATCGCCTTCGCGATCGGCGCCAGCGTGATGTCGGCCGAATAGCCGTAGTCGCGGCGCGCCTGCGGATCGAGCCCGAAGGCTGAGCCGGACGCAAGCCCGCGCGGCTTGTTGGCGGGATCGTTGCCGGAGTGGCCACTGTCCGACGACAGCACGGCAAAGCCGCGGCCGAGCGGCGTCACACCGCCACCGACGAGACCGTCGGCCTTGTCGCCGAGCGCCGGCACCACCACGCCGTCATTGCCGCCATTGACCTGATGCAGGAAGCGGCCGTTCCAGGTCTCCGGCAGCCTGATCTCGAACTGGATCGCATAGGCATGGCCATCGACGCCGGTGCGCTCATTGACCTTGCCGGAGAGAATGCAATGCCGCGGCAGCCCGTCGGCGGCCTCCTGCAGCTTCGATCCCGTCAAGGTCAGCCCGGGGACCTTCAACGCCTCGGCCGTCACCTTGCTGCAGGCAACATCCTCAGCCCGCACCGCCTCCATCCCGGTTACGCACAAGATCCCTGCTGCGGCCAAAAACGACGCCCCGGTTCGGATCATGCATTCCCCCTGATGATGCTTCTCGTTGGGGGCAGTTAAACGCGGAGGCCAGCCAATGTAAATCTCCGACATCGCGCGCCGTATCGCCTGCGTCAGTGCAATTGCCAGATCTCGAACGGCCGGTCGTAGCCGCGCACCGACACCGCGCCGTGGAAGACGGCGTCGCGCGCCCCGTCGCCGGCCGCCTGCCGCACCTCGCTCGAGATCAGGAGTTGCGAATCGAACTCCTTGTTCAGCGCCTCGAGCCGCGAGGCGAAGTTCACGGTGTCACCGATGACGGTATACTCTTTGCGCCGCGGCGAGCCGATGCTGCCGGCGACCACCTCGCCCAGATGTATGCCGATCCCGATCCTGAGCTGCCAGGATGACGATGCGTTGACGCGCTCCATCGCTGCCACCATCTCGCGCGCAGCCATGACCGCCTGCACGGCGGCATCGCGCGACTCGAACGGCGCGCCGAACAGCGCCAGGAAACCATCGCCGAGGAATTTGTTGACGATGCCGCCATGACGCTCGAGGATCTCCACCAGCACCGCGAACGCTCCGTCGAGACGATCGACAACCTGCTGCGGCGTCTTCGACCGCGCCGCCGCGGTGAAGCCGCGGAAGTCGACGAACATCACCGCGACCTCGTGGATGTCGCGCGCCTCTGCCGTCCCCTCCTTCATCAGGCGCTCGACGACCTGGGGCGAGACGTGCTGGCCAAACAAATCCGTGACGCGGTCGCGCGCCGACGCGGCCTCGATGCTCGCCGCGAACTGGCGTCGCAGCTGCACGCTGACGGCACCGGCGAGCATCCCGCACAACAGGATGATGAAGCTGCGCTCACCGTGATAGTAGACCTCCGGATTCTGGCTGAGATCGATCGAAGGCCGGTCGAACAGCGCCACCACCAGCAGCTCCACCGCGGCAACCAGACCGGTGAAGCTCGACAGCCAGAAATCGAGACGAAGCGTCGAGAGAACGATGAAGATGAAATAGACCAGCGGCGCGCCGAAGCCCAGCGCCTTGTCGTGGCCGATGCCCTCGATCTGCAGGATGAGGACGAACGTTGGCAGCGAGGTCTCGACCAGGGCGCTGACATAGCGCCAGATCACCGGCACGTCCCGGCCGTGGCGGATGTCCGCCTTGATCCTGAACAGGATGAGAGTCTCGAAGCTGATGAATGCGACGATGATCGCGTAGACGTAGAGGACCCCGATCCGGCTCGGCCAGATCCACTCCGAGATCCTGGGCTCGAAGATTTCGACCAGCACCGATATCACGAGAAACAGAGCCGCAGTGGCGATCAGCGCCCTCACCCGCAGCAGCTCGGTGTTCAACGTCTGACGCATCAGCGCCTGGTCGAACTCGGCCGGCGCTCCCGCCGGCGCTTCGTTCGCCTGTCCTGCTCCTCCCACGATCTGCATCTTGCCTCAGCCGTTCCTGCTCCCGGCCGCCATTGTGCCTCAATCGAGGGTGCGGCGGAAGCGCAGGACGGCGACCGTCATGGCGAACAGCATGAGGCCGAACAGGGCGATCGTATCATGCTGCAGGTTCTGGAGCGTCGAGCCCTTCAGCATGATGGCGCGGACGATCCGCAGATAGTGCGTCAGCGGCAGGCATTCACCGAGCACTTGCGCCCATTGCGGCATGCCGAGAAAGGGAAACATGAATCCGGACAACAGGATGCTCGGCAGGAAGAACATCATCGAGAGCTGCATTGCCTGCAGCTGGTTCTGCGCCAGGGTCGAGAAGGTGTAGCCGATCGAGAGGTTGGTCGCGATGAATAGCGTCGACAGCAGCGCCAAGAGCAGCAGGTTGCCCATGATCGGAACGCCGAACAGCAGGACGCCGATGCCGATGATGATCGTCGCCTGCAGGAAGCCGACCATCACATAGGGGATGATCTTGCCGAGCATGACCTCGACCGGCTTGATCGGCATCGACAGCAGGCTCTCCATCGTGCCGCGCTCGATCTCGCGCGTCACCGAGAGCGCGGTGAAGATCAGCATGGTCATGGTCAGGATGGTGCCGACGAGGCCCGGCACGATGTTGAGCCGCGACGAGGCCGCCGGGTTATAGCGCGCGTGGGCCCTGATCTCGAACGGCGTCGTGACGGGATTGCCGGTGTAGAGATCGTGCGCGAGCGCGGTCTGCACGATCATGCCGAGCGAGGACAGCGCCGATGACGCCGCGACCGGATCGGTCGCGTCGGCCGCAACGAGCAAGGCCGGCCGGTCGCCGCGGCGGACCGCGCGCTCGAAGCCGCGCGGGATCTCGACGCCGAACAGGACCTTGCCGGACAGCAGGAGATCGTCGAACTCGGCAACGCTGCTGACCTCCCGGGTGAAGCGGAAATACGCGGTGTTCTCCATCGCCTTCAGGATCGAGCGGCCGAGATCGCTGTCCTCCTGCAGCAGCACCGCCGCCGGCAGATGATGCGGCGTGGTGTTGATCGCGTAGCCGAACAGCATCAGTTGCATCACCGGGATCATCACGATCATCGCAAACGAGACCCGGTCGCGCTTGAGCTGGATGAACTCCTTGACCAGCATCGCGTAGGTGCGCCGCCAGAAGCCGAAGCGCGGCTCGGAAGACGCGTGATGGACGGCTGCGTCGCTCATTGGAAATTGTCCCGTGAACGGTTCATCAGGTCGATGAAGACGTCCTCAAGCGAGGGCGCGGCGGGCTGCCAGTGCAGATCAGCCTTGTCGCGCCAGGGCGCGATCGCAGCGTCCAGCGCGTTGCGATCGCGGCCGGACACGTGCAGGCTGGTGCCGAACGGCGCCACCATGTCGACCCCCGGCTTGCCGGTGAGGTCCGCCGCGAGCTCGCGCAGATCGTCGCCGCTCACCGTATACGTGGTGAGCGCCGATTGCGCGATCACCTCCGAGACGGTGCCGTGCACCAGCAGATGACCATAGGCGATATAGGCGATCTCGTGACAGCGCTCGGCCTCGTCCATGTAGTGGGTCGAGACCAGCACGGTCAGCCCTTCGCCGGCGAGCGCATGGATCTCGTTCCAGAAGTCGCGCCGCGCCTTGGGATCGACGCCGGCGGTGGGCTCGTCGAGCAGCAGCAGTTGCGGATTCGGCAGGGTGCAGGCCCCGAGCGCCAGCCGCTGCTTCCAGCCGCCCGACAACTCGCCGGCGAGCTGCCGCTCGCGGCCGGCAAGCCCGAGCCGCTGCACCATGTCGCGCGCGGCCCGGCGCGGATCGGACATGCCATAGAGGCGCGCCACGAATTCGAGGTTCTCCCGCACCGAGAGGTCCTGATAGAGGCTGAAGCGCTGCGTCATGTAGCCCACCCGGCGCTTGATCTTGTCGGCGTCGCGACGGATGTCGAAACCGAGGCAGGTGCCCTCGCCGCCGTCGGGTGTCAGCAGGCCGCACAGCATCCGGATGGTCGTGGTCTTGCCCGAGCCGTTCGGGCCGAGAAAGCCGTAGATCGAGCCGCGCTTCACCTGCATCGACAGATCATGCACGACCTCGCGGCCGTCGAAGGACTTGGTCAATCCCTGGACGTCGATCGCGATCTCGGCGGGACCCGTTCCGTTCATTGCTTGTCCGCCACCGGGGTCTTCGGATCAGGCGTCCTGGAATGCGGATAGATGCTCACCGGCTGGCCGACGCGCAGCGCATCCGGCCGCGACGGCCGCGCCTGGATCAGATAGACGAGCTTGTTGCGCTCATCGAGGCTGTAGATCACCGGCGGCGTGTATTCCGCCGAGGTCGCGAGGAAATAGATTCTGGCCGTCAGATCATCAGCACAGTTGTCGCAGGTGACGCGGACCTCGTCACCGATCGCGAGCTTCGGCAGATCAGGCTCGGGCACGTAGAAGCGCAGCTTCATGTTGCCCGGCGGCATGATCGACAGCACTGGCCGTTGCGCCGCGACCATCTCGCCCTCGCGGAAGTAGATCTGCTGGATAGTGCCCGCGACCGGTGCCACGCCCTTGCGCCGTGCCAGCCGCGTCTGCGAGGTCACGAGATGGGCCTCGGCGACGCGCAGCGCCGAAACGGCGGAGTCGAGCGTCGCCTGTGTCCCCGCGCCCGTCTTGCTCAGGGCCGCGGCGCGGTCATAGGTCTGCTGCGCGTTGGCCAGCGTCGCCTTGGTCTGGTTGAGATCGGCCTGCTGCAGATCGTCGTCGACCGAATAGAGCGGATCGCCGACCTTGACCACGTCGCCCTCATGCACGTTCAGCTTCGTGATCCGACCCGCTTCGTCCGGGCTGACGAAGATCATGTCGGCCTCGACCCAGCCTTGATAGCCGGGATCGCGCGTCTCCTTGCAGGCGTTGAACGTGAAGGCCGTGACCAGCACGGCGAGGCAATGCAGCAGGCTCATGTCGGCCTCCTCGTGCCAAAGATCAGATCGAGATGGGTCTGCAGCATCGCTTCGGCGTCGAGCGGCGCATGTCGCTCGAACAGGCTCTTCCACAGCACCGCGACCATCATTGGCGCGATCATCAATTGCGGGTGTTGCACCAGCTTGGGCTCGCGGATCTCGCCGCGCGTGATCGCCAACTGGATCAGCGCGCGCATGGCCGCGAGACCGCGGGAGACGACCTCGCGATAATAGAAATCGGCAATGGCCGGAAAGCGCGGCCCTTCCGCGATGATGAGCCGGACGAGATCGGCCCGCCGGGTGCCGGCGACCTCCTGCAGGAACATGCGCGCCAACGCCTCGACCATGTCGCGCACCGAGCCGCCGGCAGGCGGCGGTGCGGCAAGACGGCCGACGAAGGGCACGATCGCGGTCCGGATCAATTCCTCGAACATCGATTCCTTGTCCTTGAAGTGCAGATAGATCGTCCCCTTGGCGACCCCGGCCCGCTTGGCGACGTCGTCCAGCCGGGTCGCCGCGAAGCCTCGGGCGATGAACTCGTCCATCGCCGCCTGCACGATCGCCGCGCGGCGCTCGGCGGAGCGATCCGCCCGGCGCGACGCGCCAGCTCCCGCTGGCTTGGCGGCCTGAACTCTGCGCTCGGACAATTTCGACGGCTTCGACATGGAACAATTATGACTGACTAGTCAGTCATTGTAAAGAGGCCTCGCAGATCTATCGGCGCGGGTCAGGAGCCCTACCCGACCGCGCGCGGCCCCCTCGTCAGACGAAGTCGGCGCGATCACGCACAGGACCTGATGTAAGGCCGATTGACCTCCCAGAGCTCGTCCACGATCTGGCGCGCGGCGGCCGCCGAGTTGACGACGGGATCGATGAGCAGCGCCTGCAGCGCGAGATCCTTGGAGGCGGTCATGGCCGCCTGCACCGCCAGTTGCTGAACCTGAACCTGGACCGACATCAGCTTGGCGACGGCATCTGGAAGCGGGCCCAGCGACACCGGATGGATACCGACGCGATCGGCGACAACGGGCACTTCGACCGCGGCCTCGGCAGCCAGGTTGGGAATGACGTGACGGTTCAGAACGACGCCGGACTCGATGACCTGCTTCCGATCGTGCAGCACCGAGCCGATCACGGTGACCGCGCGCTCTCCGGACGGCATTCGCCACCAGTCCGGCATGCCGGATTTGCCTGCCAGGACCTCGTCGATCTGCCGGATCAGCTTGGCCCGTTCCGCCTCGTCCCAGGCGAAGTCGTACCCGCTCTCGCCCGCTTCCCAGCCATAGGCGAGATATTCGCCGACATGGCTGTCGCCGCAGCCCAGCCAGAAGCCGAAGTCGCGCAACAGCGCCCGCGTCAGCGGCGCGACCTTGGGGTCGTGGCTCCCAGCCTTTTCGCGGAGCAGTGGATAGAGATCGGCCCCGGTGTCGCGATCCCGGATCTGCATGAGACATTGGAAATGGTTGAGCCCGGCGCCCCACACGTCCACGCGCTCCTCGGCCAGTTCCAGAATGGAAGCCACCTGGCTGCGCGCGATGAAGATGCCGTGGCACAGGCCGATATGCGCGAGGCGGCTGTGAAGCCCCAGCGCGAGGATGATGCGGCTCTCAGGATTGGAGAAGTTGATGAACAGCGCGTCCGGACAGCGCCGCTCCATCTCGCGCACGAAGTCGAATACGACCGGCAAGGTGCGGAGCGTGAAGAACAATGCGCCCGGCCCGCCATTCTCGCCCAGCGTGTGCCGGATGCCGTATTTGCGCGGCACCTCGAAATCGAGCTTCCACAAGCGGTTGCGGTCGATCGCGGTGGCATGGATCACGAAGCCGGCGCCGTCGAGCGCCGCGCGCCAATCCGTGGTCGCCTCGATCTTAAGGCCGGCGCCGGAGAGGTCGTTGAGCAGCCGGGCCAGTGCTTCCGACCGGGCAAGCCGGATCGGGTCGCGGCCGACCAGCACGAGCGTCGAACCCGCGAGATCATGCGTCGAGAACAGGTCCCGGAACACGCTGAGTCCGAAGGACGCGCTGCTCGCGCCGAGGAAGACGATCTTGGTGACGGCTGCCATGAGCAATTTGTGCCAGCGCCGCGCGTCCCCATTCCTGATCCAGATCAAACCGCCGCCCCAATGTACGGCACGGCGGCGCGTCGATCGGTCTTGCGATCAGCCGAAGTCGAGCACCACGCGACCGTCGATCTTGCCGGCCTTCATGCGGTCGAAGACGGTGTTGATCTCCGACAATGGCGCTGTGGTCACCTCGGCCGTCACCTTGCCGTCCGCGGCGAACGCGATGGCTTCGTCGAGATCACGCCTGGTGCCGACGATCGAGCCGCGCACGGTGATGCGCTTCAGCACGACATCGAAGATCGGTGTCGGGAATTCGCCCGGCGGCAAGCCGACGAGGCTGACCGTCCCCTTGCGGCGGACCATGTGCAGCGCCTGGGCAAAAGCCGGCGTCGACACCGCAGTGACCAGCACGCCATGCGCGCCGCCGCCGGTGATTGCGATCACCTGCGCCACGGCATCCTTGTCGAGCGCGTTGACGGCATGTTCGGCGCCGGCCTCCAGCGCGAGTTTCAGCTTGTCCTCGGCGATGTCGAGACCGATCGCCTTCAGCCCCATCGCCTTCGCATACTGGATTGCAACATGACCGAGGCCGCCGACGCCGGAGACCACCACCCACTCGCCCGGCCGCGCGTCGGTCTCCTTCAAACCCTTGTAGGTGGTGACGCCGGCGCAGAGGATCGGGGCGATCCTGGCGAAATCCACATTGGCCGGCAGACGCGCAGCGAACGCCGCGGATGCGATCACGTATTCGGCAAAGCCGCCATTCACGCTGTAGCCGGTGTTGTGCTGGTGCTCGCACAAGGTCTCCCAGCCGGTCTCGCAATACTCGCAGCGCAGGCAGGCATCGTGCAGCCACGCCACGCCCACGGCGTCGCCGACCTTGAAGTCGGTGACCCCGGGCCCGAGCGCCGCGACGATCCCGGCCGCCTCGTGTCCTGGGATGAATGGCGGCACCGGCTTCACCGGCCAATCGCCGGAGGCGGCATGAAGGTCGGTGTGGCAGACGCCGCAGGCCTTGACCTTGACCAGAAGCTCACCGGGTCCCGGCACAGGAATCGGAACGTCCTCGATGTCGAGCGGCTTGCCGAAGGCTTTGACGACGGCGGCTTTCATGGTCTGCATCTGTCTGCTCCTCATGTCGCGGCGCAAACTAACGACGTCGGCGTATTCCGGGCTTGATCGGCATCAAGCCGCGCCGCTGCATGAAGTAACAGTTTGATGACAGCGCAATGTGCCCGTGGCTGTCAGGCGTGAAATTTGAGTCCGTCGACGACCTTGTCGACCACCTTGCGCTCCGCACGAAACGCCAATCCCACCAGATTGAGATCGGTGCGCGCCACCGCCTTCACGGCATCACGGTTGGCCTCGTCATGCGTGGTCTTGAACATGTCCTCGGTGTAGAGCGCCGGCTTCACGCTGCGCGACAGCGCGCGATCCAGAGCACGCGCCAGCGCGGCACGATCCGGCGCGCCGTAGATCAGGATCGGCTGCCCGATCAACGCGTGATACAGGGGCGCCGAGCCGTCCTCATAAGGTGCGCCGATGCATTCGGGAAATGCCGCGGCGATGCCGCTGGAAAGAAACGCCGCGACGTTGAGCTTCTGCCAGGCCTCGAGATCGTTGCGGATGATCAGCGCGATCTTGGTGTCGAATTGCATGCCACTTCCAGAGTTCGATGTCATCGAACCCCGAGAATAGCCGAGCCGTTCTCAGGGCGAAGCATCGAAATAAAAGCGGACGTGGAACCCCGGCAGCCGAGCCGCTGAGATCATCAGACTTGAATCAACCCTTGGCGTCGCATACCCAGGCGCGGATGACGCATTCCTTGCCGCCATATTTGTAGCATTCCCGGGTCGCCTCGTTGAGCGAGGTCGAGATCGTCGGCCGAACAGCATAGCCGTGGGCGCCGCAGGGATTGGTGAGATCGACCGCGAACGCGGCGCAGGCCTTCTTCATCGTCACCGCGGTGCAGTCGCCCTTGCACTGCTTCAGCGCGGCGGCCTTGGCGAGATGCTCCGCCGGATAGTCGAACGCCTGGCCGTAGGCGGCGCACTGGCCCATGGCGAACGCGCCGGCCGCATGCGCCGGACTGATGGCGCTGGTGCTCGCGATGCGCGCAACGCCGACGAGAACGGTCAAGCCAAATGCAAACAGCGCGAAACGTCGCGCGGCGGTCGAAATGATCACTCTCTCCTCCCCCGAGGCCCAATGTCGGCAAATCTAGCCGGGGGTCGTTGAAACTTGGTGAATGAGAGGTTGAGTCGGAGGGAAGTCGTAGCCCGCATGAGCGTAGTCGACATGCGGGCTCTCACGCACGGCGTCCCGCATGTCGCTTACGCTCATGCGGGCTACGGACTTCAACCGCGCCGCGCGGCTTCCAGCGCCTGCGGCGTGTCGATGTCGAGAAACGCACTGTCACCGTCGACCGGCACCTCGGCCACGGCCTCGGTGTGCTTGGCGATCAGGTGCCGCGCGCCGACGTCGCCGTCCAGCGTCATCAGCTCGGCGAAGAAGCGGCGCGACCACAGCACGGGGTTGCCGCGACGTCCCTCGGACACAGGCACCACGATCAAATTGCCGCGATCGGGCGCGAACGCGCCGATCAGGCGGTCGAGCAGATCCGAGGACACCATCGGCATGTCACCCAGGCACACCACTGCGCCATCGATGCCCTCAGGCACCGCGGCAATGCCCGATTTCACCGAGCTGGCGAGGCCGCCGGCGAAATCCGGGTTGCGGACGAAGCGGACGTTGAGGTCGGACAGCGCCTGTTCGACCAGCTCGGCCTGATGACCGGTGACGACGATGACCTCACCGGCCTTGGAGGCCAGCGCCTGCTCGGTCACGATGCGCACCAGCTTCTTGCCGTCGAGCTCGGCCAGCAGCTTGTTCGGTCCACCCATGCGGGTCGAGCGTCCGGCGGCGAGCACGACCGCGGCGACCTTGCGTTCGCCCTCGACCTCCGGCTTGGCGCGCGGCTGCGGCCGCGTCACGATCTCCATGAGGAGGCCACCCACGCCCATGGCCGTGAGCTCGGCACGGCTGACCTTGATGCCGGCGAGCAGCCGCATCAGCACCCAGTCAAAACCGTTCTCCGCCGGCGAACGGGCGCAGCCGGGCGCGCCGAGCACCGGCACACCGCCGGCATTGCCGATCAAGAGCAGATTGCCGGGATCGACCGGCATGCCGAAATGCTCGATGGCACCGCCGATGCCGGTGATTGCGGCTGGAATGACGTCGCGGCGGTCGGCGATGGCGGACGCGCCGAACACGATGACGAGCTCGGCGTCCAGCGCCAGCAGCTCCCTGATCGCAGCAGCCAGCGCGGCCTGCTCATGCGGCACGCGGCGCTCGGCGATGATGGTGGCGCCGGCCGGTGCGAGCCGCTCTGCGGTGACGCGCAGCGTCTTGTCGATGACCTTGGGTGCGAGTCCCGGAAGAAGCGTCGAGACCACGCCGACGCGCTTGATCACATAGGAGGCGATGCTGAGCGCGCCCCTGCCCGCCGCGGCGACGGCGGCATCGCGCAGGCGGCCTTCGACGCCGAACGGGATCAGCTTGACGGTGCCGACCATCTCGCCTTCGACCACCGGCTTGAACGCCGGCAGGGTCGCAAAGGTGATGGCCTCGTCGACGCCGTTGATGCGCTCGACCGCGGCGCGGTCGATCATCAGCACGCCGGCCTGCGCCGCGAACAGATTGGCGCGCCCGGTGAAGGCGCGATCGACGTGAATGCCCGCGCCGGCGACGACCTTGGCGACGTCGGCGGCCGCCTCGTCCTCGGAGACGTCGCCGGCCTCGAGTCGGACGACGACGATCTCCTTGACGCCTTCCCGGACCAGCGCCTCGACCTCCGCGGGACCGATCAGCGTGCCCTTCTTCAGCACCAATGATCCTTTGCGCAGGGTGTGCACCGTCACCCCGCCGATCGCCTCGGCTGGACTGGCAGGACCGAACTTCATGCCGCCTGCTCTTTCTCCTTGGCCGGCAGCCGCAACGTCGCGGTGATCTCGGCCATGATCGAGACCGCGATCTCCGACGGCGACACCGCGCCGATGGCGAGCCCGATCGGCGCATGGATGCGGGCAATGTCGGCATCGCTGGCGCCCTGCGCGCGCAGCCGGTCACCGCGCTTGGCGTGCGTCTTCCGCGAGCCGAGCGCGCCGATATAGAAGCAGTCGCGCGAGAAGGCGTGCAGCAGCGCCGGATCGTCGATCTTCGGATCATGCGTCAGCGCGACAAAGGCGGTGTAGTGATCGACGTTGAGCGGCGGCAGCGCCACGTCGGGCCATTCGGCGATCAGCGGCACGTCAGGGAAGCGCTCGGGGCTGGCGAAAGCCGTGCGCGGATCGACGACGGTGACGTCATAACCCAGCGACTTGGCGATCGGCGCCAACGCCTGGCTGATATGGACGGCGCCAACGATCACGAGCTTGGCCGTCGGCGCGTAGACGTTCAGGAACAGCCGCTTGCCGTCCACCTCGACCATGCCGCTCTTGCCCATACGCAGATGGGTCGACAGCTCGTTGCGCAGCGGATCGTTGGCGATGGCGGCGGCCCTTACCAGGCGCTGCGCGCCGGAGCCGACGTCGGTGACGAGAATCGCCGGGCGGCGCGCGGCACGCTCGGCGTTCAGTTCGGCCAGCGTTGCAGGCTGCATGGATCAACCCACCTTCTCGACGAACACGCGGATGGTGCCGCCGCAGGACAGCCCAACATTCCAGGCCGTCTCGTCGGCGACGCCGAACTCCAGCATCTTCGGCTGGCCGCTGGAGATGACGTCCAGCGCCTCGGTGACGACGGCGCCCTCGACACAGCCGCCGGACACCGAGCCCAGGAAGGTGCCTTCATCGTTGATCACGAGGTTGGACCCGACCGGGCGCGGCGCCGAGCCCCAGGTCTCGACCACGGTGGCGAGGGCCACGCCGTGACCGGATTTGTGCCAATCCTCGGCGGCCTTGAGGATGTCTTCGTCGCGGTTGAGCATGACTATCTCCTTCTCAGGCGGCGGGCCGGATCGCGCTGCGCTGATGCGGCGGCAGCGGCGACGACAGCGCCGAGATCAGCGTCTCTATCGAAGTCAAGTTATGTACCGGGCGGAATTCGTCAACGTGGGGCAGCATGGTTTTGATGCCCTGCGCCTTCGCCTCGAAGCCGGAATAGCGCAGCAGCGGATTGAGCCAGATCAGCCGCCGGCAGGAGCGGTGCAGCCGGTCCATCTCGAAGGCAAGCTTGCTGTCGGCCTCGCGCTCCAGCCCGTCGGAGATCAACAGCACGATCGCGCCCTGCCCGAGCACGCGGCGCGCCCACTGCTTGTTGAAGGTCTGCAGCGAGGTGGCGATCCGGGTCCCGCCGGCCCAGTCCTCGACATTGGCCGAGCAGCTCGCCAGCGCCTCGTCGGGATCGCGCTGGCGCAGCGCCCGGGTCACGTTGGTCAGTCTCGTGCCGAACAGGAACACCGAGACCCGCTTGCGCGCATCGGTGATGGCGTGGAGGAAGTGCAGGAACAGGCGGGTGTACTCGCTCATCGACCCGGAGATGTCGAGCAAGGCCACGATCGGCGCCGGCTTCTCGATTCTCCCCAAGCGATGAAAGTTGATGATCTCGCCCTCGGTGCGCAGCGCCTGGCGCAGCGTCTTGCGCATGTCGATGCGATGGCCGCGCGGATCGGCGGTGGTGCGGCGGGTCTTCAGCTCGGCCTGCGGCAGCCGCATCTTGGCGATGGCGCGCGCGACCTCGGCGATCTCCGCCGCGCTCATCTGCGCAAAGTCCTTCTTCTGCAGCACCTCGCGGTCGGACACCGCGAGCCGCAGGTCCTGCTCCTGCGCCTTCGGCTCCTCATGGGTCTGCGGCTGCGACATCGCCTCCTGGACCCGGCGCGAGGCCGGCGGCGGCTTCTTTTTGGCGTGATCCGGCAGCGGCACCGAATCGAGCATCGACTTCCACTCCTCGGCGGGGCGGAAGAACAGGTCGAAGGCCTGAGAGAAGATCAGCGCATGCTCGTGGCGCTTGACGAAGATCGATTCAAGCGTGGTGAAGACGTCCGCACGCTTGCCGATGTCGATGACCTCGAGCGCGGTCATCGCGTCGATCACGGCACCGGGACCGACCGGCAGGCCGGCGGCACGCAGCGCCCGCGCAAAGCCCGCGATGTTGTCGGCAATGCCGCCGGTCGGCGGCGCGAGGTGATTGATGCTTGTGGGCACGTTCTGATCCCTCGTCCGCTTCGCACACGCCTCAAATTGAGCTCGTCATTCCGGGGCGCCCGGAGGGCGAGCCCGGAATCCATACTGACGATCGCGGTTATGGATTCCGGGCCTGCGTGCTGCGCACGCATCCCGGAATGACGACCTTTATTGTGGGCACCGGCGTGAACTACGTCTCGTTGGTCGCGTCCTTGATCGCCTTCTGCAACGCATCGCCCTGCATGCGGGCGATGTCGTCCTGATATTTCAACAGCGCGCCCAGCGTGTCGCCGACGACCTCGGCGTTCAGCGAGCGCGCATCGAGCTCCGTCAGCGCCGTGGCCCAGTCGAGCGTCTCGGCGACCCCCGGCGACTTGTAGAAGTCCTGGTCGCGCAGCGCCTGGACGAAGCGCACGATCTGCTGCGACAGCCGCTGCGAGATGCCGGGCAGCCGGGTTTTGACGATGGCAAGCTCGCGCTCGGCGGAGGGATAATCGACCCAGTGATACAGGCAGCGCCGCTTCAGCGCGTCATGGATCTCGCGGGTCCGGTTCGAGGTGATGATGACGATCGGCGGATGCGGCGCCTTGACGGTACCGAACTCCGGGATCGTGACCTGGAAGTCGGAGAGGATCTCGAGCAGATAGGCCTCGAACGCCTCGTCCGCGCGGTCGAGCTCGTCAATGAGCAGAACCGGCGCGCCGGCGACATCCGGCTCCAGCGCCTGCAGCAGCGGGCGCTTGATCAGGTAGCGGTCGGCGAAGATGTCCGACGTCAATTGATCGCGGTCGACCTCGCCGCCCGCTTCCGCCAGCCGGATCGCGATCATCTGCGCCGCTGAATTCCATTCGTAGACGGCGGAGGCGACGTCGAGACCCTCGTAGCACTGCAGCCGGATCAGCTTGCGGCCGAGCGCCGCCGACAGGACCTTGGCGATCTCGGTCTTGCCGACGCCGGCCTCGCCTTCGAGGAACAGCGGCCGGCCCATGCGCAGCGACAGATAGGTCACCGTCGCCAGCGATCGCTCGGCCAGATAGCCGCGCGAGGACAACAATTCGAGCATCGCGTCGACCGATGCTGGCAGGGCCGGAGCACTCATGGGCGAGACCGCTTCCTTCTTCACGCGTCCGTCACGAAGCCGGAGCCTCGGGTTCGGCGGCTCCCTCCGACGCGGTTGAGGCCTTGGCGCCGGCATTGGCCGCATCGACCGCACGGCGCGCCAGCACGCCGATCAGATGGGCACGATATTCGGCGCTGCCGTGAATATCGCTGTTGAGGCCTTCAGCCGAGACCGGAATGCCCTCCAGCACCTTCGGCGAGAAGCGCTTCTGCAGCGCCTCCTCGAAGGCGGTGACGCGGAACACGCCATTGCCGCCGGCCCCGGTCACCGCAACGCGCACGTCGGACGGACGGCGGGCGACGAACACGCCGACCAGCGCGTAGCGGGAGGCCTGGTTGCGGAACTTGACGTAGGCCGCCTTCTTGGCCAGCGGGAAGCTCACCTTGGTGATGATCTCGTCCGGCTCCAGCGCGGTCGTGAACAGCCCGAGGAAGAACTCCTCGGCCTTCAGCTTGCGCTTGTTGGTGACGATGGTGGCGCCGAGCGCAAGGCACGCGGCTGGATAGTCCGCGGTCGGATCGTTGTTGGCGATCGAGCCGCCGATGGTGCCGCGATGGCGCACCGCGGGATCGCCGATCAGGCTCGCCAGATGGGCGAGCGCCGGAATCGCCTCGCCGACGGTTGCGGAGTTGGCGACGTCGGCATGACGCGCCATCGCGCCGATCACGAGGTTTCGGCCCTTCACCTCGATCGTATCGAGCCCCTCGACATGGGAGAGATCGACCAGATGCGGCGGGCTCGCGAGCCGCTGCTTCATGACCGGCACCAGCGTGTGGCCGCCAGCGACCAGCTTGGCGTCTTCGTTCTTGGTGAGGAGATTTGCGGCCTGGCGCACGGTCGCCGGCCGATGATATTTGAATTCGTACATGGGGGAATGTCCTGTGCGCAGCGGGCCGACTAAGGCAAGGTCAGACGTTTAGGCGAGGTCCGATTTGGCCATCGCCTTGGCGCCGGCGGCGATCGATTGCACGATGTTCTGATAGCCCGTGCAGCGGCAGAGATTGCCCTCGAGCTCCTCGCGAATGGTCTCGTCGCTGAGCTCATGTCCCTTACGGTGGACGAGGTCGACCGCGGTCATGATCATGCCCGGCGTGCAGAAACCGCATTGCAGGCCATGATGCTCGCGAAACGCCTCCTGCATCGGATGCAGCGGCGCGCCGTCGGCAGCGAGTCCCTCGATCGTCCTGACCTCATGACCGTCGGCCATCACGGCCAAGGTCGTGCAGGACTTCACTGCCTTGCCATCGAGATGGACGACGCAGGCGCCGCATTGCGACGTGTCGCAGCCGACATGGGTGCCGGTGAGGCGCAGATTCTCGCGCAGGAACTGCACCAGCAGCGTCCGCGGGTCGACGTTCGCCGTGACGGGATTACCGTTCACAATCATGGAAATCTTGGCCATTCAGGACTCTCTATTATCCGCGCGACAGCGTTGCACTGCAGCGCAGCCCAGCAAAATCAGTCGAAAACCATCATATGGGCGCTCCCGGCGGCGGGCAACCTCGCCCCCGGCCGCGCATGGGTCGGTTGCGGTCAGCCTTGAACGGCTTTGGCGAAGTTGGCGAAGAATTCGTCGGCGAGCTTCTTTGCGGTGCCGTTGATCAACCGCTGGCCAAGCTGCGCCAGCTTGCCGCCGATCTGCGCTTCGACATTGTAGGTCAGCAGCGTGCCGCCGTCCTTGTCCGCCAGCGCGACGACCGCGCCACCCTTGGCGAATCCGGCGACACCGCCCTCGCCTTCGCCTGAAATCTTGTAGCCGTTCGGCGGATCGAGATCGCTCAAGGTCACCTTGCCTTTGAAGCGCGCAGAGACCGGTCCGACCTTCATCTTGGCAACGGCGCGGAGGCCGCCATCCTCGGTCCTCTCCAGCTCCTCGCAGCCGGGAATGCAGGCCTTGAGCACCTCCGGATCATTCAGCTTGTCCCAGACCTGCTCTCGCGGAGCGGCCAGCTGGACTTCGCCCGTCATCGTCATAGCCATGTGCATCTCCCCCCGATTGGCGCGGTTAGAGGCATTCAAGTAAAGCACCGAACGCCCAAAAGGAAGGGCGAGCAGCGCCCGGAAGCGTTGCAGAAAAGCCGGGCACCGCAGCATTCCGGACCTCGCCGCCGTCGGGTTTTGATTGGCAGACGGCGGCGGCGGTGGTTAGTTCGCCATCAAATCTGCACGATTCCTCCGGCGGCGCGGCCGCCTGCGACAAGGATTCCGCCCATGCCGATGATCGATGCCGACGGCTGTCTGTTGAATGTCACCGTCGAGGGCCGCGACGGCGGGCCGACCCTGATGCTCTCGAACTCGCTCGGCTCGACCCTGCAGATGTGGGAGCCGCAGATGCGTGCCTTCACGCAGGTGTTCCGCGTGATCCGCTATGACCGGCGCGGTCATGGCAAATCGCAAGTGCCGCCCGGGCCCTACTCGATCGAGCGATTCGGCCGCGATGCGCTGGCGATTCTCGATGACCTCAACATCGAGAAGGTGCACTGGTGCGGCGTGTCGATGGGCGGCATGGTCGGGCAGTGGCTCGCCGCCCATGCTCCTGAACGCATCGGCAAGCTCGTGCTCGCCAACACCACCTGCTACTACCCCGATCCGGCAATCTGGGACGCCCGCATCGAGGCGGTCGAGGACAGCGGACTCGCTGGAATCGCCGACACGGTCATCGCTGGCTGGCTGACGCAGGAGTTTCGTGATCACAATCCTGATGTCGCCGACCGGATGAAGGCAATGCTCGTGGCCACCCCTGTCGGCGGCTATCTTGCCTGCTGCGCGGCGCTGCGTGCCCTGGACCTGCGTGAGGATCTGCCGGCCATCAAGAGCCCGACCCTCGTCGTGGCCGGCCGCTACGACAAATCGACGCCGATCGCGATGGCGGAAGCAATCCGCAGCCGCATCCCCGGCGCCAGCATGACCATCGTCGATGCCGCGCACATCTCGAATGTCGAAGCGGCGGGCCAGTTCAACGATGCGGTGCTGGGCTTTCTGACCCAGCACTGATGCACCGCGATGGATCGGGGCGTCATGCCTGCTGCGGCGACGGCGTCGCCGTGGGCTCCATCTTCGGCGAAGCGGATGCGGAAGACGGCGAGGCTTGCGTCGTCGGCTTCTCCACCAGCATGACGATGGCCGTGCCGAGCAGCATCAGGAGTTCCGTGGCATGCAGACGCAACGCCTGGGGCTCCCCGACTTTGGCAGCCATGATCATGCTGAAGAAGGCAAGCATGCTGCCGAAGCCGAGCCCGATCGACAGCGCCTCGACATAGCCGGCCACCTTTCGCACCCGCGGAACCAGGATCAGCACCAGGAACATCGCGAAGAAGCCTGCGACCGTCAGTCGCGCCAGCGCAAGCAGCCAGGCGGCGCGAACCGTCTCGATGCCCGACAGCTGCAGGTGGTCGCTGATGAACAAGGCCACCGCGATATTTGGCCGCGCGAACAACCCCTGGATCGGCGACACCATGATCTGAAACGCGATGATGGTCCAGGCGGGCACGAAATAGAGCGCCAGCAGCACACCGTTGACGCAGCTGAGCCGCCAATTCCTGATCACGCAATCCTTGATCATGTCACGCCCACCTTTGCATCCCACAAACCGCCCGTCCGGCCGATTTCCAGACGAGCTAACGCCCGGCAAACGCGCCCGGCAATTTAAACCATTCGTTTACCTTAACGGGGGGCGACGGGCGCGAGAGCCCACCGTCCAATCGCCGCAGAGACCGTGCTGATGACCTCGCCGATCAGGCCCCGAATTCCCGCGTGATAGCGGCCTTTCCGGGCCTCATCGACGCCTCCTCGAACATCTGCATCGCATCCGACATTGCGTCCGTCGGCGGCCGCTGATTCACGTCCATGCGCCTCGCAACTCTGTGCGCCACGCCATCGGTGTTCTTGACTAGCGTCAAAGTAGTCTGAAACAGATATACTACCTTAGAGGCGAACGCCGCTGCGTTTCGCACAGCGGGATCGTGATGCGGCAGGCAGCTGCCGAGCGGGAGTACCGCATGAGAGTAGCTCGGATCTTCATCGGCATCCTCCTGCTGGCCGGCGGCCTCTACATCCTGGTCGGCGAGCATTTCGCCGGAACTTCGGGAGACGCGACCGTCAATGCCCGGCTTTACGTCGTGCGCGCGCCGATCGAAGGCCGCGTGACGCTGGGGGTGAGCAATATCGGCGCCAGGGTCAATGCCGGGGAACTCATGGCCGAGATCGTCGACGACCGGTTCGACACCACGCGCCTGCTCAATCTCGAGCGCGACCGTGACGAGCAGAAGATCGCGCTCAAGCGGGTTCCGGCGCAGCGTTCGGCGCTCGAGCAGGCGCGGGCCGCCTTCGCGGCCCAGTCGGCCAACTACAAGACCGGCCGCGTCCGCCAGATCGCGGCGCGCATCGCCGAGGCCAAGGCGGCGGAGGATGCCGCGGCCGCCCGGCTGAAGCTCGCGGATCTCACCTTCACGCGAGCCAACGAGCTGAAGGAACGCGGGGTCCAGACGGTCGCCGGCCTCGACCAGGCCAGCGCCTCGCTCGATATCGCCAAGCAGGATTTGGAAAGCGCGAAACAGCGCACCAACTATGTCGAGACCGAGCTCGGCTCCGCGCAATCGGGGGTCTTCATCGGCGACTCCTACAACGACGTGCCGTTCTCGATGCAGCGCATTCACGAGCTCGACCTGCGCCTCGCCGAACTTGCCGTGGACGAGCAGCAGATCCAATCCCGCCTGGTCCAATACGAGCAGCAGATCAACGCCGAACGCGTCCGGATCAACCGGCTGACCTCGGCGACGCTGAGGGCCCGCGTCCTGGGCATGGCCTGGGATTTCCTCGTCGACGATGGCGAATATGCCCGTCGCGGTCAGGATCTCGTCAAGCTGGTGGACTGCAACAGTCTCGTGGTGACCGCGAGCGTTCCCGAAAGTCTCTACGCCCGCCTGTCGATCGGCGCCCCGGTGCAGTTCCGTCTGTTCGGAGACGACCGGATATTCGATGGGACGGTGACACGTCTCGGCGGCTCGGGCGCCTCGCAACTCTACGCCAATCTCGCCGTCGGCCCGACGCCGCAGCACTTGCAGCGCTTCGACGTCACCGTTGCGGTGCCAGATCTCGCCAAGCAGCCGGATCTGTCCTGCGCCATCGGGCGCACCGGCCGGGTGATCTTCACCAGCGGACCGATCGCGGCATTGCGCGGCTTCGTCGCCCGGTACGGCTACTGATGCCGACGCTGTCACCATTCCTGTCCGCGTTCGCAGTCGTTGCGATCATCGTAGGGCTGCGCGTCCTGGCGTTGCCCCTCCTAGACCCGAAGATATGGTACTGGCGGACCCTGCTCCTCAGCGGCTCGATCCTGCTGGCCTGGCGCTATGTCGTCTGGCGCTTCACCGAGACCCTTGCTCCGCCCGGCCTCACGCCGGATGGAATCCTCAGCTGGGGCTTCGCCATTCTCGAAGCGCTCACCGTTGTTTCGTCGTCCTTCGCCTTCCTGATCCTGACCAGGACCAAGGAGCGGACGACGGAGGCTGATCGCCATGCCGGCTGGTGGCTTCCGACGCCGCCGCCTCGGGTCGACATCTTCATCACGACCTACAACGAGCAGCTCGAGGTGCTGGAGCGAACCATCGTCGGCGCCAAGGCGATCACCTATGCGGCGTTGCGCGTCTTCGTCCTCGACGACGGCAGCCGGGCCTGGCTCCGGGATTACTGCACCGAGCACGGCATCGGCTATGTCGCCCGTACCGACAAGTCACACGCCAAGGCCGGCAACATCAACAATGCCTTGCGGCTGCGCGCGGCGGATGCGGACCGGCCGGATTTCGTCGCCGTTCTCGACGCCGATTTCGTGCCTCATCTCGACTTCGTCGAGCGGACGCTGGCGTTGTTCCACGATCCGGCTGTCGGCCTCGTACAGACGCCCCAGCACTTCTTCAACCCGGACCCGATCCAGCACAATCTCGGCATCGGCGCGTCCTATCCCGACGAGCAGCGCCACTTCTTCGACAACGTCGAGCCGGCGCGCGACGCCTGGGGCATCGCAATGTGCTGCGGCACCTCCTCGATATTCCGCGTCTCCGCCGTGGAGATGATCGGCGGCGTGCCGACCGAGAGCGTCACCGAGGATTTCCTGCTCACGCTGCGCCTGTCCGCGCACGGCTACCAGACCGTGTACCTGAACGAGGCGTTGTCGGAGGGATTGGCGCCGGAAGGCCTTGCGGAATACGTCACGCAGCGCGGTCGCTGGTGCCTCGGCCTCATGCAGATCGTGCGCAACGTCTACAATCCATTCGGCTCCCATGGTCTCGATTTCTTCCACCGGCTCAGCGTGCTCGACTCGCTGCTCTACTGGACGTCGACCTATCCGTTCCGCCTCGCCGCGCTGATCTGTCCACTGCTCTACTGGTGGGGCGGGGTGACGGTGGTGAACGCCTCGATCGCCGACATCATCCGGTATTACGGCCCCTATTATCTCTCGATCATGTACACGCTGAACTGGCTGTCCAAGGGACTGTTCATTCCGATCGTCAACGATGTCTCGCAGATCGTCGCCGCCTGGCCCGTGCTCCGCGCCGCCGCTCTCGGCCTGCTCTCCCCCGGTCCGCACAAATTCTCGGTGACCGCCAAGGGCGGCGATCGCGCCAAGATCATTGTCCAATGGCCGCTGATGCGGCCCTTCCTGATCCTGATGGCGCTGACGATCGGTGGCATGATCGTGTCGCTGACGTCCGATTTCGTCTTCAATACCACGGGGACCGCGGGAGACGGCGTCATCGTCGTGATGTTCTGGACGATCTACAACATTCTGGTGCTGTCGGTGGCGATCGCCGTGTGCATCGACCGTCCACGCTACAACCGGCCGCAACGCCAGATCGTCGAGCCGATAACCCTGACGGTCGACGGCGAGCCGCAACGCGGTTGGATCGTCAATCTCGGCCCCGGCGGCGCACGCGTCAGCGGTCCGGTCGGCCTTGCGACCGGCGCCATCGGCACGCTCACCCTGCCCCTGATCGGCGATATCCCAACCAAGGTCGCGGCTCCGACGAACGACGGCTACCGGCTCATATTTGCGGTGACGCCGCAGCAGCGCGCCCAGATCATCGAGCGGCTGCACACCGCGAGTGGAGTGCCCGGCGCCGACAGCGGCGATCTCGGCCGCATGCTGAAAGAAATCGCGCGAGCCGTGGCCGATTGAGGAGAAGACAATGACGAGGCGACGGTGGAGCTTACAGACAGCGGTGTTCCTCGGCGGCACGACACTGATCGTCGTGACGGCGCTGGCCGTTGCCATCCTCTATTCGGCGTCGCTGCAGCGGCGCGGCGAGGAGCTCGCGATCGAGCAGCTGAGGACGCGCGGTGAGCTCAGCGCAAACCTGCTGGCGCGACAGTTGTACGGCACGTGGAGCGACGTGTCGCGGCTCGCCGCGATCATCGACCCCGCCGACGTCGCCGAGGCGCGCCGGCAGATCCAGTTCGTGAGCCAGTTCCAGCCGCGCTATGCCTGGCTCGGCATCGCCGACTCCGGCGGCAAGGTCATCGCGAGCAAGGACCGGATGCTGGAAGGACAAAACGTCGCCGACCTGCGCTGGTTCCGGCATGGACTCGGGGTGCCGACGGCGGTCGATGATCGCGAATCAGAGGCCCTGGGCCGGATGTTGCAGGCCGCTTCGGGACCGGACCGCTTGATCGCCATGTCGGCTCCGCTCGTGCACGACGGCGCCCCCGCCGGCGTCATCGGGGCCCAGATCGATTGGAAATGGGTGATCGAATCCGTCGCGGCGCTGGCGTCGCGCGACATCGATCTGGTGTTGCTGTCGCGCGAGAGCATCGTGCTGTTCGGCCCGCCGGATCTCGTCGGCAAGCAACTGACGATCGGCTCGGCGCAGGCCGCAAGCCGCGGGGCCTCGGTCGCGCTCATCGAGCGATGGCCCGACGGCAAGGATTATTTCACCCTCACGTTCCCCACCGTGAAGTACGCCGATCTGCCGAGCTTCGGCTGGTCCCTTCTGATCCGGCAGGACGCCGTTGCCGCGATGGTGCCGACCCGCCAGCTTGTGCGCTCGTTTTGGTTCAACGTTGCCGGTGGCGTGTTCTCGATCCTGGTGCTGCTCAATTTCGCCGCGAAATGGGTGGTGACGCCGATGCGCCGTCTTGCCCAGGCCGCCGAGACCATGGTGAAAGATCCGTTTTCTGGCATGGTGGCTCGGGAAACCCGGTACGATGAGGCGACGCGGCTGCGCGACGCCTTGGTCAGGCTCCAGTCGAAGCTGATGGCAAAAGTGCCTGGTTCGACGGAAGACAGCGGTAGCGGCATATAGCGGCGCCAGCAACCGGTGCGAGAACCCTCCTTTTCGGCGCTACGTGCTGGGTTCCCAAGCGGTCATTTGATGGCGACGGCCGGCCCCGAGGAAGGCAGGGGAACCGCGCCATCAAAGGAGGCGGGATAAGCCCGCAATTGTGGCACTGCACGCTGTTGCGGCACCCGGTTCCAAACTGTTAGTACTGCCGCACGCGTCGCCTTGGGCGCGGGTGCGTCTCCAGGCATACCGGCACCCGCTCTACAAGGCCCCCGCCGCGTTGCGAACCGGTATCGGCAGTCTCACTCACGGCAGTTCATGGATTATTTCGCGCAACAGCTCATCAACGGCCTCGTCCTTGGCTCGATCTACGGCCTGATCGCCATCGGCTACACCATGGTCTACGGCATCGTCGGCATGATCAATTTCGCCCATGGCGACATCTTCATGATCGGCGGCTTCATCGCGCTGATCTGCTTCCTGGTCCTGGTGTCGCTGGGCCTGACCGCGGTTCCGGTGATCCTGCTGATCGTGCTGCTGGTGTCGATGGCCATCACGGCGCTCTATGGCTGGACCATCGAACGCATCGCCTATCGCCCGCTGCGGCACTCGTTCCGCCTGGCGCCGATGCTGTCCGCCATCGGCATGTCGTTCGTGCTCACCAACTATTCGCAGGTGTCGCAGGGCGCGCGCGTCAAGCCGGTGCCGCCGATCATCACCGGCGGCTACACGCTGCACGAGGGCGCGGGCGGCTTCGTCGTCCAGCTCTCCAACATCCAGATCGTGGTGGTCATCACCACCATCGTTCTGCTCGCGCTGTTCACCTGGCTGGTATCCCGCACGCGGCTCGGCCGCGACATGCGCGCCTGCGAGCAGGATCAGACCATGGCGGCACTGCTTGGCGTCGACGTCGACCGCACCATCTCGATGACCTTCGTGATCGGCGCGGCGCTCGCGGCCGTCGCCGGCATGATGTACCTGCTGTATTACGGCCTGGTCGATTTCTTCATGGGCTTCGTCGCCGGCATCAAGGCGTTCACGGCGGCGGTGCTCGGCGGCATTGGCTCGCTGCCGGGCGCGATGCTCGGAGGCCTCGCGATCGGACTGATCGAGACGTTCTGGTCGGCCTATTTTTCGGTGGAGTACAAGGACGTCGCGGCATTCTCGATCCTGATCGTGGTGCTGATCTTCCTGCCAACCGGCCTGCTCGGCCGGCCCGAAGTCGAAAAAGTCTGAAGATGGAGTCCGCGTGAGCGCGTCCCTTCCCGCCTCGTCGAAAGGCTCCGAACCGGTCGGAGCCGCCTTCATCCTCAAGAAGGCCTTTCTCAGCGCACTGGTCGCTCTCGGTCTGTTCTCTCTGATGGTCGGCATCCGCACCGAAGCGGGTCAGAGCGGCCAGCTCGTATACTGGACCCGCTTCGGCGACCTCGCCAGCCTGGTTGTGGCGGTGTTCGTCGGCTCGATCGCGGTCGAGCTGCTGCGGCTGTGGCTCGGACCGCGCGGCGGCCTCGGCAGCTTCGTGCCGCCGTCCGTGCGGAGCGGCATGTCCGTAGCCGGCCGCTATCTCGCGCCGGCGCTGCTGATCTTCACCTTGCTGGTGCCGGTGATCTTCTACAATCAGCGTTACATTCTCGACCTCGGCATTTTGGTCCTCACCTACGTCATGCTGGGTTGGGGCCTCAACGTCGTGGTCGGTCTCGCCGGCCTGCTCGACCTCGGCTACGTCGCGTTCTACGCCGTCGGCGCCTATTCCTACGGCCTGCTCTCGACCACCTTCGGCCTGTCGTTCTGGGTCTGCCTGCCGCTCGCCGGCATTCTCGCCGCCTTCTGGGGCGTGCTGCTCGGCTTTCCGGTGCTGCGGCTGCGCGGCGACTACCTCGCCATCGTCACCCTGGCCTTTGGCGAGATCATCCGCCTCGTCCTCATCAACTGGCAGGACGTGACCGGCGGTCCCAACGGCGTCTCCGGGATTCCGCGACCGACGTTGTTCGGCATTCCGCTCGCACCGGGCGAAGGCGGCCTTGCATCGATGCTCGGCATCCCGTTCTCGCCGACGCACCGGATCGTTTTTCTGTTCTATCTGATCCTGGCGCTGGCACTCCTGACCAACTGGGTCACCATCCGGCTGCGCCGGCTGCCGATCGGCCGGGCCTGGGAAGCGCTGCGCGAGGACGAGGTCGCCTGCCGCGCGCTCGGCATCAACATCACCACCACCAAGCTGACCGCATTTGCGACCGGCGCGATGTTCGGCGGTTTCGCCGGCGCCTTCTTCGCCACGCGCCAGGGCTTCATCAGCCCGGAATCCTTCACCTTCCAGGAATCGGCGCTGGTGCTCGCCATCGTCGTGCTCGGCGGCATGGGGTCGCAGCTCGGCGTCGCGCTGGCGGCGCTCGCCATGATCGGCGGCTTCGAGCTGTTCAGAAGCCTCGAGGGCTACCGCATGCTGGTGTTCGGTCTCGCCATGGTGCTGGTGATGATCTGGCGGCCGCGCGGCATTGTCGGCCATCGCGCGCCGACCGTATTCCTGGAAAAATCCAAGAGCATCTCTTCGGACCTCGTCAAGGAAGGCCACGGATGAGCTCCGCTCCCATTCTCGCACTCGAAAACCTCACCATGCGCTTCGGCGGCATCGTCGCCGTCAATGCGCTGTCGTTCACCGCGCAACGCACGCAGATCACGGCCCTGATCGGCCCCAACGGCGCCGGCAAGACCACCGTGTTCAACTGCATCACCGGCTTCTACAAGCCGACCTCCGGCGTCATCCGCCTGACCCATGATGACGGCGCGCAGTTCGAGATGCAGAAGCTGAAGGACTTCAACATCTCCAAGCAGGCCAAGGTGGCGCGGACGTTCCAGAACATCCGGCTGTTTCCGGGCATGACGGCGCTCGAGAACCTGATGGTCGCGCAGCACAACGCGCTGATGCGCGCGTCCGGCATGACGGTGCTCGGGCTGCTCGGCGTGCCCTCGTGGCGCGCGGCCGAGCGGAACGCGATCGATGCGGCCGTGTTCTGGCTGAAGCGCGTCGGGCTGATCGACCGCGCCGACGACGCGGCCGGCAATCTCGCCTATGGCGACCAGCGTCGGCTGGAGATCGCGCGCGCGATGTGCACCTCGCCGGCCCTGCTCTGCCTCGACGAACCGGCCGCCGGCCTCAACGCGCGCGAGAGTGCGGCCCTCAGCGAGTTGCTGCTGTCGATCCGGGCCGATCACGCCACGTCGATCCTGCTGATCGAGCACGACATGAGCGTCGTGATGGAAATCTCCGACCGCGTCGTCGTGATGGACTACGGCGTCAAGATCGCCGAGGGCACGCCGCGCGAGATCCGCGACGATCCGAAGGTCATCGCCGCCTATCTCGGCACCGACGAGGAAGAGGCCGCAGCCGTGATGGAGGCCGAGGCGTGAGTGCGTCCCTGCTCGCGATCCGCAATCTGCGCGCGTCCTACGGCAAGATCGAAGCGCTGAAGGGCGTCGATCTCGACATCAAGCCGGGCGAGATCGTCGCGCTGATCGGCGCCAACGGCGCCGGCAAGTCGACGCTGATGATGTCGATCTTCGGCCGCCCGCGCGCAAGCTCCGGCAACATCGTCTACGACGGCAACGACATCACACAGGTGCCGACGCATCAGCTCGCGCGGCTGCGCATCGCGCAGTCGCCGGAGGGACGCCGCATCTTTCCGCGCATGAGCGTGGCGGAAAACCTGCAGATGGGCGCCGACGCCGGCGAGACGACCGACGCGGAGCGGGCCAGCACGCTGGAGCGCGTCTTCGCCCTGTTTCCGCGCCTGAAGGAGCGCGTCGACCAGCGCGGCGGCACGCTATCCGGTGGCGAGCAGCAGATGCTGGCGATCGGACGCGCGCTGATGAGCCGGCCGCGCCTGCTGCTTCTGGATGAGCCCTCGCTCGGCTTGGCGCCGCTGATCGCCCGCCAGATTTTCGACGCCATTCGGACACTCAACCGCCAGGACGGTCTGACCGTGCTGATCGTCGAGCAGAACGCCAATCACGCGCTGAAGCTCGCCCATCGCGGCTATGTGCTGGTCAACGGCCTGATTACGCTGTCGGGCACCGGCACCGAGCTGCTGCAGCGACCGGAGATCCGCGCTGCCTATCTGGAGGGCGGCCGCCACTGAGGCGGGCCCTCAAAACGCGGCCAGAATGGCCTTAGTCCTTCGTAGGTGTGGTCAAAAATTGCCGGTGACTTCGCCGGAAAATCAGCCACAATGCGCGCGGTCTGCGGCCCGCCGTTCGGGCCGTTCCGTGTCGACCTACCCCCGCGAGGATTTCTCATGAAACCACTCAAACTCATCGGCTTGGCTCTGGGCGCATCGCTGGCGCTCTCGACTGCTGCCTTCGCCGAAGACATCAACATTGCCGTGGCCGGCCCGATGACCGGCAGTGAATCGGCCTTCGGCCGCCAGATGCAGAACGGCGCCGAGATGGCGGTCGCCGACCTCAATGCCGCCGGTGGCGTGCTCGGCAAGAAGCTCGCACTGCAGGTCGGTGACGATGCCTGCGATCCGAAGCAGGCGCGTTCGGTTGCCGAAAAGCTCGCCGGCTCCGGCATTCCGTTCGTCGCCGGCCATTTCTGCTCGTCGTCGTCGATCCCGGCCTCCGAGGCCTATGCCGACAGCAACGTGCTGCAGATCACGCCGGCCTCGACCAACCCGCTGTTCACCGAGCGCAAGCTGTGGAACGTGGCGCGCGTCTGCGGCCGTGACGACCAGCAGGGTCTCGTTGCCGCCAACTACATCGCGAAGAACTTCAAGGGCAAGAACATCGCGATCCTCAACGACAAGACCACCTACGGCAAGGGTCTCGCCGACGAGACCAAGAAGGCGCTGAACAAGGCCGGCGTCACCGAGAAGATGTTCGAGTCCTACAACAAGGGCGACAAGGACTTCAACGCCATCGTCTCCCGCTTGAAGCGTGACAACATCGATCTCGTCTATGTCGGCGGCTATCATCAGGAAGCCGGCCTCATCCTGCGCCAGATGCGCGACCAGGGCCTCAAGACCATCCTGATGGCGGGCGACGCGATGAACGACAAGGAGTTCGCTTCGATCACCGGTCCGGCCGCGGAAGGCACGCTGTTCACCTTCGGCCCCGAGCCGCGCAACAAGCCGAGCGCGAAGGCGATCGTGGACAAGTTCAAGGCCAAGAACATCGATCCCGAGGGCTATACGCTCTACACCTACGCCGCGATCCAGGTCTGGTCGCAGGCCGTCAAGAAGGCCAACACCACCGACGCCAAGAAGGTGATGGACACCATCAAGGCCGGCGAGTGGGACACGGTGCTGGGCAAGCTCGGCTTCGACGCCAAGGGCGACATCAAGCAGATCGACTACGTCGTCTACAAGTGGGACGCCAAGGGCGGCTACGCCGAGCTCGGCGGCAAGGGCTCCTGATAGAACTCCTGACCGTCTCGATCATCATCAGCAAAATACAAACGCCCCGGTCCTGGACCGGGGCGTTCTGCTGAGCGCTTGGTTCGTCGTTGAGGCCCCCCGACCGTGGGGAACCACGTCGTACGGAGCAACAGACCGGCTCAGCCGGCACAGGCCGAAAGCGATGGGGTCCCCTTGGCCGCCACCGCCGCACGGGCCGTTTCGACGGCACGCATCAGCTCGGCCGGGCGGAACGGTTTCTGCAGGTAAACGACACGGGTCAGCTCGTCCGACATCGACGCGCCATCGAAGGCAGTCATGCCGGAGACGGCGACCACCGGAACGTCGGGAACCAGCGCGCGCATACTGCTGACCAGATCGAGCCCGTTGGAATCATCGAGATAGATGTCGACGATGACGGCATCGAATGCCTGGTCGCGGAACAACTGCAGTCCGGACGCAGCGGTTCCCGCTTCGACCACGTCGAACTGATTGACGCGCAGCACCATACAGATCATGGCGCGCACATCCTTCTGATCGTCGACCACCAGAATCCGTGGCATCAACTTCTCCAGAATTTTTCCGTTGGACAGCCTACAACGTAGAAAGAAATCGGACACAACTATGAGTATATTTATCTCATTTGCGGTAAAGGTGCGGTTACTCCAACTATTGACTCATTCTACAGAACGATCCGATCTGGTACCATACAACCTTCATTAGAGCAGTGATTTTCTTCGCGCACCAGCTGTAAAGCCTCCCCTCTTGCACGTCGGCTCTGTTGCGCAGGACCCTTGGAGATGCAGAGCATCAAGGATCATCGCGAAGTCCTCCTGTCGACGTCCACCGCGACGCGCCGAGACCAAATCGCAGCACTCGCCGCGGTTGCGATCTCGACCTTGCTGTTTGCCGCCGCCGCTCCCTTTGCCAAGGTGCAGTTGCCGCCGGTGCCTGCGTTCGTCGCGAGCTACCAGTCGGCGCTGGCGCTGAACGATCTCATCACCGCGTTCCTGCTGTTCTCCCAGTTCGTGCTGCTTCGCTCGCGACCGTTGCTGTGGTTGGCCTCCGGTTACCTGTTTACCGCGCCAGCCTCGCTGCTGCACACGCTGGTGTTCCCAGGCCTGTATTCTCAGACCGGCCTGCTCGATGCAGGGCCGCAGACCGCAGCCTGGATCTACATGATCTGGCACGGCGCGTTCCCCTTGTTCGTTCTGGTCTATGCGCTGCACGACCGTCTCCGTCCGGCGCCCGTTGGGTCGGTTGCGCTGTCTCTCTCGGTCGCCGTGCTCGGCGTGGCGATTGCACTTGCGGCACTCACCTGGGCGGTGATCGCCCATGATACGGCGCTGCCTGCGCTCGTCCGCGATGACGCTGCCACTCCGGCTTTGAAGATCGTGGTCGGCGCCATCTGGTGCGTAACATCGGCTGCCCTGCTCGTCCTGGCGTTGCGCAGGCCGCACAGCATTCTCGACCTCTGGGTCATGGTGGCGCTGTGCGCCTGGCTGTTCGATCTCTCGATCTCCTCGCTGCTCAACGCCGCCCGGTTCGACCTCGGCTACTATGCGGGCCGCATCTATGGCTTGCTGGCAGCGAGCTTCGTCCTCGGCGTCCTGCTCGCCGACAATGTCAGGCTGCAGACGAGGCTCATGCGGCTGCTGCAGCAGCAGCGCCGGCAGAGCGAAAGCGAGCGGGCCCGTTTCATCGCGCGGGAGCGGCTGTTCAGCGCTGTGGTGGAATCCTCCAACGACGCCATCATCACGCTGACGCTGCAGGGCAAGATCACGTCCTGGAATCGCGCCGCCGAACACCTGTTCGGATACGGCGCAGACGAGGCGCTTGGCAACGACATCGGCCTGATCGTGCCCGCCGAACGGCGCAGCGAAGTCGATCGCATCCTGAGCCGGATCGGCGACGGCGAGAAGATCGAGCATCACGAGACGATCCGCCGCCACAAGGACGGCCGCGAGATCGAAGTATCGCTCGGCGTGTCGCCGATCCTCGACGCGCATGGTGTGATCATCGGCGCCTCGAAGGTGGCGCACGACATCACCGAGAGCAAGCGCACCCGAACCGCCCTGACCCGTGAGACCGAGGAGCGCCGCCGCATCTTCGAGACCTCGCAGGACCTGATCCTGGTTGCCAACTCCTACGGACAATTGATGCAGGTCAGCCCGAGCGCGCTGGACGTGCTCGGCTACCGGCCGGAGGAGATGGTCGGCCGCAATGCCAGCGACTTCGTCTATCCGCCCGAGCTCGAGGCGGTCCGTAGCCAGATGCGCGCCTGCCGCCGCGGCCGCGACGTCCGTAATTTCGAAGCGCAGCTCATGCACAAGGAAGGCCGCGGCGTCGTCCTGAACTGGATGGCGAGCTGGTCGGAGCCGGTGCAGCGCCACTTCTTCGTCGGCCGCGACCTCACCGAGAAGCGCGCGGCCGAGGCGCAGTTCCGCCAGGCGCAGAAGATGGAGGCGGTCGGTCAGCTCACCGGCGGCGTCGCCCACGACTTCAACAACATCCTCACCGTCATCACCGGCAGCATCGGCATTCTTGCCGACGCCGTGTCCGACCGGCCGGAGCTCGCCTCCGTCGCCAAGCTGATCGACGACTCCGCCGACCGCGGCGCGCAGCTCACGCGGCAGTTGCTGGCCTTCGCCCGCAAGCAGCCGCTGCAGCCGACGGATCTCGACGTCAACGCCCTGTTGAACGAGACCGCAGCCTTGCTGCAGCCGACGCTCGGCGCGCAGATCGAGATCGAGCGTATCCTTGACGCCGATCCCTGCACTGCGCTCGCCGATCCGAACCAGCTCGCCACCGCGGTCATCAATCTCGCGCTCAATGCGCGTGATGCGATGCCGCAGGGCGGCAAGCTCACGCTGGAGACAGCGAACGTCACGCTCGACCGGGACTATGCCGACGTCCATAGCGAGGTCATCGTCGGTGACTACGTGATGATCGCCGTGAGCGACACCGGCTGTGGCATTCCGCCGGCCTATCTCGAGAAGGTGTTCGATCCGTTCTTCTCGACCAAGGGCTCCGGCAAGGGCACGGGGCTCGGCCTCAGCATGGTGTTCGGTTTCGTCAAGCAGTCCGGCGGCCACATCAAGATCTACAGCGAGGTCGGCCACGGCACCTCGATCAAGCTGTATCTGCCGCGCTCGGCGTCCGCTCCGGCGGCCAGCGCGGGCTTGCAGGCGCCAGACGCGCGCGGCGGCAATGAGACGATCCTGATCGTGGAGGACGATCCGCTGGTACGCCAGCACGTGATCGCCCAGGTCGGCAGCCTCGGCTACACCACCCTGGCTGCAGCCAATGCCGCCGAGGCGCTCGACGTGCTCGATCGCCATCCGGAGATCGACCTGCTGTTCACCGACGTCATCATGCCCGGCGCCATGAACGGCCGCCAGCTCGCCGACGCCGCGCGGGTGCGGCGGCCGGCGCTGCGGACGCTGTTCACCTCGGGCTACACCGAGAACGCGATCGTGCACCACGGCCGCCTCGACGCCGGCGTGCTGCTGCTGCCCAAGCCTTACCGGAAGCCAGAGCTGGCCCGCATGATCCGTATCGCGCTGGAGCGCTGAAGCACGCGCCCGGATCGGCGTAAGCGACATCCGGGCCCACCGGCGCGGCACTTGAGACCCGGATGTCGCCTGCCCCTTCGCGCCCGCTGGACGCAAGCGGGGCGCTCATACCAGCGCCGAGGCGCGTGCCCTCCTGCATTGAGGCCTCGCGCCGGCCGCGCTATCCATCCGGCATCATCATCTGCAGCGAGGGACGATCGTGCAGAACCTCCTCACCGACATCCCCGGCGTACGCGTAGGCCATGCCCATGACGCCGCGCTCGCTTCCGGCGTGACCGCGATCCTGTTCGATCAGCCGGCGGTCGCCGCGATCGACATCCGTGGCGGCGGACCCGGGGTGCGCGAGGATGCGCTGCTCGATCCTGCGAATACGGTGGAACGGGTCGACGGCATTGCCCTGTCGGGAGGCTCGGCGTTCGGGCTCGAGGCCGCGAGCGGCATTCAGGCCTGGCTGGCGGAACAGGGGCGCGGCTTTGCCGTGCGCGACGCGCTGATCCCGATCGTCCCCGGCGCGATCGTGTTCGACCTCTTGAACGGCGGCAACAAGGCCTGGGGCCGCTACGCGCCGTATCGCGAGCTCGGCTACGCGGCGGCGGCGGCGGCCAGCACGACCTTCGCGCTCGGCAGCGTCGGTGCCGGGCTCGGCGCCACCACGGCCAACCTGCAGGGCGGGCTCGGCTCGGCGTCGGCGACGACGACAGGCGGCATCAAGGTTGCGGCCATTGTTGTGGTGAATGCGGTCGGCAGCGTCACTGTCGGCGACGGTCCCTGGTTCTGGGCGGCACCGTACGAGATCGACGGCGAGTTCGGCGGCCGCGGCCTGCCGGCCGCCTTCACGCCGGACATGCTGGCGATGCGCATCAAGGGCGGCCCGGCAGCATCGGCCTCCGAGAACACGACGATCAGCCTCGTCGTGACCGATGCCATCCTGACTAAGGCGCAGGCCAAGCGGCTCGCGATGATGGCGCAGACCGGCATGGCGCGCGCGATCTATCCGGTGCATCTGCCGCTCGACGGCGACATCGTGTTCGCGGCCGCGGCCTGCACCAGGCCGATCGAGCCGCTGGTCGAGCTGAGTGAGCTCGGCATGGTCGCGGCCAACGTCCTGGCGCGCGCGATCGCCCGCGGCGTCTATCACGCGAGCCCGCTGCCGTTCGCCGGCGCGCTGCCGTCCTGGCAAGGCCGCTTCGGCAGTTGAGCTTACGCGCTGACCGCGGTCGTTGAAGACGTCGAGGCCGACAGCATGTTGGACTGCCGCTGGATCAGCTTCTCGATCATGTTGTAGGACGAGGTCGCAGCGTTGGACGCGGTTGTGGCTGCCGGCGTCGTCAGCGTCACCTTGGAGCCGTCGGCATAGGTGATGGTGGTCGTGGTCGAGCCGTCGCTGTTGGTGGACGAGGAGCTCGACGCGCCCGACAGCGCCTGCATCAGCGCATCTGCGCCCGCGCTGGATGAGGTGCCCGAGCCGCCGCTCCCGCCCGCCACCTGGTGATGATGGTGGCCACGTCGCCCCTTGGCGCCCTGCAGCGCCGAGGACAGCTCGTCGAGGCTGACATTGCCGTCGCCGTTCGTATCCAGCTTGCCGAACACCTTGTCGGCATTGGCGACGTTGGTGCCGCCGGCGCCGAGCGCGCTCTCGAACTCCGATTTGCTGATCTGACCATCGCCATCGCCGTCGATCTGCGAGAACAGGTCCTGCAGCGGATTGGTCGATGAGCTTGCGCTCGACGACGCGCCCGACTGGCTCTGCGCTGCGAGCAGCGCGCTCATGGTCTCCGGCGCGATCTGCCCCGAGCTGCTGCTGCCGCCCGCGCTCGACCACGGGCTGAAATTGCCGGAGCCGCTCGCCCCCTTGGTGTCGAGGCTGAACGGACCGCCGCCCGACTTGCCGGAGCCCGACTTGGTCGAGCCGAGCGACTGCAGGCTGTCCAGGACCGACGAGGCAGCCCCCAGTGCAAACCACATGGCGAAACTCCCGCAAGGCCGCCCACGCGGCGGCAGAACATCTTCCCACCGCCGTCGCAATCCCCATGCCAGCGCCAAACCGCTGATATGTCCGGATATTTCGCGATGTTACGGTGGCCTGAACCCGGCAGATCGTGCCGTGCCCGGCAGATTTTTCCCGCTCGCGTTGCCGCAGCCGGCCCTGCATGATACGGCGACATCCCCGATCGTCCTGGAACAGCCGCCCATGACCCAGTCCTTCACGCCGCGTCCGCTCGTCATCGCGCCATCGATCCTGGCGTCGGATTTCTCCAAGCTCGGCGAAGAGGTGCGCGCCGTCGATGCCGCCGGGGCCGACTGGATCCATCTCGACGTCATGGACGGGCATTTCGTCCCGAACATTTCCTATGGCCCGGATGTCATCAAGGCGCTGCGCCCACACACCACCAAGATCTTCGACGCGCATCTGATGATCACGCCGTGCGATCCCTATCTCGAGGCCTTCGCCAAGGCCGGCTGCGACCACATCACGGTCCACGCCGAGGCCGGCCCGCATCTGCATCGCTCGCTGCAGGCAATCCGCGCGCTCGGCAAGAAGGCCGGCGTCTCGCTCAACCCGTCGACCCCGCTCAACGTCATCGAATATGTGCTCGACCTCGTCGACCTCGTGCTGATCATGTCGGTCAATCCCGGCTTCGGCGGCCAGGCCTTCATCCCCTCGGCGATTGGCAAGATCCAGGATCTGCGCGCGATGACCGCGGGCCGGCCGATCGATATCGAGGTCGATGGCGGCGTCGGCCGCGACAATGCCGGCGCACTCGCCGCCGCTGGCGCCAACGCCTTCGTCGCAGGCTCCGCCGTCTTCAAGGGCGGCACGATGGAAGCCTATCGCAGCAACATCGCCGCGATCCGCAGCGCCGCCGCGTTGGCGCGCGGCGAAGCGATCTGAGGCACGCGAGACGGGATGCACACGCTCACGCCGCAGCCGCTGACGAAAGCGGCCTTCGCTGCTTTCGGCGACGTCGTCGAGACCGATGGCGCCCAGCCCATCGACATCAACCAGGGCTTCGCCCGCCGCTGCAACGGCCTCGCTGCTGTCGACGTGACATCGGGCGGCGCGGCCGTGAACATCAGCCTGTTCGAGGCCAAGCCGCGGCCGTTGCCGATCGAGATCAAGCTGATGGAGCGGCACCCGCTCGGCAGCCAGCTGTTCATGCCGTTGCAGGACCGGCCGTGGCTGGTGCTGGTCTGCGCCGATCCGCGCGATCCCGCGAGCTACCACGCCTTCACGGCAACCGGCCGCCAGGGCGTCAACTACGCGCGCAACGTCTGGCATCATCCGCTCTTGGTGTTCGACGAGGCCTCGCGCTTCATGGTGGTCGACCGCATCAGCCCCGACAATCTCGAGGAGCTGTGGCTCGACGAGCCGCTCTACCTTGCCATTCCCTGATGACCGATGGCGCGCCGGTTGATCATCCGCGCCGTGGAGAGACGATGATGGACAAGCCGAACTACTTCGTGCCGCATGGCGGCCACCCGCCGCAGACCGACCTGCTGACCGGCCGCGCCGTGTTCACCGAGGCGTATGCCGTCATCCCGAAGGGCGTGATGCGCGACATCGTCACCTCGGCGCTGCCGTTCTGGGACAAGACGCGAACCTGGGTGATCGCGCGTCCCCTCTCCGGCTTCTCGGAAACGTTCTCGCAATACATCGTCGAGGTCTCGCCCGGCGGCGGCAGCGCCCAGCCCGAGCCGGATCCGGAGGCCGAGGGCGTGCTGTTCGTGGTGTCAGGCGAGATCATGCTCACCATCGCCGGCAAAGAGCATCGCCTGGGCCATGGCGGCTACGCCTTCCTGCCGCCGTCCTGCAAGTGGACGATGCGCAACGACAGCCAGGCGCCCGCGACCTTCCACTGGATCCGCAAGGCCTATGAGGCCGTTCCCGGCATCGCCGTGCCCGAGGCCTTCGTCACCAACGAGGCGACGATCGCCCCTGCCGCGATGCCGGAGACGCAGGGCCGCTGGGCCACCACGCGCTTCGTCGATCCGCTCGACGTTCGCCACGACATGCACGTCAACATCGTCACCTTCGAGCCCGGCGCCGTGATCCCGTTCCTGGAGACGCATGTGATGGAGCACGGGCTCTATGTGCTCGAGGGAAAGGCGGTCTACAAGCTCAACCGCGACTGGGTCGAGGTCGAGGCCGGCGACTTCATGTGGCTGCGCGCCTTCTGCCCGCAGGCCTGCTACGCCGGTGGCCCCGGCCGCTTCCGCTACCTGCTCTACAAGGACGCCAACCGGCACATGAAGCTGCGGCCGTTCAGGTGAAGGCCAGCAGCATCCGCTGAATGAGTCCTGGATACACGGCTGATGTCGACCGTTCCCGAACGCCTGGAGAGCTTGATCGAAGGGGAATTGGCTGAGCTGTCCGACAAGCGTGTGCTCTCGCATATCCGCGGCATGCTCGTCGCACCTCACATGGTGCTGCGCGATTGGGACTATGGCCAACCGGGGGAGCAATATCCCTGCTGGTTCGTGCTTCGCGATGCACAATCCGGTGCCGAGATCGCCTATTGTGAGCACGGCTTCGGACCGGGCTGCCCCTGGGGCCTGGTGAGTTCTGCGCACGAACCGGAGTTCCGCCATATGGGCATGGACTCCGGCTGGTTCACCTCGTTTCTGGATGCATTTTTCGATTCTTTCGCCTGCGTGGCGCTTCTAATCTGGAAGGTGATCAACATCGATGCTGACGGAACCCGGACCTGTCTGACCGCCGAAGGCGCGTGGGAGAGCACATGGCAGCGGGTCTACGAATTGCGCAATCATGATCCGAGCGGCCGCTATGAATGCGGCCACGACATCGGCTATCGCAAGACTGCCACCTGATGCGCTCGTCGAATCTTCGGCCGCAACCGCCGACGAAGAGCTTCTCCTCATCGGCCTCGAACACCGGCTCGATCGCGCGATCGACCAATCCACGCCGTACTCGCTCCCTCATTCTCCCCCTAGTGATCCTCCCTCACGCCCCCTGATACTCCACCTCTTCCGCCGTGCCGCGGTCGAGCACGGCCTTCGCCTTGGCATGGTCGAGGTCGTCCTCCCAGGCGGCGACGACGACGGTGGCGACGCAGTTGCCGATCAGGTTGCCGACGGCGCGCGCGATGCCGACGAACCAGTCGACGGACAGCACCAGCACCAGACCGATGGCGGGGATAGCCGGCACGGCGCCGAGCGTTGCGGCCAGGATGACGATGGCCGAGCCGGGCACGCCATGGGCGCCCTTGGACGTGACCAGCGACACGCCGAGCACCAGCAGCAGGTCGCTGACCGACAGCGGCGTGTTGGTGGCCTGGGCGATGAAGACGACGGCGAGCGTCAGGTAGATCGAGAACGCATCGAGGTTGAAGGAATAGCCGGTCGGGATGACCAGGCCGACGACCTCCTGCTTGACGCCCATCGCCTCGAGCTTGCGCATGATCTGCGGCAGCACGGAGTCGGACGACGCCGTCGCCAGCACGATCAGCAGCTCCTCCTTCAAATAGCGCAGGAACTTGAACAGGCTGAGGCCGGCCATGCGCATCACGAGGCCAAGCGCGGTCACGACGAACAGCGCCACCGAGACGTAGAACAGCACGACCAGCGCCAAGAGCTGCTTGAGCGAGCCGACGCCATATTTGCCGACGGTGAAGCCGATGGCGCCGAGCACGCCGAGCGGCGCGACGCGCACGATCAGCCCCATCGCCTTGAACAGCACCTTGGCGACGGACTCGATCAGGTCGACCACGGGCTTGCCGGGCTCGCCGACCAGCGCCAGGCTGACGCCGAAGATCACCGCGAAGAACAGCACCTGCAGCACGTCGTTGCGGGCAAAGGCGTCGAACGCCGTCGGCGGAATGATGTTGAGGATGAAGCCGCCGAAGCCGCCGCCCTGCAGCTTGTGGGCGTTGTCGGCGAAGCTCGCGAGCTGCTTGGCGTCGAGCTTGGAGACGTCGATGTTCATGCCGTGGCCGGGGCTGAAGACCAGCGCCAGCACGAGGCCGAAGGCCAGCGCGATCGTGGTCATGCCCTCGAAATAGACCAGCGACTTGACGCCGACGCGGCCGACCTTCCTGAGATCGCCGGCGCTCGCAATGCCGTGCACGACGACGCAGAACACGATCGGCGCGACCACCATGGCGATCAGACGCAGGAAAGCGTCGCTGAAGAATTTGAGCCCCTGGGCGGTCTCGGGCGCGAAGACGCCGATCAGGATGCCGAGCACGAGCGCAGCCACGACCTGAAAGAAGAGCGAGCCGAACAGGCCTCGCTTCGGCGCGGCTGTCCCCGCCATGCTCACATCCGTTGCCGCCATTGATCGTCCCCCCTCAGAAAAAAACCGACACGTTCCGCACGCGCCGGATCACTTTGGAGGGGGAACTTTCGAAACGCAACCGCAGCCGCGCCTCACTTTTCAGCCTGTGCATGCCGTTCTGACTGTCGTGCTTGGAGGCGCCGTGGATCTTCATCGCATGTCCATCATTCCCCCGACACGACCCTTGCCGGCGCATCATCATCGTCGCCCTCGGCTTCCCGTGCCGCGAGCCGTGTCCGCACCACGGTCACCGTACACCCCGCCTCCGCGGCGACCTTCGCCGAGACGCTGCCGAGCAGCGAGCGCAGCACGGAATCGCGGCGGGCGCCGATGATGATGTGGTCGACCTGGTTGGCCTCGGCGAATTCGATGATGGAGGCCGCCGGATCGACCGCCTCCAGCACGTGCACCGTCAGCCGGCTCGTGTCGAGCTTGAGCGGCGTCGCCCAGTGCTTCAGCGCGACCATGCGGTCGATGTGCTTGTTGTTGCCCTCCTCGTCCAGGGTGCGGTCGATGGTGAGACGCCCGAGCTTCAGCACGTTGACGCAGGCGAGCCGAGCCGCGGGCAAAGTGGCGAGGATGCGCTGCGCGGTCAGCCGCAGCGCGCCGTTGAGCTCCTCGCCGCCTTCCACGGTGTCGATCGCGACCGCCACGATCGGGCTGGAGGCGATCTGCACCGCGACGTCGGATGTTTTCTGTTCCGGCTGCACCAGGCCGCGGTTGAAGCGGCGGCGCCACACGGCCGTGATCGGGTCGCGCTTGACCTTCTCCGCACGCGCCGTCAGCTTGACCTGGTCGGGATGGCCGAGATCGAAGGCGAGCTGCGCCGCGGTCGGATAGCGCCACACCGGCTCGATCTCCAGGCAGCGCAGCACGATCTCCTGCAGCCACGGCGGATAGTCCGGCTTCAGCTGTCGCGGTGGATAGGGATCGCGCCACAGCCGCCGGCGCATGCCGCGCAGGGTCTCGGTCTCGCCGAACGGCCGCACGCCGGTGGTGAAGAAGTAGAGCAGCACGCCGAGCGAAAAGATGTCGCTGCGCGGATCGCTACGCGTGCCCATCATGCGCTCCGGCGCCATGTAGGGCGCGGTGCCGTAAGGCAGGCGGAACTCCTCCTGCAAGAGATCCGGCAAGTGCTTGTGGCAGGACAGGCCGTAGTCGATCAGCACCGCCTCCCCCGTCGGCCGGAACATGATGCTGGAGGGCTTGATGTCGTGATGGATGACGTGCTGCCGGTGAATATCGGCGAGCGCGGTCGCGATCTTCGCGACCAGCACCCGCGCCTCCTCGTAAGCCAGCGGCAGCTCGGGCAGCCGCTTGTACAGCGTATCGCCTGGAATCTGCTCGATCACCACATAGGCCTGGGTGGCGAAATCGCCGGTGCCGAAACAGGCCGGCACGTGCGGTCCCGACAGTTTTGGCAGAATCATCTGCTCCATCTCGAAGCTGACGATCGCCGCAGGATCCTCGCCCTCGGAGACGCGCGGCACCTTCATCAGGATGGGCCGGTCGATGTCCGGATGGGTGACGCTCCACAACGTCGCCATGCCGCCGGAATGCACGCATTCACCCACCGTGAAGCCGTCGATCACGACGCCCGGCTTGAGCCTTGATTTCGTCATGCTCTAGCGCCCCATCGAGAGCCGCTGCGCCAGCCAGGGCGGCAGGCCGTTGTCGCGAATGCGCTGCGCCGCCGCCTCGACGTCATAGGGCACGCGGCAATAGGTCAGCTCGCGGGTCCTGGTGTCGAAGGTCACGAACGACGCGGCCGGATCACCGTCGCGCGGCTGGCCGACCGAGCCGACCACGGCCAGCCATTGCCGGCCGCGCAACAGCTGAATGGGCATGTTGGCGGTCGGGGTGAAGCTCGTCATCTTCGCGGTGGCGGACATCGAGTACAGCGCCGGACGGTGGATGTGGCCGCAGAACGTCACCTGCGCCTCGGTCGCGATCATGCTGCGCGCGGCGTCGGCCGACGACTGCACATAGCGCCAGCGCGGCGGGCTGGACGCCTCCGCATGCACGAACAACCGGTCGTCGTCACCGATACTCATCGGCAGCTCGGCGAGAAAGCGGCGCTGCTCGGCGCTGAGCCGCCCGCGCGTCCACTCCATCGCCGCCTGCGCCTCGGCATTCATGCTCTCGCTCGCCGTCGAAACGGCATTGTCGTGATTGCCGCGCACCGCCAGCCCGCCCTCGGCGACGATCTCCATGACGGTGTCGACCGACCATTCCGGATCGGCGCCATAGCCGACGATGTCGCCGAGACAGATGAGACGATCCGCGCCACGCGCACGCGCCGCCTCCAGGCAGGCCGCGAAGGCCTGCCGATTGGCATGGATATCGGTGAAAATCGCCAGCAGCAACCCGTGTCCTCCGGTTCTCAAGGCTAGCGGCCGTGGCCACACGAGACTTGAGGAACATCAAACAAGATAGGCGGAGAGATGCGGAATGTCAGCGTTGCAGGTCCCCTGCGATGCGCCGGTGCGGCTTTCTTCCCTGGGTAAAGCCGAAGCCCAGGAACTTGCGGTGGTTCGGTCTGGCGACCGCGCTCTTGACCTTGTTGACCTTGAGCTCGAGGCGCCGTGCCAGGAACGTCCCGATGCTCGCCATCACCCGCGCGCGAGCTTCGCGCGGGAGGATACGGCCGCAGCCGCCTACTGCTCGTCCTTCGGCGGCATGCGCGGCGGCAGCAGTGGCGTGAACGAGACGCCGTCGCCGGCGTTCTTGGCGGCCTTGAACTCGCCGGTGGAGGGATCACCGCCGGCGGTCTCGATGATCGTCTTCGGCAGAATGTATTCGCGCGCGGCATCGATGACCCCGCCATCACCGGTGCCGAAATCGGCGGCGCGGCCGCCCTGCGGATGGCCCGCCGCGATCTGGTCGGCGGCGTGCTGCGCCTTGTCGGCAAGTGTGTCGCTGTAGGGAATACGATAGGCGCGCGGCACGCCGCTCGGACGGTTGTCGTCGTCCAGCGCCTCGACCCACAGATAGACCGCGCCGGGATCGCCCTCGACGGAGTGCGGATCGACGATCCGCACCTGCAGCACCTTGAAGCTCCTCGGCAGCCGGTCGACGCTGGCCCAGCCGAGCAGGCCGCGGGCGCCGGCGAAGCTGCCGACATAGAACGCACTGGTGATGACCACGGCGACCGCCTTGGCCTGCCAAGGCAGCCTTGCATAGACCAGCACCAGCAAGAGCAGCGCGCCGATCAGCGCGTAGCACGCGGACAGCGTGACGATGACGGTCTGCAGACTGCTCATCATCGCCTGATCACCCTGACGCCGGTCTTGGGATCGAGATCGGCGCCGTTGCGCCAATTGCTGCGGAACGTCTCCAAAAGCGATTTCGGTCGGCGCTGCACATCGATCACCTTGCCCTCGGCATTGAGCTTGAAGCGCAGCGCCGTCTTCTCGTCGCCGGAATGGTCGAGCACGACCTTGTCGTCGAAGATCACCTGCGCGGTCGGGTTGAGCTTCTGCACCTTCACGGTGGCCTCGACCGGCGCGCCGCTGACGTTCTGGAAATGCGAGATGTTGACGGTGTATTCGCCGGCGACGATGCCTCTGATGGTCACGATCTCCTCGCGGATCGGCGACGGGATCTTCAGACCGTTGACCAGGATGAAATCGTTGGCGCCGCCGCGGTCGTCGCGATCGAGGGTGAGGAAGCCGGCCTCGCGATGCCGGTACCAGGCGATGTTGCCGACAGGGTCCTGCACGAACAGGTCGAGATCGTCGGGATGGTTATCCGGCCAGTCCATCGTGATCAGGAACTCGGCCTTCGAGTCGACCTTGCCGTCCTTGGCGTCCGGCGAGATCGCGAGCACCGCGATGAAGAAGAAGAACGCGACGATCTGCAGCGCCTTGAATAGCATGACGCTGAACGGGTCGAACTGCTCCTCGCGCGGATAGAGCCCGAAATCGTCCATCATGCGCCCTGCTCCGGCGCGCGATCCATCGCGCGCTCGAGCCGCGGCGTCACCCGCGTCTCGGTGAGCATGACAGCGTCCGAAAACACGCGCCCGGTCGCCGCGTCCAGCATGTAGTACTGGATGCGCACCAGGATCGAGCCGACGAGGCCGGCGAGCGTCGTGTACATCGCCACCGCCATGCCGTCACTCATCAGCCCCATCGAGGATTTCATCGCCAGCTTGTCGTTGACGTCGAGGCCGGCAATCGGCGCCAGCATGATGATGAAGCCGATGATGGTGCCGAGCAGGCCGAGCTTCATCAGCGTGTCCGATGCGAAGCCGCCGAAGCCGTTGGAGCCGCGCAGGCGGTCGGCGAGCGTCCGCAGCAGCAGCGTCTGGTCGAGCCGCCCTGCCCCTTGCGTCCGCGCCTTGGTGACGAGGCTGCGGATGTGGTTGGTGACCAGCCCTTTGGGAAGCAACTGCGCATCAGGTTCGAGCGCGCGCGCCGCATCGGGCCCGATCAGCACGGCGCGGCAGCGCCGCGCCGCATCCGCCTCGCGCGCGATCGCTCTGGTGCGCCAGAAGCAATGGCAGCACGTGGCGACGTAGAGCACGGCGATGACGCTGGAGATGTAGGTGCGGTCGGAGGCGACCATCAGGTGGAAATAGCCGTAGCGGGCGAGCACCACGGCGGCGAATATCGTGAGGCCGGTGAAGATCATCCAGAGCAGCAGCGGCCCGCGCTCGGCTGCGTCGCGCGCAGGTTCCACTCGTTCGGCACTGCTGACCACGCTCATGCATGAACTCCCGATGCGCGCCGTTTCGTTCGGCGCTTCGCAGACGAGTTAAGCAGAGCAGCGGAACAGCGTCCAAAGACATCTGCCTCGAGGCTCTCGGGAAAATTTCCCAACCTGCCGCTTGCTGCAGTGCATTTGCTTGGCGGAGCACCAGCCCATTGTTACGCTGCGGCAAAAGCCGTGGAGAGGATCGCATGCGTCTCGTGCTCCAGCTCATTGCGCGCCTTGCGCTGATCGTGCTGCTGTGTCTGGCCGCCGCGGCCGTATGGGTCACCGTCGACGCCTATCGCAGCGTCGACCGCGCCACCGCGGCATCGGCCGACCGGGTCTCGCAGGCGCTGGAGGCGCTGTACTGGCGCGAGCTGCTGCTGCGCGGCAACCGATCGCGCGAGCGGCTGCTGCCGCTGCCCGACTGGCGCACGACCGAGACCATGAAGCTGATCGCGCCCGGCATCTGCGTACAGTTCAAGCCGGAGGCGGCGTTCGAGAAGCCGCTGTGCGGCCAGAGCAAGGGCCTCGGCGCCGCGCCGCCGCGCTGGTTCTCAAGCGCCGTGGAAGCCATCCTCGGCGATCACGCGGCGGTCGCGCAGCCGATCAGCGCGCGCGCCACCACGGCGGGAACCGTCTCGGCGATCGCCGATCCCGATGCGGCGATCCAGCTCGCCTGGCTGCGCATCCAGGACAGCTTTGGCGTGGCGCTGGCGATGGCGGTCGCGATCGGCGTACTGGCCTCGCTGGCGATCGCCCATGCGCTGGCGCCGGCGCGCAGCATCGTCTCGGCGCTGCAGCGGATGGCCGAGGGCGACCACCGCCCCTCACTGCCGCGCTTCCGCTCGATGGAGCTCGCGATGATCGGCCGCGCCGTCGGCGAGCTCGGCGACCGGCTGGCGCAGGCCAACGAGCAGCGCGCCGCGCTGACCGAGCGCCTGCTCGACATCCGCGACGAGGAGCGGCGGGCGCTCGCCCGCGAGCTGCACGACGAGTTCGGGCAGAACCTCACTGCGATCCTCGCTTTTGCCTCGACGATCGAGAGCGCCGGCAACGGCCGCAACGATCAGATCGCCCAGGACGCACGCATGATCACGCGATCCGTCAGCCATCTGATGGCGTGCCTGCGCGGCACCTTGAGCCGACTGCGCCGTCCGCTCACCGAGGAGCTCGGCCTCGCCGCAGGCCTGATCGCGCTGACCGAGAACTATCAGCACGCCGCGCGACCGGCGATCCGGCTCGACCTCCACGGTGATCTCGCCGACATCCAGGGCCCGGTCGCGGTCACCGCCTACCGGATGGCGCAGGAGTGCCTGACCAACGCCCTGCGCCACACCAGTGCGAGCGAGGTGTCGTTGCGGGTCGAGCGGCGCTCCGGGCCCGACAGTGCGCTGCTGATTTCAGTCGAGGACGACGGCGGCGGCGATGCGACACTGCTGGCGCAATCGAGCGGCTTCGGCCTGACCGGAATCCGCGAGCGCATCGCCGCGGTCGGCGGCTCGCTGTCGATCGGACCGGCCGCGCGCGGGCTCAGCGTCTCCGCGACAATTCCACTGGCCGCCTGAGACAACCGGGATGCCCGAGCGCACAGGCATTTCGATCCTGCTGGTCGACGACCACCCGGTGGTCCGGCAAGGCTATCGCCGCGTGCTGGAGAGCCAGGACGGGTTTCGAGTCATCGCCGAGGCCGACAGCGCCGCGGCGGCCTATGCCGCGTTCAAGGCGCATGCGCCCGACGTGGTCGTGCTCGACATCTCGATGAAGGGCGCCAGCGGGCTGGAGGCGATCCGCAACATCCGCGCTCGCGACAATCGCGCCTGCATCCTCGTGTTCTCGATGCATGGCGAGGCGCCGTTGGTGAAGGCGGCGTTCGCCGCCGGCGCGAGCGGCTTCGTCACCAAGAGCAGCGAGCCGTCGGCGCTGGTCCGTGCCATCCGCATGGTGATCAGCGGGGAGCGCGCGCTCAGCGACGACGTCGCCCATGTGCTGGCCGCCGACAGTCTCGATCCGCAGCAGACCGTGCTCGACCGGCTCGGCGAGCGTGAGATCGAAATCCTGCGCCAGTTCGCGTCGGGCCTGACCACCGAGCAGATCGCCACGAACCTGCACCTCAGCGTCAAGACGGTGCAGAACTATCATTATCTGGTGAAGGCCAAGACGGGACTGCAGACGGATGCGCAGCTGGTGCGGCTGGCGGTGACCAGCGGGCTGACGGATTTGTAGCCCGGATGAACGCGCGCCTAGCGCGCCTGAAGTCCACGGAGCAGCAGGGTCAGCACGGCATCGACGCGGGCCGAGCAGGTGCATTCGCCCCATTCGTCAGCGTGGGCGGGATGATGGAAGCTTCGGGTCGCGTCGAAGATCGCCGCGGCCGCGGTCTTGGGATCAGCGACATCGAACGTCCCCTGCGCGACCCCCTCAGCGATCATGCCCTCGACCTGGGCGATCAGGTTCTGCTTGTGCGCCTTGACCACCGAGCACGCCTCGCGCGCCAGGGTGAGATAGGTCGCGAACATCTCCGGATCTTCACAGACCCGTTTCTGCTTGGCGCCGAACAGCTCGCGCAGCCAGCGCTCCAGCTTCGCCGGCGCCGGTCCCGGCTCGGCCGCGATCTGCGCCAGCGGCGCGCTGACCCGCTCGAGCCAGCGCTTGGCAACCGCCTCGCGCAGCGACGCCTTGCTCGGAAAGTGACGGTAGACGGAGCCGTGGCTGACATCGAGCGCTCTCGCGACGTCGACGACCGTCGCTTTGGCGAGCCCATAACGGCGCAACACGTCCTCGGTAACTTCGAGGATGCGCTCGGATGTCAGAACCACGGCCTCATTCATGCGTGCACCATATCGGCGTCGGACGTATTCGCCTTGATCTGGATCGTCTCAGCCTGGTCGGCGGACGATGGCGCGCGAAACCTGGTGGCCTGGGCCTCCAGGTGACGCGCGACCTGGAGATTCAGCCAGTCCTGAAATTGTGAGTGCAACAATCGCTTTTCAATCTTCATCGAAGCGGTCCTTCGCAGTTGAAACCGCTGAACCCAAGGTCAGACAGTGGAAGTTGGTCTTAAGCAAGATGGCAGGGTCGACATACACCATCGCGCTGACAGATTTCAATATCTGTCAGCGCGATTTTTTGAAAATGGTATTATGATCCGGAAACGGCATGCCGAGCGGCCGGAAAGACCGCCGTTTGTGTCGATCCGGCCACTCTGGTAAAGCGCGGCGTAAAATGCCGGCGCGGACGCTTGGTCCCGCCCACCTTCCCTCCCGCCTCGGAGCGCCGTCGATGATCCCCCGCTATTCCCGTCCCGAAATGGCCTCGATCTGGGAGCCGCAGACCCGGTTCAAGATCTGGTTCGAGATCGAGGCGCATGCGGCGGACGCGCTGGCGGAGCTCGGCGTGATCCCCAAGGAGGCCGCCAAGACGATCTGGGCCAAGGCCAAGGACGCCACCTTCGACGTCGCCCGCATCGATGAGATCGAGCGCGAGACCAAGCACGACGTCATCGCCTTCCTGACCCATCTCGCCGAGATCGTCGGTCCCGAGGCGCGCTTCGTGCACCAGGGCATGACGTCATCGGACGTGCTCGACACCTGCCTCAACGTCCAGCTCACCCGCTCCGCCGACCTGCTGCTCGCCGATCTCGACCGCGTGCTTGCGGCGCTGAAGACACGCGCCTTCGAGCACAAGATGACGCCGACCATCGGCCGCTCGCACGGCATCCACGCCGAGCCGGTGACGTTCGGCCTCAAGCTCGCTTATGCCTATGCCGAATTCTCCCGCGCGCGCGCGCGCCTGGTCGCCGCGCGGAAGGAAGTCGCGACCTGCGCGATTTCCGGCGCCGTCGGCACCTTCGCCCAGATCGATCCGCGCGTGGAAGAGCACGTCGCCAAGGCGATGGGCCTGTCGCCCGAGCCGATCTCGACCCAGGTGATTCCGCGCGACCGCCACGCGATGTTCTTTGCGACCCTCGGCGTGATCGCCTCCTCGGTCGAACGCTTTGCGACCGAAGTCCGCCACCTGCAGCGCACCGAGGTGCTGGAAGCCGAGGAGTTCTTCTCCGAGGGGCAGAAGGGCTCGTCGGCGATGCCGCACAAGCGCAACCCGGTGCTGTCGGAGAACCTCACCGGCCTCGCCCGCATGGTGCGTGCCTATGTGACGCCCGCGATGGAGAACGTCGTGCTCTGGCATGAGCGCGACATCTCGCACTCCTCGGTCGAGCGCATGATCGGCCCCGACGCCACCGTGACGCTCGACTTCGCGCTGGTTCGCCTCGCCGGCCTGGTCGAGAAGCTGCTGGTCTATCCCGCCAACATGGAAAAGAACCTCGACCGCCTCGGCGGCCTCGTGCACTCGCAGCGCGTGCTGATCGCGCTGACCCAGAAGGGGGCGAGCCGCGAGGACTCCTACAAGCTGGTCCAGCGCAACGCGATGCCGGTGTGGCGCGGCGAAGGCGACTTCCGCACTTTGCTCAAGGCCGACGCCGACGTGAAGAAGTACCTGAGCGACGCCGAGATCGACGAGCAGTTCGACCTCGGCTATCACCTCAAGCACGTCGACACGATCTTCCGGCGCGTGTTCGGGGAGAGCTGAGCGGGCGGACGCCTCAGTCCGCCTCCTCGCACTTGTCCTGCTTGACCTTGAACATCTTCCGGAACTGGGTCTCGAGCGCGCTCCGCATCGCCTCCATCTTCTTCTCGCCGGTGTTGCGGAGGTTGTAGTTGATAGCGCAATTGCTCCAGCCGAAATTGACCAGATAGATCCGCATGCGCTCCTGGCCGTCCGGCTTCTGCGCTTCGGCGGCGTAGCGAGCGACGCAGGCCTTCGGACTGGCGTTGTCGGCACAGCCCTTGTCGACGGTCTGGCGAAACATCTGCTGCAGGTCGGTCTTGCCCTCGATCGCGTCGACGAACTTTGCACAGGCGGCGGCAGGCTGGTAGTCGCGCAGCGCCGCGGGCGTCTTGAATCCGCGGGTCTGCGCCAGGTCGAAATCGCAACTGTCCTTCAGCTCCGCCACCCTGGCGCGGCGGTAGTCGTCGACACCGGGCAGCGCGATGAACTCCAGCCGCGCGGCAGCGTCGAGCGTGGCCTTGCAGGCGCGGTCGATCTTGTCGGCGTCGAGCGCCGCGACCGCCTTCGGGTCGAATGCCGGCAACGTGCCCGGCGAGTCGAAATCGGACGGGCCAAACAGCAGACGGACGGTGTTGCGCAGCCGCGTCTCGTCGTGCTTGGCGGGATCGTACCGGACCGTGAAACGGCAGCCGCTGTCCCAGGACATCGTCCGCTCGGCGGCATGGGCGCTGGCACCGGCGAGCGTGACGGCGGCGAGCGCCAAGCGTGCGGTCCATCCTGTCCAGCTTCGTCGGGTCATGGTACTCTTCGCAGTCGATCAATGCCTGTATCCTACCCAGCCCCGACGCCAACACCAGCCCGTGCCGCGCAGCATCTGAAGCGTGACGACGTCACGCTCGACAAGTGCCAGACCTGGCAGCGCTTGCAGCTACAGCTTCTTCAACGAGACGACCGCGTTGCCCTTGTTGTTGAAGTAGAATCGATACAACAGCAGCCAAGGAAGCATGATGGACGTGTCGTTGACGTAGACGAACACCTCCCCATCGCTGCGGGCCGTGAACCTGGCTGTCCAGCGGCTGCTGCCGGGCGTTTCCTGCTGGAAAGCCGGGAGATGCTCCTCCAGCCCGGTGCTGCCCACCCGCACGATCGGTGCGAACCAGTTCGACCAGATCAGCCGCTTGAAGGGTATCCCAGGCAATTGGGTCCAGGTGCCGTAACCGAAGCCGGCCGGAGTCGCAGGGATGCCGCCGTCGCTCCATGCCTCCCCGACGTCGAGCACGATCTGATAGGTCTCGCCCTGCGCCACGGTCAGCGCTGTCGGATAGCAATGGTGACGCGTCTCGAATACTGGCCGGATGCTTCCACCAGGGTATGCGCCGATCTCTGTCTCCTCGACCTCGATCGGCCTCAGCGTCTCCTTGCAGAACAGCCCGGCCGTATTGGCCGCGCCGAACCCCAGCCACCAGAACAGCCAGAACATGATGGCGAACGGGAAGATCCACGTTTTCAGCAGATAGAAACCGGCAACATACCAGCCCTGGCGTCGCAGCGAATAAACCGTCGCGCGCCAGCCGGTCACCGGCTTGTGCCGGGATGGATCGTTCCAGGCGATGCGTGCGGCGTCGCGGATCGTTCGCTGCAGTGAGGTGCCCCACGCCGTCAAGCCGAGCGCAGCGGCCACACCAACCACCAGCAAACCCGGCGAATCCCGAAACGCGACGAACCATGGGTCGAGAAATTTGGGCAAGAAGGCTGCCGCTCCGTTGACCAGCGGATTTACCAGCCCATGCAAGGGCTCATAAAGCACGCGCGGCCAATAGATGACGAAATATGGGATCGCCGCGACGAACAGCAGCGCGAACATGGTGGCGAAATAGACCACGCGGCGCAGCCAGACCCAATTCCAGACATCGTCCTGCACCCGCGTCCGCGCGTGCCCGTGATCGAGCGGATGCAGCGCATCGACCGGCGTATCGGTCTCATCCGTGACGCGGTAAGCGGCGGGTACGACCACCGGTGCATAGTGATCGGGACCCGACCCAATGCGTTCGAACACGGTGCGGTGGATCGTCGGCTTCACCGGCGGCAGAGGTGGCTGCGGCAGGCTCGGATGCAGATCGTCAGCAAGAAGCCCGGTCTGGGCCTTGAACGGCGAATGAAGCAGCCACTTGATGCGACTGACATCGTACCGGAGCGATAGCTTGTAGGGCGGCGCGTCATAGATCTCGCGCAGATTGCGCGGCTTGTAGCGGTAGTAGGCCGCAAGCCCCTTGCGCGAGTCGTTCAGCGTGTCGAGCGGATCGATCTCGGGATCGTAGAGGAGCCTGCGCCGCCCGTCGAGATAGACGAGACCATAGGCCTGGGCGCGGTCGAGCATCCAATCGAGCGTCACATAGGAAAGGCCATCCTGCGGATAGCCGCCGCCGATGTCGGAATGCACGCCGGTAAACCACACCTGGCTGATGCGCTCGCGGTCACGTGGCGGCAGATCGGTGCGCAGATGCGGCGGCGGCTCGGCCAGTTTCGCAGCCGCACTGCGCGGATCGTGGTCGATGCCGAACAGCCAGTCCTTCTTGTCACTGCGGCCTGAAACAGCCTCGTCCCGTCCCCACACATAGCGCTCATCCCAGATCACCGGGCGGAAGGCGTCACGCTCCTCCTCGATCGCGAGGGCGTGGCAAGCGCGATGGATCTTGGAATTCATGAACTGGTCCGGCATCGACAGCGGCCAGATCCAATAGTCAATGGCGCGCGTCATCTCCTCGATCGGCCCGCCGTAGGCGTCAACGGTGTCCCAAATGCCGACGAAATGCACGCTCTCGACCTCGACTGCTGGCGGAGCCTGCAGCGCCACGCCCTGCACTCTGCGCAGCGTTCTGATTCCCCAGTCGCGCACTCCGCGCAGGTCCAGGCCGATCTTGCCGAGATATCTGAGAATTCCGCTATTGTAGCGACGCCGATAGCGGCGATAGGCGTCTGCGGCGAACCGGGCGAGATCGGCTTCATTGTCGTCGTAGGCGACGAGCCCCTGCCCCGCGATCATTGCCGCCACGATACGGATGGTGAAGGCACCGCGGCTGAACCCGAAGCAGTAGATGCGGTCGCCCGGCTTGTAGTTGCGACAGCAGAAGCTGTAGATCGCAATCACATTCCGCTTCAGGCCGAAGCCGAAGATGCCGCCGAGGGCTGCGAACAGCTTGAAGGAGGACGTTCCGACGCCATCGTCATAAAAGGCGACTTGCCGGCGCGGATCGCGCAGGTCCAGCAGCTGGAACAGGCGCCAGACATTGGTCTTGAACACGGCCTTGGCGCTGTTGCCGGTCCCGTCCGACAACAGCACGATGTTCTTTGCAACAGGATTGGACACGAGGCCCCCCGACCAGAATGCCGGCAGGGAGATTGGTCCGCAATTGCAGGAAAATCAAGGCACAATCCCTGCGCGAGCCCGCAGGACCACCCGCTCAGTTCTCAGCACCGCCCGTCATCCGCAAGGCAACATCGTCGCTTGATCCAATGCAGTCATCGAACGGGGGACGGCTTATCGAGGCGCGACTGACAGAGCGGCACGCATGGAATCACTCAAAAATGATCAGCAGATGCCTTTGTGCGGTTGTCCGACATCTCGTCGTCGACCTCTGATCCTTCGACAGAGGTCAGATCCGCGACTAAGCAGGTCGCCGGAATTCACCACTGACGAGCCCGACATGCCCGAGACGATCGCGAGCTACGATCCCCTGCTGCGATGGATTCATTGGGCGACCGCCCTGCTGTTCATCGCAGCGATGCTGATCGGGCTGTATTGCGGCCTTCAGCCGGCCGGGACGTCGCCGCGGCGGGAGCTGCTGGAGGTTCACAAATCGCTCGGCGTCACGCTGTTTATGCTGGCCATTCTCCGCGTGATCGTGCGGGCTCGCACCATGGCGCCGGCCGCTCCGGCCACGTTCGGACCGATGGTCTGCGCGCTGTCGCAGCTCAATCATTGGGCGCTCTATGCGCTGCTGCTGATCATGCCCGTCACCGGCTACATGTTCTCGTCGGCCGGCGGCTATTCGCTGCGTTATTTCGGGACCTTCAGCTGGCCGCGCCTGTTCGCCGGCGACAGGACGATCGCCCATGCCGGCGAGATCACGCATGATACGCTGGCCTATCTGGTCTATCTCGTGGTCGGCCTGCACATTGCGGCCACGCTCTGGCACGCGTTTGTCAAGAAGGACGAGGCGCTGGCCCGGATGTGGCCGCGGCGGTGAGCGTGGCCGCCGTAGGGTGGGCAAAGCAGCCGCCGTCAGCCGGCAGCGTGCCCATCGTCGTGCGGCGAGCTCATTGCCAAGACGATGGGCACGGCGCTACACAATCCCGATCGTGGAGACCGCACGGCCGCGCCTTTGCTCCCCGACTCGACAACTATATCGGCTTCGCTGCCACAACGAGATCGCCGGCGCGCTGGTCCTGCTTCAGCAGGGCGGCGAGCTCGCTCTCGTCGAGCGTCTCCTTGACCAGCAGGCGGCGCGCCGCGCGCTCCAGCACGTCGCGCTTGTCCTGCAGCAGCTTGCGGGTGCGCTCCAGCGCGTTCGTCACGATCGCACGCACCTCGGCGTCGATCGCATCCCCTGCGGCCTCGCCATACTCGGCGCTGCGTGAGACGCCCGGCGCAAGAAACGACTGGTTGTCGCGCTCATAGGCGACCGAGCCCAGTTGCTCCGACATGCCGTAGCGGGTCACCATCGAGCGCGCGATGTCGGTGACGCGGCGCAGATCGTCGGCGGCGCCCGTCGACAGATGGCCGTAGACCACGAGCTCCGCGGCGCGGCCGCCGAGCAGCACCGCCATCTTGTTCTCGAGCTCCTCGCGCGTCATCAGGAAGCGATCTTCCGTCGGGCGCTGGATGGTGTAGCCGAGCGCGCCGACGCCGCGCGGGATGATCGACACCTTGTGCACGGGATCGGTGCCCGGCAGGCTCATCGCGACGATCGCATGCCCCATCTCGTGATAGGCGACGATCTCGCGCTCCTTCGGATTGAGCAGCCGGTTGCGCTTCTCCAATCCGGCGACGATGCGCTCGATCGCATTGTTGAAATCATCGAGCGTGACCTCGTCGCCGCCGCGCCGCGTCGCCAGCAAGGTCGCCTCGTTGACGAGGTTGGCGAGATCGGCGCCGGTGAAGCCGGGCGTCAGCGCCGCGACCTTCTCCGGATCGACGTCGGCGGCGAGCTTGGCCTTCTTCAGATGCACCTGCAGGATCTGGATGCGACCCGGCTTGTCGGGCCGGTCGACCAGCACCTGGCGGTCGAAGCGGCCGGCCCGCAGCAGCGCCGGATCGAGAATCTCCGGCCGGTTGGTCGCTGCCAGCAGCACGAGGCCGGTCGAGGAATCGAAGCCATCGAGCTCGACCAGCAACTGGTTCAGAGTCTGCTCCTTCTCGTCATGGCCGCCGGCGAACGGGCCCATGCCGCGGGCGCGGCCGAGCGCATCGAGCTCGTCGATGAAGATGATCGCGGGCGCCTTGGCGCGGGCCTGCTCGAACAGGTCGCGCACGCGCGCGGCACCGACGCCGACGAACATCTCGACGAATTCCGAGCCCGAGATCGAGAAGAATGGCACGCCGGCCTCGCCCGCGACCGCCTTGGCGAGCAGCGTCTTGCCGGTGCCGGGCGGGCCGACCAGCAGCACGCCCTTGGGCATGCGGCCGCCGAGACGGCCATAGGATTTCGGATCCTTCAGGAACGAGACGATCTCGCGCAGTTCGTCCTTGGCCTCGTCGACGCCGGCAACGTCGTCGAAGCGGACGCCCGTGTTGGATTCGACGTAGACCTTGGCCTTGCTCTTGCCGATCTGCATCAGGCCGCCGCCGAGCCCGCCGGCGCCACCCATCATCCGGCGCGACAGCCAGTACCAGACGCCGAAGAACAGCGCGATCGGCATCACCAGCGAGAGGATGTCGCCGAGGATGTTGCTCTCGACGCGACCGGTGAAGGTGACGTTGGCCTTGCTGAGCTCCTTGGCGAACTCCTGGTCGACGCGCGTCGTCGCGAAGCGCGACTGGCCGCTGGGCAGCGGCTCCTTCAGTGTGCCTTCCAGGTAGTTCTCGGAGACGCCGACCTCCTTCACCTTGCCGGCTGCGAGCAGGTCCTGGAATTGACTGTAGGGAATAACGGCGACCTGGCGATAGCTCGTCCACGCATTGTGGATCATCATCGCGACGAAGATCGCGACGATCGCGTACCAGAGATTGAAGCGGGTCTGCTTGGTCATGGGTCTCTCAATCGGGTGATCAGTCGAAATCGAGTGTCCGCGAACGGCGGATCAAGCGGCCGCGCGTCAGGTGCGGTCCTGCGCTGCGTCCTCGGGCACGAACACCGTGACCGCACGCGGCAGCACGGAGAAGCGCGCCGGCGTGAAGGTGACGAGCTCGCCATCGGCATTGATCCGGCGCGGACGGCGCGTGCGGATCTCGAACGATGTATCACGCGAGGCCCGCACCTCCTGCCACAGGCCGTGGCGGCCCTTGCGGAAGTCATAGGCCATCGCCAGCAGCTTCCAGATGCGGCCGATCTCCAGCGAATACAGATCGAGATGGGAATCGTCGATCTCGGCGCGGTGATCGACCGCCATGCCGCCGCCGTAGTAGCGGCCATTGCCGACCGCGATCTGGAGCGTCTTCACCCGCACCGCGCCGTCGGACGATACGATCATCGCGCGGAACGGCCGTGCATTGGTCAGCACCTTCAGCGCCGTGAGCGCATAGCCGAGCCGGCCGAACCTCCGCTTGGTTTCCTTGGTCAGCTGCCGCGCGAGGTCGGCGCTCAAGCCGAGGCTGGCGACGTTGAAGAACGGGTGCCCGTTGACCTCGCCGAGATCGATCCGGCGGCGATGGCCGGCCGCAATCACATCGACCGCGGCCTCCATATCCGGCGGCAGGCCAAGCGTGCGGGCAAGGTCATTGGCGGTGCCAGCCGGAATGATGCCCAGCGGCAGGCCGGTCTTGAGCAGTGCAGGCGCAGCCGCGTTCAGGCTGCCGTCCCCCCCGGCGACGACGACCGCCTCCGCATCGTCGGCATGGGCTTCGATCCACGGCGCCACCTCGCGCGGACTATGCGGCGCCGAGATCACGAGATCATAGCCGACTGCGCTCAGCCGCGACACGGCAACGCCGGCCGCCTCGCCGCCGGAGCGGCTGCCGCGATTGATGATCATCAAGAGGCGGCGCGTTGCCACGGCCGGGCGCGACGGCGGCGCCTTCGCGATCGATACCTGGTCACCCCCCGTGGTCACGATTGTCTCCCGTACACAAAATGCCAGCGCGCTCCAGCGCACAGGTTCCATACAAAGTGGCGAGCAGGCGCTCCGGTTCCATCACGATCACCGCCGCCCATCCAGGCGATGCCGGGAGGTTTCAGCGGGGTAACGATTGTTGGGATGGTGATGTGGGGGCGAGAGCCGCAAGGCCCGATAGCAACAAGCGACGCGTGGGGCCGCATCTCGTCAAACTCCTCAATAGCGCCCGAAGTGCGCAATACCGCCAGCGGCAGCGGTCATGAAAGAGAGTCCGACATCATAGTCTCACGGACTATCAGAGGGGCCCGGATCTCCGGCCCTCTGGAATTAGTTCACCGCCGCCCGGCCGCAAGACGGCCGCCGGGCAGCAGACACTCTGTCGCACCTCGCCGTTCATCTTGCCGAACGCAGATGCGAACGGCGGGCTCTTGAAAACCGCAGGCTCTTGAAAACCACTCGGCAGACACATACGTCCGTCGCCTACCCCTGGTCCGGGCCCCTCTGGTGAAGCTGCCGGTGCGCTCACGATGTCGGACCTGACATCAATCTCACCGGCTTGAAAGAGGGACCCGTCGTGGAATTCCTGCTCATCGCGTTTGCCGGCAAGCCCGTCTGGATGTGGCTCGCCTTCCTCGCAATCGTGCTCGCCCTCCTCGTCTTCGATCTCGGCATCCTCCATCGCAAGACGCGCGAGATCTCGGTGCGCGAGAGCCTCGTCATGAGCGGCATCTACATCATGCTCGCCCTCGCCTTCGGCGCCTGGGTGTGGTGGCAAATCGGCGCCGAGGCCGGCACCGCCTATCTCACCGCGTTCACGATCGAGAAGGCGCTGGCGATGGACAACGTCTTCGTCATCGCCATGATCTTCAGCTACTTCTCGATCCCGCGCGCCTATCAGCACCGCGTGCTGTTCTGGGGCATCGTCGGCGTCATCGTGCTGCGCGCGATCATGATCGGCTTGGGCGCCGCGATCGTCGCCCAGGCGAGTTGGGTACTCTATCTGTTCGCGCTGTTCCTGGTCGCGACCGGCATCAAGATGCTGGTGTTCAAGGACACGCCGCACGACATCGGCGCCAACCCGGCGCTGGCCTGGGTGCGCCGCCGCTTCGACGTCACCGACCGCCTGCACGAAGAGCGCTTCTTCGTGCGCCAGCCTGATGCGCGCGGCAAGCCGACCTGGTTCATGACGCCGCTGTTCCTGGCGCTGATCCTGATCGAGTTTGCCGACGTCATCTTCGCGGTCGACTCGGTGCCCGCGATCTTCGCGATCTCGACCGACCCCTTCGTGGTCTACACGTCGAACATCTTCGCGATCCTCGGCCTGCGCGCGCTCTATTTCGCGCTTGCCGCGATGGTGGATCGCTTCCAGTATCTCAAGCTGGCGCTGGCGGCGGTGCTGATCTTCATCGGCTCGAAGATCTTCCTGGCCGACCTGCTCGGGCTCGAGAAGTTTCCGCCCGCGATTTCGCTCGGCATCACGTTCGGTCTGCTCGGCGCCGGCATCGCCTATTCGCTGTGGAAGACGCGGCCTGCGGTCGAGCCGACGAAGTGAGGCAGGTCAAAGGACAAGAGGTTGCTGCGTGGCAGTGAATGATGTCGCATCCGACGACGAGGACTCCTCGGCGCCGCGCCGTCACAACGGGCCGATCAGCCGCCGGCTGCTCGCGATCGCCCGTACGGTGCGGTCCGAGGAGCCGTCGATCGGCGAGTTGTTCGACCGGCTGGAATCGGAAGGTCTTGGCCTGACTCTGCTGCTGCTGACCCTGCCGGCGCTGATCCCGTTGCCGGGCCCATTCGGCATGGTGTTCGGCACGTTTGTCGCGCTGGTCGCGCTGCAGATCCTGTTCGGCGCCGAGCGGCTATGGCTGCCCGAACAGTTGCGCCGCCGGCCGGTGCCGCAGCGGCTGCTGCGCAAGATCATCCGCGCCGGTCTCGACTGGGCGGGCTATGCCGAACGCGGCCTGCGCGAGGACCGGCTGGTCTGGCTGACCGGCCGGCCGGCGCGGATGCTGCTCGCGCTGCCGCTGCTTCTGATGGCGGTCACCATCATCCTGCCGATCCCGATGGGCAACGTGATGCCGGCGCTGGCGCTGATCGCCGCCTCGATCGGCTTCATGGCAGGCGACGGCCTCGCCGTGCTGGTGTCGATCCTGATTGCGATGGCTGCGGTGGTCTGGACTGCCGTTCTGCTCTACACCGGCGCCGCAGCAGCCGACTATGCCGCAACTCTCCTGGCCCGCTTAGCTGTGCATCTGCGGGCGATGCTGGAAAGCGTCGGTGTCGATCTCGGCTTTGCCGCAGGCGTGACAACCGTATTTGCAGTGGTAACCGGCATCGCGGCGCTTGCCTTCTGGGTGCAGGCGGTACGCCACCGGCGCAGCCGGCGCGCATCCTTCGATCCAGCGCAGGATCCGCGCGAGCGCTCCCGCGCGCTGGCGCGTCGCGGCCGCGGCCTCGTGGCCGCCGCGAGCATTGCGACCACCGCAGCCGCCGTCTTCATCGCCACGCGTTTCATGCTCACCGGCTCGATCTGAAGTTCCGCCTGTGGCGGCGCCGCCGCACGACGGTGCATTGCGGCTGCGACGGACATATCTTCGTGAGCACCTGCCGGCCGGAAGCGCGAGCACTTGTCATTGAAGCAGCAACAAAAAATGCGACCGGTAAGCTCTGGCGCGTCGCGCATCGTCGACGGCCTGCGAGAAATGCCACTGTCCCTTTGTGCCGGCTGCAGCTATACGAGAGATGACTGTCATTAAACGGTTACAGAATCGACACATGCCCGATTCGAACGCACCGGCGTCGATCCACGGCAGTGGCCATGCGGTCGGCGTGCGGGAGATTGGTGAGTCGGCGAGCAGCGATCCCGGTGGCGCCGCCGATCGCTTGACTGCGCAGCACCTTGCCGACCACGCGGTCACGCAGGAGGATGCCGCAGCGCCTGTCGTGGAGGTCGCGGCGCCGTCCTTGCCGGATCCGGCGGCCGGCAGCGGCCACGAGATCGAGCTGAAACTGCTCGTCGCGCCCGATCGACTCGCCGGCTTCAACAACGCACCGGTCGTCACCGCGCATGCGCGCAACAAGGGCTCGCGCAAGCATCTGACATCGGTCTACTACGACACGCCGAAGCGCATGCTGTGGAAGAACGGCTTCACCTTGCGGGTGCGCCAGAGCGGCTCGCGCTTCGTGCAGACCGTGAAAGAGCAGCACAGCGACGACCCGCTCAAGCGCGGAGAGTGGGAGGCCAGCGTCAGCTCGCTGGCGCCCGATCCGGTGCTGGCGGCCGCGCTGCTGCCGGAGGAGCTTCGCTCCGCGCTGGCCGAGGCAACGCTCGAGGCGGTGTTCACGGCCGACGTGCATCGTCACGCGCGCATGCTCGACGTGCCCGGCGCGACGATCGAGATCGCGTTCGACAGCGGTGTCATCAAGGCCGGCGAGCACCGTGAGATCGTGAGCGAGATCGAGCTGGAGCTCAAGAGCGGCAACCCCGCCGCCATCTACGAGATCGCACAGCGCATCGCCGATCACGGACCGATCAGACCTTCGATCCGCAGCAAATCCGCGCGCGGTTTCGACCTCGCAGCCGGCGCAGCGCCGGGGGCCGAAAAGCCGCCCAAGCTGCGCCTCGATCCGGCGGTGTCTCTCGACGAGAGCTTCGCCCTCGTCCTGCGCGGCAGCCTGCATCATCTGCTGCAGGCCATGCCTGCGGCAGAGGACGGACGCGATACGGAAGGCGTGCATCAGTTGCGGGTGGCGCTGCGCCGCCTGCGCGCCGCGTTGCACCTGATGCGGCCGCTCGGGACCTCGGCGACGCTCGACGGTCTCGAGGCGGATGCGCGCTGGCTGGCACAGAGCCTCTCGGCGGCGCGCGACCTCGACGTGTTCCTAACCGATACGCTGCCCGAGATCGCCGAGGCCTGCCCCACTGTTGCAGGCTTCGACTCGCTCCGGGCGCTCGCCGAGCGGCGCCGCGATCTCGCCTATCGCACGCTGCGCATCGCGCTTGCCGAGCGCCGCTGCGCCGCTTTCGTGCTCGGCCTCGGCGAATGGACCGAGACCCGCGGCTGGCGCAACGACGTCTCCCCCGACGATCTCCGACGCCTCGCGGCGCCCGCGATCGATTTTGCCGGGCCTGTCCTGTCGGAGCGCCACCAGAAGGTGCTCAAGCGCGGCCGCCGCTTCAAGAAGCTGTCGGCCGAGCGGCGCCACCGGCTGCGTCTCGCGCTGAAGAAGCTGCGCTACAGCATCGACTTCCTGCTGCCGCTCTACGGCGCGAGCAAATCGGCGAAGAAATATGCCAGGACGCTCGCCGGCTTCCAGGAGCAGCTTGGCCACTACAACGACATGGCGGTCACCGCCGGCGTGATCGAGACCCTCGGCACCACCTCCACCGAGGCGGCGATCGCGGCCGCCGCGATCACCGGCTGGCAGTCGCATGCCATGGCCGGCGTGGAGGAGCCGTTGCGCGAGGCGTGGCGCGCCTTCACCAAGGCGCCGACGCCATGGCAGGCCGAGGAGGCGTGACGACCGGACGCGGTGACGTCGGTTCATGGACCGCATTGATCTGGTTCAAGGCGTCTGGTCGAGCTGTTTGGGAGCGTGATCTCATGAAGATATCCAGCGTGACGTGTCCCCATTGCCGTGCCGCCTACGAGATCGCGGAATCGACCTCCGCCGTTGGCGCTGCCGGGCGGTTCGACTGCGGCGTCTGCGGCACGCCATTGGCGGCGTGGGACGAGCCGAAGCTGCGGGCCTTCCGCCTGGAGGTACCACCCGAGCGCAAATATCCCCGCGTGCCGGCCCCCGCCCCGCTCACCTGACTCCCGTTCCGCAATCCGGAACGCCCGGCGTGGTCCGTCGAGGTGACCGCGCATCCGCGCATGGCGCCATGGCCGGCGGCAACTTGCCTGGCTTTTTTGACCGGGTCATAGTCGGTCACCGCGCGGTGCTGCCGGCTGGCTTGGCCGCATCCACTGCAGCGTCCCGATCCACTTCAGCGAGTCATCCGGTCCTCATGCCCATCCTCAACAGCATCGCCGCGCTCTCCGACGAAATGGCCGCTTGGCGCCACGACTTCCACGAACATCCCGAGCTGCTGTACGAGGTGCATCGCACCGCCGGCATCGTCGCAGACAAGCTGCGCGCATTCGGCTGCGACGAGGTGGTGACGGGCATCGGCCGCACCGGCGTGGTCGGCGTGATCCGCGGCCGCAAGTCGGCCTCCGGCAGGACCATCGGCCTGCGCGCCGACATGGATGCGCTCCCGATCGAGGAAACCTCTGGCGTTCCCTACGCCTCGAAGACGCCGGGCCTGATGCACGCCTGCGGCCACGACGGCCACACCGCGATGCTGCTGGGCGCTGCGAAATATCTCGCCGAGACCCGCAATTTCGACGGCACCGCCATCGTCATCTTCCAGCCGGCCGAGGAAGGCGGCGCCGGCGGCAAGGCGATGGTCGATGACGGGCTGATGACGCGCTGGGGCATCCAGGAGGTCTACGGCATGCACAACATGCCGGGCGTGCCCGAAGGCCATTTCGAAATCTCGCCCGGCGCGATGCTGGCCTCGGCTGATGCGATCCACATCAAGGTCACCGGCAAGGGCGGCCATGGCGGCGCCGGCCCGCACCGGGCGGTCGACAGCATCCTGATCGCCTCGCAGATCGTCAACGCGCTGCAGTCGATCGTCGCCCGCAACGTCGATCCGTTGAAGTCGGCGGTGATCTCGGTGTGCTCGATCCATGGCGGCACCACCTTCAACGTGATCCCCGAGACGGTCGAGATGCTGGGCACCGTGCGCACGCTCGATCCGGAGATCCGCGATCTCGTCGAGAGGCGCATCGTCGAGGTCGCCGAGGCCACCGCGCGCGCCTATGGCGGCTCGGCCGAGGCGATCTACGAGCGCAAATATCCGGTGACGATGAATCACCCTGCGCAGGCGGCTTTCGCCGCCGACGTCGCCCGCGACGTCGCCGGCGCTGAGCGTGTCAACGACCGCGCCATTCCGCTGATGGGCGGCGAGGATTTCGCGTTCATGCTGGAGGCGCGCCCGGGCGCCTTCGTGTTCCTCGGCATGGGCCCCGGCAACGAATGCCACCACCCGGCCTACCGCTTCAACGACAACATCCTCAGCGCCGGCGCATCGTACTGGGTGAAGCTGGTCGAGAAGAGCATGCCGGCGAACTGATCGGAGCGACCGCGCAAGCTCGCAACGAGCGTCATTGCGAGGAGCCGTAGGCGACGAAGCAATCCAGGATCTTCATCGGATCGCCAGTCTGGATTGCTTCGCTCCGCGCTCCGCTCGCAATGACGGGTGTGGCTGACATCGCCGGCCCCACAGGCTCCGTCATCGCGAGCGCCAGCGAAGCGATCCAGGGACGCTATGCACCGATCGGAATGGCTTCGGCTTCCTTCCACGAACAGTTCGCCCCGTATCGAAACATCACGCGCCGCCGCCCGGCTAGGAGAAGCCATTCTCCCGCCCGCGAGGCACCATGCAGAGCCGCTCCGATCTCACGACAGAATTCGCCCTCCTGCTCGTTCTGTCCACCTTGTGGGGCGCCTCATACACCTTCATCAAGATCGGCGTCGAAACCATTCCGCCGCTGACCCTGATCGCCGCGCGCACGCTGATTGCGGGGCTGCTGCTGGCCGCGATCATCCGCAGCCGCGGCCTCGCTTGGCCGCGTGACCGGACGATTTGGCGTCGCTTCGTGATCCAGGCCGGTCTCAACAGCGTCGTGCCATTCACGCTGATCGCCTGGGCCGAGCGCACCGTCGAGGCGGGTCTTGCGACGATCCTCAACGCGACCTCGCCGATCTTCACCTTCCTGCTGACCGCGCTGGTGACGCACCACGAGCCTGTCACCCTGCGCAAGCTGGTCGGCGTCGCCGCCGGACTCGCCGGCACCTGCCTCATCGTCGGCACCGAGGCGCTGGGCGGGCTTGGCCGCGAGCTGTGGGCGCAGATTGCGATCGTCGCCGCCACCATCTGCTATGCCGGTGCGGCGATCATGGGAAAGAGCTTCAAGGGACTCGATCCGATGTTGCCGGCCGCGGGATCGCTGCTGTCGGGCGCCGCGGTGCTGATCCCGCTTGCGCTGGTCGTCGACCATCCGTGGACGCTGGCACCGTCACTGCGCTCGGTGCTGGCGCTGGTCGCGCTCGCGACCGTCTCGACTGCGGCCGCGATGGTGATCTATTTCCGCCTGGTGCAGACGCTCGGCTCGATCGGCGCCACCGCGCAATCCTATCTGCGGGTGCCGATCGGCGTTGCGATCGCCGTGGCCGGGCTCGGCGAGCACCTCGCGCCGACCGCCTGGATCGGCCTCACCTGTGTCCTCATTGGTGTGATCGCGATGACGCTGCCCGCGCGCAAGAAGCCGACAGGCGATCCGATCCAAGGTTGACCGCACGCACCAGCGCTGCTTTGAACCCAAAGCGGCAACGCTGGATCAATAAAATGCAATGCATCTTCGTTTTGCTTCTTGTCGCGCTGGCAACCACGATTGGTCCGGCCGCGGCCTCGGCCGACATCCCCTACGCGATATCGGAGCATCCTTCACAAGACGGCCGCTGCAAAGGAGACACCGGCAAGGCCGACCTCGACCGCGACGAGCAGGCCTGCCTCGCTCAGTTGAACGATGTCGTCAGGCGCAACGGCAAGTCGCTGGAAATCACATTCAAGGATGGTTCCACCAGAAGCTACGTGACCCGACTTCCGGATGACCTACCCGGACATGAGGACGACTCGGTCGAGTACAAGCTCGTCGGCTACTTTCCGGAGCACGAACTCCTGCTGATCGAGATCGGCTATTGGGAAGGCGTGCAATGGATGCTGCTGTGGCTCAATCGCGTCATCGAGACCAAGATCCATTCGCCGCCGCACGCCTCGCCAAGCCGCCGCTGGCTGTTTTCGGTCTGCTCCAGCGAAGGTCCCTCCGGCTGCGGCAACGGGATGGAGATCGTTGCCGCGCCGTTCGACCTCAAGCTGGGGGGCTGGTCCTATCTCACCCCTGACGACGACTACACCTTCTACGAGTTCGACGGCTGGGACGGCGACGACCGCGTCAAGGTCATCGCCACCTTCAAGGTCGGCACCGAGATGAAGCCATTCCCGGCCTCTGTCGAACGCATCAACGGCCGCTGGCAATTGAAGCTGCCAAAACAGCACCGCAAACCGCCACGTCAATAGCAGCCCGTTTCTCTCGCCGTCATTCCGGGGCGGCGCGAAGCGACGAGCCCGGAATCCATAACCACGACTGTGCATGTGGCGAAGACGAGCATACCGGCCAGCTCGCGTCGCACAGCATCCTGTGGCTATGGATTCCGGGCTCGCGCCGCTGCGCGACGCGCCCCGGAATGACGGCGGAGAGAGTGAGGCTAAGAGCGCTGCCCTGCTTCGATGACGCAGTCGCCGACAGCAGCGTGGTCACTCATCCCCCGATCGCGATCGTCACCTTGCCGAGATGCGCGCCGCTCGCCATGTAGTGGAACGCCTCGCGCGCCTCGCTGAACGGAAACACGCGGTCGACCACCGGCTTCACCTGATGCAGCGTCAGCGCGTTCGCCAGCGCCTGGAGATCGTCGACCGAGCCGACCGTGACGCCCTGCAGCCGCTGCTGCTGCATCACCATCAGCGGCAGCCGCAGCTCCGAGGCCGGCGCACCGGCGAGCACGCCGATGAAGGCGATGGTGCCGCCGATCCGGGTGGCACGGATCGACTCGTTCAAGGTGCCGACGCCGCCGACCTCGACCACGAGATCGACGCCCTGCCCGGTGATCTCGCGCGCCTTCTTGCCCCAATCCGGCACCTGCTTGTAGTTCAGCGTGACATCGGCGCCGAGCGCCGTCAGCCGCGCGATCTTGGCGTCGCTCGACGACGTCGCGATCACCCGCGCGCCGGCCATCTTCGCGATCAGCAGCGCAAAGATCGAGACGCCGCCGCTGCCTTGCGTCAGCACGGTGTGGCCGGGCCTGATGCCGCCGAGCTTGATCACCGCGCTCCAGGCGGTGACGCCGGCGCACGGCAATGTCGCGGCCTCGACGTCGGTGAGATGCGCCGGCGTCCGCACCAGCGCGTGCATGGGAAACACCCGATACTCCGTCAACGTGCCGTCGACGGCGCCGCCCAGCGCCGCACGCATCTTCGCTTCGCTCGGCTCGCCGCCGGTCCAGCTCTCGAAGAAGCTGCCGATGACTCGGTCGCCGGTCGCGAATGCTGTGACGCCCTCACCGACCGCCTCGACCACGCCTGCGCCGTCGGACAGCGGCACCAGCGGAAATTTCTGCCGCGAGCCGTAGCCGCCCCTCACCGTGATCAGGTCACGATAGTTGATGCTCGCCGCCGTCAGCCGCACCAGCACCTCGCCCCTCCCCGGCTGCGGCACGGGCTTGTCGACCAGCGCCAGCGCATCGATTCCGCCGGGCCCCTGCAGCTCGTAACATTGCATCCGATGTCTCCCGCCCAAGCGGCGTCGCCGCTTCGTTGTTCTGCCGGGAATGGTGAAGCGTTTCGTGCCGGCGATCAAGCCGAGCCTCGTTCCGCGCGGCGGACAGACAACGCGAACGCAACGCAAATCCGATGGTCGCGGCGCCGCCGGCTCTCAGTCATCGATCAGCGGGATCACGACATGGTTCAGCACATATTCCGTGCCAACCCACAGCAGCAATCCAGCCAGCAGCAGCATGTCGCGCCGTTCCATCGAACACATACGCAGCAACGCCGCTGCGCGTTTCGCATCGCAGCCATGCCACGCGCCGCGAGACATGCGACGCCTGCGAGGAACCGGGCCTTCACATCGCCGCGTCGAACCTGATCCGGCAGACCAGACCTTCGTCGCGATAATCCTGCTCGATGCTGCCGCCGATCGCCGCAAGGCTCGCACGGATCATGCGCGTGCCGAAGCCCTCTTTCCCGGGCGGCTCGATCGGGTGCGGACCGAGCTCGCGCCAGGCCACGCTGCCGCGGCCGCCCTCCTGCGCGATCTGGACCTCGAGTCGTCCACCCTGGCCGCGCAGCGCGCCGTATTTGACGGCGTTGGTCGCAAGTTCGTGGAACACCAGCGCGAGATTACGCACCGCTTCCGGCCCCAACGGCATGTCCGGGCCGTCCACCGTCACGGCGCCGGAGGCGCGATACGGCTGCAGCTCGACGTCGAGCAGCATGCGCAAGGTCATCAGGCGGTGGTCCGACCAGGCGAGACTGTTGGCGCGCGCGACGGCGTCGAGCCGCAGCGCGATCGCTTCCCCTTTGGCGCGATCCTCGCCCGACAGGCTCGATCTGACGATCGCCTGAAACAACGCGAGCTGATTGTTCACGCGATGTCTCAGCTCGCCGAGCAGCAACTCGCGCGCATGCTCGCTGCGCTTCAGCTCCATCAGCGCGCCGCGACAGAGATGCCCGAGCCAGATGATCAGCGCCGCGGTGCTCAGGAATCCGACGAGGTTGATCGCCTCGGCATGATCGGGACGATCGGTGAAGCCGACGAGCACCACGGTGGCAGACAGCCAGGCGGCAAAAATGGCCGCGGGAATGCCGCCGAGCAGCGCGGCGAACACCACCGCAGGGTAGAACGTCGCGTAGGGCAGCGTCGCGCCGGCATAGTCCAGCCCGATCCGGCCCGCGGTCGAAATCGCGACGGCGAGCATGGTGAGCAGAAACGTGGTCGCCGACCACTGTCTGCCCCGAACGATCCAATCTGAGAAACTCCGACCCGCGCGCACGATTGACCCCGAGCGCAAGGTCTATCGCCGGACGCCTGCAGGAACAAGCTGAAGCAACTGCCGCATGGGCGCAAAAATTTTAGGAACTTTTGCCGCGCCGTTGCGTTTGACGGCCCTGTTGCGCCAGACGGAACGCATCATGCCGCGTGGTGGGAGAAGCGACCGCTGCGCCGCCACCGGCAAGCGTGACTACATGGCCCCTGCGCCCCCAGCGCCTCTGCTCGACACCATCAGTGCTACTCCGCGTCGCGTCGGCGCAGCACGAATGCTGGACGTTGCATGATGAGCTCGTCGCCGGCTGCGCCGATGAACTGAAAGACAACGGTATCGGAACGCTGCACGCGAGAGAGCTTGTATCCGGCGCCTCTTGCTGCGCTAATCCTAGCGGCTTGCCGCTGAGCGCCGCAGCGTCGATCATGGCGGTCATGACGACGAAATCGCGCGAGAGACTCTACGGTGCCGGCATCCGCATCGCGCAGGAGCAGGCCGCGCGCGCGCGCAAGGAAGCGGATCGTCTGGCCTGCGACGCCTGGAATAAGCGGATGCTCGGCTACAAGGGACCGGCGCAGCCGTCGCCGCTGCTCGGTGACGCGCTCAACGCGGGCTATTACTATCTCGAAGTGCGCTGCCTCGGCTGCGACACCAATCAGACCGTTGCGCTCGACATCATCAGGCGCGCCAAGACGACGCCAATCCATGAACTCGAGCGCTACATGCGCTGCCAGGACTGCTCGCGGCTGCGCGGTCGTCCCTACAAGCGCAGCGCGCTGGTGGCATTGCGCGAGACCAAGATCTCGGCCGCGCATCCGGCCTCGACATGGTGGCCCGGTGAACGATAGACAGTCGAATGCCGAGCGTCGCGTCATCTCGCATCCCCATAGAGGTACTCCGATCAGGCGCTGACGGCGCCGCTCGAAAAAATGCATGGACACCCGGAACAATCATGACGATCCGTTGTTTCGAAAACTTGCCGGCGCGGCAGGGAAGCGGAACATGTCAGAGTTGATGACCCAGCCGGACAAGCTGCGGGCCGACGCAGCGGAATGCGCCCTCATTCGTGATCTCGCCACCGACCGCGACAAGCGCGAGCTGTTCGCGCGCCTGGCCGAGCATCTGAGCATGCTCGCCGCCGAGGTCGAGCACGCGGCGCGCGCACGGGATGGGCACGCAGAGAATGCGAGCCTGCGCTGAACCGCGACGCTCGCCGGACGAACTGCGCCGATTGCGCTCCGCTGCTGTTGCGGTGCTCGCCACACAATCGCGCACCTCCCATTCGCTATAGATCGGGATGATCCGCGATCGATTCGCGCAGCGAGCGATCACGCCCCTCTCAGCGCCACAGGTGCCGATCTTGCGACGTCTCCTCCCCCGTCTCGCCTGCCTCGTTCTGCCGCTTCTCCTCGCTTTCCCCGCCACAGCCGCTGAGCTCGTCGGCCGCGTCAGCATCGTCGATGGCGACACGCTGGACATTCACGGCGAACGGATTCGCCTGTGGGGCATCGACGCGCCCGAAAGCGCGCAGCTCTGCCGCGGCCGCGACCGCAAGCCATATCGCTGCGGCGCGCTGGCCGCCAACACGCTGGACGCGTTCACGCGCAGCAAGGTTCTGCGCTGCCTGCCGGTCGATGGCGATCGCTACGGCCGCATCGTCGCGCGTTGCGCCGCCGGCGCGACGGATCTCGGCCAGTTCATGGTGTCGCGCGGGCTTGCGGTCGAGGAGCCGCAATATTCGCGCGGCGTTTACACCGCCGATCAGCGCGCCGCCCGCCGCGCCGGCCGCGGCATCTGGTCGGGCCGCTTCATCGCGCCGCCGCTCTATCGGAGCTGCATGCATGCCGGCGGTACGACGTCGGTGTGCTCGGACGGCGGGATCGGCTGGCGGTGAGCGCCGCCGCATGACGACGTCGCCTTCCACCACACCCGACACAACACCTCAATTGCCACGCGTTGGCCTCTGGCTGTACGGTCGCGCATCGCAGAGATCAGGGCTGGATGAGGACGATGACGGAGACAAAGACGCGCGTGGCGATCCTGTTCGGCGGGCGCTCGGCGGAGCACGACGTCTCGCGGGCCTCGGCGGCCAACATCGTCCGCTCGCTCGATGCCGGTCGCTACGCCGTCACGCTGATCGGCATCACCACCGACGGACGCTGGGTGCTCGCCGACGCTGCGAATGACGGCACGGGCGCGGCGCTGACCGTACCCGCTGACGGCCCGCAGATCGTGCTGCTGCCGGCCGGCCAGGGCCGCGCGCTGGTCATCGGCGACGGCGCCCCGCGCGAGCTCGCCTTCGACGTCGTGTTTCCGGTGCTGCACGGTCCGAACGGCGAGGACGGCACCGTGCAGGGCGCGCTGGAGCTCGCCGATGTCGCCTATGTCGGCGGCCGCGTGATGGGATCGGCGGCGGCGATGGACAAGGACGTCGCCAAGCGCCTGCTGCGCGATGCCGGCCTGCCGATCGTGCCGTTCGTCACCATGACGGAAGCGTCGCCTGTGACCTATGCGGCGGCGGTCGACGCCGTCGGGTCATCCGAGCTGTTCGTCAAGCCGGCCAATCTCGGCTCCTCCGTCGGCATCTCCAAGGCGCGCAACGCCGAGGAGTTCGAAGCCGCCTGCCGCCTGGCGCTGCGCTTCGACCTGAAGATCCTGATCGAGCGCTGCATCAGCCCGGTGCGCGAGATCGAATGCGCGGTGCTGGAGCATGCCGACGGCGAGGTCGCCGCCTCCGAGCTCGGCGAGATCGTGCCCGCCGACAGCCACGGCTTCTATTCCTATGAGGCCAAATACACCGATGCCAAGGGCGCCTCGCTGCACGTCCCGGCGCAGGTCGAACCCGCTCTCGCCGCGCGCATCCGCAAAATGGCCACCGAGGTGTTCGGCGTGCTCTGCTGCGAGAGTCTCGCGCGCGTCGACTTCTTCGTCCGCGGCGAGGAGGTCTACGTCAACGAGGTGAACACCCTGCCGGGCTTCACCAACATCAGCATGTACCCGAAGATGTGGGAGGCCACCGGCCTGCCCCAGCCGGCGCTGATGGACAGCCTGATCGCACACGCGCTGGCGCGCCATGCCCGGCTCAGGCAACTGGCGTCGCAGCGCTGAGGAACGCGTCTGCGGCCGCCGCAGGTCAGCGCGGCGCCACCTTGACGCCGGCGGCGACCCGGTCACTGGGATAGATGATCACGACATCGCCGCTGGCGACGCCGTCGGCCACGGCGGCGAACCGGCCCGAGCGCCGGATGAGCCGGACGGTGCGCAACTCGGCGCGCCCATCCTTCAGCGCGAACACCGACCAGTCGTCACCGCGCTTGAACAGCGCGCCGGTCGGAACGATGGTCGCATCCTCCTGCGTGAAGACGACGATCTGCGCATCGAGCTGATAGGCATCGCCGAGCCGCTGCCATTGCTCGGCCGGCGAGACGATGTCGATCAGCACGTTGACCCGCTGCTCCTCGACACCGAGCGTGGAGATCTTCGTGAAAGCCGCCGGCTCGACCCGGCGAACCCTGCCCGACAGGCGGCCTGCCCCGCCCCAGCGATCGATCGTGACCTCGGCGCCGGGACGGATCTCGACCGCGTCGGTGCTCAGCACGTCGATGACCACTTCGAGATCACGGGGATCGCCGAGCTCGAGCAGCGCCGCGCCTGGCTGCACCGTCGTCTCGCTTTCCTGGATCACTTTCAGCACCAGCCCGCCGACCGGCGCGGTCACGCTCCAGCTATCCGCCGGCGCATCGGCATCGGTCTTGCTCCCGTAGCGCGCCAGCATCGCCCTAAGCTGGCTGAGCTCGTGCTCGGCGGCATGGTCGGCATATTCGGCGGCGCGCAGGTCACGTTCGGCAATCCGCATCGCGAGCTCGGCGCGCTCCCGCGCCTGCGCCGTCGCGGCTCCGCTGGCGGCCAGGGCCGTGGTACGCGCCAGATCGGCGCTCGCCTGCGCACTCTGCGCCTGCGCTCGGGCCACTACCTCCTTGGCGCGCTCGACATTGGCCTCTGCCGCACCGAGCAGCTCCTCGACCTCGCGGCGGGCCCGCGGATCGAGCAGCGGCGCCGGCGCCGGCATGATTGTGGCGACCACGTCGTCGGCCTTGACCTGGTCGCCGGCCTTGAAGCGGATGCGGCCGAGACGGCCGGCGAGCGGCGCGGCCACGACGTAGCGCTGGCGCACCCGCGTCTTGCCGTCGTCCTCGACGGTGGCAACGAACCGCCCTTTCGTCACCGCGGCCGTCTCCACCGGGACGGGGCCCGGCATCATCATCCAGGCGATGACGGCGGCCGCCGCCAGAACGCTCGATACGATGACGACGCGGCGCAAAACGGGTGGCATGCTCATTCCCTGGTCTTGAGGGCCGCGACCAGATCGAGCTGATCCACCCTCCTGCGGACGATGATGGCGCTGATCGCGGCGCTGGCCAAGACCACCGCTGTCGCGATCAGGTAGGTCTGCGGCGCGATCACGCCCGGGATCTGGAAGCTCTCGCTGGAATGCAGGCGCGCGATCAGCCCGATGATGGCGTGCGACAGCCACAGGCCGAGCGGAATCCCGACCGCGATGTCCAGCGCGAACTCGCCGAACAGGATGCCCGCGACCTCGCCGCGGGTGAAGCCCAGCACCCGCAGGCTCGCGAGCTCCCAGGCGCGCTCCTGCAGGCTGATGCGGGCGCTGTTGTAGACCACGCCCACGGTGATGATCGCGGCGAAGCCGGTGAGGATGCCGGCGGTGACGAACACGAGGCCCGCGATCTTCTCGATGAAGGATGCGAGGGTGTAGGCCTTCATCGTCACGGATTCGATTTTCGGCATGCTCTTGAACCTCGCGCCGAGCGCAGCCAGCGCCGCCGGCTCGACCTGGAGGCTCGCCGCCGAGATCACCGCGCCTTCGCCGGTGAAGCGGTTGAGCGTGTCGATGTCCATGTAGGACGCCATGCCGATCGCCTCGTCGACGATGGCGCTCACCGGCAGGTCGCGCCGCCGACGGTGGCCTTCCATCGCCTCCACCGTCACGACCTGCCCTGCGCTCAGCGCCAGGCGCTCGGCAAGGCGTCGGGTCAGCGTGATGCCATCGGGCGCCGCGACGATCGGACGACGCGCGGAATCGTGCGGTCGCCGCAGCTCGTCGGTGGCCGCCAGTCCGATCACCGAGGTGAGGTAGCTCTGGTGCCCGGCCCGCAGGCGCACCGGAACGATGCGCTGGCCTTCGATCGCGAGCACGCCGGGCTGGCGCGCCAGGTCACGCAGGATCGCGCGGTCCATCGGATGGATGAAAGTGATCGTGGCGTTGCCGCGCTCGACCAGATTGAACTGCAACTCGATCATCTCGCCGATGGCGTCGCGCCAGAAGATCCCGAGCACCATCATCGGCACCGCGAAGGCGATGCCGACGATGGTGAACAGCGAACGGAACGGCCGCCCAGCGACGTTGCGCAGCATCATCATCCGCCGCGCGCCGAACGCCGTGCCGGGCAGGATGCGCTCGATCCAGGAGCGGCGGAACCCCAGCGGCATCGCGGGCCGCATCGCCTCCGCCGGCGCAAGGCCGACGACCTCCTGAAGCGCCGTGACGACACCGAGGGCGCCCGCCGCGACGCTGATCGCGACACCGGCCACCGCCGCCCATGGCGCCAGCCGAAACGGCAGCTCCGGAAGACGGAAGAACCCCTGATAGCTCGCGATCATGGCATGGCCGAAGCCGACGCCGCCGGCGATGCCGAGCACCGATCCGATCAGCACGATGACCAGCATCAGCTTGAGATAGTGGAAGGTGAGCCGCAGCGTCGGAAAGCCGAGCGCCTTCAGCGCCGCGATCTGCTCGCGCTGCGCGGCGACCAGCCGCCCGAGCGCGCCGTTGAGCAGGAACGTGGCGACACCGAAGAAGATGATGGGGATGGTGATCGACATCACCTTCTGCTGGTTCAGCTCGTCCTCGAGAAAGCGGTTCGACGGCTGGTCCCGCCGCGCGATCGCGCCGATCGAGCCATAGGGCTCGAGCAGCCGGTCGAGCTCCTCGATCACGGGCTTGGGATCGACACCCGGAGCGAGCGCGACCACGGCATCGTTGAACGCCCCTTTCATGTCGAAGGCGGCCTCGGCCGCGCTCCGGTCGACCCACAGGATGGCGTAGAGGCGATCGTCGGGGATCGGCAATCCCGGCTTCACCGCGTAGACATATTCCGGCGACAACGCGATGCCGGAAACCCGGAAGCCCTGCACGCGGCCATTGAGCAGCACGCGGATTTCGTCACCCGGACTGACGCCATTGGCCTCGGCAAACGCCTCGTTGACCGCGGCGCTGCGGGCGGCACCCGGCTCGGGCGCGGCGCCGCGGCGCAGATGCAACCGCGCCAGGGGCTCATCGCCGGCGTGGGTCAGCGACACCAGGCGGGCCGAGACCGGTTGCGAGACGGCCGGCCAATCGACGATGACCTCGCGCACGATGCGCGGCTCGACCGCGACCACGCCAGGAATGGAATTGAGCCGCGGCACCAGCGCGAGCGGCGCCCGCTTCAGCGTGACGAAGATCTGCGGAAACCGGCCGTCGGCATAGAACTGCTCGCAGCCGCCGCGCAGGGACAAATAGGTCGAGACCGAGCCGACGAACACGGCGACACCGGCCGCCACCAGCAGCGCGATCGTGACCACCTGTCCGCGCATCGCGCCGACGTCGCGCCACAGCTTGCGGTCCAGCAGGCTCACCAGCGCACCTCATCGGCCGAGAGGCGCCGCGCATTGCGCGTCTCGCCGACGATGCGCCCGCCGCCGAGCCGGAGCACGCGATCGGCCATGCCGGCGATCGCCGCATTGTGCGTGATGATGATGGTGGTCGTCCCGAGCTGCGCGTTGGCGCGCGCGATCGCGGCGAGCACGACCTTCCCCGTCTCATAGTCCAGCGCACCGGTCGGCTCGTCGCACAACAGCACGTCGGGCGCCTTGACCATGGCGCGGGCCACCGCGACGCGCTGCTGCTCGCCGCCGGACAGTTGCGAGGGAAAGTGGTCGATCCGCCGCTCGAGGCCGACGAGCTTGAGCACCTCGAGCGGATCGAGCGGCTTGTCGGCGATCTCGGTGACCAGCGCGACGTTCTCGAGGACCGTCAGACTCGGGATCAGGTTGTAGAACTGAAACACGAAGCCGACATGCTCGCGCCGGTAGCGCGTCAGCTCGGCATCGCCGGCGCCGACCAGTTGATGATCGCGCCATTGCGCTTCGCCCGACGTCGGGCTGTCCAGTCCGCCGAGGATGTTGAGCAGGGTCGACTTGCCCGATCCCGACGGCCCGAGCAGCACCACGAGCTCCCCCTCGTAGATGTCGAGGTCGACATCGCGCAGCGCATGCACCTCGACCTCGCCCATCCGATAGGTCTTCGAGAGCTTGCGCGCGCGGAACACCGGGGCGGCGCCGGGCCGATCAGAAGGCGCGGCGGGGCCCCCGTCGTTGGTGACGGCCGAACTCATCGGGCTGCGGTTCCTGCACCAAAGGCCCGCATCGAACGTGCGAGACGTCTCACGCCTAAATCCTCGACATCGGATGACATCCCCGACCATCGGTCGGCAGCCATCGTCATCCGTTGATGCATGTCAAGCGGACCACATCATCACGTGGCCAACGCGCTGATGCCCATCAGACCGCGGTCGCGATCACATACACCAGCACGGCTGCGCCGAGGCAGCGGCGCCAGGGGTTGACGCCGCGCAGGAGTTCGTCGAACGCCCAGACGAAGAGACTGGCTTTGACCAGACAATCCAGATTGGCGCCTGTCTGACCCGGCGGATGCCAGACCCAGCCGACGAGGCTGCCCGCCAGCACGATCCAAAGAGCGGGGTTCGGCATCTGGGCGATCGTGATCTCGCCGGTCGCGCGATTGCGGAAGAACCAGTTCAGGAATCGCGACATCGGACCACCCGCGTTCGTCGTGACATGGTCATGCGCCCTCCCGAGGACGACACCCGCCAGGATATTCGTGCCCGCTTAACGGGGGAGATGCATCATGGTTGCCGGTAGCAGCGACGCGCAGATGTGCAGATGTATTGCCCCCGCACGATGGAATGCAGCGCCACCGGCATATTCACGGGCGCCACCGTTTTGCTAGTCCGCGCGTGAATGCGCGAGGAAGAACCGCAACATCTCCCGTGTCGCATCCGGCCCTTTGGGATCGGTGTACGAACCGGCCGGACTGCCGCCCGACCAGGCGTGAGCGGCGCCGTGAATGGTCCAGTGCTCCGACGTCACCTTCCCGCTGGCCTCCGTCAGCAAAGTCCGCGTGAAGGCATGGCCGCCGGGCACCCGCCCGCGCACGACCGACGATGTCCCGCTGAAGGCGGCGGCCGACTGCGCGACGATCCGGTCGCCATTGGCGGGATGCACGGTGGCGTCGCGATCGCCATGGAAGACGATGGTCGGCACAACCGATCTCCGATCTGCCGTGTGGCCGGCGCCTTGGCGCATCGCCATCAACGCCGAGGGAAGATCGCGCGCGGCCCCGCAGGCGAGACCGGAATGGACGCCCGCCGCGGCGTAGAGATCGGGATAGGTCGCGGCCATGATGGCGGCCGTGGCGCCTCCGGCCGACAGGCCGGCGACATAGACGCGCCTGGAATCTACAGCATGGTCGCGCATCACCTGGCGGGTGATGCCCGCGATCAGCGACGGCTCGCCGCCCTCGCGCTGCTGGTCGCCGGTGCGAAACCAGTTCCAGCATTTCGACTGATTGGCACCGCTCGGCTGCTCCGGATAGACGACGAGGCAGCTCTGCTCCTCGCCCAGGAAGTTCATCCGTGTGCCGGCCGCGAAATCGTCCGCCGACTGTGTGCAGCCATGCAGCATGACGACGAGCGGAAGCTGACGGCCCTCGGCCCTGCTGGGGATCAACAGCTTGTAGCTCCGGCGTCCCGCCGCATTGCCGAAGCTGGCCTGGACGAATCTTGCACCTTCGGGGGTGGTGTCGCGCGCCGAAGGCGCGCGCAGATGCGGACCTCGCAGGCCGAAGCCCGGCAGCTCGCCGAGATCTTCGCGCCGGACGGGTCGCTGGCGCGCCTGAGCGGGCTTGGCTTGCCATGGCTTGGCTTGCCATGGCTTGTGCGATGGCTTGGCCTGCGTGGCGCGCGCTTGCGCCGGGGCAACCTTCGCGGACGGCCGGTCGCGCTCACTGACGCGCGTCGCCTGTCCCTCGATGGTCGGAGGCGCGAGCCGCGCCGGCACTGATCGCACTGGACTGGCCGCTGCCGCCGGCGAGCCATCGCCGCGCAGCATACGTTGCAGCAACGCCGTGGCCTCGCCCAACTGGCCGGCCCGCGTCAGGCGCGTCGCTTCGCGCATGATCTCTTGGTTCAGCATCGCGCTACCTCATTCTGTCGGCGAGAGCGGCCTTGACCGCGGGGGTGGCATGCAGTGCGCCCAGCACGGAGACCGAGGCGACGGTGGCGCGGGCCAGCTCGGGCGTCACATCGGCGGCGATGGTGGCAAGCCCAAGCACGTTGATTTGCAGCATCTGCCCTGCCCGCTGCGCCGCTTCGAGATCGGCGCGGCTGTAATGCCGCAAGCCGAGGTCCAGGCTGTTGCGCACCGTCGACTGCCTGACCACGTCGGCGTGCCGGTCGAGCTGATTGCGGATCGCGGTGCGGATGAAATCGGTGCGATTGGAATAGAACCCTTCCCGCACCATCAGATCGACCTGACCGAGATCGACGTAGCCGAGATTGACGGTGATCTTCTCGGTGTCCGGAACTTTCCCGCGGAGTGGGTGGACGTTGTCGGGCACAGCGGCATCCAATTCCACCATCCACTGGGATGGTGCATGGATGGCATATGGATGCCCACCGTTGACATTCAAGGCGCAAGCGCAATGTTCCGCCAGGGAACCGGTGATGCCGCGAGCTTCCTGTCGATCCTATCGCCTGCCAGCGCGGCCCGGCTCGATGCAGCAACCGAGGAAAGGGCCGGTCCAACATCGGAGGGGCAAGATAGAGCGTGCAGTCGCCACTGCCCCACCGCCGCGCACGCCGTCGTTAGTGTAGTGCACAGTAACCCCGGGGCCGTAACCCTGGTCATCGTCGAAGGCGGACGATCCAGTACGCCGAGGTTTTTCGGTTCGGTATCTTCTGCAGCAGAATACTGGATGCTCCGCTTTTGGCGGAGCATGACAGCATTGGAGACGGCGAGAGCTCATCCCACGGCCAATTGCCGATTCTCAGGAAATGCTCGTCTCGTTCGCCCCAAGCACCAAGACTCACCGCGGCGGCATCTTCTCGAATTTCGGCAGCGCCGGATCGAGGTGATCCCAGGCGTACCCGGCTGATGTCCACGACACCAGTTGCGGCTTGTAGCGGCCGGGGTCGTCGAGACTGGCCGGCGGGACGATGAACACCTCGGGCATCGCGGGAAATGTCAGGTGAACGTGCGAGCCGCAGGTCGGGCAGAAGGCGCGCCGCTTGACGGTGCCGCCGTCGCCGATGCTCTGCCAATGCGACACCTCGCCGTCGACCTTCACCTCCGCCGCGACGAAGGTCAAATGCGATTGATGCCCGGTGCCGCTGTCGCGCTGACATTGCCGGCACTGGCAGTCCAGCATCACGGCCGGCTCGCCCGTAATCTCGTAGCGGACTGCGCCGCAGGCGCAGCCGCCGGCATAGGACTTCGTCATGTCGCTCTCCTTGTTCAATGCGGCCGCTGCGATGACGCCTGTTCGGCGGCGATCTGATCGAGCTTCTTGACGACCGTCTTCCAGCCCTCGCCCATCTTGCGATAGGCGGTGTCATTGGTCGGCAGCACGAAGCCGGAATGCACCAGGCGAAGGCGCGTGCCCGTGTCCGCCTTGGAAAGACTGAAGGTGACCACCGTCTCCAGCTTCGCGCCGTAGCCGACATTGCTGTCGTGGCCGCCCTTCCACGCGTAGGACAGCCGCTCGTTCGGCACGACCTCCAGCACCTCGCAGTGAATGGTGCCATCCCATTCGCCGGCCGGCGTCGTTTGAAAGGTGAACCGATTGCCGATGATCGGCTCAAAGCCCTTGGGCGCCATCAGCCAGCGGCCGATCAGCTCGCCGTTGGTCAAGGCTTTCCAGATGATCTCCGGCGCATGCGGAAAGATGTCCTCGACGACAATGGCCCGCGTATCCGCGTTCACGGCTTGGTTCATGGATCGATGTCCTTCAGCAGGTTTCTCAGATTGGCAAAGCGGTCGCGCCAGAACGCGCCGTAATGGCTCATCCAGTCGGCCAGCGGCTCCAGGCCGCGTGGCTCCGCGCGGTAATAGACCTTGCGGCCCTCGGGGCGCTCGCAGACCAAGCCGGCCTGTTTCAAGGATTTCAGATGCTGGGAGATCGCGCCCTGCGTGACGGTGCTGCCGCGGGTGAGTTCGACGACGGTGATCTCGTCGGCCTCGACGATGCGCTCGAACACCGCACGCCGCGTCGGATCGGCCAGCGCGCGCATGACGGCAGTGATGGGTTCAGGCTGGATCATGAAAAAACAATAGCAATCGCTAATCAATTAGTCAACACTAATATTATTGGAAAGACCGCCTGGCGTTTCGCCATGGCAAGGGGAGCCAACCTCCACGGCTAAATCGCCCACTCGAAAATCCGAATTTTTATTCTTCCGTTTTTCAGAATTTGATGCTACGGTGTCGCGTCCCGCCTCGATTGAGGGGCGTTTCGCGATCGTCACGAGCGTTGGGTGCGGGATGCGGTGGGCGTGTCGGGTTGCAGCGTGAGCGATCATGCCGACGAACGATCCGATGCGCACGGCGAAATCGTGTGGTCCTGGCATCCCGGTGCTGATGCCAAGCCGGCGCTGCAAGTTCGACGAGCGCGCGGGCATTTCGGTGACAGTGCACTTAACTTCTTAGGCGTTTTGATTGCGCGTTTGACGACAAGGCACTCAGGCTCGCAGCCGCGCCGGCGCCTTGGCCGCGACGCTCACCCGTCCTCCGCCTCGGCCGGCTTCGGCCCGCGTTTGGCGGGCTTGAGCACGCGCCCGGTCAATTTCTCGATGCGGGCGAGGAAGCGGTCGCTGCCGATCGGCCGGCCGATGCTCTCGGCGGCGCGCAGACGCGCGAACAGCGCATCCTCGTCGTCCGGCGCGCGGCTCAGGAGTCCGGCGATGTCCGGGAACATCGTCTTCACCGGCTCACGTGCGGTCAGACCGTCGTCGCGCCCGCGCAGATGCGCGCGCGTGCTCGACCAGGCCCAGTCCTGGGCGCGAGCCACCAGCCGCGCCCGCACCGGATTGAGACTGACGTAGCGCAGCGCCGCCGCCAGATGCGCCTCGTCCATCGCCACCGCGCCGAACCGCCCCTGCCAGAAATGCCCGCTGCGCTTGCGGCGCGCCTGGATGACGCCGGCATAGCTGCGATGCACCCGCGACAGCGCCCGGCGCAGACCGTCGGCATCCGACGGCACCAGGATCAGATGCACGTGGTTCGGCATCAGGCACCACGCCCACACCGCGACGTCAGCCGCCCGGCAATGGGTCGCGAGCAGATCGCGGTACAGCGCGTAGTCGTCGTCGCCGAAGAATGTCCGCGCCCGACCATTGCCGCGCTGGGTGACGTGGTGCGGCAGACCAGGGATAACGACACGGGCAAGGCGGGCCATGCAGCATCATGCGCACTCGGACGGCGCATGTCAAATTAAGTGCACTGTCACCGTAAATCCGTCAGCATTTCCATAAGAATCACGGTTATCCTTGCAGCATCCGCATGCGTTACATCTGGATCGATCGTCTGCGCGCTTCGTTCTATTTGATCGATAAATTGGCTAGCCAGCTCCTTGTTCTCGGATCCGTGCACTGCCCGAAACTGGCGCACTACGGCTTGATCCTGAACAAGCTGGAGCGCTACAGGCATCAGCTCCTCGCGCGACCGAAGTGCCCTCCGCTGTAGAATTTCCTGCCAACGATCCGTCGAATGTTCAGTCGAACCAGCCTCCGGACGGCCAGTCGTTATGTGGAGAACGTATTTTGGTTTTTCTTCTTCGGCCATTACGACCCCCATGTTATTCTAAGGAGCGAACTGATCGACTGCTCTAGCAGTTAAGCATCGGAAGAGAATGGCCCACTTTGAACTAATGAGCTATCTCTCCAAGGCGGGCCATGCGCCATCTTGCGCACTCGGACGGCACATGTCAAATTAAGTGCACTGTCACCTTAAATCCCAATCTATTCATTCGAGCACTTAAACAAGCTCTTTGGCTGACGACATGTGAGATCCCAATGCCCCGCAAATCGGCAAGACGACAACACGATTCGACGGCCATCGGACTCGCCAGCAATTGAACAGTGCTCGTCATCCAGCAAAATGCCGCTATCTGTCATTCGCCAAACGCCTTGAATAGATTCTGCCTCACCCGTCGGCTCAAGTACAAATCCCGAAAGCGCGCCGCCTTCGAACAAGCAAATTCTGACAAGCCACCGCCTATTTGAGGAGGGCTTCGAATCTAGCCCGCGGTCGACGCTCAACGCCCAACAACCTCTTACGTCCTTCTGCAACAGATTCTTGGCCGATAGCTCCTGAGAAAGCCCGACCGATGTGAAGCAGAGCAAAGCGGGCAGCAGTATCGAACCGCTCAGCGCGCGGATCGGATACAACGCTAAAAATATCCTTATTAGCCTCTGCGAGCCATTCATGGTTACGACTATTAGACCCGATTGACGGAGTTACGGTGACAGTGCACAAAACTGCGCAAGCCTGGTTTCAGCGTCCCCCCGCTCAATCCTCCTCTACGGGCTTCGGCCCGCGTTTGGCCGGCTTGAGCACGCGCCCGGTCAATTTCTCGATGCGGGCGAGGAAGCGGTCGCTGCCGATCGGCCGGCCGATGCTCTCGGCGGCGCGCAGACGCGCGAACAGAGCCTCCTCGTCCTCCGGCGCGCGGGTCAGGAGTCCGGCAATGTCCGGGAACATTGCCTTCACCGGCTCACGTGCGGTCAGGCCGTCGTCGCGCCCGCGCAGATGCGCGCGCGTGCTCGACCAGCCCCAGTCCTGGGCGCGCGCCGCCAGCCGCGCCCGCACCGGATTGAGACTGACATAGCGCAGCGCCGCCGCCAGATGCGCCTCGTCCATCGCCACGGCGCCGAACCGCCCCTGCCAGAAATGCCCGCTGCGCTTGCGGCGCGCCTAGATGACGCCGGCATAGCTGCGATGCACCCGCGACAGCGCCCGGCGCAGCCCGTCGGCATCCGACGGCACCAGGATCAGATGCACGTGGTTCGGCATCAGGCACCACGCCCACACCGCGACGTCAGCCGCCCGGCAATGGGTCGCGAGCAGATCGCGGTAGAGCGCGTAGTCGTCGTCGCCGAAGAATGTTCGCGCGCGGCCATTGCCGCGCTGGGTGACGTGGTGCGGCAGACCAGGAACGACGACACGGGCAAGGCGGGCCATGCGCCATCTTGCGCACTCGGACGGCGCATGTCAATTAAGTGCACTGTCACCGTAAATCCGAAGCTCGATGATAAACAATCTCAGCTAATGCGGCGGCGAACTGAACCGGATCAAGACTATTGTTGCTCATTATATTCCCCCGAAGATGTTTACAAGCGAGTAGCGCTTGAAGAAATAGACGTATTCAGCGCGTTCGAAGGCATAACCAAAATCACCGGTATGCCGCTGCAGCTCCTCGTTGATCGGCTGCCCGTTAATTCGATTTACATTAGGGTTGCTGTTAGAACTAATCTCAGATGGCAGGCCATCAATGTTCCAGACGACATCGCAAAACGCGAAACCCTTGAGCTCGGGCCGTACGCTGACGTCGACATAGCTTTTTCTCGGCTTCGCCTTGATCTCGGCCGGCAACTGCCCGGTAGCATCGAGACGGTTCAACGATAGATCCGACGCTGCCGGATACACGTCGCCGACAACGTGCCCGGTGAAGAAGATCAGCGCCCCTGGCTTATGACGCGGAAGCCCAGGGAAGAACGTCGATTCCGTAGGAAAAAACTCGTAGAGGGGGCTATCTTCGAACAGCACCTTCCTTCCATGATAGTCGCCAGCAGAATAGAGCGCGCGTTGCGCGTCGCCGTTTGGATACCAATAATCTGGCCTGCTCGCAGGCCAGAATGGCCGGATCGCTTCGCTCACTGTATCCGGCAGTTTCACGCGCGAAAGGCCGCTACATATAGACCCCATCGCACGATAGCCGGGCTTCCATCGTACTTTCTTCCAGCGATCCACCTCGTTGATACCTAGCAATCCATACGTTACGAAATTCTTTGAAGCCTCCGTACCCCGCCATTCCTGCCATTCTTCGCGCGTCGCCTTGCTGATCGTAGCACCGAAAAACTTCAATTCGGAAAGCGGGCTCTCGTAAGCATCTTCGGACGCATAAGCTACGCCGAACCAGGTGCGTCCGCACTCTCGTAAGTCACAATTAGTGGCAGCAGGCTCTTTGGGACCTTTCCATTGTCGGTCGTCTCACCACCACAAGCCTCCGGCGGCCGCACTACTACGCCGTGCCCGTCCTTCATCTTGAGCCCGAAGGCCATCGGCGCCACGCTGACCTCGACGGTTCGGTCATTGTCCTTGTACGTTGTGATGCTTACGCGACAGCCGACCACGATATCGAAATTGAGAGGCTCGCCCTTGTAGGCGAGCTTGACCTTCAGGCGATAATAGGTCGCGCGATCCTCTCCGGGAGTTCTCACCTCGCGCGACTTGGTAAAGCTCGAATCACCAAAAAGAGCTCGCGAGCTCATGCCCAGCAGCACAATACCTGCGCCGATTCCAAGGAGGACAACGATAAATCTCCTCATCCTAGCACTCCAGAAGCCAACGATTCTGCGAACTGTCTTCCAGCGAGATTTGAGACGAATCTACAATCGTTTACTAAGATGGATATCTGCATTCGCGGTGAATGACGCGAAAGGAGGTCGATCAAGACGGTCATCGTTCCCTCAAGCTCTCGTGCCGATACCTCAAGCGCGGCGACATCACATACTCGATGATCCGCCGTGTCCCCGTCTTGATCTCCACCGTCACCGCCATGCCGGGCGCAAGCGCGACCATCTTGTCCTCCACCTGCATTCGCTTCTCGTCCAGCGACACCCGCGCCGCGTAGAGGAACTCCTGGCCCGCCGGCTCGCTTGTCTCCGCCAGCGCTCCGGCGGTCTTGCCGCCATTCTGTTTGTCCGCGGGCTTCTCGCGGACGATGGAGTCCTGCGAGACGCTGATCACCTTGCCGTGGACGAGGCCGTAGCGGGTGAAGTTGAAGGTATCGATCTTGATCTCGGCTGATTGCCCGACATTGACGAAGCCGATGTCGCGGTTGGAGATCATGGCTTCCGCCTCGAGCTGGCTGTCGGCGGGCACGATGAGCATCAACTGTTGCGCCGGTGTGACGACGCCGCCGACGGTGTGCAAAGCGAGCTGCTGAACTGTGCCGTCGATCGGCGCGCGCAGCACCTGCTCGGCGATCTTGCGCTCGGCCTTGACGAGGTCCTGCGTCAATTCGTCCGCCTTCTTCTCGGCGTCCGAGAGATCCGACAGCACCTGACGCTCGAAGCCTGAGCGGGTCTGCGCCAGCTGCTGCTCCAGCGCCAGCCGCGCGGCCTCGATCTCGACCAGGCGCCGCGTCTGCACGATGCGCTCGCTCTGCTGATCGATCAGCCGCGACTGCGCATCGATGAAGGCGATCTGGTTGCCGTACTGGATCTCCTTGGCGTTGCGGCGGATGTCGGCGGTCTCCTGCAGGAACGGCAAAGTGGCGTCGATCTTGGCGATCGCGGCCTCGATCGACTGCGCCTCGGCGCGCTTCTGCGCGATCTGTTGCAGATTGGAGGCGAGCTTCGACTGCTGCTCGGCGGCCTGGGCCTGCAGCGCGGCGCGAGCGCGCGCGACGTCGGTGGGCGCGGCGCCTTGCGGCACCACCAGCGGCCGCAGCTCGGCCAGATCAGCGAAGCTGTCGCGCAGCACGCCGAGCCGGGCGACGTCGAGCCGCGCCTGCATCAGGCCCTGCGCGACGCGGCGGCGCTCGGCCTCGGTCACGGTGCGGTCGAGTTCGACCAGCGCTTGCCCCAGCATCGCAGGCTCCTCCCAGCCTGGGAGGAAACATCCTCCGCCCATCCGAGCAAGGCGAGATTGCCGGCAGCAAAAATCAGGTTTGCCAAATCGTTACAAGGGGATCACGGTTTCGGCCGGCGGCCTCGAAGATTCTTCTTCTGTTTTTCGGAATTTCATGCTATGATCCCGCGCCGTCCCGCCTCACTTGAGGGGCGTTTCGCGATCGTCACGAGCGTTGGGTGCGGGATGCGGTGGGCGTGTCGGGTTGCAGCGTGAGCGATCATGCCGACGAACGATCCGATGCGCACGGCGAAGTCGTGTGGTCCTGGCATCCCGGTGCTGATGCCAAGCCGGCGCTGCAAGTTCGACGAGCGCGCGGGCGACGGGGGCAAGAAAGCCGATCCCCGGGGAGATCACGTATAAGCCGTTCCAACCATTGCGCGGGGAAGGCCGGGATGATCCGGCCCGTACCTGTGGTTCCTGCCGCCTGCATTTTTTTCGCAGGCGGGCCATGGGTGCGACCGGCACCCGGCCTTTCCCGCGCCCTCATTCTGAAGAGGGCGGTCAGACGAGCAACACTCGGACGCGGAAGCGGGCGCGAGGATGAGAGCACATGTTTCAGCGTCATTCATGTTTCAGCGTCATTGCGAGGAGCGCAGCGACGAAGCAATCCAGAGTCGTCGCGAGACTCTGGATTGCTTCGCTCGGCATGACGCCTCCATCTCCACTGTCGTCCCGGGCAAGCTGCGGCAACGCGTCAGCGTTGGCGCGGCGCCGCCCCCGGGGCCATACTCCGCAGCGGTCGTGTGACGCACGCTGGAGCGTCCAGCTCGCAAGCCCAACCCCGCCGGTGGTTATGGATCCCGGCGTTCGCCGGATGACACTGAGATTTTGACAGCCACCGTGGCCCCAATGCGCAGCTTTGAACCTTCGCCACCGCTGCCCGAACACACCCAAGCGCCTCACTCCCGCCAAATCCCGCAGAAAAACCGACTGAATCCGCCTCCCCGATCCGGTAGACTCGCCGCGTGACCCATCGCCCTACGATTCTCGTCTTCGACTCAGGCCTCGGCGGCCTGTCCGTGCTGCGCGAGGTGGTGCGGGCGCGGCCCGATGCCCACTACGTCTATGTCGCCGACGACGCGTTCTTTCCGTACGGCCATCACAGCGAGGCGGCGCTGATCGCCCGCGTGGTGCCGCTGATGGGCGAGTTGATCGCCGCGCACGAGCCGGACCTCGTCGTGATCGCCTGCAACACCGCCTCGGTGCAGACGCTGGCGCCGCTGCGCGCGGCCTACGCGACGCCGTTCGTCGGCACCGTGCCCGCGATCAAGCCGGCCTGCGCGCAATCCCTGACGAAGCGCGTCTCCGTGCTCGGCACCAAGGCGACGGTGCAGCGCGAATACACCCACGCCCTCATCCGCGACTTCGCGCGGGGCTGCGCCGTCACGCTGGTCGGCTCGCCGGAACTCGCGTCACTGGCGGAGGCCGCGCTCAGCGGAACCCAGGTCAGCGACGCGGCCATTGCCGCCGAGATCGCGCCTTGCTTCGTGGGCGACGCCGCCGATCCCGCGGGCCGGACCGACACCGTCGTGCTCGCCTGCACGCATTATCCGCTGCTGCTCGACCGGCTCGAACGCCTGGCGCCCTGGCCGGTGACCTGGATAGATCCCGCGCCCGCCATCGCGCGCCGTGTCGTCGACCTGCTGGGCCCCCCGGCTGGCGGCCCCGACGATGGCGGCGCCACCATGATCTTCACCTCGAACAAGCCACATCAGCTCGGCCGCGCGCTCACGCCCTATTTCGGCGGCCGCGTCCCGGCCTGACGGAGACCGCCGATGTCCGCAGCGCCCAAACCGCTCAACCGCCTCAAGCAGGCTTGGCGCGACAAGCAGCCGACCTTCGGCGCCATCGCCACCATCCCGAGCATCCAGACCGTGCGTATCATGGCGCAGTCGCTCGACTGGATCATCGTCGACCTCGAGCACGGGCCGATCGATCTCTCGACGGCGCATGCGATGATCACGGCTACCGCAGGCACGCCCTGCGTGCCGCTGGTGCGCATCGCCGCCAACGAGCCGCATCTGGCGAAGGCGCCGATGGACCTCGGCGCGCTCGGCATCAACTTCCCGATGATTTCCAGCCGCACTGATGCCGAGAAGGCGGTCCGTAGCGTGCGCTACCCGCCCCAGGGCGACCGCCTGTGGGGTCCGTTCCACGCCCCCTTCCGCTGGAACGTGTCGATGGCCGACTACATGGCGACCGCCGACGACGACATGATCTGCATGGTGACGATCGAGCATGTCGAGGCGGTCGAGCGGATCGACGAGATCATGGCCACGCCCGGCATCGACATCGCGGTGATCGGCCCGGGCGATCTCGCCACCTCGATCAACAAGCGCGGCCAGCTCGATGATCCCGAAGTGAAATCCCTGATCGCCCGCGCCGAGGCCGGCATCCTCAGATCAGGCGTGCCGATCGGCGGCGCCGCGCGCTCGGCCGATCAGGCCAATGCGATGATCGCGCGCGGTTACGTGGCGCTGGCGCTCGGCTTCGACTGGTCCTTGTTTCAGCGCGGCATCGCCGCGAGCTTCGAGGGGATCAAGCGCTGATTCGCGCCGTTTCGAGCCGCGCTTCATGTTTCAAACGAAAAACAACTTTGCGGAAGAAGACATGAGGAAGAAGACGATTTTCGGTCTGTCGCCGGCCGTGCTCGGGGTCTGAGGCCAAGCCGCTCGCCTCGCCGGCGCCCTCGAACGGCGCTTCCGTAACCCGGCCTGCGGTGTTAACAGCAGCCGCCGCCGGGGAGCCGGATCAGGCCAAGCAGAACGAACGGGAGCGACAGGTCCAGGATGCGCGGAACCACCAGGCCGATTTCGCTGCACCGCCGTCTGATCATCGATCTGATGCTCGCCTCCCGTGGTGTGCCGTTCGTCTCACTGGCCCGGACGATCCAGATCGGGCCGCTGCTGGAGGCCCGCGCCGCGGCCGTCCGCCCGCCCGGTTTCGCCGCGCTCTTCGTCAAGGCGTTCGCCCTGGTCGCCCGCGACGAGCCGGTGCTGCGCACGCTCTACACCGGGTGGCCGCGGCGCTGCCTCTACGAGCTGCCGCGCAGCGTCGCCACCGTCACCATTGCCCGGGTCGAGAATGGCGAGGATTGCGTGCTGCCGCAGCGCGTCTCCGGGCCGGAGGCCATGTCGCTGGCCGAGATCGACGCTGTCATCCGGCAGGGCAAGGAGGCGCCGGTCGGGGACGTCGCCATGTTCCGCAAGATCATGCGGGCGACCCGGCTGCCGTTGCCACTGCGCCGGTTCGCTTGGTGGGTCGGGCTGAATTTCGGACGCCAGCGCGCCAACTGGTTCGGCAATTTCTCCGTCACCAGCGTCGCGGCCTGCGGCGGCGGCCAGCTCCTCGCCCTGAGCCCGGGACCGTTCATCATCAATTACGACGTCGTCGCGCCGGACCAGACGATTCCCATCCTGATCCGTTGGGATCACCGGGTTACCGACGGCGCCGTGATCGCCAGGACGGCGATCCGGCTCGAGCAGGTGCTGAATGGCGAGATCGCGGCCGAGCTGCGGGCCCGCCCGGTTCCCGGGCGCGGGCCGGCGGAGGCCGACCTGGGATGCGAGGCGGCGCGGCAGAAAATGACCGTCCTGAGCGGGCCACAGGCGTGATTTGCCGGCAAAAGGGGCGGTTGCGGTTTGACAAACCGGCGCTTTCTCGCTTAAGAACCCCCCTGCTCGCGGGCCGCTTTCGGCCCGCGTTGCGTTTCGCGACCCGTGGCCTTCTCCCTTCATGCTTTGGGGAGGGGCCTGTCGGTGGACCGGATTTCCCGGACACACAGGAGGGCGCGTTTCCTCAAACCCTAACTTGATCGAAGAGGACGCGATGACTAAGCGCAGTGAGGCGAAGTACAAGATCGATCGCCGCATGGGCCAGAACATCTGGGGCCGCCCGAAGAGCCCCGTCAACCGCCGCGAATACGGCCCCGGCCAGCACGGCCAGCGCCGCAAGGGCAAGCTCTCGGACTTCGGCGTGCAGCTGCGCGCCAAGCAGAAGCTGAAGGGCTATTACGCCAACATCTCTGAGCGCCAGTTCCACGGCATCTATGTCGAGGCCGGCCGTCTCAAGGGCGACACCGGCGAGAACCTGATCGGCATTCTCGAGCGCCGTCTCGACACGGTGGTTTTCCGCGCCAAGTTCGTCTCGACCATGTTCGCGGCGCGCCAGTTCATCAACCACGGCCACATCAAGGTGAACGGCCGCAAGGTCAACATCGCGAGCTACCAGGTCAAGCCGGGCGACGTGATCGAGGTCAAGGAAGCCTCGAAGCAGCTCGCCGTGGTGCTGGAAGCGACCCAGCTCGCCGAGCGTGACGTGCCCGACTACATCGAGGCCGATCACTCCAAGATGACCGCGAAGTTCATCCGCATCCCCGCGCTGTCGGACGTGCCGTTCGCGGTGCAGATGGAGCCGCATCTGATCGTCGAGTTCTACTCGCGCTGAGCTTGACCGGACCGCGGTCCGGTCCCATCTGATAATCCGAAGGCCCTGGCACGCGCCGGGGCCTTTTCTTTTTGGGCTTGTTTTCGGATGGGGCGAACCGATTCCCGAATGCCACACCTGCCACGAATTCGCCCCAACCTGGGCTGACAGCTACTCCGTCCCGTGATTCACTGTCTGCAGTTGTAAAGTAGCGGGGCGTTCGCCATGGAGTTCAACAGGCGCAATATCATCTTCGGTGCGTTGCCGACCGATGCGGTCGGTGCCCCGCCTCTGCCGCCGTTGCGGGCGCCGCCGCTCAGCGCTCCGCCGTTACGCGCACGGACCTCCGGCGTCCGCTACCGCTTCAACGACGGCCTCTATCCCTCGACGGTCTTCGACCTCCTCGAACGCTCCTGCTGGCACGTCCAGTCCGATGCGACAGCCCATGTGATCCGCCATGTCGGGACCGGGCTCACCTTCGCCGATGCGCAGCTTCGCCACGATCCCTACGCGCTCGAGCTCCTCCACTGTTTCGACGACTCGCGCGAGCTCGCCGACGAATGGCACACCATGCTGGTCGGCTGGGCCGCGGTGAACATGGGCTGGAACATCAAGCGGCAACGCCCGGGCGCCGCGCTGCTTCTTTCACCGTCGCGGCAGAGCCCGCTCGAACCCTGGGTGTTCGATTGCACCGAGGCGCCGCCGCTGGTCGCCGAGCCGATCGAGAGCAAGCCGTTGCGGCGGCCGGACATCTGGCTCAACCCGCCGCGCGCGGCGTAATCGAGGAGGCGTTTTGCGGGGGCGATGCGAGTTGGGTAAGGTCCGGGTCGTGATAAGCCGAACGAGGACCGCCGATGTATTACACCCCGCCCGCGCGTGATCCCAAGGCGCCGCCCGTGCGCGTCAATCTGTTGTCGGACACGCAGACCCGCCCGACAGCCGCGATGCGCGAGGCCATCGCGCGGGCCGAGGTCGGCGACGAGCAGATCGGCGACGATCCGACCGTGCATGAATTGTGCGGCCGCGTCGCCGCGCTGCTCGGCAAGGAGGCCGCGGTGCTGATGCCGTCGGGCACGATGTGCAATGTCGCGGCAACGCTGGTGCATTGCCGCCCAGGCGACGAGATCCTGGCACACGAGACCGCGCACATCATCTCGCGCGAGGGCGGCGCGCATGCGGCGCTCGGCGGTTTCCAGGTGACGCAGCTGAAGGGGCCCGACGGGCAGTTCACGCCGGAGACGTTCCGCGCCGCGCTGCATCCGCGCTCGCGCTACCAGCCGCCGCAGACCGTCGTCAGTGTCGAGCAGACCGCCAATATCGGCGGCGGCACGATCTGGAAGAAGGCTGCGCTCGACGAGATCGCCGAGATCGCCAAGGCGAACGGCATGGCGACGCATATGGACGGCGCAAGGCTGCTCAACGCGACGGTTGCCACCGGCATTCCCGCTGCCGAGATGACCGCGGGCTGGGATTCGGCCTGGATCGATTTCTCCAAGGGGCTGGGCGCGCCGATCGGCGGCGTGCTCGCCGGCAGTGCCGCCTTCATCGACGAGGTGTGGCGCTGGAAGCAGCGGCTCGGCGGCGCGATGCGCCAGGCCGGCGTGGTCGCCGCGGCCTGCATCCATGCGCTCGATCATCACGTCGACCGGCTCGCCGAGGATCACGCCAATGCGCGGGCGCTGGCACGCGGGCTGTCGCAGATCCAGGGTGTCGAGATCCAGGAGCCGGAGACCAATCTGGTGTTCTTCAAGCCGGACGGCGCCGGCGTGTCCGGCGAGACGATGGTGAGTGAATTGCGCAAGCGCGGCGTGCTGCTGGCGATGATGGACGGCCGCATCCGCGCCTGCACCCATCTCGACGTGACAGCCGCCATGATCGAAGAGACGATCGGCCACGTCAGGGAGATCGTACGCAGGGCATGAGGATCATCGCACGCGCGCCCGGCAGACCTAATGCCGCACAGGGCACGCCGCTGTCAGCGCGGCGATCCCTTGCGAGCGCGGCTCTCGACGGCCCGGCTCAACGCCTCATCGTGCAACTCGGCACTCGCATCGGAAAAGCAGCAGAACACGATCTGCGACAGCGACGTCTCCGCGCTGATGGTCTCGATCGAAGTGGCGACCGCTATCGATGCCGCACGATCCGCAGGGAAGCGGAAGATGCCCGTCGAGATCGCGGGGAACGCGACCGAGTCCAAACGATGCTTGTGACACAGCTCGATCGAGCGCCGGTAGCACGAGGCCAGCAGCTCCGGCTCGCCGCGGTCGCCGCCCTGCCAGACCGGGCCAACGGTGTGGATCACGTGGCGGGCCGGCAGCCGGTAGCCTTTGGTGATCTTGGCCTCGCCGGTCCTGCAGCCATGGAGCATGCGGCACTCCATGACGAGGTCCGGTCCCGCCGCACGGTGGATCGCACCGTCGACGCCTCCACCACCGAGCAGAGACGAGTTCGCGGCGTTGACGATGGCGTCAACGCCGAGCTTGGTGATGTCGGCGACGATGACCTCGAATCGGGTCGCGCCGACCTTTCGGACCGGATAGCTCAGCCGGATAGCTCAGACAGAGGCCGCCGTCCCGACCGGGATGCCCTTGTCGGTGAACAGCTGCTGCAGCTCGCCGCTCTGGAACATCTCGCGCACGATATCGCAGCCGCCGACGAACTCGCCCTTCACATAGAGCTGCGGAATCGTCGGCCAGTTCGAGAACGTCTTGATGCCGTTGCGCAGCTCGGCGGATTCGAGAACGTTGAGGCCCTTATAGCCGACGCCGACGTGGTCCAGGATCTGCACGACCTGGCCGGAAAATCCGCACTGCGGAAACTGCGGCGTCCCCTTCATGAACAGGACGACGTCGTTCGACTTCACTTCATTGTCAATGAATTGCTCAATGCTCATCTTCGCTTCCTCTAGGGCGCCTCAAGGAACGCCTGGGGCTCGGTGCGCGCTGATCGCCACCGGACGGGTTTCGTCCGCAGCCGACCGTCACTCCTCTATATGTAGCGCAAACCGTTGTTCAACCAAAGTAAAATGCCGAGGATCGGCCGGCGACCCAGGCCCCGGCCGGACCATAGGCTGACGGCAGCAATATTATAGCCGGCACGAGGGTTTCATCCCGTAACCAAGCCCCTATTTAGGACGAACTGTCGAAAGGAACTTGTTCCGTCGAACATCGTTTTCTGCTGGCAAACGGAGACCCTCGTGACCAGTTCTGCCTCCGCTACGGCCCCGATCCCCGTTACTGATGCGCTTCAGAGCAGGTCCGGCTCCCTCGCCGGGCGCCTGACCGAGGCGTACCTCGCCGTCCGGGGCGAGACCGAGCGGCGCGCGGCGCCGCTGAGCCCGGAGGATCAGGTCATCCAGTCGATGCCGGACGCCAGTCCGGCCAAGTGGCATCGCGCCCATACGACCTGGTTTTTCGAGCAGTTCGTGCTGGGCGAGCACTGCCGGGGATATACCCCTTTTCACGCCGACTACGCGTTCCTGTTCAATTCCTATTACGTCAGTGCCGGCCCGCGCCACACGCGGGGCGAGCGCGGCCTGATCACCCGCCCGGGCGTGGCCGACGTCACGGCATATCGGCGGCATGTCGATGCGGCGATGGTGGACTTCCTGGGCAGCGCCGATACCGCCACATTGGCCGCGGTGGCGTTGCTCGTGGAGGTCGGCCTCAACCATGAGCAGCAGCATCAGGAGCTGATGCTGACCGATATCCTGCATGCGTTCGCGCAGAACCCGACGGCCCCGGCCTACGATCCATCCTGGACCTTCCCTGCCCCCACGGAAACGGGCGAGGATTGGATTCACCTCCCCGAGGGCATCCATACCGTCGGGCACGCCGGCGATGGTTACCATTTCGACAATGAGGAGCCAGCCCATCGCGCGCTCGTCGGGCCGGTAGGCATCGCGCGCAATCTCGTCACCAATGCCGAGTGGCTCGCCTTCATGGATGACGGCGGCTACCGGACCGCCACGCTCTGGCTCATGGACGGATTCGCCACCGCCAGCCGCGAGGGCTGGCAGGCTCCCGGGCATTGGTACAAGGTCGAGGGCGAATGGCGCATCATGACGCTCGGCGGACTGCGGCCGGTCGATCCCGCTGCTCCGGTGTGCCACGTCAGCTACTACGAAGCTGACGCCTTCGCGCGCTGGCGCGGCAAGCATCTGCCGACCGAGATGGAATGGGAGGTCGCCGCGCGCGGCAACCAGCTCAACGATGCCTTCGGCATTGTCTGGCAGTGGACCCGCAGCGCCTACAGTCCCTATCCCGGCTATCGTGCCATCGAGGGTGCGCTCGGCGAGTACAACGGCAAGTTCATGGTCAATCAACTGGTGCTGCGCGGCTCATCGCTCGCGACGCCGGTGGGCCACAGCCGCGTCACCTATCGCAACTTCTTCTATCCGCATCATCGCTGGCAATTCACCGGGCTCCGGCTCGCCGACTACACCTGAGCTATCAGCATTCGTTGCCCGACAGTCGCGCGTGTGTGCGCGTCCAGGAGAGTATCATGAACGTGCACGTCAACGCGCTGCTCGACGCCCATCTCCCCGACGACAAGACGTCGGCCTTTGCGACGGACGCAGTCGCAGGCCTCGCCCAGCAGCCCAAGCAGCTATCGCCGAAATATTTCTACGATGCCGCCGGATCCGATCTGTTCGAGCAGATCACGCGCCTGCCGGAGTACTATCCGACGCGGACCGAGCTCGGCATCTTGAGGGATCGCGGCGCCGAGATCGCGGCAGTCATTCCCGACGATGCCGCCCTGGTCGAGTTCGGCGCCGGCGCCACCACCAAGGTGCGGCTGCTGCTGGAAAGCTGCCGCTTCGCGGCCTACGTGCCGGTCGATATTTCCGGCGAGTTCCTGACCGCACAGGCCGACAGCCTGCGCCGCGACTTCCCGCAGCTCGCCGTGCACCCGGTCGTCGCCGACTTCACGACGGCGTTCAAACTACCTGACGCCATCGAAGGCAAGCCGAAGGTCGGCTTCTTTCCGGGATCGACGATCGGTAATTTCGAGCCGCATGAGGCGTGCCGCTTCCTGCGCTCGGCACGCGAGATCTTGGGGACCGGCGCGCGGATGATCGTCGGCGTCGACCTGGAGAAGGACGAACGTGTGCTGCACGCCGCCTACAACGACGCGGCCGGCGTGACCGCGCGCTTCAATCTCAATCTGCTGCTGCGGATCAACCGCGAACTCGGCGGCAATTTCGACCTGTCCGCCTTCGTCCACCGCGCGATCTACAATCGCGAGCAGCACCGCATCGAGATGCATCTGGTGGCGCGGAAGCCGCAAACGGTGCGGCTACTCGGCACCACCATCTCGTTCCGGGCCGGCGAGAGCATTCACACCGAGAACAGCTACAAATACAGCATCGCGCGCTTCAGCGCGCTGGCCCGCGGATCCGGCTGGAAAGTCCAGACCGTGTGGACGGATGCCGAGAAGATGTTCTCGGTTCAGGCGCTCGTCGCCGAGGCGTGAGGCTCCGGCTTCGACCGCAACGACAGCGTCTCCCACAGCGCGACGATCGCCAGTAGCGCGCTCGTCAGCGCCGAAAGCACGAGAGGCGACAGTTCGGTCGCGAACCAGCCGAGCCCGATCAGTGCGAGCAGTCCGGCGCCGTGCGACAACTGCAGGAAGCCGCGGATGTTGAACTTGAAGAGGATGGTCCCGAGCAGAAACACGAACGGACCGCCGATCGTCGTCGCCGCCGTATTCAGGTCGGTATGCCCGAGCGGGTGCTTCAGGACGATCTCGTCCGACACCGCCGAAACGATGATGCCGGCGACAATCGGCATGTGCAAGTAGGTGTAGGCCGAGCGCGCCATCAGCCCGGATTGGGCCGACTGCGAAATCACTTCCGATCCCGCCTCAGCGCCGCGGTTGAAATACACCGCCCACATCGCCACCGTGCCGATGAAGGCGCTGGCGAAAGCGGCAATGTTGGCTCCAGTCCAGTCGAGCTCGGCAAAGGTCGCGCCGGTGACGACGATGGATTCGCCGAGCGCGATGATGATGAACAGCGCACATCGCTCCGCCATGTGGCCGCCTTCGACCATCCAGTCCTCGACGGTGGATGCACCCAGCCCGGGCACCCAGAAGCGGACGGCCGGCGACACATATTCCAGGGTGAGCGCCGCCCCCCACAGCCCCATCCGCGCCGGGCCCTCGGCAAGGCCGCCGAGCAGCCAGAGCACGGCGGAGGCACTGAGCCAGGAGAGAATGCGGCCGGCGTTGCGGCGGACGGCAGATCGCTGCGGCGGCGTCGCGGTCAGCCAGAACGCGGTCCGGCCGACCTGCATGGCGGCGTAGGCCATGGCGAACCACAGGCCGCGGTCCTCGAACGCCCGCGGGATCGACATCGACAGAACGAGGCCCGCCAGCATCAGCGCGAACAAGAGACCTCGGACCAGCGCCTTCTCGGGATCGAGCCAGTTGGTAACCCAGGCGGTGTAGACCCACACCCACCAGACCGCGAGAAACAGAACGGCCGTCTGGGCGGCGCCGAGCGGCGAGAAATGGCCGATCAGATAATGCGAGATCTGCGTGACCGCGTAGACGAAGACGAGATCGAAGAACAGCTCGACGAACGTGACCCGGCTGTGCCGGTTCGGCTCGATGACGCGAAACAGCGCACCACGCGGATTGTCCACCGCCATCTCCCCCGGATGAGCGATCTCCCCCTAAGCAGTCAGCGCTGGTCCGGCACCCCGGTCTGCAGGGCCAGAGCATGCAGCACGTCACCCATCTGGCCGCGCAGCGATTGATAGACGAGCTGATGCTGCTGAACGCGGGATTTGCCGCGGAACGATTCCGAGATCACCGTCGCGGCGTAATGGTCGCCGTCGCCAGCGAGATCGCGAATCGTCACCTGTGCGTCAGGGATGGCAGACTTGATCATCTGCTCGATATCGTGGGCATCCATGGGCATCCCGGTGCATCTCCTTGTGTCGGGCAGGCGCCGCATCCCGTGGACGATGTAGCCCGCAGGGCCCGCGGCTTGGCTGCAGCTCCCATCAGTGGCCCGCGGAGCGCGGCGAATCAAGGCGTTCTCGCGGGACCGTGATAGTGAAATCTAGCGCGAACCGCTTTCGAGGTCACGCGCGGAACCACTATATACCGGGACCAGACGAGATGCGTCGGACTGGGTGACGCACCCAAATGGCCGAATCGCGAGGACGACGACATGAAGCTTCCAGGACCGGATCATCCGATCACCGTCACCCCCAATCCGAAACGCGTACGGGTGATCGCCGACGGCGTCGTGATTGCCGACACCACCCGCGCGTTGACGCTCAAGGAAGCGAGCTACCCCGCGGTTCAATACGTGCCGCGGGCCGACGCCAACATGGCGGCCTTGCACAAGACTGATCGTGTCACCCATTGTCCGTACAAGGGGGATGCGAGCTATTTCAGCGTCATCGCCAACGGCAAGACATTGGACAATGCGATCTGGAGCTACGAGGCGCCCTTCCCGGCGATGACCGAGATCTCGGGCCACCTGGCGTTCTATCCGGACAAGGTACGGATCGAGGAGGTCGCAGCTGATTGAACTGCGGTGACAGCCCGCCGCGCGGCCGGCACGAGGCCCATACCGGCGCGGCGGTCGTTTCGGTCACTGACCTGATGGCGTGCTACACTCTGAAAATCGTAAGCCCGAGAATCAGCAGCACGAGGAAGATCACCAGGAAGATATAGAACAGGATCCGCGCAATGTCGGCGGAAGCTGCCGAGATGCCGGTGAAGCCGAGAATACCGGCCACCACCGAGATCACGAAGAACAGCAGCGCCCATTTGAGAATAGTCACGGTATGGTCCTCCGGTTCTGCGCCGCGCCGGCGCGGCGCCTCACTAACGATGACGCGGGGAACCGGTTCCTTCGGCCATCGGTCCCGGTGCCGAAGAAATGCGCAACCCACGACAGTCCCGGCCGTAACTTCGTAGGTCGTCGGTTCGTAAGGATATCCGGAGCGGAAATCGGCAGAGTGTGTGAGAAACCGGCTTGCGGACCGCGGCACTTGCTGATTTGCAGCACCAACGACGACATCTGGTAGTCCGGCGCCGTCATTCGCTCGCTTTTGGGCGACTCCAGCGAATGGCGGTGCCAGAGGGTCACACGAGCTCATCCACTCATTCCAGCTCGCGCAGCCTTGGACGACGTTTGCATGACGCCCCGCGGCGAAGGGGGATGCGAACGTCACATCCGCTGCACGGGCCGGGCAGCAGCGACGCCGGGGGGCGTATGGTCATATCGGTTACACAATCGGCGGCGGCCGCAAAGGTCGAGCTTCAGGCCCGCCCGCGCGCTCGGGCACGCAACGCCGCGCTCGATCACGCCCGGACATTCCTGACGCTGGTGGTGCTGCTCCACCACGCCGTGATTCCCTATACCTATTTCGGGCACACCGATCCGACGTCCTTCCTCGGTTTCGACGCCATCGTGCTGGCCACCGACAGCTTCTTCATGGCCATGTTCTTCTTTCTGTCGGGCCTGTTCGTGTGGTCGGGCCTTGCCCACAAGTCGACGCTGCAGTTCCTGCGTGACCGGCTATTGCGCCTTGGCCTGCCCTTCGCCATCGCGGCCCTGACCGTCATTCCGCTTGCCTATTACGCGATCGAGCTGCGCGCCAATCCCGACGCCCGCTTCGCTTCCTTCTGGTGGAAGACGGTCACGGTCGGCCCATGGCCGAGCGGGCCGATCTGGTTCATCTGGGTGCTGCTGGCGTTCGACACCTCGGCAGCCCTTTTGTACCGCGTCTCGCCCCGCCTGCTGGATCCGATCAATCGGCTGTCGCAGCGCGCCTTCGAGCATCCGCGCGACTTCTTCTTCGTCTTCCTGCTGATCACGGGCGGGCTCTACATCCCGTCCCGGCTCTATTTCGGCCCGACGTTGTGGTTCGAGGCAGGGCCGCTCTCGGTGCAGGCCAGCCGCGTCTTGCTCTACGCCGCCTATTTCTACGTCGGGGCTGGCATCGGCTCGGCCAATTTCGAACGCGGCCTGCTGGCCGCAGAAGGGCAGATGTCGCAGCGCGGACTCGGGGCCTGGATCGTGGTCACGCTCGTGCCCTATGCGCTGCTCTGGGTGCTCATCACGATCAAGCGCCAAGTGCTGGGCAATCCGCCCGTGTTGCCGCAATGGTACGAGGCGGCCTATGGCTTCTTGTTCGTCATCTTCAGCGCCGCGATCCTGTTTGCGATCCTGTCCTACTTCCTGAACAACCGCCGCTCGGAATTCTCCGTGCTCGATCGCATGCAGGCCGATGCCTATGGCATGTTCCTGGTGCACTATCCGATCGTGCTGTGGATCCAGTACTGGCTGTTCGACTTCGGCCTGCCAGCCATCGCCAAGGCGACGATCGCCTTTGTCGGCAGCATGCTGCTGAGCTGGGGCGCGACCTGGGTGCTCAGGCAGATTCCGGGGGCGAAGAACGTGTTGTAGGACGGTCCTGCCTCCTCCGTCATTGCGAGGAGCGCAGCGACGACGCAATCCAGACCGCATCCGCGGATGGCGGTCCTGGATTGCTACGCTGCGCCCGCAATGACGCTGGGCGAGGCCAACGCTTTCACGACGAACTCCGTCGTCGTTTGCCAGCGTGCCTGACCGTGACCGCCGCGGCGTGCGTCCGGGGTCAGGCGGCTGACCCGCCCATGTATTTGGGCAGCCAGCTTTCGAATCCCGTCTTGAGCGCGGCGACCTCGACGGCACCATCGCCGGCGATCGCCAGCGCAGTGCCGCCTGTCGTGCCGATGCGCGTGCACGGCACGCCGGCGCCGCGCATCTTGGCCAGCACGCGGCCAGCCTCGGTCTCCGGCACCGTCACGAGATAGCGCGCCTGGTCCTCGCCGAACCAATAGGCATGCGGCACGATCGAGGCAGGCGCGGCCAGCAGCCGCGCGCCGATGCCGGAGGCCATTGCCATCTCGGCGAGCGCGACGAGCAGACCACCGTCGGCCAGATCATGCGCAGCTGTCGCCGTGCCCGCATGGATCATGCCGCGGACGACATCGCCGATGCGCTTCTCGGCGGCGAGGTCGACAGGCGGCGGAGCGCCCTCCTCCCGGCCGCAGACGTCGCGCAAGTAGACCGACTGGCCGAGCCAGCCATGGGTCTCGCCGATCAACAGGATCGCCTCGCCCTCGGCCTTGAAGGCGATGCTCGCCGACTTGGTGAAATCATCGAGCAGGCCGACGCCGCCGATCGAGGGCGTCGGCAGGATCGCGCGGCCGTTGGTCTCGTTGTAGAGCGAGACGTTCCCGGAGACGACGGGGAAGTCGAGCGCGCGGCAGGCCTCCGAAATGCCTTTCAGGCAGCCGACGAACTGGCCCATGATCTCGGGCCGCTCCGGGTTGCCGAAATTGAGATTGTCGGTGATCGCAAGCGGCCGGCCACCGACCGCGGTGATGTTGCGCCAGGCTTCGGCGACGGCCTGCTTGCCACCCTCGAAAGGATCGGCCTCGCAATAGCGGGGCGTGACGTCGACGGTGAGCGCAAGCCCCTTCGGGCCATCCTGCACGCGCACCACGGCGGCATCGCCGCCCGGCCGCTGCACGGTGTTGCCGAGGATCACATGGTCGTACTGCTCCCAGATCCAGCGCTTGGAGCACAGATCGGGCGTTGCGATGAGCTTCTCCAGGGCCGGGATGATGTCCAGGGGCGGCTTGACCTCGCGGGCATGGATCACCGGCAGCGCCGACGAGGCCACGTGCGGGCGGTCGTACAGCGGCGCCTCGTCGCCGAGCTCCTTGATCGGCAGGTCGGCCATGACGTCGCCGCCATGCTTCACCACGAACCGCTTGCTCGGCGTGGTGTAGCCGACCACCGCGAAATCGAGCCCCCATTTGCGGAAGATCGCTTCCGCCTCCTTCTCCTTCTCCGGCTTCAGCACCATGAGCATGCGCTCCTGGCTCTCGGAGAGCATCATCTCGTAGGCGCTCATGCCGATCTCGCGGGTCGGCACGGCATCGAGATCGAGATCGACGCCGAGGTCGCCCTTGGCGCCCATCTCGACCGCCGAGCAGGTCAGGCCGGCCGCACCCATGTCCTGGATCGCGATCACGCAATCGGCAGCCATGATCTCCAGGCACGCCTCCAGCAGCAGCTTCTCGGCGAAGGGGTCGCCGACCTGCACCGTCGGGCGCTTCTCCTCCGAGGAATCGTCGAACTCGGCCGAGGCCATCGAGGCGCCGTGGATGCCGTCGCGGCCGGTCTTGGAGCCGAGATAGACGATCGGCATGTTCACGCCGGAAGCCGCCGCATAGAAGATCTTGTCGGCGTCGGCGAGGCCGACCGCCATGGCGTTGACCAGGATATTGCCGTCATAGCGGGTGTGGAAGCGGGTCTGACCGCCGACCGTCGGAACGCCAAACGAGTTGCCATAGCCGCCGATGCCGGCCACCACCCCGGACACCAGATGCCGGGTCTTGGGATGCTCCGGCGCGCCGAACGACAGCGCGTTCAGGCACGCGATCGGGCGTGCGCCCATGGTGAACACGTCGCGCAGGATGCCGCCGACGCCGGTGGTCGCACCCTGATACGGCTCGATGTAGCTCGGGTGGTTGTGGCTCTCCATCTTGAACACGACGGCCTGGCCGTCGCCGATGTCGATCACGCCGGCGTTTTCGCCGGGGCCCTGGATCACCCAGGGCGCCTTGGTCGGCAGTCCCTTGAGATGGATGCGGGACGACTTGTACGAGCAGTGCTCGTTCCACATCGCCGAGAAGATGCCGAGCTCGGTGAAGGTCGGCACCCGCCCGATCAGCTTCAGGATGCGCTCATATTCATCGGGCTTCAGCCCGTGGGCGGCGACGAGCTCGGGGGTGATCTGCGGTTCATTGCGCATGGAGAAATGCCTTTGCCCGTGGGCCGCTGGTCCCTTGAAGCCTGCTTCATAGAAAGATCGCCAGGGCGGGAAAAGGCCTTTTACGGCCCTATTCCGCCCTGTCCAGAGCTTTGGCCCGGACCGCCAGAAGGGATATTTGCAGATTGGCGACCAATCGGATTTAAGACGGTAAATCAACAGTTAAAGGCCCTGACACGTGCACGACCTGTCCCGTTCCGCCTTCGAGAACCGCCCTGGCATCCACATCGCGACCGACGGCGAGTTCGCCGGCTGGCGGACCTGGATGCGCGACAGCTACGAATCCCACACCGGGCCATTCTGGCACCGGATGGAGGACGATGGCTCGATCCGCTGCGCCTTCCGGGTCGAGAAGAAGCACCTCAACGGCGGCGGTAACGTCCACGGCGGCTGCCTGATGACCTTCGCCGACTACTGCCTGTTCGCCTTCGCCGCGCCGATCATGCAGGGCCCGGGTGTCACGGTGTCGTTCTCGTCCGAGTTCCTCGATGCCGCGCGTGAGGGCGAACTGATCGAGGCTACCGGCGAGGTCACCCGCGCCGGCGCCTCGCTGATCTTCCTGCGCGGCATGCTGCATTCCGGCCCAAAGCCGCTGTTCTCGTTTTCCGGCACCATCAAGCGCATCAGGCGGCGGACACCGGAGGCGGCGAACTCGCCGTAGGGACGGAGCAAGGGGGATCGCGCTCAACTCTCTCCGTCATTCCGGGGCATTCGCGCGCAAAATGGCGTAGCCATTTTGAAGCAGCGCGAATGAGCCCGGAATCCATAATCACAGCCGCAAAATGGTCGAAGAACAGCGCCACGCGCATCCCGCCTCCCAAGACATGCGTGGTTATGGATTCCGGGCTCGCGCTTCGCGCGCCCCCGGAATGACGCGCGGAGAAGATGTACCCTGCCGTTGCGGAGCTACCCCGCGAGCTGCTTCTCCGCGATCGATATCCACTCGGCCTGCGCCTTGCGCACATGTCGTGGCGCGCGCTTCATCTGGATCAGCAGCTCGGTGAACACGACCTTGGCCTCATCGATCCGGCCGACTAGCTTGAGCAGCGTGCCGTAGCGGACCTTCGCCTCGCTGCCCGGCGCATAGTCCAGCAGCGCCTGGTACTCCTCGATGGCCTCATCGGTGCGGCCGGCTTCCTGCAAAGCCCGCGCATAGAGCAGATGCGCCTCGGCCGAATTGTAGTCCGGCCAGCTCTTCTGCAGCTCGTCGAGCGTCGCCAGCGCATCCCCTGGGCGGCGGCGCGCGAACTGCGCCTTGGCCTTGCCGAGCGCGAACAGCGGCTCGTGGCCCATCGGCAGGCTCAGGATGTGATCGTAATGCTGCTCGGCCTCCTCATAACGCCCGACCGCGACGCATTCCTCGGCCAGCGCCGCGCGGTTGGCGATCGTGTCCGTGATCGCGACACGATCGGACAACTCGCGGTAGTCTTTCTCGGGGTCCAGCTTGTTGGCGACGCGCTTGCGCGCCTTCTGGACGTCGTGGCTGCCCAGCCATTCCGGCACCAGTTCGACGACGATGTAGGCGAGCGCGCCGATCATCGGCACCATCAGGATGATGAAGGCCCAGGGCTGCAGACGGCCAGTCCGCGACGCATGGTAGATCAGCGAAATGTCGAGCAGCAGTACGACGAGCGCGATAGGCACGGCAGATCCCCAACTCACGGCGAGATTTTACACGCCGACGTTGATAGCGTGGCCGGCCAGCCCGGACAATCCCGCGCTCACGCAGGCCGTTGCGGACGATCCCGTTTTGACGCATCACGGCCACAGCAGGTTCAATGGACGCACGCCTGTGGCGGCGGCCTCCGCGACGCTCGTAGCTAAGCTCCCACGGGGCCCCGGCGAGATTCATCGAAGCGAAAGAACGCCGAGGGATTGTCGACCAGAAGCCGCTGTCGCGCCGTCTCCGACGGCGCGATCTCGGCCACGAGGTCGGCCAGCACCGCATCGTCCGGCATTTGTCCCTTGATGTTGACGTGCGGCCAGTCGCTGCCCCACAGCACGCGCTCAGGGGCGTGCGCGGCAAGGCTTCGGGCGAACGGCACAACGTCATGATAGGGCGCGCCCTCGCGCGAGATGCGATCGGCACCGCTGAGCTTGATCCAGACCCGCCCGCTGTCGAGCAGGCGACACAGGATCGCCTGACAGGCGCCGAGATTCCGGCCGAGGTCCGGCCGGGCCATGTGGTCGATCACCATGCGCACCTCGATGGCCGCGATCAGCTCGGCATAGCGGATGAGATCGGCGGCCGTGACATGAATGGCGACATGCCAGTCGAACGGCCTCACCAGCGCGAGCACGGCCCGCATGCGCTCCGCCGACGGCGCGCCGCCGAGATGCGCCAGAAAGTTGAAGCGGGCACCGCAGACGCCGGCTGTATCGAGGCGCGCGACCTCTGCAGCCGTGACCTCCGCGCCGAGCACGGCGACGCCGCGGTAGCGGCCTTCTCCCACGGCCAGCGCATCGAGCAGCGGGCGATGGTCGCGGCCATGACCCTGGCTGTGGACGATGACCGCGCGATCGATGCCCAGCCGATCGTGCAAACGGCGCAGCGCCGTTTCCGGCGCGTCCGGCGGCGTGAAGCTGCGATCGTCGGGCAGCGGAAAGCGGTCGAACGGACCGAAGATGTGACAATGCGCATCGCAGGCCCCTGCCGGCCATGCGCGGGAAACGGCAGCCATGCCCGTGCTCATGGGTTCAGTCACAGCGGGCGCTCATGCCGCCATCGACAACGATCTCGGTGCCGGTAACGAAGCGCGCCTCGTCGGAGGCGAGGAACAGCGCGGCGTGGGCGGTGTCGCGGCCGTCGCCCATGAAGCCGAGCGGGATGCGAGCCTGCCGCGTCCGCAGCAGCGCCGCGACATCGCCGCCGGCGCGCTGCCCGGCGAGGCGCGCCTCGACCATCGGCGTGTGCATCTGGCCAGGCACCACCGTGTTCACGCGCACGCGCTGCGGGGCATACTGCACGGCAACGACGCGCGAGAACTGGATCACCGCGGCCTTGGCCGAGGCGTAGCCGACCTGCGCCGATCCGGTCCAACGGATGCCCGAGGTGGAGGCCGTGTTGACGATGGCCCCGCCGCCCTGCGCCGCCATGTGCGGCAGCACCGCCTTGCAGGTGAGGAAGACGCTCTTCACGTTGAGATCGAGCTGCGCGTCCCAGCCCTGCTCGCTCAGCTCGACCGGGCCTCCCGGCGCCGAGCCGCCGACATTGTTGACCAGAATATCGACGCGGCCGAACGCTGCGATACAGGCGTCGACCATCGCGGCGACATCCGCCGCATCGGTGACGTCGCAGCGGCGGGCCTGGATGACGCCGCCGTGGTCCCGGGCGCGCGCCAGCGTCTCGTCCACGCGGCCGCCATCGCTGTCGACGGCGAGGACCCTGGCGCCCTCGCGCGCGAAGATGACCGCAGCGGCGCGGCCGTTGCCCCAGCCCGGACCGACGCAGCCGGCACCGGTGATGATCGCGACCTTGCCCTCCAGGCGCTTCGTCATGGTCATGGCTCCAGCTCCGGCGTCTCGCCATCGGGCAGGCCGATGTCGAACGCGTTGAGGGTCAGCGCCACCAGCCCGTAGTAGCCGATGATGCCGACGAGATCGACGACGCCGCGCGTGCCGAGGGTTGCGGCCGCCAGCGCGTGCAGATCGTCCGGCACGCGGCCGCTGGCGAGCAGCAGCCGGGTGTAGTCGTGAACGAGCTTCGCGGCGGGATCGGTGAACTCTGGATCACGCCGTTGCGCGATCGCGTCGATGACCGACGGGGCGATGCCCGCCGCGAGCCCATCCCGCTTGTGGGCATACCATTCGACATGCGAGGTCCAGTGCCGTGCCGTCACGAGGATCGCGAGCTCGGACAGCGCAGGCGGCAATGACGTCTCGTAGCGGGCGAACTCGCCGAGCTTCTGGGCCCGGCGTCCGAGCTCCGGACTGTGCAGCCAGGCCCGCAGCGGCGCCGGGATCCGGCCGCGCCGGCCGGCGATGGCCTCTTTGGCCACCGCGCGCTGCGTCTCGTCCATCTCGGCCAGGGCAAGGTCCTCGATGCGCATGCGATGCTCCTGGTCACGAGGCGCGAGGAATCGGCCGTGTCGCGGGCGTGGCAAGAAAAGCCGTCAGCCGCCCCGCCAGCTCGGCGGGGGCCTGCACCTGCATCAGATGACCGGCCGTGTCGACGGTCGCGAACGCCGCGCCGGGAATGAGACGGGCGAGCGCCTCGACCTGCGCCTGCGGCCGCAACAGATCATGCGCGCCGGCAAGCAGCAGACAGCGCTGCCGAACCTCCGCGAGCCGTTCGCGCAGATCGACCTCGGCGAACGCCAGGTTGTTATGGGCATATCCGACCGGATCGTTGCCGAGGAAGCGGCCGAGATAAGCGAGGTAGGCATTGCGGTCGGTTCGCAGCACCGGCGGATAGGAACGATCGAGCGTATCCGCCGCCACGGCGCGCATGCCGGCGCGCACGCAGAGCGCGGAGCGCGCCGCCAGATACTGCACGCGACCAGCATCGACGCTGAGGGCCGGCGCGCACAGCGCCAGCGCGCCCACGCGCTGCGGATGCGCCAGCGCGAAGCTGACGGCGAGCGCCGCACCGGCGGCGACGCCGGCGATATCGACCGGTCCGTCGGCGCCGAGCGCCCGCAGCAGCCGGTCGAGGTCGCCGACGTGATCGGCGAAGCCGAACGGCGCGCGCGGCTTTTCCGACAGGCCGGCGCCGCGCAGATCATAGCGCAGCACCCGCAGGTCGTCGGGCAGCTCTGGCATCAAGGCATCGAAGCTTTCGAGGCTGCCGCCGAGCTCATGCAGCAACACCAGCGTCCTCGCGCCACCGCCGCGCAGCTCATAGCGCAGCGTCAAGCCGTCGAGATGGATGAAGTTCATCGGCAAGGCGCCCGTCTCATCGTTGTCGGCGCGCGGTTTGACTCGCCCTGGGCCGCTTGCAATAAACTGCGGCGGGCAGCGGCGCGGAGGACACGGCCATCGACATCCGCGAGCTTCGTTACTTCGTGCAGGTGGCGCGCGCCGGTAGCCTGAGCCGGGCATCGGCATTGCTTAATGTCGCGCAATCCGCGCTCAGCCGGCAGCTGATGAAGCTGGAGGACGAGCTTGGCGTCGCGCTGCTGGTGCGGCACGGCCGCGGCGTCCGCCTGACCCGCGCCGGCACGACGTTCCTCGAGCACGCCCATGCCGTCCTGCTGCAGATCGACCAGATGCCCGGCGCGGTGCGCTCGCCGGATTCGAGCTTCGCCGGTCACATCGCGCTCGGGGTGCCGCCGGTCGCGGGCCTGCGCATCGCGCCGTCCGTGGTGGTCGAACTGCGCCGGCGCTGGCCGCAGGCCTCCGTGCAGGTCCGCGAGGGCATCAGTTCGTCGCTGGAGGAATGGCTGCTGGACCGCCGGCTCGACATCGCCGTGCTCTACAATCCCCCGCCGCTCGACGGCATCGCGCTGACCCCCATCCTGCACGAGCGGATGGTCGTCGCCCTGCCGCCGGCCAAGCGCGGCGACACCGTGGCCGAGACGATCGGCTGGCGCGAGCTGGCCGGCCTGTCGCTGATCCTGCCGAGTCTTCCGCACAGCAACCGGCGGCTGATCGAGCAGGCGGCGATCCAGAACGGCACGCGGCTCAACGTCGCCTTCGAGGTCGACAGCGTGAGCATGACGAAGGCCATGGTTCGGCGCGGTCTCGGCGCAACGATCCTCGCCCATGCCGCGGTCGTCGCCGAGGCGAAGCGCGGCGAGCTCACCGTGCGGTCGATCGAGCGGCCGCCGCTGATCTCGACCGTCTCGATCGGCATGCCGCGGGAACGCCAGCCGACCTGGCTGGCCGACGAGCTGCTGGCGCTGATGCGCGAGGTGATCGCGCAGAGCGTGGCGGACGGCGCCTGGCCCGGCGCCAAGATCATCGGCGACTACGTGCGCTGAGCTCATTCGCCCGCACCGGCGATTGCAGCGTGGCCCTCGTCGACGGCCGCCTCCGCGACCGTCGCCGCGGTGCCGCCCGCGAGATAGGCATCGAGCCTGGCGGCATCCAGCGCATTTTCCCAGCGCGCGATGACGAACACGGCAACGGTGTTGCCGACGACGTTGGTGAGCGCGGTGCAGGTCGCCATCAGGCGGTCGATGCCGAACAGCAGGCCGAGGCCGTTGAGCGGCAGCACGCGGACGGATTGCAGGGTCGCCGCGAGCTTGATGAAGGCGCCGCCCGCGACGGTGGTGCCGCCCTTCGAGGTCAGCAGCATGACCGCGAGCACCGCCAGCTGCTGGCCGTAGCTGAATGGCGTGTCGGTGGCCTGGGCGATGAAGCCGACGGCAATCGCCATGTAGATGCCCGTGCCGTCGAGATTGAAGCTGTAGCCGGCCGGCAGCACGAAACCGACGATGGCGCCGTCGCAGCCGGCCTGCTCGAGCTTCTGCATCAGCCGCGGCAGCGCAACCTCGCCGGACGCGGTCCCGAGCACCAGCAGCAGCTCCTCGCGGATCAGCCGCAGCAGCTTGAGCAGCGACAGCCGCATGATGGCGCACACGCCGCCGAGCACGACTGCGACGAAGACGACCGCCGTGATCCAGTACAGCAGCACGACCTTGCCGAGATAGAGCAGCGTGGCGCCGCCATGCGTGCCGATCGCCGCCGCCATGGCGCCGAACGCCCCGAGTGGCGCCAGCTTCATGATGAAACCCAGCATGCGGAACAGCACGTCCTGCCCCTCCTCGATGCCGCGCAGGATCGCCGACTCCGTCTTCAGGCCGACGCTCAGCGCCGCGCCCACCATCACCGAGATGAACAGGATCTGGAGAATCTCGCCCTTGGCGAAGGCGTCGACGATCGTGGTCGGGATGATGCTGAGGAAGAAGCCGATAGCCGTGAAATTGCTCGCGGCGTTGGAGATGCGCGTCACGCTGTCATTGAGCGCGAGGTTGCCGGCATGGAGCCCGTCGCCGGGCTGGAACACGTTGACCGCGATGAAGCCGACGACCATGCCGAGCGTGGTCAGGATCTCGAAATACAGCAGCGACTTGAACGCGAGCCGGCCGAGCTGCCTCATATCGCGGACATGCGTCAGCCCGAGCACCACCGAGCAGAAGATGATCGGCCCGAGCATCATGCGCAGAAGTGCGATGAACGCATCGCCGAGCGGCTTCATCTGAACGGCCGCCTCTGGCGCCAGCAGGCCGACGGCGATCGCGAGCAGGATCGCGATCAGGACTTGGACATACAGCTGGCGGATGATCGCCATGGCTCGTTTCGCTCCCCTTGTGGACGAGATGGAATCTCGTTCCCCGTTGTGAGCGAACTGAAGCAGAGCCGGACGTGCTATGTCCAAATCAATCTTTCGATGGCCTCCCATGCCGCAGCGGCAAGGGAGGCCATCGATGAGACAAGGCGCAGCCGCGCCTCGGCCCTACTGCTGCTGGTCGATGACCTGCACCACCTTCTGATCGCGCGGGTCGACCAGCACGACCTGCTCGCCGATCGCTAGATACTGGTAGTTGGCGAGCTCCGGATTGCTGCGCGCGAGCTCATCGGGCACGCGGCGCAGGCTCAGGCAGCTCGATCCGGACGAGGACGACGACGATGTCGTCGAACCCACAGTGCCCGTCTCGGTGGCGGCGCGGCGCAGAATCTGGCGCTGATCGTCCGACAGCACGATGCGGGTCGAGCCGACGCCATAGCCGCCGCGATCATAGCCGCGGTCCGCGCGCATGCCGTTCTGCGGGATTACGTCGACGATCTCGCGGCTGCGCGGGTCGACGATCGCGATCTCGTCATGGATCACGGTGTACTCGTAGCCGCGATATTCCGGCACGATCGTCACGATGTCCGACGGCAGCGGACGCGGCCGCACGCGCTCGGGCAGGCGCTCGCCGACGTTGATGTTGATGTTGAGATTGGTACGCGCCTGGTCGAAGTCGTGATCGCGCTTGAGCTGATCAACCACGCGGGTCTTCTGCTGCTCGTTGACCGACACCTGCGTGCTGGAGCGGCTGCCATTGGGCTGGGTCTGATTGTTGGCCTGCCCGGTCTGATCACGCTGACCGGCGCCGGTCTGCTGGTTCTGCTGCGCGGTCGTGTTCTTGCTGTCGGCCGCGTTCGGCTGGTTGGCCTGCTTGTTGCGGTCGCCGGTCTGCTTGTCCGCGGCCTCGTCGGACGTGCCGGTCTTGCGCTCGTCCTGGCTCTGCCGGGTCTTGTCCTTATCGTGATCATTGCGATCGGCCTCACGGTCGGACTTCCGATCCGTCGCCCCCGACTTACTCTCGGCGGCGCGATCCTCGCCCTTGCGCGGCTCGTCGGCGCGCCCCTGCTGTTGCTTCGACTCAGCCTTGCTCTTGCTGTCAGACTGCTTGTCGGCCTGCTTGCTGTCAGTCGACGACTTCGACTCGGCGTTCTCCTTGGCCTCGCGGCCACGCTCGGCGGCCGCACCGCCCTTGCTCTCGGCGCTCTGCTTGGCATCATGTGCCGACCGCTCGGAGGACCTTTCCTGAGCCTGCTCGCGTCCTGCTGCGGATGAAGGCTCGCCACGGCGCTGCTCCTGCGCGCTCTGCTTTGCCTCGGCGCCGGCACGTTCCGCCGCGGCGGCGCCGCCCTTTGCCTCTCCCTTCGCCTCGGCCGCCGGACGCGTGGCCTCGTGCGCCGTCGCAGCGGCCGGGCCTCCCTCGCGCTTCATGTCGCCTTGCGCCGATGCAGCACCTGATGCCGTTCCGATCGCCAGGATGATCGCGGCCGTTCCCAGCCAATGTTTCGTCGTCATATGAGAACCTCCTTGGATCCCTGCCCCATTCGCTGGCGGACAACGCAAACAGCCGCCCGGCGTTGCCGGACGGCGCGAGAAAAAACTCCGGAACGATTTTGATGAACGGCTTCGGCGCGCCGTCACGCGATCATTTTGACCGTGGCGCGAGCAGAAGCATGACCGGGACCGCGAATTGCTTGAAGTTGGCCGTGCTGTTCGCCTCGCCAGTAGCGGAGCTGATCAGGCTGGCACTGCCTCTCGCGCCGAACAGCATGCCGCTCACTTGATATTCCTTCTCTCCGCCTGGCGACACTTTCAGGCGCCGTGCATAGAACATGCGCGGCAGCCCGCTGCCCTTGCCGCCCTCGACGCCCAGAATCGTCGTGGTCTGCCCCGGCACGCGCTGGTCGAGCAGCTTGACGGTCTGGTCCTGGGAGGCGCGGAATTGCTCGATCGTCATCGTCGTGTTGGGTCCGTAGAGCCGGTAGCTCACCTTCGAGCCAGGGCCGCATTTCGCATCGTCGCACAGGAAGAAGGTCACATCGGTGCCGTTCGGCCGCTGCGGTTTCCAGCCGCCCACGGTGAACGGCAGAGGCGGTGGGGCGACCGACGGCGTCGTCGACGGGGTCTCGGCCCGAGCGGCGCCAACGCCCGTGACGAGCGAGAGCGACACGGACAGGAGAAGCCAGCGCAGGGCGCGCTGAGTGAGAGGCAGCGTCGACATCAAGGCACCGTCGGGATCGAGGAAGTGGCAGGCAGGACGGACGTCAGGGACGATCCGGGAGATGGAGGACGTCCCGCAACCTCGATCACCAATCGGTCGTTTGTGGGTCGGGCCGGGCGAGCGGCCCGACGGAAACGTCACGGGCGCAGCCCGCCGATCAGGCCGCGCGGTCGAGATGGGCGACGAGGCCGGCGAACAGGCCACGGCCGTCGGTGCAGCCCATGATGTCCTCGACGTGATTCTCGGGATGCGGCATCATGCCGAGCACATTCCCGTTCTCGTTGACGATGCCGGCGATGGAATGCGCAGCGCCATTGATGTTGCTGAGGTCGCCGACCTCGCCATCGGCCGAGCAGTAGCGATAGAGCACGCGCCCATCGCCGTTCAGCCGCTTCAAGGTCTCCTCGTCGGCCGCATAATTGCCCTCGCCGTGAGCGACCGGCACGCGGATGACCTGACCCGCATTGTAGCCGCGGGTGAACGGCGAATCGGAGCGCTCGACCCGCAGATGCACGTCCTTGCAGATGAATTTCAGCTTATCGTTGCGCATCAGCACGCCCGGCAGCAGGCCCGACTCGCACAGGATCTGGAAGCCGTTGCAGACGCCGAGCACGAGCCCGCCCTTGGCGGCGAAATCGCGTACTGCGTCCATCACCGGAGCCCGTGCCGCGATTGCGCCACAGCGCAGATAGTCGCCATAGGAGAAGCCGCCGGGCACCACGACGAGATCGGTGCCCTTCGGCAGCGACGTCTCGGCGTGCCAGACCATCGCAGGCTCATGGCCGGAGATCATGCGCAGCGCGCGGGCCATGTCGCGTTCGCGGTTGATGCCGGGGAAGACGAGGACGGCGGATTTCATGATGCTACGTGTTTGCTCGATAATGATCCCCTCGCAGCGTCGCGAGAGTGTGTGAGTCCGACGAGAGCTCTCTGTTCAACGCTCGCGCACCAGCAAGCAGCTCATCGACTGAATGTTCGACACGGACCTGAGCACGCGGGATTTCCAGCAGAAGCTCGTAGATCTCGCGGTCGATCACGGCCATTGCCTACCCCAGCAACTCCACCCGGTAATTCTCGATCACCGTATTCGCCAGCAGCTTGTCGGCGGCCGCCTTCAGGGCGGCCTCCGCCTTGGCCTTGTCGGCACCGGCGAGCTCGATGTCGAACACCTTGCCCTGCCGCACGCTGGCGACGCCGTCGACGCCGAGCGATTTCAGGGCGCCCTCGATCGCCTTGCCCTGCGGATCGAGGATGCCGGATTTCAGCGTCACCGTGACACGCGCTTTCACGTCTTGTTCCCTTTTAGCTCTTGACCAGGACCGGGCCGGAGCCCGCCGGGCGCTCGTTCTCGATGAGGATGCCGAGCCGCTTGGCGACCTCGGTATAGGCCTCCAGAAGGCCGCCAAGATCACGACGGAAGCGGTCCTTGTCGAGTTTCTCGTTCGACTTGATGTCCCACAGCCGGCAGGAATCGGGGGAAATCTCGTCGGCGACGATGATGCGCATCATCTCGTTCTCGAACAGCCGGCCGCATTCCATCTTGAAGTCGACCAGGCGGATGCCGATGCCGAGGAAAAGCCCGGTCAGGAAGTCGTTGACGCGAATGGCGAGCGCCATGATGTCGTCGATTTCCTGGGGCGTCGCCCAGCCGAACGCGGTGATGTGCTCCTCCGACACCATGGGGTCGTTGAGCTGGTCGTTTTTGTAATAGAATTCGATGATCGAACGCGGCAGCTGGGTGCCTTCCTCGATGCCGAGGCGCTGCGACAGCGAGCCCGCCGCCACATTGCGGACGACGACCTCGAGCGGCACGATCTCGACCTCGCGAATCAACTGCTCGCGCATGTTGAGCCGGCGGATGAAGTGAGTCGGAACCCCGATGTCGTTGAGGTGCTGAAACAGGTACTCCGAGATGCGGTTGTTGAGGACGCCCTTGCCTTCAATCACCTGGTGCTTCTTGGCATTGAAGGCGGTGGCGTCGTCCTTGAAGTGCTGGATCAGGGTGCCCGGCTCGGGGCCTTCATACAGGACCTTGGCCTTGCCTTCATAAATGCGACGCCGACGGCTCATTGGGATGTACCGTGTTTTGTTGAAATCCATGAAATGGTGGGCTCCGGATGACTTTGGACAGGACCACGACGGAGCTGCCGCGAGGGCCCGGACGGACGGAAACAGAACAAGAACCGGGCCTGTGGGAAACCTATCTCATTGGTGTCCCGAGCACAATCGATCCGGGCCTCGGGAGCGGAGTTTTACCGCCCTTCCCTGCGGCCTCGTACCCGTTGTATTGGCAAGATGTTCCAATTATTTAGGCGTGCGGCCACCGCCCCGCAACCGCCTGCGCGGTTAACCCTCTTCGGCAACACTGGAAGTTCCGACCATGACCACGTTCGACAAGCGCGAGGACGCCTTCGAGAAGCAATTCGCCCATGACGAGGAATTGAAGTTCAAGGCAGAAGCCCGCCGCAACAAGCTGCTCGGCCTGTGGGCAGCCGAAAAGCTCGGCAAGTCCGGCGCTGACGCCGACGCCTACGCCAAGGAGGTCGTCGCGGCCGATTTCGAGGAAGCGGGCGATGCCGACGTGCTGCGCAAGGTGCTGGGCGACCTCACCGCCAAGGGCGCGGCCGTCACCGAGGCGGACGTGCGCGCGAAGATGAGCGAGTTGCTGGTGACCGCCGTGGCGCAGGTCAAGGCGGGACAGTGAGAAGAAGCGAATAGCGAGTGGGCGAATAGCGAATAGGGAGTGGCGGACAGCGATGTCCTTCCCGTATTCGCTACTCCCTATTCGCTACTCGGCTGCTTTGACGTACACCCACGCCCGCGTGCCGGAGCGCAACACAACGTCGACGCGCTCGTAATCGGCGACTTCGTACTGGTCGGCTGCACGCAATTCATCTGACGTGATTTCAAACACAGTCCCGTCGACAGCGTCGTCAGGATCGTCGCTCGGCACGACGATAGGGTGAAACCGCTCACCACTGCTAGCGAGCACGTCTGGATCCGTGATCTCGATGAAGCTCTTTCTGAAGCCCGGCATCGAATCCGGACGACCGACAAGCCGTCGACCGAAAGATTTCAGTTGAACGCTTTCGAGCTGAAGCGTGCCATAAGAAAATAGGAAGTTGGTCTGCATGACGCTCACGCCGATTCTCCGCCGATATGGGCCCATCGCGGCTTGAGATATCCGAGACGAGAGTGAATGGCGAGTAGTGAATAGCTGAGATCCCTATTCACTACTCCCTATTCGCGACTCGCCCCTCCCCTATTCCTCCTTGAAGCCATATTCCGGCACGTTGCCGCTGGCGCCGTAATATTTGTACGGCAGGAACTTGCCCGACATCGTGATCTTGACGCGGTCGCCCTTGGCATTGGGCAGGCGCTCCATCACCATGTCGAAATCGATCGCCGACATGATGCCGTCGCCGAATTCCTCCTGGATCAGCTCCTTCCACGCCGGGCCGTTGATCATCACGAGTTCGTAGAAGCGGTAGATCAAGGGATCGGTCGGGGGCATCTGCACGCCCTCGCCGCGCATCGGCGTCTCGTTCAGCATCGCGATCTCGGATTTGGACAGGCCGAACAGCTCGCCGGCGTTCGCCGCCTGCGGCTTGGTCAGCTTCATCTGGCCGAGAACGGCGCCGACGATCAGCACCTCGGAATAGCCGCCGATCTGATCGCAGATGTACTTCCAGCTCCAGCCCTTCTCGCGCTTGATGTCGAGCAGCTTCTCGGTGAGGTCGGATCGCTTCATGCTTGGTCTCCCTTGATGGCTCTTCGTTGATGGGTTTCTCCGAGCCTCAGCGCGCGACGGCCTGCGGCGCGTCGCTGTCGGCCGGCTTGGACGCGACGATCGTCGGCTCGGTGCGCCCGATCTTCACCACCGGCACCTTACGCGGATCGTGATCCGGCGTCTCGGCAGTGAAGGTCCTGCTGCGGCTGACCAGGAAATCGATGATGTGGTTGCGCAGCGCGTAGTACAGCGGATGGCGATGCAGGTCGCCGCGCAGCCGGTCCTTCGGCAGCGGGTTCTCGACGATCTCCGCGAGCACCGCGCCGGGTCCGTTGGTCATCAGCACGATCTTGTCGGCGAGATAGATCGCTTCGTCCACGTCGTGGGTGATCATGAACACGGTCTGCCCGGTCTCGACGCAGATGCGGCGGACCTCGTCCTGCAGGGTGCCGCGCGTCAGCGCATCGAGCGCGGAGAACGGCTCGTCCATCAGCATGATCTTCGGCGTGATCGAGAGCGCGCGGGCAATCCCGACGCGCTGCTTCATGCCGCCGGACAGCTCCGACGGCCGCTTGTGCTCGGAGCCGGACAGGCCGACGAGCTCGATGTATTTCAGCGCATGCGCCTTGACCTTGGCGCGATCCCATTTGCGCCATTTCGACGAGACGGCATAGGCGACGTTGCCGAGCACCGTCCGCCACGGCAACAGCGCATGGCTCTGGAAGATGACCGCGCGGTCGAGACTCGGACCTTCGATGGCCTGGCCGTCGACGATGACGGCGCCTCCGCTCGGCACGTCGAGGCCGGCAAGAACATTCAGCACCGTGGTCTTGCCGCAGCCGGAATGCCCGATCACGCAGACGAACTCGCCGCGCGCCATCGCGAGCCAGAGATTCTCGAAGATCGTCGTGCTGCGCGCCCCGTCGTAGCGCTTGGCGATGCCCTCGATGGAGATGAATTTGTCGGTCATGGCAACATCTTTCCGTTCCCTCCCCCCTTGTGGGGGAGGGTCAGGGAGGGGGGTCCCCCACGAAGACTCGCGCCTGGGGCACCCCCACCCCTGACCCCTCCCCACAAGGGGGAGGGGAACAGAGGTACGCGCGTTGCAGCAGCTCGCTTCATCATCACCGCCCTACTCCGGAAACGTCACGAGTCGCGAGACGCGGGCCAGCATCTGATCCAGCACCATGCCGACCAGGCCGATCAGCAGGATCGCGATGATCACGTTGGTGATCGAGAGGTTGTTCCACTCGTTCCAGACGAAGTAGCCGATGCCGGTGCCCCCGACGAGCATCTCGGCGGCGACGATGACGAGCCAGGCGATGCCGATCGAGATCCGCATGCCGGTGAGGATCGTCGGCGCCGCAGCCGGCAGGATGACCGTGAAGGCCCGGCGGAAATTCCCGACCTCGAGCGTGCGGGCGACGTTGATCCATTCCTTGCGCACGCTGGCGACGCCGAAGGCGGTGTTGATGAGCATCGGCCACACCGAGCAGATGAAGATCACGAAGATCGCCGACAGGCTGGAATCCTTGATGGTGTAGAGCGCGAGCGGCATCCAGGCGAGCGGCGAGATGGGCTTGAGAATCTGGATGAACGGATCGAGCGCCTTGCTCATCAAGGGCGACATGCCGATCAGGAAGCCGAGCGGGATCGCGACCGCGACTGCGATCAGGTAGCCAAGCATGACCCGCCCGAGCGAGAAGGCGAGCTGGATGCCGAGCCCCTTGTCGTTCGGACCATTGTCGTAGAACGGCCGCCGCAGATGCTCCCACAGCTTGGCACCGACATCGAGCGGCCCGGGCATCGCCGACTTGCCCTGCGTGGCCGTCATGCCCATCAGCTTGGCGTATTCCGGGCTCATGTTGGCCGCGGCGCCCGTGCTGCGCGTCGCGATATGCCAGGCGCCGAGGAACACGGCCAGCAGCACGATCGAGACGACGGCGGCGCGCAGACGAAGAGAGGAGGTCATGCCGGCGCTCCACTCACAGTGTCGTCCCTGCGAACGCAGGGACCCATAACCACCGTCGTCAGTTGGTGGAAACGATTGTCGCTACCGCCCCCGCCCCAAGACAGGTCACGGCGTATGGGTCCCCGCGTTCGCGGGGACGACACCGGTGGTGTGGTTGGCGGCGTGTTCATCACCATGGGTGGGATCAGCAGCGTCGCGCCCATTCCTCCCATCACGACGCCTTCTTGATCTTGAAGCTGGCGACGTAGTCGTCCGGCTTGGTCGGATCGAACGACTTGCCCATCACCGAGAACGATTTATAGGAGTCCGTCGGCGGCGTCAGGCCCATCTCGGTCATGACCTTGCGGGTGTCGGTGGCGAGATAGATCTGCTCGGCGACCGCCTTGTAGTCGACGTCGCCCTTGATCTGCCCCCAGCGCTTCATCTGCGTCAGCATCCACACCGCGAAGGACTGCCACGGGAACGGATCGAAATCGACGCGCTTCGGATCGGTCTTCACGCCGCCGAGGCCATCGGCGTAGGTGCCGGTCAAGACCTGCTCCATGACGGTCACCGGCGCATTGATGTAATTCGCCGGAGCGATCGCCTCCGCGATCTGCTTGCGGTTCTCAGCCTTCGACGCGTACGCGGTGGCATCGACGATGGCGCGGGTGAGAGCGGCAAAGCTGTTCGGCGCCGTGGTGATGAACTCGCGGCTCGCCGCGAAGCTGCAGCAGGGGTGACCGTCCCAGATCTCCTTCGACAGGATGTGCAGGAAGCCGACGCCGTCAAAGATCGCGCGCTGGCAGATGTTGTCGGGCGCGAGGAAGCCGTCGATGTTGTCGGCGCGCAGGTTCGCGACCATCTCCGGCGGCGGCACCGAGCGCAGCTGCACGTCGGTGTCGGGATCGATGCCGTGCTCGGCGAGATAATAGCGCAGGAGATAGTTGTGCATCGAATAGTCGAACGGAATGGCGAACTTCATGCCCTTCCAGTCCTTCGGGTTGCGCTTGTCCTTGTGCTTCATCGCAAGCGTAATGCCCTGCCCGTTGATGTTCTCGATCGCGGGCACGGTGAACGGGATCGGCTGTGCACCGAGGCCGAGCGAGATCGCGATCGGCATCGGCGCCAGCATGTGCGAGGCGTCGTATTCCTTGTTGATGGTCTTGTCGCGGATGACGGCCCAGCCGGCGGTCTTGACGACCTCGACGTTCAGCCCGGCCTTGGCATAGAAGCCGAGCGGCGCCGCCATGATGATCGGGGTCGCGCAGGTGATCGGGATGAAGCCGACCTTGAGATCCTTCTTCTCGGGCGTGCCCGCTTCGGCGAACGCCTCGGTCGCGGTCTTCAGCGGGAAGAACTGGGACACTGCGGCGAGCGCAGTGGCGGCGCCGACCGACTTCAGAAACGCGCGGCGGGTGGCAGCTTGCGGAAACACCGCGCGCAGCACGGCTGACGCGACCACGTTCTGGTAGCGCTTCTCGGTGGAGTCCGCCACGGGCTCGCAGCGCAGCGCCAGCGCGGCGTGCTCATGTTCGGCCGGGCTGCGATGCTGGCCGCAGATACAACCGGCATTCACGCGTGAATCGGCATCGAACGGATCATCGAAAATCGACATGTGCTGCGCCCCTTTGTCACACCTGCGCTGTCAGCGCCTTCGAACTGCTCATCCGGCCGCATTTTTCAGCGGCCGGACGTGCTTAACATGCAGCTTCTATGCCGCCTTGCTGGTCATCGCCGGCATCGGAAGTCCTTCCTCGATCGGCAGGGACGGGTCGCGCGACCACTCGTTCCACGAGCCGAAGTACATCCGCACATCCTTCACGCCGGCGTTCTTCAGCGCCAGGAAGGTGTTCGAGGCCCGCGCGCCCTTGAAGCAGTAGAGATAAACCGGCGTGTCGACCGTGATGCCGACGGTGGCGCATTCGGCGAGGATCTCGTCCTTCGACTTGAAGCGCGGGCCTTCGGCGGTCGGCTTCATCATGCGGTACCATTCGAGCCAGACGGCGCCGGGGATGCGGCCTTTGCGCGGACAGAAATCCTTGCCGTAGGGCGAGGAGGAATCGCCGATCCACTCATCGACATCGCGGACGTCGAGGATCGCGATAGCGGGATTGCCAACCGCCGCCAGCATCGCCTTGGCGTCGATCAGGATGCTGCCCGCCTCCGGCACGATGGCGAACGAGGCCTTGGCCGGCGACGGCACGTCGGTCGTCACCGGCATGCCGGCGGCCACCCAGGCATCGTAGCCGCCATGCAGCACCTTGACCTTGGGATAGCCGAGCATCGTGAGCAGGAAATAGCCGCGGCACGACTGGCCGAAGCCGGAGTTCATCGACTGTTCGTAGACGACGGCGGTCTCGGCGCCCGAAAGGCCGGCGGCGCCGAACGCGTCCGCAAACTTCGTCTTCAATTCCTCCATGCCTTCCGGCGTGGACGTCGCGAGATAGGTGAAGATCTCGTGGACGTTGACGGCGCCGGGGAGATGTCCCGCGGCGTAGGCATCGGGATTGCGGGTGTCGATCACGACACACGGCTCGGTCTTGGTGAACTCAGCGAGTTCGCCGGCTGTAATCAGAACGTCCGTCATGGCAGGCCTCTCCTGGTTGGGATTTGTTGGTTTGCCGTTCTCGCCGGCGTCAGCCGTCGGCGAGCATCTTGCGGAGCTGCTTGGTCGCGGGAGTCACGATCGCGACGAAATAGGCCTCGCGCAGGCGACGTTCGGCGCGATTGCCCTTGAGGTAGCCGCGGGCTCCGCAATGGAGCATCGCGGCATGAGCCGCAGCGACGCTGGCCTCGCCGGCACGCAGGCGCAGCGCCACGACCTTGCGCCAATAAGTCTCGTCGGGGTTGAACGGATCGCTGGCGAGTTCGGCCGTCTCCTTCGCGAGTTCATCGGCGAGCGCGCTGAAATCGACCGGCTGCTGCGGCAGATAGCGGTTGACGTGGCCGAGCGGCGCCTCGACCTCCTGCATGATCTTGATGCAGTCCTTGATCAGGCCGAGCGCCATGCCGGCCTGCAACATGATGAATCCGGCACGGATCTTCTTGACGAAGGGACCGGCGGGATCGGCCAGGATCAGTTCGTCCGGCACGAACAGGTCGCGAAACTGGATGCCGTAGGTGCCGGTGCCGTCCATCGCCAGGAACGGCTGGCATGGCTGCAGGGTCACCGCCGGATCGGCACAGTCGGCGATGAACATCACGATCTCGCCGGGCGCGTCCTCACGCTCGAAGATCGTGCCGAACATGTGGTCCGGCCCGAGGTTCGAGACCCAGGGCAGCACGCCGCGCACGACGTAGCCGCCCTCGACCTTGCGCCCCCTGAGCTTGAGCTTCTCGATACCGAAGAAGCTCTTCATCGGATTGGACAAGCCGGTGCCACCGAGCAACCGGCCGCTCGCGGCGTCGTCGAGAAGACGGTCGACGAGCGCCTTGTTGGGCGAGTTGGCGATGTACCAGACCAGCGTGTTCTGGCACCACGCCATGAAGGCAGAGGCGCCGCAGACCTCACCGATCGCGCCGATGGTGTCGATCGCGCAGTTGAGATCCGCCGCGCCATTTTCCGGCACGTGGCTGCTCCACGCGCCGACCTCGCCGAAGCGGCGGAGCACGTCGGCCGGGTACACCGTCCCGGCGTCGATGCCAGCGGCCAGCGGCGCGAGCTCCTTGCGCGCGATCGCCGTGACCTGCTCCACGGTCGACGGTATGGGCATGACGCCCGCGCCGTCGACCGCCAGATGCTGTCCGAGTGAACCCGAGACTACTGAGTTCATGACGTCCTCCGCTACGCTGACCTCGAGGGCCGCCTCAGATCCCGACCTCGAGATTGACCGGACGCGTGAAGGTGTTGGCGACCGGCGACCACTTCTTGACGTGGTCGATCAGCGCCTTGACCTCCTCCTGCGGAATGCCCTCGCACTCCATGTCGACCTTGACGCGGACGTCGGTGAAGCCGACCGGCTTCTCGCTGACGTCGCCGGTGCCCCAGACTGCGGTGATGTTGAGATCGCCCTCGAGCTCCAGCTCGAGCTTGTTGACGGTCCAGCCGCGATGCACCGCATTGGCATGCAGGCCGACGGCCAGGCAGGAGCCGAGCGCGGCGAGCGAGGCTTCCGACGGATTTGGCGCAGTGTCGTCACCGAGCAGCCCCGGCGGCTCGTCGACGATGTAGGGCGCGAGGTTGCGGATGTAGTTGGCGTGGCGGAACTTGCCCTCGGCGACGGTCTTGCACTTCAGGGTCTTGATGACCTTGGGGTTGGCCTTGCCGTTGACGATGAGCTGTTCAAGCCCGTTCTTGTCGATGGGTGCAAGGCAGCCCGTCAGCGCCGTCTTCTGAACCACAGCGGTCATCTCATTTCTCTCCCTGGGATGAGGATACCGAACGGTCTGTATCCTGCACGAAGCGTGCCAGAGAGGCCGAAAATCAAAAGCCGGAGTGATCCTCGCGGCTTACGCGATCATCGCGGCAAGTGGCGAGCCGTTGCGTCACCTCCGCTGCCCAAGCGCAGTGCAGAATGCCGCCTTCGGAGATCAAATTGAGCGCAATGCTGCCTCGAGCACATCAGCAGTCTTGCTGAGTCACGCGCACAGCGATTAAGCTTGCGCGCATGGCAAAGTCAGTTGCGGGCAAACAAACCGGCAAGAAGCAGGCGATCGCGAGGACGATCTCGGCCGGCGATGACGAATCCGCGCGCGGCCGCCTGCTCGGCGCCGCCACGCGGCTGTTCTGCAAGAACGGCATCAATGCCACCGGGATCGATGCGATCATCAGCGAGGCCGGCACCGCGAAGACCACACTCTACAAGCTGTTCGGATCGAAGACCGCGCTGGTTACCGCCGTGCTGGAAAGCGAAGGCAAGCAGTGGCGCGAATGGTTCATCGCGGAAATGGAGAGCGGCGGCGGTGACGCCGAGACCAAGCTGGCACGCATCTTTCCGGCGCTGAAGAGCTGGTTCGGCGAGGAGCGCTTCTACGGCTGCCCCTTCATCAATGCGGTCGGCGAGCACGACAAGGACCAGAAGCAGTTTCGCACCATCGCAATGCGCCACAAGAAAGTGGTGCTGGCGCATATCGAGAAGCTCGCCCGTGAGATGGGCGCTGCCGAGCCGGAGAGCTTCTCGCATCAGCTTGCACTGCTGATCGACGGCGCGATCGTGGCGGCGATGGTGTCGCGCAATCCCGAGGTCGCGGACACCGCCGGGCTGGCCGCGAAGGCGCTGATCGAGCCGGCGAAGCTGAAGGCGGGCCAGCGCAACAGCAAGGCGGCGGGCCCGCAGCTCGCTGCGGTCTGAGCCGCCCTGCCCCGCGAACCGAGCGACAGAACTAGCGGAAATACTCCGTTACCAGCTTCAGGTCCGCCTGATCTGCGCCCGCGCCGTTGAGGCTCGCATCGATGACGCGGCGGCAGGCGGCCACTGCAGCCTCATCGCCGAGCTCGTTGGCCGCTTCGAGCACGTGCCAAGCCGCATCGACCGCCGCGCGGTCCGCAGGCGCCTCGCGATGGCCGAGCCGTTGCTCTCTGCGAAGAGGAAGTCCCATACCCTTCATCCGCGATCACCTCCATCCGTCGCTGCAGGTTCAATAGGCTACGGCGCGCGGCGCGGATGCTTTGCCGCCTTTGCCTGGATTCTTGCGGGACTGATAGAATTCGAGCACGCTGCGCGATGTCAGCGACTGGAGCTTGGCATAGTCACGCTCCAGCTCCTGCAACTCGCCGGCCGTGATGCGGTGGTCGCGGGCGCCGAGGAACGCGAGCGCCATCATCGTATCCCAGGTAAAGCCAAGCGCCTTGGCGAGCATCAGCAGCATCTCGCGGTTGCGGTCGAACAAGGCGCGCTCGACGACGTCGACCGGCAATCCCGACAGCAGCGCGAGGCCGATCGTCACCTCCTCGACCTTGTGCGCGGTCGCATAGCCGGCGATGGTGCTCTCGTGCAGATTGCCGAGGCGGTGCTGGATCGTCACGGTCCGCTTGGCGACGAAGTAGTTGCGCGAGCCGGGTCCGAACTTCGACTGCAGGTCGCCGGCGATGTTGGCGACCGAGCTGTTGATCTCGCCAAGCAGCTCCGGCCGCTCCCCTGCCAGCCGCTTGCCGACATCGTCCGAGGCCTTGGCGATCAGTTGCTGGAACAGATGGCGGGGGATGTCGAGCCGGCGGCCGAGATGCTCGGCGAGAATCGAGTCGTTCTCGGCCCGCTTGACCATGTGCAGGAATCCGGCGCCGGAGAACTGGGCGCCCTGATTGCGCGCCACCGCCGTGGCGACGGCACGGTCGCCGCGCGTCGCCAGCACGTCGGTCACGGCGGGGCTCAACGTCTTTCGTTCGGCGATCGCGAGCAGATGGTCCTGGCTCTTGGTGCTGGCGTTCTCGACCAGCGTGGCGTCATCGAGCCGCTCGGATTCGCGCAACACCGGGCCGGCGACCCAGATCTCGTCGTCGAAGGCGAGCTTGCGGATGACGCTGGCCGGCGAATATTCGATCCTGGCGAGGCGATCCGCGAGCTTGGCGCGCGCTTCGATCTCGATCTCGTCGGCGAGCCGGCCGATCACCTCGCCGAAGGTGGCGATCTCCTCCTCGCAGTAGCGCCCCGCGATCAGCAGGTCGGTCGCATGCCACAGCGCGCGCTCGCGGCTGTCCGCGGTCCCCCGCGCAATCGCATCCTCGAGGTCCCGCAACACGGATCTGGTTTCGTTCATGATGAAAGGCCGCACAGTTGCAACGATGAAAGGGCAATGCGCAGACCATACCGTTCGAACCCGAGCGTTCCGTAACCCGCCGCGTGCGGATTTGACCGGGCATTTTCACTCAAATGCGCACGCGCGCGTTAAGCATGCGGCCGGAGAACAGCTCGCTGCGGGATTGCCGCGCCTCTCCGCATGACTTTTACGGCATGATGCGGAGCGCGCGCGCCTCCGCCTCGGCGACCGAGCGTTCGCGCGATGTCAACGGACACTCGGCGAGAGCCCGGTCGATCAGTTGCATGGCGTCGCGCTCACGACTCTGGTCGAGCATCAGCTCGCCGGCGAAGAAGCTCGCCTCGCAACGCCGTGCCCGGCGCGTGACGGGAGCACCGCGGTCGGCCGCCGCAAGCACAGCCTCCGTCGTCTCCTGCCCGAGGAAGAGACGGACGATCGGGGCCGGCCATTTGCCCATGTCGAGCCGCTTCGCGTGGTCGGCGAGCTCGCTCCCCAGCCCGGCACGGCGGCGCGCCAGATCCAGCCACAAGGCCGCCTCCGCATTGTGGGGATCGATCTCGCTGAGCCATCTGAAATCGTCCTGCGCCTCCTCCAGGAGACCGGCCTGGAAGCTTGCGATCCCCAGCGCGCGATAGGCCTGCGCGCGGTAGCCGTTGCGACCGAACGCCCGCCCGAAACCCGACCCCGGCTGCGGCTCGCTCTCGCGCAGATCAGGAGCGGCGCGATCGAATGCGGCAAGAAGACCAGCCGAGGACTGCTCGATGACGATCTTGTAGTCGTCGATCGCATGCTCGACGTCTCCCTTGTGGAAGTAGGCGCCGGCGCGTGCGAAACGGGCTTCGATCACCTGCGGCGTCGCCGGCTTGCCGCGCTCGATCACGACAGTGCAGCCGGCGATGCGCTCGTCGGCACCGAGATCGGCCGCCGTCGTGCACCGCTTCGGTGCCGCCGGTTCGGCGCTTGCCGACAAGCCGAAGATCGAGCCGATGATCAACGCACAACACAGAATCGAGCGCCATCGTCGCGTAGCCATGAATGCCCCCTTAGGTCTTGCTCTTGGTGCTGCGATCTAACCAGAACCGATTGGGAGAACCACAATCTGGAATTGCGTTCACAAATCATCGTTCAGCCGGTGTAAACGAGATCGCAGACTCGGGGCCTGCCGGGCGCGGATGAGTTGCGAGGGCCGCGCATGCCACGCGGCAACTCAATCGACGCTTGCGCGTGATGAACGGACGCGCGAAGCCATTGATAGCCGCCACGCGGCTCGCGATGCGACCGTCGGCGACTACTTGGCTGCGGCGATCACCGCCTGCAGCCGCACCAGCTCGGCCTCCAGATTCGCCTCGACATCCGCCGCCTTCACCTCGGTGACGCGATAGTCGCGGCTTTCCAGCCACGCCCGCCTTGCGCTGCGATCAGCGACGACGCCTTCGCTCTCGTCGGGGCCGACCAGCTCGATGGCGAGGCGGTGGATGAAGGAGACGAAGTCGGGGATGTGGCGGCCGACCGGGGTCTGGCGCTTGAACTGGCCGGCGAAGCGGCGGTCGCGCGACAGCGCGTGCCACAGCGCGCGCTCGGCGTCGGTCGGGTTGCGGCGGAGCAGCCGCGCCAGCCCGCGCAGCGAGCCGCGCGAATCCGGCAGGTTGGCCACCGTGCCCTGCTCGGCGATCAGCGCCCGCAGGCGCGTCGCCTGCTCGCTGTCGAGCACGCCGCCCTTGGCCGGCCCCTTGCGCCCCTCGGCGATCGCCATGACCACGCCGTGCAGGGTGTGGATGTCCTGCCGCGACGGCTCCATGCGGAAGAAGATGTTGCGCAGGTTGACCAGCATGGTCTCGCGCTTCTCGGCGGGCCGCAGGAATTCGACCCGGTCGAGCTCGCGCACCAGGTTCTCGAAGAACGCCTCCATCTGTCCCTGGCCGGCGCGCTCCGAGCGTTCGGGCATGGCGAAGGGCAGCGCGCCCGATGTCACCAGCTTGAACCATTCATAGCCCATCAGCAGCACCGCCTGGGCGAGGTTCAGCGAGGCAAAGCCGGGGTTGACCGGGTAGGTGATGATGCGGTTTGCGCGGGCGACCTCCTCGTTGGTGAGCCCCGCCCGCTCGCGGCCGAACAGGATGCCGGCCCGGCCGCCGGCGGCAATCTGGCCCTGCATCTCGCGGGCGGCCGCCTCTGGTCCCATCACCGGCTTGGCCTGGTCGTGGGCGCGGGCGGTGGTCGCGAACACCAGGTCGAGGTCGGCGATCGCCTCCGGCAGGGTGTCGAACAGTCGGACATGATCGATGATGTGGTCGGCCCCGGCCGCCGCCCGCTGGGCGGCGATGTTCGGCCAGCCGTCGCGCGGGTTGACCAGTCGCAGCTCCGACAACGCAAAATTGCCCATGGCGCGCGCGGCCATGCCGATGTTCTCGCCGAGCTGCGGCTCGACCAGGATCACCACTGGCCCTGCGATCTCCACGCCCGCCTTTGTCTTGTCGGTGCCCGACACGCTCAATCCTCGACTTCCAGATCCGGTTGAAGCGCCGATCGCGCCCTGCCCGCTCGTTGGCCCGGCTGATGAGAATTCTCAAGCAAAATAATCGGCTTAAGCCTGAATTTTGCAGTTTGCGCGAAACGGCAGGCCGGCCCGCGGCCGCCGTTGCCCACCGCATGAGCGGGCTGCGAAAATCAGCACCGGACGCATACCGGGTGCGCTTCCGCCCGCGGTGCAGCAGTGCTATGACGCGCTTGATTTCACAAGCGCTTTCCATTCCTGGCGCGCTGTTCCCAAGAAGGCCCCATCGATCATGGCAAAAATCAAGGTGACCAACCCGGTCGTCGAGCTCGACGGCGACGAGATGACCCGGATCATCTGGCAGTACATCAAGGACAAGCTGATCAACCCCTTCCTTGATATCGACCTGATGTATTTCGACCTGGGGATGGAGAGCCGCGACAAGACCAACGACCAGATCACGATCGATGCCGCCAACGCCATCAAGAAGGTCGGCGTCGGCGTCAAGTGCGCCACCATCACCCCCGACGAGGCCCGGGTGAAGGAGTTCGGTCTCAAGGAGATGTGGAAGTCGCCGAACGGCACCATCCGCAACATCCTCGGCGGCGTCGTGTTCCGCGAGCCGATCATCTGCAAGAACGTGCCGCGCCTCGTTCCCGGCTGGACCAAGCCGATCATCATCGGCCGCCACGCCTATGGCGACCAGTACCGCGCCACCGACTTCAAGTTCCCCGGCAAGGGCGTGCTGACGATGAAGTTCGTCGGCGACGACGGCACCGTGATCGAGAAGGAGGTCTTCAAGGCGCCCGGCGCCGGCGTCGCGATGGAGATGTACAACCTCGACGAGTCGATCTACGACTTCGCCCGCGCCTCGCTCAACATGGGCCTCGCCAAGAACTACTCGGTCTACCTGTCGACCAAGAACACCATCCTGAAGGTCTATGACGGCCGCTTCAAGGACATCTTCCAGGAGGTGTACGAGAAGGAGTTCAAGGACAAGTTCGAGGCCAAGAAGATCACCTATGAGCACCGCCTGATCGACGACATGGTCGCCGCGGCGCTGAAGTGGTCGGGCGGCTATGTCTGGGCCTGCAAGAACTATGACGGCGACGTGCAGTCCGACACCGTGGCGCAGGGCTACGGCTCGCTCGGCCTGATGACCTCGGTGCTGATGACCCCGGACGGCCAGACCGTCGAGGCCGAGGCGGCCCACGGCACGGTGACCCGCCACTTCCGCGAGCACCAGAAGGGCAAGGAGACCTCGACCAACTCGATCGCCTCGATCTTCGCCTGGACCCGCGGCCTGTCGCACCGCGCCAAGCTCGACAACAACGCCGAACTGGCGAAGTTCGCCGCCACCCTGGAGAAGGTCTGCGTCGACACCGTCGAGTCCGGCTACATGACCAAAGACCTCGCGCTCCTGGTCGGCGCCGATCAGCGCTGGCTCTCGACCACCGGCTTCCTCGACAAGATCGCCGAGAACCTGACCAAGGCGATGGCGGCGTAAGTTTCCCCACTTTCGCCTTCTGGTTTCGTCACCTATCAACGGGCCGCGCCACAAGCGTGGCCCGTTTCTGTTTCACTCCTGCTGTCGAGGAACCTGATCATGCGCTTGACCTCATCGCTCGCCCTGCTGTTGCTCGGGGCCCAGATCGGCTCCTCCCACGCTGCAGAGACCACGATTCCCGACGCGCTGATCGCCGCCGGCGAAAAGGCCGTGCTGACGCTGCATGCCGAAGGCGCGCAGGTCTACGACTGCAAGACCGACAAGGACGGCAAGCTCGCCTGGACCTTTCGCGAACCGATCGCCAGTCTGTTCGAGGACGGCAAGACCGTCGGTCGGCACTACGCCGGCCCGAGCTGGGAGCACCAGGACGGCTCGATCGTCGGCGGCCGCGTCCAGGGCACCGCCATCGGCGCCACCGACAACGACATCCCCTGGCTGAAGCTCGCCGTCGTCTCCCACCGCGGCAGCAAGGGCGTGCTGTCGGACGTCACCACCGTGCAGCGGATCAACACGTCGGGCGGCAAGCTGGAGGGCGCCTGCGAGACCGCCGGGCAACTCCGCAGCGTGGCCTATTCCGCGGACTACGTGTTCCTGCAGAAGCAGTAAGGCTGCTCACGCCTCGCGATAATCCAGCAGGATCAGCCCGACCAGCACGAAGGCCACCGGCCAGACCCAGGCGGCGGCGCGGCTGATGCGGCCGTCCAGGCGCAGCTCGAGCCAGCGCGCCCAGCCGGCGATGATGCCGCACAGCGCCAGCGGCGTGTGGCTCATCTCGATCAGGAGCTGATCCTTGATGTTGGCGATGGCGTGCGAATGGGTCAGCAGCAGCGCGCCGCCGGCGGCGACCGTCAGCGGAAACACCAGCGCCGCCCGCCCCGCCTGTTGCCCGCGCAGCCGCACCCGCCATTCGAACAGGCCGAACAGGACGATCAGCACCACGAACAGCCGGTGCTGCGCCACTTCGGGATCGCGCAGCGACGCGAAGAAGCCGATCGGGCCGAGCGGCCAGGCCATCTCGTCGGCGCGGAGAAACAGGAACGCCGCCATCACCAGGAACAGCAACGGCCAGTGCCGTGCCCAGCGTCCCCAGGCGAAGCGTTCGATCAGCGCGAGCAGCCCGATCAGCACGACGAAGATGCCGGCCCAATGGTGGTTGTATTCCGACCAGGCGATTTCGGCGGCGCTGCGCGGCAGGATCACGCCCTCGCCCGGCACGTAGGCTTGCGGCGCCGTCACGCGCTGCGCGTCGGCGGCGTCGATCCTCGCCTGCAACTGCGAGATCGTGAGCTGGTCGACCGAGGGGCTGGTCAGCCGCGGCCGTTGCGGCGCGGCGCGCTCGACGATCTCGGCCCAGTTCAGGCGGTCCTGGCTGAGGTCGATGCCCGGCGGCAGCGAGGTCAGCGAGCCCGCCGTCAGGAGCACCGTCAACCCGATGCCGAGTTCGACCTCGACGAAGCGCTTCATCCGCAGCAGCGGCGCTGCGGGATCACGGCGACGCAGGCGCTCCACGGCCAGGAAATTGCCCGCCCCGAGCGCGAGCAGCATCAGCAGCATCGCGACCTTGGCCGAGGTCATCACACCATAGGCCGTACCGTAGATCGCCGCGAACGAGCCGAGATAGGCGATCGCCATCACGATGCCGCCGAGCACGATCGCCGCCACCGAGACCATCGACATCAACGAGTAGCGCCGTCCGATTCTGCGCTGATCGTCATCCGCCTTGCAGCCGTTCAGCGCCATCATGAAATACGGCAGGCCGCCGATCCAGACGCCGGCGCCGAGCATGTGAAGGAAGTCGGCGGCGAGCAGCGGCCAGCGCACCTCGAGCCGGCTCGCCGCGTGCGTCAGGTTGAGCTGCAGCAGCAGCGCTGAGACGGCCAGCACGGTCAGCGTCAGGACGCGCCAGGCGGCCCAGCTGCCGGTCCGGGCGAGCACGGCGATGCCGAGCGCGCACGCGGCAACAGCCAGGCCGGAGCGTGCGAAATCCGCGCTCGCCGCCGCGCCGAGCGACAGATCGAGCGTCCCGATCAGCGCGCCCATGTTGACTGCGAGCGAAGCCAGCACGACCGCGAACCAGCCGAATGCGCTTCGGCGCAGGAAGCGCTGGCCGCGCTTCCCGACCACGATCGCGTCAGCGGACAGCCTTTGCTGTAGCGGGCGCAGCAGCAACAGCAGAAATGCCAAGCCGCCGATGGTGAAGGACTGTGCCAGCAGGGTCAGGCCTCGCAGCACCACCGAGAGATAGCCGAAGATGTCGAGCAACAGCGACACGGCTAGCGCACGTTGAAAGGAATGTCGCCGCGGGTGATGTGGCCATCGACGCTGAGCACCTGCCATTGCAGGTGCCAGGCGCCGGGGCTGAGCGCCTTGGCCTCGGCGTCGATCTCGTCGGCCGGCGCATCGACTGCCGGAGTAAGCGCCTGCTCGGCACCGTCGGGCGCGCGCAGCTTCAGCCGCGAGCGGGCGTGATCGATGCGGCTGTTGAAGCGCAGCCGGATCATTGTCGGCTGCGTCTCGATGGTCCCGCCCGCCGCGGGCTGCGACGAGACGATGACGGCATGAGCCGAGGCGGCGCCGGGAACGCCCAGAAGCAGCGCGGCAAGGGTCGGCAGATGGCGGAAGCGGATGACGGACGGCATGGGACGCGCGGGCGGCGGAGGCTGCGGCAGGAACGTTCGGGCTGGATCGGGACGAACAAAACTCGACCGTTCTAATCTAAGCGACCTTCCTGTTCCCCACGTAGCCACAAACGCGTGACCGGGGCCGGCCGGCACCTCCGGCAGCGGCACGAGGCCCCGGCCCTGCCCGCAGGGCATCCCGGAACAGCGAAATTTAGGGTCGAATCATCAAGCACTTCGCTGTATGCCTCGCCGCATCATTGCCGTCCGTCGGTTGTCGGGACCCTTCCGCCCGCGGACCAACATTGCCTGATCCCGAGGAACGCCTAAGGAAACCGTCATGCCCGCCTATCGCTCCCGAACCTCCACCCATGGCCGCAACATGGCCGGCGCCCGCGGCCTGTGGCGCGCCACCGGCATGACCAACGAGGATTTCGGCAAGCCGATCATCGCCGTCGTCAACTCCTTCACCCAGTTCGTGCCCGGCCATGTCCACCTCAAGGACCTCGGCCAGCTGGTCGCCCGCGAGATCGAGAAGGCCGGCGGCGTCGCCAAGGAGTTCAACACGATCGCTGTCGACGACGGCATCGCGATGGGCCATGACGGCATGCTCTACAGCCTGCCGTCGCGCGAGCTGATCGCCGACAGCGTCGAATACATGGTCAACGCGCACTGCGCCGACGCCATGGTCTGCATCTCCAACTGCGACAAGATCACGCCCGGCATGCTGATGGCCGCGATGCGCCTCAACATCCCCGCGGTGTTCGTCTCCGGCGGCCCGATGGAGGCCGGCAAGGTCAACATCGAAGGCAAGCTGCGCAAGGTCGACCTGATCGACGCGATGATCGTGGCCGCCGACGACAAGGTGTCGGATGCCGATGTCGAGGTGATGGAGCGCTCGGCCTGCCCGACCTGCGGCTCCTGCTCGGGCATGTTCACGGCGAATTCGATGAACTGCCTGACCGAGGCGCTCGGCCTGTCGCTGCCCGGCAACGGCTCGGTGCTGGCGACCCATGCCGACCGCCGCGGCCTGTTCGTCGAGGCCGGTCATCTCGTCGTCGACCTCGCCCGCCGCTATTACGAGCAGGACGATGCGTCCGTGCTCCCCCGCAACATCGCCAACTTCAAGGCGTTCGAGAACGCGATGAGCATGGACATCGCGATGGGCGGCTCGACCAACACCGTGCTGCATCTGCTCGCCGCCGCCCATGAGGGCGAGATCCCGTTCACCATGACCGACATCGATCGCCTCTCGCGCAAGGTCCCCTGCCTGTGCAAGGTCGCGCCGGCCGTGGCCGACGTGCACATGGAGGACGTGCATCGCGCCGGCGGCGTGATGGGCATCCTCGGCGAGCTCGCCCGCGCCGGCCTGCTGCACACCGAATTGCCGAGCGTGCATTCGGCCTCGCTGGCAGCAGCGCTGGAGCGCTGGGACATCCGCCAGACGTCGAGCGAGAGCGTGAAGAACTTCTACATGGCCGCCCCCGGCGGCGTGCCGACGCAGGTCGCGTTCAGCCAGGACCGCCGCTATCAGGAGCTCGATCTCGATCGCGAGAAGGGCTGCATCCGCGACCTCGCGCATGCCTATTCCAAGGATGGCGGCCTCGCGGTGCTGACCGGCAACATCGCGCGCGACGGCTGCATCGTGAAGACCGCGGGCGTCGATGCCTCGATCCTGAAGTTCTCGGGTCCTGCGCGCGTGATGGAGAGCCAGGACGCCGCGGTCGAAGCGATCCTGACCAACAAGATCAAGGCCGGCGACGTCGTCGTCATCATCTATGAGGGCCCGCGCGGCGGCCCGGGCATGCAGGAGATGCTGTATCCGACCAGCTATCTGAAGTCGAAGGGCCTCGGCAAGGCCTGTGCACTGATCACCGACGGCCGCTTCTCCGGCGGCACCTCGGGGCTGTCGATCGGCCACGTCTCGCCGGAAGCCGCCGAGGGCGGCCTGATCGGCCTGGTGCAGGACGGCGACCGCATCGAGATCGACATTCCCAGCCGCGCCATTCATCTCGCAGTGTCGGACGAGGAGCTCGCCAACCGCCGCGCCGCGATGGAGGCGAAGGGCGATCAAGCCTGGAAGCCAAAGACGCGCGCCCGCAAGGTCTCGACCGCGCTGAAGGCCTACGCCGCGTTCGCGTCGAGCGCCGCCAAGGGCGCGGTGCGGATCGTCAAGGAGTAAGACCGATCTGTTCGGTCGGCAGCACCGGTCCTTTCCGACCGGTTGCTGCGGCCGGCGGCCGCGGCCTCACCATAGACTTCCTCGTCTCGCTCTCGTCCTGCGAACAGCCATGCCGCACTTCGTTGTTGCCCACTGACGACAGCGGGTTCAGGCTCCCTTCATCGACAATGAGCGCGTCAGCCACAATGCACGCGCCAGGCCCTGGGAAGGATCGCCATGCTGAACCGCCGCAGCCTGCTGCTCGCCTCGCTTGCCGCCGGAGTGACGATGACCACGACAGCCGCCCGCGCCAAGCCGGCGCAACCTTCGACCCCGGTCGATTTCGACGTGCCGGCGCAAGCCTGCGACTGCCACACCCATATCCACGGTGATCCGAAACAATTCCCGTTTGCAGCGAACCGCGTCTACACGCCGGAGCCGGCCCTGCCCGAGGAGATGGCGGCGCTGCACAAGGCCCTGCACATCCAGCGCGTGGTGATCGTGACGCCAAGCGTCTACGGCACCGACAACTCCGCGACGCTGTACGGGATGAAGGCGCGCGGCAATGACGCGCGCGGCGTCGCCGTCATCGACGACAAGACCACCGAGGCGCAATTGGATGCCATGCATGCCGAGGGCTTCCGCGGCATCCGCCTCAATCTCGCGACCGGTGGCATCAATGACCCCAATGTCGGCCGCGCCCGCTTCCAGGCCGCGGTCGAGCGGATGAAGGCGCGGGGCTGGCACGTCCAGCTCTACACCAACACGGCGATGATCGCGGCCATCAAGGACCTCGTGATGCAATCGCCCGTGCCGGCCGTGTTCGACCATTTCGGCGGCGCGCAGGCCGATCTCGGCCTCGGGCAGCCGGGCTTTGCCGATCTGGTCGAGCTCGTCCGCAGCGGCAAGGCCTATGTGAAGATCTCCGGCGCCTACCGCGCCTCGACCCGCGGTCCCGACTACACCGATGTGATCCCGTTCGCGAAGGCCCTGATCGAAGCCAACCCGGACCGCATCGTCTGGGGCACCGACTGGCCCCACCCGGATTCGTCGCCGCATCCCGAATTGAAGGTCACGGATATCAGGCCCTTCTATCCCATCGACGACGGCCGCCTGATGAACCAGCTCCCGGTCTGGGCGCCGGACGCCGCGGTCCGCGAGAAGATCCTGGTCGATAATCCGGCGAAGCTGTACGGGTTTTGATGGCGTTGTTAGTCCGTAGGGCGGGTTAGCGCAGCGTAACCCGCCGCACGATGCTACGCCGCCCTGAAGGCCTACGCCGCGTTCGCCTCAAGCGCCGGTGAGGGATTGAGCCTTTAGCCCGCAGGACGGACAAGGCATCTGCCTTCGCTCGACAGAGCGAAGGAAGATGCGTGCCTGCCGTCCTACTATGAGGTCGATTACTACGACCGACGGGCGGTGGGCACGGCGCGTCCGCTGACACTCCGCACCAGCCTTTTACTCAATCTGAAATTGCACTCCACTCGTGATGGTTGATTCAGATCAACGCCCGATCTAGCGCCGTGCCGATACTGCGTCAGAATAGGGCCGCACGTGTCCCGGCGGTCACGCCGGCCCGCATGGATGGGAGACGATCATGTCACAAGAGCCGCTCCTCGACGAGCCGCGCCTCGCCTACCAGATCATCGTCACTGCGCCGGGCACGAGATCGCAGAACTGGCACGGCGTGCTGTACGATCAGAAAGGCGAGCCCATGACGATCGCCGCCGGCGCGACGGTCAAGACCGGCGTCGGCGTATTCGTCGGCGTCCCCGAGGACCGTCCTTTCCATCCCTTTGGTGCGATCCACGCCGACACCATCGCCTGGATGAAGACGGCGCAGGGCAACGTCATCATGGACACCGAGCCCTGGGCCTACCGGCTTCATGTCGGCGCGGAAGGCTCCAAGAACGAAGGCTGGCAGGGCGAGTTGCTGCATGGTCGGGGTGTGGTCGGGCCCCAGCCCGGCAAGTTTGAAACGCCGATGGGACCGTTCATCTGGTTGGAACGGACTCACCCCTGGGGCCTCGGCGGCTGGTTCCACGCATCCTGGTCGGCGGCCCAACGACAGGCACCGGCCAAACAAAGCGGCGCGGCCTGAGACGCGCGCGGTCGTCGCGCCTGGGTTTCCATCTGACGGCCCAATCCGCCGGCTCAGAACTTGTATGTGGGCAGGTCGTTCGCGCGCCTCTGCCTCATCTACGTACTATGGTTGTGGCCCAGCGAGCTTCGGTGTCGTTGTCCGAAGCTCCAATGCTCCCGCTCCGGCTTCGCGGAACGACACCAGCCGGCGCTGCGACTCGTCCCACAGCACCAGCCGGACGCAGCGCAGGCTCTCGGGCAGCGTGATGCGGCCGATCTCGCGCAGCTCGGGATGATCGCGCAGCACCACCGGCAGCCTGTAATAGGGAATCCGGCTCGAGAGATGGTGGACGTGGTGGATGCCGATATTGGCGGTGAGCCAGTGCAGCCATGCCGGCAGGTCGTAATGTGAGCTGCCGTAGAGCGCGGCCTGCTGCTGCGTCCAGCGCTCGCTCCGCTCCCAGACGGTGTGCTCGAACTGATGCTGGACATAGAACAGCCACACCCCGGCCATGGCGGCGAGCAGCATGATCGGGAGATGCACGACCAGGAACGCCTGGATGCCGATCAGCCACACCAGCCCGGCGACGATCAGGGCGATGCCGAAATTGGTCGCCATCGTGCTGACCCAGGGCGACCAGCCGGCGCGCATGAGGCCGAACGGCAGGCGGTGCTGCAGGAAGAACAGGTAGGCGGGTCCTGCGACGAACATGACCAGCGGGTGGCGGTACAGCCGGTAGCGCAGACGGCCCCAGGTCGATCGCGCCTGATATTCCCGCACCGTCAACGTATCGATGTCGCCGATGCCGCGCCTGTCGAGGTTGCCGCTGCTGGCGTGGTGGATCGCGTGGGTGCGCCGCCACCAGTCGTAAGGTGTCAGGGTCAGCACGCCGAGGACGCGGCCGACCCAGTCGTTCGCCTGACGCCCGGCGAAGAAGGTGCCGTGGCCGCAATCGTGCTGGATCATGAACAGGCGCACCAGGAAGGCGCCAGCAGGAATCGCGATGAGCAACGACGCCCAGGCATGGCCGAGCGAGAATGTGAACCAGGCTGCCGCCCACAGCGCCACCAGCGGCACCGCCGTGATCACCAGCTCGGTGACGCTGCGGACGCGGTTTGGTGTGCGATAGCTGCTGAGAATCTGCATCCAGTAGCGGGCGTCGGCCGCCGCGCGGCCCTCGTCGTCGCCGGCGCGCGGCGTGGCGCGGTCCTTGGGCGGCACAGTCGCCGTCGCGACTGGCTGATCGAACTGCAATGTCGTCTCCACCTTGTGTTCTTGGCGATCGCGCATGGCGCGACCGCGGCCAAATGGACCCCTGCGCAGCGCCGAACGGGCTGCAGGAGTTCGAAATCACGAGCTTTCGTCGGTTTAACCGCCGTCGAAGCCAAATGGTTCATCGTGCGCCCCGCGATGAACCGCTCTGGACGAGAAAGTCTGGGATGCGGACGCCCGTCAGGAGACGGGTAAAGAGCGCGTGCGGCGGATCAATGGAACTTAACCCGTCGAACGCCTCATTGCTAGGAGAGGACGGGTTACGATCCGTTAATCCGCCCGATGAAATGCCGCTTCGATTGTGCACCGCGTTCCCTTCACCCCGTCCCGCGCGAGGCATCCTGCGCCACGGCCCCCTCGCGACGCGAGGTGGAGAAAATGTCCCAGATTGCGATGAACATTGCCGCGATCACGGGCCCGATGACGAACCCGTTGAGGCCGAATGCCTCGATCCCGCCCAATGTCGAAATCAGCACCACATAGTCGGGCATCTTGGTGTCCTGTCCGACCAGGATCGGACGCAGGACATTGTCGACGAGGCCGATGACGAGGGCGCCATAGGCGATCAGGACCACGCCCTGCCAGATCGATCCGGTGGCCAGGAGATAGAGCGCGACCGGAAACCAGACGAGGCCCGCTCCCACTGCCGGAAGCAGGGACAGGAAGGCCATCACGACCGCCCACAGCAGGGGCGCGTTGATGCCGAGAAACCAGAACATCAGGCCGCCCAGCGCGCCTTGCGCCAGAGCGACGAGCAGACTGCCCTTCACCGTCGCGCGGATGACCACCGTGAATTTGCGCAGCAGCGCATCGCGTTGCTCCGGGCGCAGGGGAATGGCGCTCTTGATGCGCTCCGATAGCGTCTCTTCGTCACGCAGCAGGAAGAACAGCAGATAGACCATGATGAACAGATTGACGAAGACCTCGAACGTCCCCTGTCCGATCACGAGCGCCTGGCTCGCAATGACCTCGCTGCCCTTCAGCAGGCCGGCCGACAGCTTGTCCTTCATTCCGGCGAGGCTGCCGAGCCCGAATCGGTTGAGCATATCGACCACCCATGTCGGAAGCGCGGCCAGCATCTTCCGAAAGTACTGTCCGATGTCGAGCTGACCGGACTGCATCTGTTTGTAGACTCCGGAGGCCTCCTGCGCCAGCGACGCCCCGATCAGTGACAGCGGAAGGATGACGATCACGACGAAGATCAACACCACGACGGCCGCCGCCAGGCCGTGTCGGCCGTGCATCGATCGCGACAGCCAGCGGTGCAGCGGAACGAAGACGATGACGCCGATGATGCCCCACAGAACCGCGCCGTAGAACGGCAGCAGGATCCACCCGAACATCAGCGATATCGCGACGAGCAAGAGAAGCAGGGCTCGGTCTTCGAGGCTACGCATCTGGCTTTCCTATCGGACCGGGACCGTGAGTTGGACCGTTCCTTCCTCCACGGCGGACGGTTTGCCGCCTGGTCGCGAGATGGTCAACGTTCGAATTCGACTTTGGCCCCCGCCACGACGCGATGTTGCCGGCGAAAACATGCTCCAGAATGCCGAATTTGTCTGCCGCTCCAGCAACAACGCCGATTTCAAGAGCCTGCGCGACAAATAAATCGCTTCTGAAAATCAGCAAACGAGCAGAGTTCTGGACGTCGACGAGCGCGCAAGCGGCTACGGCTCGTCGGAGGTGATCAGCAACGTCGGTTTTGCGCTCGGCAAAGCCGAAACCCTCGCCATCGTCGGCAAGAACGGCATGGGCAAGACCTCGCTGCTCAAGGCCATCGTCGGCTTCCCGCCGGCCTGGTGCGGCGGAGTGAAACTTGCAGGCAAGGACGTGACGCGAATAGCGCCGCATCTGAAGCGGAAGATGGGGCTGGTCTATGTTCCCCAGGAACATGCGCTGTTCCAGGACCTGTCGGTCCGCGACAATCTCAGACTTGGCGTGCTCACGGACGGTGACATGAGCGCGCGTTTCGAGCAGGTCGGAGGCTGGTTTCCGGTGCTGACCAGGCGGCTGAGCCAGCGGGCCGGCACGCTGTCCGGCGGCGAGCAGAAGATGCTGATCGTGGCGCGCGCGCTGATGGCGAAGCCCGACGTGCTGCTGCTCGACGAGGTCACGGAAGGTCTGCAGCCGTCCGTCGTCGACCGGCTGTCCGAGGTGCTGGTGCGCGTCCGGCGCGAGATCGGCACCTCCATGATCGTGGTCGAGCAGCATCTGCCATTCGCGCTCTCGATCAGCGACAGATACCTCGTGTTCAAGCGCGGCGAGATCGTCGATGCCGCCGCGGTCGATCGTGACTCCGCCGCGCGCATCGACGAGCACATGCGCATCTAGCGGACCCGTCGCCGCGAGAACAGCGAGATCAGGACCGGCAGCGTGATGAGGATGACCACCGGCGCCAGCATCATGCCGGTGACCACGACGATCGCGAGCGGCTTCTGCACCTGCGAGCCGATGCCGGTCGACACCGCGGCCGGCATCAGCCCGATGCCGGCGACGACGCAGGTCATCAGCACCGGACGAAGCTGCAATTCGCCGGTGCGGATGACCGCCTCGATGCGGTCGACGCCCTCGTCGATCAGCTGGTTGAACTGCGAAAGGATGATGATGCCGTCCATCACGGCGATGCCGAACAGCGCGATGAAGCCGATCGCCGCGGACACGCTGAACGGAATGCCGGTCAAAACGAGGCCGACCACGCCACCGAAGATCGCCATCGGGATCACGCTCATGGCGAGCAAGGTGTCGGCCATCGAGCCGAAATTGAACCACAGGAGCACGCCGATCAGCGCGAGGCTGATCGGCACCACGATCGACAGCCGTTTGATCGCGTCCTGGAGATTGCCGAACTCGCCGACCCACTCGACGCGCGAGCCCGGCGGCAGCTGCACCTGCTCGGCGACCTTCTGCTGCGCCTCCTGGATCGCGCTGCCGAGGTCGCGCTCGCGCACCGAGAACTTGATCGGCAGATAGCGCTCCTGCTGCTCGCGATAGATATAGGCTGCGCCCGAGACCAGCTTGATGGTCGCGACCTCGCTCAGAGGAATCTGGGTGATGCCGTTCGGCCCCTGCGCGCCGATGCGCAAATTCTCGATCGCCTCCGCGCTCTTGCGATATTCCGGCGCCAGACGAACGATGATCGGGAAATGCCGGTCGGAGCCGGGCTCGTAGAGATCGCCCGCAGTGTCGCCGCCGATCGCCACCTTGATGGTGGCGTTGATGTCACCGGGCGCCAGCCCGTAGCGCGCAGCCTTGGCCCGATCGATGTCGATCTGCACCGTCGGCTGGCCGAGCGAGGTGAACACCGCAAGATCGGTGACGCCCTGCACCGTCGACAGCACCTGCTTGATCTTGTTGGCGGTGTCCGTCAGCGCCTGCAGATCATTGCCATAGAGCTTGATCGAGTTCTCGCCCTTCACGCCGGACACGGCTTCCGAGACGTTGTCCTGCAGATATTGCGAGAAGTTGAACTCGACGCCGGGAAAGCGGTCGTCGAGCTGCTTCAAGAGCTCCGCGGTGAGCTGGTCCTTGTCCTTGGTGCCGGGCCAGTCCTTGACCGGCTTCAGCGGCGCGAAGAACTCGGCATTGAAGAAGCCGGCCGCGTCCGTGCCATCGTCGGGACGGCCGTGCTGCGAGACCACCGCCTCGACCTCGGGCCGCGCGCGGATGATCTTGCGCATCTCGTTGACATAGGCATTGCCCTCCTGCAGCGAGATCGTCGGCGGCAGGGTCGCGCGGATCCAGAGATTGCCCTCCTCCAGCTTGGGCAGGAATTCGAGCCCGAGCAGCCGGCCGACCACCGCGGTCAGCAGCACGAGACCGATCGCGCCGGTCATCACCAGATTGCGGTTGCCCACCGCCCAGCGCAGCACCGGCGAATAGATCGCGTGCAGCAGCCGCATCAGCCGGGTCTCGGTCTCCTCGACATGTGCCGGCAGGATGATCGCGCTCAGCGCCGGCGTCACGGTGAAGGTCGCAAGCAGACCGCCGGCGAGCGCATAGGCATAGGTGCGCGCCATCGGCCCGAAGATGTTGCCCTCGACGCCGCTCAGGGTGAACAGCGGCAGGAAGGCGGCGATGATGATCGCCGCGGCAAAGAAGATCGAGCGCGACACGTCGGCAGCCGCCGACAGGATCGCGTGGCTCTTCATGCCCATCATCGTCTCCGGCGAGATGTGGCTCTCCTCGGCCTCGGACAATGGCGTGGTTTGCGTCAGCCGGCGGAAGATCGCCTCGACCATGATGACGGTGGCATCGACGATCAGGCCGAAATCGATCGCGCCGACCGACAGCAGGTTGGCGGACTCGCCGCGCAGCACCAGGATGATGACGGCGAAGAACAACGCAAACGGAATCGTGGCGCCGACGATCAGCGCGCTGCGCAGATTGCCGAGAAACACCCACTGCAGCAGCACGATCAGGCCGATGCCGACCACCATGTTGTGGAGCACAGTGTGCGTCGTGGTATCGATCAGGTCCTTGCGGTCGTAGATGCGCTCGATCCGCACGCCGGGCGGCAGGATGCTGGAGCTGTTGATCTGGTCGACCAGTTGCTCGACCCGCGCGATGGTCGGCGAGCTCTGCTCGCCGCGCCGCATCAGCACGATGCCCTGGACGATGTCGTCGTTGTTGTTGAGGCCGGCGATACCGAGCCGTGGCTTCTCCGCCACCGTGACATTGGCGACGTCCTTCACCAGCACCGGATTGCCGCCGCTCTGCGACACCATGGTGCTGGCAAGGTCCTCCATCGAGCGGATCAGGCCGACGCCGCGCACGACCGCCGACTGCGTGCCGATCTCGACCGTGTTGCCGCCGACATTGATGTTGGAGTTGCCGACCGCCTGCAGGAGCTGCGGCAGGGTCAGGCCGTTGGCGACCAGCTTGTTGAAGTCGACCTGGATCTCATAGGTCTTGGTCTTGCCGCCCCAGCCGGTAACGTCGATGACACCCGGCACGGCGCGGAAGCGCCGCTGCAGCACCCAGTCCTGCAAGGTCTTGAGGTCGAGCACGCTGTAGCCGGGCGGACCGCGCAGCCGGTAGCGATAGATCTCGCCGACCGCGCTCAAGGGCGAGATTTGCGGCGTGACGTTGCCGGGCAGCGGCGACAATTGCGACAGGCGGTTCAGCACCTGCTGCAGGGCCTCGTCGTAGGTGTAGTCGAACGAGAACTGCAGCTTGACGTCGGACAGGCCGTACAGCGAGATCGTCCGAATGGTGCGCAGGTTCTTGATGCCGGCGACCTGGGTCTCGATCGGGATCGTGATGTAACGCTCGATCTCCTCGGCCGAGAGGCCGGGGCTCTGCGTCACGATGTCGACCATCGGCGGGGTCGGATCGGGATAGGCCTCGATGTTGAGCTGGCGGAATGCGATCAGACCCCCGATCAGGACGGCGACGAACATTCCGACCATCAGGAAGCGCCGCTGAACGGCGATGGCGACGAGACGGTCCATTCAGATCGGCACTTTCAGGAAGGCATGCAGGAGAAGCGCATCTCAGCTGCCCGAGGCTGCGCGATCGATGAACAGGCTGCCCTTGGTGACGATCTGCTCGCCCGCGCTCAGATTGCTTTCGACCGCGACCTGGTCGCCGTTGATCAAACCGGTCTTGATCTTGCGCAGCTCGATCGACTTGTCGGGACGGGCGACCCAGACGCGGACCTGATTGCCTTCGTAGATCAGTGCCTGGCGGGGCACCGCGACCGCGGGCTGTTCGCCCGGCGAATAGATCGTCACATTGGCGAACATCTCGGGCTTCAGCAGGCCATCCTTGTTGTCGATGGTCGCGCGGACGAGCAGCCTGCGGCTCGCCGGATCGATCGAAGCGGCGACGTAGTTGATGCTGGCCTTGAGCGGTCGGCCGGGCAGCGCCAGCACGTTGACGAGAATCTCCTCGCCGATGTTCACAAGCGCCGCGTCGCTCTCGCGGACGAACGCCGTGAGCCAGACGGTGGAGAGATCGCCGATCACGAAGACCGGGTCGCTCGCGCCGGAGTTGACATATTGTCCGGGGCCGACCTTGCGCTGCACGACCGTACCGGTGATCGGCGAGTAGATCGTGATCTCGCGGTCGATCACGCCCTTGCTCTGAAAATCGGTGATCGCAGCATCCGTGAAGCCGAGGATGCGCAGCTTGTTGCGCGCCGCCTCCAGGGCCGTTTGTGACGACCGCATGTCGTTCTGGGCCTGAACGGAGGTCGCCTCCGCCTGCTGAAAATCCTTCAGCGGGATCGCCCGGCCTTCGAACAGGTCCTTGGCGCGCTTGTACTGGATATCGGCGAGGTCGAGCGCGGACTTCGCCTTGTTCATCGCGGTGATGGCGGCGATGAAATCGTTCTGGGCCTGCACGGTGTCGGCGGCCTCGATCACGAACAGCGGCTGGCCCTGGCGCACCGTCTCACCCGGGCGCGCCAGCAGCTTGGTGACGCGGCCGGCATAGGGCGAGAAAACCGGTGTCGAGCGATCCTCGTCGACGGCAACCTTGCCCTCGGTAACATGCTCGGCACGAAATATCTTCTCACACACCGGCTCGATCGTCAGCGTCGACCATTCCGCTGCCGACGGCGTAAAGGTGGTGCCGTTGCGTTTGGACTGGCTGGAGAGCTCGATATTGTCTTTCGCAGCCGTCTCCGACCGGACTTGCATGTAGCCATAGCCGCCCGCGCCGGCCATCGCCAGGGCAGCAAGGCCGATCAGCAACCGCTTGGTGCTGAGCATCTGGGGGGATGGGTTCATGTCAGACGCCATGGCTGGTCAGATCGGCTCGCGTGGTCGGTCGACGATTCCGGCTTTGGCGGTCTCATCGTCGCGCTAATAGTGCGGAACTGGAGCTTTAAACAACCTAAAAATCGCCCAACTCGCCTCTGTTTTGCTTTAAAAATTTGAAAGTTGAACGACAGCCATTCAGCTTGCATTCAGCTCGCTTTGGGCGATCGCGGTTCCACCGCGACGCACCATGACGTCGTCTGAGCGTAGGGGATCGCCGGGACGATGTCGCGACTTCACAAGCCAACCTCTGCGGGTACGCGCCTACCCCCCGGCGTCGGAGCCATGTTTCACACGTGCGCGGCGGGTCTGACCGGTCCTGGTGCGAGAGAGATGGTGACACGGTTCATCGCGGGTCTCCGAGATTCATCAATTGCGCAATGAACATTGGAACGCCGCCTCGCGGCGCGGATGCGTCCGAGTTGTGCTGACCGTTTCACCCTCTCGTGAGGAGGGCGCAGGGAAGGCCAGGCGCCGACTGACGCCTGCGGCCCGCCTGCGAAAAGAATGCAGGCGGCAGGTACCACAGGTGCAGCCGAGATCACCCGGCCTTCCCTGCGCGACGGTTTTCACGCTTACTGCGCGCTCTCCCCGGTGTCCGGCTTGTTAGCCACCGTCGTCGGCGGGATCATCGCCCGCAGACTTGGCGCCAGCATCGGGGCGCCAGGACCACACGCCTTCGCGTCCGCAAGCTGCCGTTCGTCCGCGCAAGGCCTCGCCCCGCGCTGCGGCATCTCGCAGCCATCGCTCCCCGCCCCGCGTGTCGTGACGATCGCGCGCTACGCCCCTTCTCGATGGAGCGGGATGGCGGCAATAGAGCATGATTTCGGAAAAAGTGAAAGTAGAATTTTGTGGCGAGACGCGATTTTTCTGAATTTCTGAATCGCGTCACTGCACTCCATATGAATATGACGGTGAGTACCGTGTGACGGCCGGTGGGCACGTCACGACGCGCGATGCGCGTCGCGCCTTTGCCCACCCTACAATTCGTGGCGCCCATCTCTCAACTCATAAAGAACCATAGGGTAGGCAAAGGCGCTTAGTCGATGCGAAGGATCGCACGAAGTGCCGTGCCCACCATGTCGCAACAAGTCCGCGGCCCCCCTCAATGGAAATCCCGCGAGCGCGGCAGGATGCGGACGTTGCGGGGGTGGCTGACGCGCTGGGAGGGAGTGTCGGGATGATCGCGGCGGTCGTCGTTGAGCGGCTCGACGGGCATCGGGCCGTGCGGCACGGCACCGAGACGATCGTCTGACAGCAAGGTGAGATCGGCGCTGCGGTCGACCAGGCGCTCGGCGACGAGATGGACCACCTTCTCCGGGCTGCTCTGGATGCGGCCTTCGACCAGCACCAAGCGCGCGCCCATCACCTCCTTGCGGAAGGTCTCCATCACCTTCGGCCACACCACGATGTTGGCGATGCCGGTCTCGTCCTCCAGGGTCATGAACACGACGCCCTTGGCGCTGCCCGGCCGCTGCCGCACCAGCACCACGCCGGCGCACCGGACGCGACGGCGGTCGTTGGCATCATTGACGTCGCGGCAGGCCAGCACGCCTTCGGCAGCGAAACGCTCGCGCAGGAACTCCATCGGGTGCCCCTTCAACGACAGGCGGATGGTCTGATAGTCCGCGACGACGTGCTCCGGTAGAGGCATCTCGGGCAGCGGCCTGGCGCCCTCGTCCGGCTGCTCGCGGGCGATGGCAGCCTCGAACAGCGGCAGCGGCACGTCGTCGGGCAGCCGGCGCACGGCCCAGAGCGCGGCGCGACGGTCGAGCCCGAGCGAGCGGAACGCATCGGCATCGGCCAGCAGCAGCAGCGCGCGCTTGGGCAGAGCGGTGTCGCGAGCGAAGTCTTCCAGCGAGGTGAAGGGGCCGCGGCCGCGCGCCTGGATGATGCGGTCGGCCCAGTCGTCCTCGCGGTCGAAGATGTCGGCTTGTGTCTCGTTATCGTTGCGGGGCGATGCGTTTGCATGCTCTCCAAATGCACCAAGCGTTTGCGAGTTAGAAACAACTCCACCCACGCCGTCATTCCGGGGCGCCCGGAGGGCGAGCCCGGAATCCATAACCACGATCGGGAGTATGGATTCCGGGCTCGCGCTGCGCGCGCCCCGGAATGACGATGGGGAGAGAGCCTCCCCAGCACCTTTTGAAGATGTTGGAGCAGGCTGCGCCTTCCTCCGCAGCGCCTCCGACAATTTCCTGATCCGCTCCTCGTCGCGGTCGATCCAGCGGAAGCCGTCGATCTGGCGGAAGCCGAGGCGAACGGCGCAGTATTTGCCACCCATTTCCTCCAGCGTGTTGTCGGCGAAGCTGTAGGACACGTCGATGTTGCGGATCTCGACGCCGTTCTTGCGGGCGTCACCGACGATCTGGGCCGGCGCGTAAAAACCCATCGGCTGCGAGTTCAAGAGCGCGCAGCAGAACGCGTCGGGGTGGAAGCATTTCAGCCAGGACGAGACATAGACGAGCTGGGCGAAGCTCGCGGCATGGCTTTCCGGAAAGCCGTAGGAACCAAAGCCCTTGATCTGGTCGAAGCAGCTCTTGGCGAAGGCGGGATCGTAGCCGCGCGCGATCATGCTGCTGACCATCTTCTCTTCATAAGAGCCGATGGTGCCGACGTTGCGGAAGGTCGCCATCGCGCGGCGCAGGCCGTTGGCCTCCTCGGGCGAGAATTTGGCGGCTTCGATCGCGATCCGCATCGCCTGCTCCTGGAACAAGGGCACGCCGAGCGTCTTGTGCAGCACCTTGTAGAGCTCATCCGCCGGGCCGTGATCCGGCGACGGCGACGGATAGCTCACCTTCTCCAGTTTGTTGCGGCGGCGCAGATAGGGATGCACCATGTCGCCCTGGATCGGCCCGGGCCGGACGATCGCGACCTCGATGACGAGATCATAGAAGGTGCGTGGCTTCAGCCGCGGCAGCATGTTCATCTGCGCGCGGCTCTCGACCTGGAACACGCCGAGCGACTCGCCTCGCTGCAGCATCCGGTAGACTTCGTTATCGTCCTCCGAGCGGATATCGGAGAGCACGTATCGCTTGCCCTTGTGATCGGCGATCAGGTCGAAGCATTTGCGGATGCAGGTCAGCATGCCCAGCGCGAGCACGTCGACCTTCATCATCGACAACGCATCGACGTCGTCCTTGTCCCACTCGATGAAGGTACGGTCGTCCATCGCGGCATTTCCGATCGGGACGTAACTATCAAGTCTATCCTGCGTCAGCACGTAACCGCCGACATGCTGCGACAGATGACGCGGGAAGGTGATCAGCTCCGATGCCAGCTCCACGGCGCGGCGGATCATCGGATTGGCGGGATCGAGCCCGGCCTGGCGCACCTGCATGTCGGAGAGGCCGTCGCCCCAGCTGCCCCACACGGTGTCGGCGAGCACAGAGGTGACGTCCTCGGTCAGGCCCAGCGCCTTGCCGACGTCGCGAATGGCGCTGCGCGGACGATAATGGATGACAGTGGCGATGATCGCCGCGCGGTGCCGGCCGTAGCGGCGATAGACATATTGCATCACCTCCTCGCGTCGCGAATGCTCGAAATCGACGTCGATATCGGGCGGCTCCAGCCGCTCCTTGGAGATGAAGCGCTCGAACAGCAGGTCGATCTTGGTCGGATCGACCGAGGTGATGCCGAGCACGTAGCACACGGCCGAATTGGCCGCCGAGCCACGGCCCTGGCACAGGATGCCTTGGCTGCGGGCGTAGCGCACGATATCGTGGACGGTGAGGAAGTAATGCGCGTAGTTGAGCTCGGCGATCAGCGCCAGCTCCTTGTCGAGGACAGCGCGCAGCCGGTCGTCGAGGTCATTGCCGAAATAGGTCTTGGCGCCGGCCCAGGTCAAATCCTGCAGATGCCCCTGCGCGGTCTTGCCGGGCGGCACCGGCTCGTCGGGATATTGATATTTGAGCTGGTCGAGCGAGAACACGATGCGGTCGGTGAAACGGAGGGTCTCGGTCACGGCGTCGGGGTGGTCACGGAACAGCCGCGCCATCTCGTGTCCCGGCTTGAGATGGCGCTCGGCATTGGCCTGGAGCCTTCGGCCGATGGCCTCGATCGAGGCTTTCTCGCGGATGCAGGTCAGCACATCCTGCAGCATCCGCTGTCGAGGATGATGATAGAGCACGTCATTGGTGGCGATCAGCGGTACCTTGCTGGAAGCTGCGAGCCGCGACAGCCGCGCCAGCCGGCGCCGGTCGTCGCCGCGATACAGCAGGCTGCCGGCCAGCCACACGCCTTCGGCGGGGCTGTCTTTCAGCCGCGTGAGAATGGTGGTGAGCGCGGCTTCGTCGAAGCGATGCGGCGGCATCAGCACCAGCAACTGTCCCTCGATGAACTCAAACAGGTCCTCGAAGCTCAGGCGGCAATCGCCCTTGGCGACCTTGTCCGCGTCACTGCCGCGCTTGCCGCGGGTGAGCAGCTGGCACAGCCGGCCGTACGCGGCGCGGTCGCGCGGATAGACCAGGATGTCCGGCGTGCCGCAGGTGAACACCAGCCGCGCGCCGTAGAGCAGCTTCGGTCTGTAACTCAGTCGGTCGTTACTCAGCTCGCTATAGGCGCGGACGATGCCGGCCAGCGTGTTGTGGTCGGCGATGCCGATGGCGGTGAGGCCATATTCGGCGGCCTGGTGCACATAGTCCTGCGGATGCGAACCACCATGCAGGAAGGAGAAATTGGTGGTGACGCCGATCTCGGCATAGGGGATGGGAGTCATGGCGCGGCTGCGAAGGCTGGGGCGGCGCGTTGCCCATGCGATACGAAAGACAGCCCCTCACCAAGCGGCTTGCGCAGCTGCCCACCCTCCCCTGAAGGGGGAGGGTCGACGCGCGCAGAGCGCGCGGCGGGGTGGGGTGAGCCCAGCAACCGGTCGTCATTGGGCCCGCTCTTCTCAGCCGTGCGTGAGTTGGCTTCGACGAGCACCGCAGGTGCGGATGGTCCGTCACCCCACCCCGGCTCGCATGCGCGCATGCGAGCCGACCCTCCCCCTCCAGGGGAGGGTGAGCAGCGAGATCGCCGCGAGAGATGTGCGATCCCGGCCCTCATGCGAACAGGCCATGCATGTACCAGGCGGGCTGCACCGGCAGGCCCTCCGGCTGCTCGAACTCACGATCATACAACCCGTCGCGATAGAGCCAGAAGCGCAGGCCGTGCTCGTCCTCGACGCGGAAATAATCGCGGGTGAGGCCCTGCCCGTCCGGCCGCCACCATTCCATCGCGATGCGCTCCGGGCCCTCGGCGCGGACCACCGCATGCGCGGCACGGCGCCAGACGAAGCGCGCGGGCGGGCCGTCCGGCACGCCGGCGATGACCTGGATCGCCTCGGGGTGCGCGAACAGCCGCAGAGGTCGCAGCGGCGGCTCGCCCTCGGCGCGCTCCGGCCAGGCGGCAGCAGTGGCGGCGGCGAGATTTTGCTGCGCCGGCAGCGGCAGCGCCACGCGCTCCGGAACATGGGTATCGACCGGCAGATGCACGACCACGCGCTTGCCGCCGATGCGCGCGGCGATGCGGTCGATCAGTGCCGACAGCTCGTCATTGTCGTGGACATGGGCATCGAGATCGCGCTGCTGCTGCACCACGATCTCGCTGCGGCCAGCGGCGAGCCGGATCATGTCGAAGCCGAAGCCGGGATCGAGCGGATCGTTCAGCGCCTCGAGCCGCTCGCGGAACAGCCGGTCGATGATTGCGGCCTCGGTGACCGGCTGGCCGGTGTCGACCGTGATCACGCGCACCATTCCATCGGTGCGGAAGAAGCAGGCCTCCAGCCGCCGCGCGCCCTTGCCCTGCTGCGCCATCGCCGCCACCAGCATCGCGGCCAGACGGGAGAGGCTGGCCGCAATCACCGTGTCGGTCGCGACCGGCTCGGCAAAACGCTTGTCGACGATGTAGTCCGGCGGGACCTTGCGCGGGCTGATCGGCGCATCGGCCTCGCCCAGCGCCTGCGCCAGCACGCGGGTGAAGGCGGCGCCGAACCGCGCGGTGATCTCGTTGCGGCCGCGCGCGGCGACGTCACCGATGGTCTTGAGGCCGGCTCGGCGCAGGCCGAGCGTAACAGCCTCGCTGCCGCCGAGGGCGGCCACCGGCAGCGGCGCCACCGCGGCCGCCTCCTCGCCATCGGGCACGATGCGGCCATGGATCTGCCGGTTCAGGGTGCGCGCGCACACCGCATTCGAGGCGATCGCAGCCGATACAGTGAGGCCATGCGCGCTCAAGGCATCGCACACCGACTGCATCAACTTCGCTTCGCCGCCGAACAGATGCACGCAGCCGGTGATGTCGAGCGACAGGCCATGCGGCGGATCGAGCGCCACCAGCGGCGTGAAGCGGTCGCACCAGTCGGCGATGCTCTCCAGCATCTTTGCATCAGCCGCCAAATCGGCTTCGTGCGCGACGAGGTCGGGACAGACCGCGCGGGCATTCGCCAAGGGCTGGTCGAGCGACACACCGTGGCATGCCGCCGCTTCGTCCAGCGAATGGATCAAGAGCGCATTGGCGTCCTTGATGACGACGACCTGCGGCTTGCTCTCAGGCGGAGCGCCTGTGAGCGCCCGCTGTCTTTTGATGCGATCGATGGGCAGGCGCGGCAGCCACAGGCTGAGGATCCGCCGCCGGTTCGCTGAAACGGCATGCATCGGGGGTCCACTCCATGATCCATCGTCCGGTCTGGCCGTGACGGTTGCGAATGAGCTCGACATCGAGGCGCGGCGCGCCCCACGCCATCCACGGGGCAACGAGCGGTGACGGCGCGGTGCGCACGATCCAGCGCGTCTCCGCGGTCGACGGCTCGGGCGCAGCCGCAATGCGCAACATGAGCGCGGTGACGCCGGATTCCTGCGCCGCCAGGGTCAGCTTGCGGCTGGCGACGAGATCGAGCTTTTGCGTCTCCCCCCACACCTCCAGCATCACGCTGCCGAGCGCATCGCAGGCGAGCGCGTCGGCGGCGGTGCGCAAGGCGTGGTCGAGATCGGGCGCGCGCACGATGACGATGCGGCGCGGATCGAGGCCGAGCTCGGCGAGCCCGCTCATCGACAGCGCGCCCATCTCGCGCTCGGCGAAATCCTGCCGGATCCAGATCAGGGGCCGGCGCGCGGCGACACGCGCGGCAAGCCCGCACAGGAAGCCGGTCGCGGCTGCCGCCTGGCGGCCGGTCTCGGCGAACACCTCGTGCAGCGCGCCGGTAGCGAGCCCGCCCTGCAAGGTCGCGTCGGCCTCGTCATGGCCGAGCGCGACCCGGCGCAAATCATGTGCGCCATCTCCCGCCTCGAGACGGGCAATGCGGCCGCGCAGACGCGCGAGCGTATCCATGCGTGCGCCGGTCATCCGTCGCCGCTCCTCTTCAATCCATCGTGCGGGCGCTGCCGTTGTTTCAGTGATCAGGCAGTGAACCCGCGACGACCTTCTTTGTTCATGATACGTTCTAATATAAAGCTAACGCCTTCGAGAGAGTCAATCGGGATTGACCCGGGTGTGATTCAACGAATGGAATCAAAGGGATTCAAAGCCATGGAGCTGTTGCGCAAACTGGAGATCCTGGCCGATGCCGCCAAGTACGACGCGTCCTGCGCCTCCAGCGGTACCGAGATGCGGGATTCCCGCGACGGCAAGGGCCTCGGCTCGACCTCGCCCGGCATGGGCATCTGCCATTCCTATGCGCCGGACGGACGCTGCATCTCGCTGCTCAAGATTCTGCTGACCAATGCCTGCAACTTCGACTGCCTGTATTGCGTCAACCGCGCCTCCTCCAACGTGGCCCGCGCGCGCTTCACGGTCGACGAGGTGGTGAAGCTGACCATCGACTTCTATCGCCGCAACTACATCGAAGGACTGTTCCTGTCGTCGGGCATCATCCGCAGCCCCGACTACACGATGGAGCAGGTCGTGGGCGTCGCGCGCAAATTGCGCGAGGAGCATCGCTTCCGCGGCTACATCCATCTGAAGACGATCCCGGAGGCTGACGAGGCGCTGATCGCCGAGGCCGGCCGCTATGCCGACCGGCTCAGCATCAACATCGAGACGCCGCTGGAGGCGAGCCTGACGACGCTCGCGCCGGAAAAGGACCAGCGCGCCATCCGCCGCACCATGGGCCGTCTCCGGCTCAAGCTCGACGAGACGGCGGAGGCGAAGAAGACGGTGCGCCGGGCCAAGCCGCCGCGCTTCGCGCCGGCCGGCCAGAGCACGCAGATGATCGTCGGCGCCGACGACGCCAACGACCGCGTCATCCTGTCGACCTCGGCCAATCTCTACGGCGCCTACAAGCTCAAGCGCGTCTATTACTCCGCCTTCAGCCCGATCCCCGATGCCAGCCGCGCGCTGCCGCTGCAGGCACCGCCTCTGGTGCGCGAGCACCGGCTGTACCAGGCCGACTGGCTGATGCGGTTCTACGGCTTCGATGCCGACGAGATCGTCGAGGAGAACGAAGGCATGCTGCCGCTCGACATCGACCCCAAGCTCGCCTGGGCCTTGCGCCACCGCGACCGCTTCCCGCTCGACATCAACAAAGCAAGCCGCGAGGAGCTGTTGCGCGTGCCCGGCTTCGGCACCCGCACCGTCCAGCGCATCCTCGCCACCCGCCGCACCACCACGATCCGGTTTGCGGATCTCGCCCGGCTCAACGTGATCCGGAACAAGGTCCTGCCGTTCATCGTTCTCTCCGACCACCGGCCACAGCCGTCCCTGCTCGACGGTGCCAGCCTCAGAGCCCGGCTGCGGCCCAAACCGCAGCAGTTGGGATTTGGATTCTAACGGAAGCCGTCATCGCGAGCGCAGTGACATAGCTGCCGTCATTCCGGGGCGCCTCGAAGAGGCGAACCCGGAATCTCGAGATTCCGGGTCTGGTCCTTCGGACCATCCCGGAATGACGCGGCGGCTTCGCTCGCAATGACGAGAGAGATGAGATGCACGTCGTAACCCTCGACAGCGACACTGATTTCGACGGCTGGCGTCAGGCGGCGCGGGCGCTGGCGATGAACGACGTCAAGCCGGCCGATGTCAGCTGGCGCGTCAAGGGCGCGGCGCCCGACCTGTTCGACGATCAGGCCGACACGCAGCTTCCCGAGGTGCCAAAGGGCGCGTTCTCAGTGCCGGCGAGCTTCATGGAGCTCGCCGAGAGCGCGATTCTGCACAATGATCCCAACCGCTTCGCCCTGCTCTACCGGCTGCTGTGGCGTCTGCGGACCAACCACGATCTCATGGAGATCGCGACCGATCCTGATGTCGCGCAGGCCAACGCGCTCGCCCGGGCCGTGCGCCGCGACGTCCACAAGATGCACGCCTTCGTCCGCTTCCGCGAGGTCGGCCGCGAGCGCGAGGCGCGCTACGTCGCCTGGTTCGAGCCGGAGCACCACATCGTCGAGCGCGCCGCGCCGTTCTTCGCCCGCCGCTTCGCCGACATGCCGTGGTCGATCCTGACGCCCAAACTCTGTGCGCATTGGGACGGCAGCCGCGTCAGCTTCACGCCCGGTGTGAGCAAGGCTGAAGCGCCGTCGGAGGACCGGCTCGAAGAGGTCTGGCTGCGTTATTACGCCAGCATTTTCAATCCGGCACGGCTGAAAGTGAAGGCGATGGAGAAGGAGATGCCGAAGAAATATTGGCAGAACCTGCCCGAGGCCAAGCTGATCCAGCCGCTGATCGCGGCAGCCAGCCGGCGCCCGTCATCGATGATCGCCGAAGCCGGCACTGAACCCCACAAGCCGCAGAAACGCGTCGAGGAGACCGCGATGAGCCGCAAGCCGAAAGCCCACGCACCGGCTGCCGAGACCTCACGTGATGTCGAGGCCGCCGATCTTGAGACCTTGCGCGAAGAAGCCGCTTCCTGCCGCGCCTGCCCGCTGTGGAAGGACGCCACGCAAACCGTGTTCGGCGAAGGCCCCGCGCATGCGCCGCTGATGCTGGTCGGCGAGCAGCCCGGCGACAAGGAGGATCTCGCCGGCCATCCCTTCGTCGGCCCGGCCGGCCAGATGCTGGACCGCGCGCTTGAAGAGGCCGGCATCGACCGGTCCAAGGTCTACGTCACCAATGCGGTGAAGCACTTCAAGTTCGTGCCGCGCGGCAAGATCCGGCTGCACCAGAAGCCGAACACGCCGGAGATCAAGGCCTGCCGGCAATGGTACGAGCGCGAGCTCGCCGCCGTGCGTCCGGCGCTGGTGGTGGCGATGGGCGCGACCGCCGCGCAAGCGGTGTTCGGCAAGATCACGCAGGTCACCAAGAACCGCGGTCATGTCGCCGACCTGCCCGACGGCCCCAAGGCGATGGTGACGGTGCACCCGTCCTACCTGCTGCGGCTGCCGGATGCCGACGCCAAGGCGCGGGAGTATGAGCGCTTCGTCGAGGACCTGAAGATTGCCGCGGCCGCGATCAAGCGCGCACATGCGGCGTGACGGGCCGGCATGGCCTCGACCGGGCCGCCCCCACGCGACAACGGGGCCTCAGGATTTGCGCGACGTGTAGACGTGCTCACGCAGCAAGGCCTGGATCAGCGCTGCTCGGTCGGGAAAGCCGAGCGACACCGCCACGTCCGCCTCGTCCCGGTCGGGTGCGCCGGCCTGCATCGCGGGCAGGTATCTCGCCATCAGCTCGCCCTCGCTGAGGCCATAGTCCGCCGGACTGCCACCGCCGTCGAGTTCCGTCTGCTTCAGCACGTCGCATTTGTCGCGCGCGCGCGCCAGCAGATCCTCGAAATGGCCGTCGATCCGCGCCCAGTCGGCCAGCGCATTCAGGGCCGAGCCGTTGAGCCCCTTCCTGAACGATCGAATGCGCGCCTCGTCCAGCATCAGCTCCAGAAATTCCGACCGGGTCAGGCGGTTGCGCGCGATCCATGCCTCGAGCTCGGCCGGGTCCATCAAATCCCTGCTCTGCCGAAACCGGATGATCTCCGCGCTCAGCGCTTGGGCGTCGACCCTGATGCCGCGGCGCTTCGCCTCCGATGCCGCGAGAAATCGCGCGATCGCCTTGTCGGACAGGTCGCTGCCGCGCACGGCCAGCAGGCGCAGCTCGTCCAGCAGGTGCGGCGTTCCGTCCGGCATCACCGTCTCGCGCGCTGCGGCCGCCGAACGCTGCGCGTCCTGCATCAGGCCGTCCCATAGCTGGGTGTGCTCGAAGGCGTAATCGACCGCCTTGGGCACCGTGTCTCCGGCAAACCGGCGCCGCATCGTCTGCAGCATCTCCAGCGCATCCTCGCGCTTCTGGTCGACGCGGTGATCCGGCAGCCACGCCTCCAGCGCGTCGATCTCCTGCGCGGCCAGGCTGCCGTCGGACCGCGCGCCCTGCAGCAGCGCCGGGTAGCTGCGCTCGGGATAGAAGCTCGCCTTGCCGAGCGCCTCCAGGACCAGGCGGGACGCCTCCGAGATCACGCCATGGTCGACCGCCTTCTGCAGGGTGAAGCGGATGTTGACCAGCGGCTCGGACAGCGCGGGAAAGCCGAGCTCAGCCGGTCCGTGAATCAGGGCGACCTCGTCGTCGGCCTCGAACACGCCGTCGCGATACGCCGCGAACACCTTGCCGACGCCTTCCATGCCGAACGCGTGCAGCTCGGCCGCGCGCAGCGCGCCCATGCTGGCGCTGCCGAACACGTGGATGCCGTTGGCCATCGCCCACAGGATCTCCTTGTGCCACACCGAGGGCACCTGCTCGAAATAGCCGTCGATGATTCCGATCGCCGCAGGCTTCGCCAGCGCGGCACGATAGACGTCGCCCTGCTGCACCGGCGGGAGATACTCGGCCTCCAATTCGAGCGCCGCGTCGCGCGGATGCAGCGTCGGCCCGGTGAATACGATGCACGTCATAGCGGATGCCCCGATGGCTGATGCCGCGAGATCTGATCGCCGGCGAACGCCCGCGCTCTGCGCCCCGGGCTGTAGTCAGGATTCTTGTCGAAGGTTTCGAGCCCCGGAATGATGATCCTCACCACGGGGATCTCGAACCTGCTCTTGGTGAGATCGACCGCAATCACCTGCCGGACACCGGCGGATTGCAGCCGTTCGAGAACCACGGCGAGATCATCGTTGAACGTCTCCGCTGCCAGCGACGGAGTTTCGCGCAGGCTTCGCGTCGGCGGGCTGTTTCGCAGCAGCGCCCGCTGCTCGCCGAGAAACTGTGCGGCCAATGCCTTCTCGTCATATTCCTCGCGGAACACGTCGTCGCGCGCGCCCGCGATCAGCGTCAGCCGGCTCTGCGCGGCTTCCGTCAGCGCCCGCAGGAAGGCGATCTCTGGCGACAGATGCGCGCCCATGCCCAACGCCGCGTAGAGATCCCGCCCCAGCTCCTCGTCACGATCGAAGATCAGGCACTGGCAGGCGGCGAGCCCGACATCGGAGCTGATGTCCCACGCCACGACCTCGAGGCCCGCGCGCTCGCACATCTCCAGGAGCCGCCGGTTGCCTTCGTCCTGAACCGTCTCGAGCGCGACGCGCCGGCTCTGCTGCTCGTCCGGACTGCGGAGGTGCCAGAGCGTGGTCGCATCGCGCTCCACGACCTCGCAGATGCCGTGCAGGACCGCCTCGATCAGCTGGTTGCCGGACGCCAGCCCGTTCGACGACGAGATGAAGCTGCCGGCCGGCATCTCCGGCCGCGAGGTCGACAGGTTCACCATCTCGAACGGCACCCAGACGTCGGCATCGGCCATGAGATCGCGCCCTTCGATCCACAGCATCTGCAGATCGGGATGGAAACGCCCGCCGGCGATCAGCGGCAAGTCCGCCACGTCGACCACCTCATGGTCGCTGATCAGCTCGGCATAGGTCGCAAGCTTCAGCGGCAATGTGATCGTCTCGGCGTGAAACAGCTCGATCGATTCCATCACGCCCGACGCCTTCGCAGCATCCAGGGTCAGCCCCTTGCCCTGCGACACCGAGACCGAGCGCGAGTTCGGCCGGCAGACCATGGTGACGGGAATGCCGACGCGGTCGAGACCCGTGACGTCAGCAATGCGCGTGATTCCCATTTCTCCCAGGAACGGACGCACCCGCTCGACCGTCTGCGACGGCGGCACCGACCGCTGAGTTCCCCATCGAAAGCTCTTCGGGACCGGACGCGCCAGACGATCCCGATGCAGTGCCGTTCCATTCGCCATCCGCAGCCTCCACACTCAACCGCCGCTGACGTCGTCGCATCAGCCCGCACGGCGGACATCGGCAAAGGCGCCGACCACGACGTTCTGCATCTCCTCGATCGTCTTCTGCACGTCGGCGTCGACCACCGACGAAAACTCCGCGATGCTGTCGAGCAGCGGCTGCCTGCAGAAGCCGCGTAGGCAGAGCTGGATGCGCTTCATCGCGACGCCCTGCTCGAACGCGCCGGACTGCATCGCCAGGCTCCAGAAGTGCAGCAGGCCGTACCAGACGAAACAGGCCTGTAAAAAAGACGGAAACGGCAGCCGGCTGCCGCTCCAGGGCGAGGTGATGCGCGGCAGCGAGCCCTTCGCCGTCGAATCGAGGAACCAGGGCTGTTCCTGCTCCTGCATGTAGAGCAGCGCGTGGATGCCCTCATGGACGAGCGCATCGGCGATGTGGGATTCGTCGATCTCGGGAAGATGCGGGTTGGCGAGGAAGGTGCGGCCGATGTAGTAGCCGTTCGATCCTGACGAGAAGCTGCCCGGGCTCTCCGGATCCTTCTGCAGGATGAGCGCGATGTTGAAGCGCGCGACGAAGCGGGGAAGCCCCGCTTCGGTCCGTTCGAGCGCATCCCGGGACCGGTGCAGCAGATCGTGCAGCCGGTCGATTTCGTCCTCGGAGAACGGCGGGCGCTGCGGCGGGACCGGCCGGTCCTGGCCGGACAGATCCACCTTGACCGCATGCGGGCTGCCGTAATCGGTCACGGGCATGCCCTCGATCTGCGGCCAGATGCAGGCGCCGTCACGCCGATAGCCGCGATCGCCGAGCGCGGTCCACAGCTCCCGATCGGCGGTGATCTCGAGTCCCTGGCGCAAGGCCTCAGCCACGAATGAATCGCGCAGAAATCGTCCCTTGTCCTCGGCGTACCGGCCCGGCGCCGACAGCAGACGGAACGAGGTCTCGGGGGCATCGAGAACCCGCATGAAGCCGTCGTCCGCCACGCGATCCATCAGGCTGCGCAGTTCGTCCCCGCCCGCAGGGTCGTCGCGGCCGATCTCGCCGAGGGCTTCGCCCAGCTTCTGCGCGAGCCGGTCGCCATAGGTCGCAAGCACGCCGTCACACACCGCCTCGTAGTCATTCCAGCGCAGAACGTCAGGCATCAGGGTGATCGTCATCGTGCGCACTCCTTCCACGTTCCACTCTCGACCACGCCGCCTTGCAGCAGGCCCGCGCGACAGCGCGCATAAGTCGGCGATCGAGGTCCGACCTCAGCCGATGGCCGGAGATTCCTGCTGCAGCCCCACCGCCCGCCGCAGGGCGGTGTCGAGGAGATGAGCCCGGCGCAGCTTGGTTTCCTCCACCGACGTTCCCAGCCGCTCGCGGACGTGATCGAACAGTTTCAGGAGATCGGCGCACCACACCGTCGGATTGTTGAAGCCCGTCCGCGATGCATAGCGATGCGGAAGATAGCCGCCGGCACACGTGTCGCGCTCGCGGCACGCGCGACAGCCGTCGGGCAGCGGCATGCCCTCGAACACCGCCGCACGATGGAATTCGCCGGCGTGCCGGACGTCCATGAAGTCGGACGTCCGCACATTCAGGCCGGTGCGCGCGGCGCCGTCGTAGCAGACCCGCAGCACATCCAGCCCTTCGATCTCGCCATCGGTGTTGACGAACAGGAAGGTCAGCGGCTGGTTGCCGAGCATGTCGATGCGGCTCTCCCCGCCCTGGACCAGCCAAGCGATGTTCCAGAAGATCTTGATCCGGAGATCCAGCGTGCCGTCCCGCCACCAATCCTCGAAGATCGGGATCAGGAAATCGGCACAGGGTGTCGGTCCATACCGGTCGCGAACCGCCGCGATGGTGTCGTGGGTGAAATCCGGCAGCAGATAGTCGATGGAGGCCGGGCCCAGGCTCGTCAGATGGCGATGCACCGCGGCACCGCTCGCCCCGAGCTGGATCACCGACAGGAAGCGCAGCGGAATCCCGGCGCGGCGCAGCACGGCAAGGCCCTGCTCGACATCGCGATAGGAGCCACGCCCGGCATGATCGACGCGCAAGGCATCATGCACCTCGGGGGTTCCGTCGATGCTGATCCCGAGATCGATGTCGAACCTCTTGATGATCTCGGCCCAGCCGTCGTCGAGCAGCGTGCCGTTGGTCTGCATGCAGAGCTGCACCCGCGCGACGCCCGACAGCCCCTCCTTGATCTTCCGGCACCATGAGCTGAACCGCTCCTGCTTGACCAGGCACGGCTCGCCGCCATGAAAGGTGATCGTCAGATAGCTCTGACCCGTTGCCTGGCAATGGCGGCGGATGCGGTCGATCGCGATCTCGACGACCTCATCATCCATGATCGCGGGCCGCTCTCTCCACGTGCTGTCGCCCTTGTTGTAGACGTAGCAATAGGAGCAGTTCAGATTGCAGCGCGACGCGACCTTGAACACGAAGTGAAGATGGGGACCGTCGTTCATTGGTACGCAATCTCGGCGGTGCGATCGACGAAGATGCGGCCGTCCTCGGTCAGGAACGGCCGGGCACCGTCCAGTACGACCTGCGCCTCCTTGAGCTTGGTCAGCATATTGGCAAGCTCGGCCTGATACTCGGCTGATCCGCCGAACCCTTGCTTCTCGGCCTCACGATAGAAGGCGCAGATATAGGCGATGGCGTGAAAGGCCAGCAGGATCCCGCGCAAGGGCCGCGGCTCCGGCCGCAACGGCGATGCGTAGCGCCCCTGGTGCTGCGGATCCACCAGGGGTCCCGACGCCTCCGCCATGAACAGATGCAGATGCGCGGATTCGTGGACGATGGCCTCCATCACCTGCATCAGGCCGCCGAACAGGTCGGCGTAAACCATCCCGGGCACATCGGCTTGCGACCCGCTGCGGAAATAGGATCGCTCGCTGCTGCGCAGGGGGATCAGGACCCGCGTCACATCGGACACCCAATTCACGCACTCGGGAAACTTCTTCGCGGCGGTCACGAGGATCTCGAGCGCGTTCGTCACCTCGCGCGTCATCCGGGCCTGCTCGTCGGCCGAGAGATCGGTGTGCTCGGCCCAGGTGTCGGGAATCGGAAATCCGAGGGAGTGGCACCCCACGTCGACCGATATGTCGTAGGGCCATTCCTTCATCGGGAGCAGCCCAGCGAGCTCGTTCAGGTCATAGCTGCCGGCCTCGATCCGGTAGCCTCCGACCGGCGACCACAAGGTCAGCGGCTCCGGCGTCGTCAGCGAGGTGGATGCGGTCGGCGCATTCGCCGCCGTCCAGATCGCCACCTGCAGATCACGCTGCGGGCTCTTGTCATGCCCTTCATAGGTGATGGAGTTCATGCAGGGATGACGAAGCCAGTCCGCTTCACGCGCGTTGGCTTCGATGAGCGACGCCTTGAGCGGCTCGCAGTCGAGGCCGAGGCGATCCTCCGGCTGCCATCTCAGGATCCTGTCGTTGAATTTTTCATGCCAGGCAGATTTCGACGGTCGCCAGGTCCACGCGTCACTCATGATCGAGCATGCCTCCGGAAATACGCCAACGAAGCCGGCCGCAAGCTGTCCCGCCGTCAGACAGGACCGCAACCGATGCCGGAATCAAGAGCAGCTATCAGGAAAGGTCACGCTGATGACGGCGACCATTGCCCGTCATCCGCACCAGCGAGTCGCGGGCGGGCCCACGACACGTCACGTCGGAAAGATCCGACATCGCAGGCCCGCTTCGCTCCGTCTGAGCCGAACGATCGATCCATTCACCTGACCGATTTCGGCGCGCCCCCCGCCTGCGGCACGCTAAATTGACCCTTGAGGTCCTTCACCGCCCGTACCTGCGTGAGACGCTCCGCAAGAGCCCCCAACACCGCGGGATCGTTGGCGATTTCACGTTCCATCTCGTCCGGACGCTCCATCGCCGCAAGGCGGCTGAAGACGATGCCGCGCGAGAATGGATTGGTCTTGCTGAAGATCGCTCCACGCGAGAATGGAACGCCTTCTGCCATGATGTCGATCTTCAGAGACGCGCGTGCGATCTCTGAGTCGACTACGGATTTCAGCGCCAGATCGACCTTCTTGCGCATTTCCGCCGGATCGCGATCAGCCATTCCTATACTCCCAGTCGGTTGAGAACCGCCATCGTTCAGAAAGGAAATAGCAACGTCCCGGTACAAGCTCTGTGATCTCGCGCCCTGAACTCACAGAACCTGAAGCAATGTAGCTGTGCTAAGCACTTCGCTCAGGCTGTCCCAATTCGCCAGTCGTCGAAGCCAGAAAAAAACTAACATGAAGCTAGTTCTTTAACAATAGAGTAGTTTGTCAGATACACCTGTTGATTGCTCGAATGAGCGACGCACTGCGGTCGTCTCAGGCCGGCAGTGACCACGCGTGATGACGTCTTGCGCTCTCGGATGTCACCCGCCAGGCATATTGTCGCACCTCATTCCGCGGCAGCGCACATTCTCGCGTAGCTCATGAAGCTCGACGTGCATATGGAAAGCAAAAGGCCCGCGCTCATCGCACGGGCCCTGCCAGTCCACTTTCGTGCCTGATCGCGGCGGTGCCGCTGCACGCGGCCGCGAGCCTCACGCCGCCAGCGTATTCTCCACCACCTTGATGAAGAACGAGGTGCCGTAGACGATCGCCTCGTCATTGAAGTTGTAGGCGGGGTGATGCAGGCCGGCGCTGTCGCCATTGCCGACGAAGATGAAGGCGCCGGGGCGCGCCTCGAGCATGTAGGCGAAGTCCTCGCCGCCCATCATCGGCGGCATCTCGTGCACATTGGCGTCGCCCGCGACCTCCTTGGCGGCGCGGATCGCGATCTCGGTCTGCTCGGCGTGATTGATGACGACAGGATAGCCGCGTGCATAGTTCAGGTCGATCTTGGCGCCGGTCATCTGGGCGACGCCGGTCACGACCTCGCGCACGCGCTTCTCCATCAGCTCACGCACCTTCGGCGTCAGCGTCCGCACGGTGCCGCGCAGCACCGCGCTCTGCGGAATCACATTGCGGGCATTGCCGGCGTGGAACTCGCAGATCGACAGCACCGCGGCCTCCAGCGGGTCGACGCTGCGCGACACGATCTGCTGCAGCGCGGTGACAAGCTGGGCGCCGACCAGAAGGGAGTCGATGCAATTGTGCGGCTTGGCGGCATGACCGCCATGGCCCTCGATCGTGATGTCGACCGCATCGGTCGATGCCATCAGCGGCCCCTGGCGAATGGCAAACGCGCCGACCGGCAGGCCGGGCCCGTTGTGCATTCCGTAAACCTGGTCGATCTTGAAACGGTCGATCAGCCCGTCCTTGATCATCGCGTCCGCACCGCCGCCGCCCTCCTCGGCGGGCTGGAAGATCACCGCGACCTCGCCGGCGAAGTTGCGGGTCTCGGCGAGATAGCGCGCGGCGCCGAGCAGCATCGCGGTGTGACCGTCGTGGCCGCAGGCATGCATCATGCCCGGGGTCTTCGAGGCATAGGGCAGCCCGGTCGCCTCCTCGATCGGCAGCGCGTCCATGTCGGCGCGCAGTCCGAGCACCTTCACCTCGCCGTGGCCGGGCTTGCGGCCCTTGATGACGCCGACCACGCCGGTCTTGCCGAGGCCCGTCACGACCTCATCGCAGCCGAACTCGCGCAGCCGCTCGGTGACGAAGGCCGCCGTCCGGTGCACGTCGTAGAGCAGCTCCGGATGCGAATGGATATCCCGCCTCCAGGCCTGGATATCGGGCTGCAGATCGGCGACGCGGTTGACGATGGGCATGGGGAATCTCGTAACTCCGGTGGGACTTTGCGCCTGTTTAGCATGCAAAAGCCGCACCGCCCAAGATAAGGGCTGCGCCCGTCTCATGGCTCGGTCAACCAGCCATGAACGTGGCGCTTGTCCGGCCCCGTCTGAGCTGACTAAAAGCTGGCAACGATGGGAAGGGAATGCCGATGCCGAGACAGCTCGAGGGGGATTACGACTATATCGTGGTGGGCGCCGGCACCGCCGGCTGCATCCTCGCCAACCGGCTGTCGGCCGATCCGAAGCGCCGCGTCCTGATTCTCGAGGCCGGCGGCAATGACAACTGGATCTGGTTCCATATTCCGGTCGGCTACCTCTTCGCGATCGGCAATCCGCGCTCGGACTGGATGTTTCGCACCGAGGCCGAGCCGGGGCTGAACGGCCGCTCGCTGGCCTACCCCCGCGGCAAGGTGATCGGCGGCTGCTCGGCGATCAACGCCATGATCTCGATGCGCGGCCAGGCCGCTGACTACGACCATTGGCGCCAGCTCGGTCTCGCCGGTTGGAGCTATGCCGACGTGCTCCCGGTGTTCAAACGGCTGGAGGATCATTTTCTCGGCGAGAGCGAGCATCACGGCACCGGCGGCGGCTGGCGCATCGAGGCGCCCCGGCTGTCCTGGGCGGTGCTGGACGCGGTCGGCGATGCCGCCGAGCAGATGGGCCTCCGCCGCATCCCCGACTTCAATACCGGCGACAATGAAGGCATCAGCTATTTCCACGTCAACCAGAAGCGCGGCCGGCGCTGGTCTTCCGCGCGGGGCTTCCTCAAGCCGGCGCTGAACCGGCCGAACCTGCGGCTCGAAACCAACGTCCTCGTCGACCGCCTGATCGTCGAGAACGGCCGCGCCGTCGGCGTGCGCTACCGGCAGAACGGCGAGACCATCGAGGCGCGCAGCAGGGGCGAGGTGATCCTCAGCGCCGGCTCGATCGGCTCGGTGCAGGTGTTGCAGCGCTCGGGCATCGGCCCGGCCGACTGGCTCGGCGAGCTCGGCATCGATGTCGTCCTCGACAGACCGGGCGTGGGACGCAACCTGCAGGACCATCTGCAGCAGCGCGCGATCTACAAGGTCACGGGCGTGAAGACGCTGAACGAGACGTACTACTCGCTGGTGCGGCGCGGCCTGATGGGGCTCGACTACGCGTTCCGGCGCCGCGGGCCGCTGACCATGGCCCCGTCGCAGCTCGGCATCTTCACGCGCTCGGATGCGACGCGCGACCGCGCCAACATCCAGTTCCACGTGCAGCCGCTGTCGCTCGACAAGTTCGGCGATCCCCTGCATCGCTTTCCCGCGATCACGGTCAGCGCCTGCAACCTGCGTCCGACCTCGCGCGGCACGGTCCGGATCAGGTCGGCGGGGATAGACGAGGCGCCATCGATCGCGCCGAACTACCTGGCGACCGAGGACGACCGCCAGGTGGCGGCCGACGCCATCCGCGTCACCCGCCGGCTGATGAAGCAGAATGCGCTCGCCGCCTACAGGCCGGAGGAATATCTGCCCGGCCCATCCGTCGGCGATGACGACGCGGCGCTGGCCAAGGCCGCCGGTGACATCGGCACGACGATCTTTCATCCGGTCGGCACGGCGAAGATGGGCTCCCCTGATGATCCGATGGCCGTGGTCGACGAGCGGCTGCGCTTTCGCGGCATCGAACGGCTGCGCGTCGCCGATGCCTCGATCATGCCGACCATCACGTCAGGCAACACCAACACGCCGACGGCGATGATCGCGGAGAAGGCGGCGTCGATGATCTTGGAGGATGGGCGCTAGGCGCTCACGTCCAGCAACCACCGCTGCCGTCATTGGGAGCGAAGCGGCGAACCGAAGCAATCCAGAGCCTCGTCCCCACTCTGGATTGCTTCGTCGGCTTCGCTCGCAATGACACCATCAATGAACGGTGGCCTTTGACGTCAGAGAGGTTCAGCTTCAAATGATCCGCGCCACCAGCGGAACCCGGCGCAACAGTGCTGCTGCGAGCCAGCTCACCGACAGCGTGCCGATCAGCACGATCGCGAACTTCACTCCCGCCGGCCACGCCGGGTCGTAGACCAGATATTGCAGCCACAGCAGCGGCAGGAAGTGCAGCAGGTAGATGCCGTAGGCCGACGGCTGCAGGCGATCCATCAGCGTCAGCGGCGCCTTCGCCCAGCGCAGGAAGAAGGTCGGCACGCCGAACGCCATCGCGGCGCAGAAGCTCGCCACCGCCATGCCATAGGCCGCGCGCCACCACGGTGGCGGGGAATCGAAATCGGCGATCCAGTTGTGATGCGCGTAGGCCAGCAACAGGATCGCGCCATAGCAGCCGTAGGAAAGACCGAACCAGGTCCACCAGCGCCGCACCAGCGCGCCGTCGGCTGCGAACGGCCCCGTCCGCAGCCCGGCTGCGCCGATCGCGACGCCGCCGACGAAGAAGGCCGGATAGAGCAGCACCCGGCTCGCCTGCAGCGGCAGCGGAAAATGTCCGGGCATGAACCAGAATCCGTCACCGAAGCCGAGATGCGGCGGCAGATAGACCAGGTTGGCGATCACGAGGAAGATCAGGAAGCCAGTGAGCGGATAGTGCAGCACCATTCCGGCCCAACGCCCGAGTGCGCCGACCGCCTGCGGTGCCAGGACCCAGACGAACGCAGCCAGCATATCAAACCCCAGCAGTACGCCGAGAAACCAGGCCGAGCCGGACGGCCACGGCCCCTCTCTGATCATCCGCCACCACACCGCGCTGAACTGATCCTCCGCCACGTAGTAGCGGTAGTAGGCGATCGGCATGATCACGAAGATCGACACCATATAGGGCACGCCGAGCCGCAGCGCACGGCGCCCGACATAGTCCGACGCGCCCCTGCCCGCCAGGCTTGTCGGCACGAACAGGCCGGAGATGAAGAACATGCACGACATGAAGTAGCTGTCGTTGAACAGCGCGACGAGATCGAAGCCGAGCCAGTGCATGCGGTCGCCGCCCTGGCCGAAATCGGTGTAGTTGATAGCGGAGTGATAGAGCACGACCGAGAGCGTGATGAAGGTCCTGGCGCGGTCGAGCGGCACGATCCGATCGCGCGACGTCTCGGTTCGTTGCAGGGTCGGGGTCACGCGCTCATGCATCGACGTCGCATCCAGTCCATCAGCCGCCCCTCGGCGGCGCGCGCCGCTCATATCATTCGCCCGGCCCTGCGCCGACATCCTGCGTGACCAGGTGAGCCGTCGGCCATTGCCGCCATGATCACGAACACGTCATCGCGTTTCGATCGCGAGAAGCCGGGAATAAAACCGGGCCGCGACCGCTCTTCTCACCCGCAAGCCCGATGACGGGCAACGGGAGATGACGATGAGCCTTGGTGATCATGACGAGAACGGCGTCAGCCGCCGCAAGGTGCTGGAGTGCATGACATGGGCGGGCACGGGCGTGCTCTGGACGCTGTCGGGCGGCGTGCCACGTTCGCTCGGCCTGGTCGACGCGGCGCGGGCGGCCGAGCAGCCCGCCTCCGGCCTGACCTTCCTGCAGATCAGCGACAGCCATGTCGGCTTCGACAAGCCGGCCAATCCCAACGCGACCGGCACGCTCGAGGAGGCCGTCAACCGCATCAAGGCGATGCCGGTGAAGCCGGCCTTCATGATCCATACCGGCGACATCTCGCATCTGTCGAAGGCAGCCGAGTTCGACGATGCCGACCGCATCATCTCGCAGTCCAGGCTCGACGTGCACTACGTGCCGGGCGAGCACGACTTCCTCGACGAGGACGTCAAGCTCTACAAGGAGCGCTACGGCAAGGGCACGCGCGGTGCCGGCTGGTATTCGTTCGATGCCAATGGCGTGCACTTCGTCGGGCTCGTCAACGTGGTCGATCTCAAGGCCGGCGGGCTCGGCAATCTCGGCGCCGAGCAGCTTGCCTGGCTCGAGCAGGATCTCAAGGGCCGCTCGAAATCGACGCCGATCGTTGTGTTCGCGCACATCCCGCTGTGGACGGTGTATCCGCAATGGGGCTGGGGGACCGAGGATGGCGGGCGCGCGCTCGACAGCCTGAAGGGCTTCGGCTCGGTGACGGTGCTGAACGGCCATATCCATCAGGTGATGCAGAAGGTCGAAGGCAACGTCACCTTCCATACCGCGCGCTCGACCGCCTTTCCGCAGCCGGCGCCGGGCACGGCGCCCTCGCCCGGCCCGATGAAGGTCGAGGACGCCAGGCTGCGCAGCCTGCTCGGCATTGCCAGCATCGACTTCAAGGTCGGGGCCGAGCGGCTCGCGATCATCGACACGCCGCTTGCGGGCTGAGGGACGAAAACGCGATGATCCAGCCTGTTCTTCGCGGTGCCGGCTTGGCCGCCGTACTGCTTGTTTGCGCCACGCCGCTGCGCGCCGAGACCATCAAGGTCACGATCGACAATTTCACCTTCACCCCGACCGAAGTGACGGTGAAGGTCGGCGACACCGTCACCTGGACCAACCACGACGACATTCCGCACACGGTGGTGTCGGCCGGGAAATACCGATCGAAAACGCTCGACACCGACGACAGCTTCTCCTTCACGTTCGCAGCCGCCGGCGACTACAAATATTTCTGTTCGCTGCATCCGCACATGACGGGGCTGGTCAAGGTTGAGTAGCATCGCGAACCAGGGCATGAGCATCGTCGGATGGGCCGGTCGGCGGCGTACCGCCGGCCGCGCCGTGCGACCGCGAACCGGGCCGGAGACCTCGCCGGTGACGACAGCCAGTGACGATCCCGAGAAGGCGCGACGCTTCCGCGAGGCGGCGCTGCCCTATCTCGACGATGTCTACACGCTGGCGCGCTATCTGCTGCGCAACGCCGCCGATGCGGAAGACGCGGTGCAGGAATGCTACCTGCGCGCGCTGAAGCATTTCGACACCTATCGCGGCCCGGCGATGAAACCGTGGCTGTTCGCGATCCTGCGCAATGTCTGCCACGCCGAATTCGCGCGCCGGGCCGGCGCGCCGGTCAAGGCGCTCGATGACGCGCCGGAAGCGGCCGAGCAGCCCCCGCTGTGGCAGGAGAGCGCCGAGACGCCGGAAGGCGCCGTGTTGCGGGAACGTGATGCCTCGGCGATCCGCCGGCTGATCGACACGCTGGCCGAGCCGTTTCGCGAGACGTTCGTCATGCGCGAGGTCAACAATCTGTCCTATCGCGAGATCGCGGAGGCCGCCGGCGTGCCGGTCGGCACCGTGATGTCGCGTCTTGCCCGCGCCCGCGCGATGCTGCGCGCCGCCTGGCTCGCGCAGGAGGAGCCTTAAGCCATGACCTGCGATGAAGCCGAGATCCTGATCCACGCGCTGGCCGATGGCGAGCTCGATGCCGGCCACGCTCGTGAGGTCGAAGCCCATGTTGCGACCTGTCCGCGCTGCGCCGCGGAGCTTGCTGCGATCAGACAGATGAAGCAGGCGCTCGCCGGCGCCGAGCTCACGTTCAAGGCGCCATCTGCGTTGCGCCAGCGCATCGAGGCCGCTCTGCCCGCGGCTCAGCCGTCTGCCGTGACGCCGCTAGCCGCGCCGCCGAGCCGACGCACGCTGCTGCGAGGCTTCGCCCTGGGCTCGGCGGTGTCGGCGCTGGCGGCCGCCGGCCTCGTCGCCATCGTGCTGCGCAATGACGACCAGCAGCGGATCGAGGCCGAGATCGTCTCGGCGCATCTGCGCTCGCTACAGGCCGGCCACCTCACCGACGTCATCTCGACCGACCAGCACACCGTCAAGCCCTGGTTCAACGGCAAGCTCGACGTCGCGCCGCCGGTGATCGACCTGACCGCGCAGGGCTTCACCCTCATCGGCGGGCGGCTCGATTACGTCGACGCACGCGCGATCGGCGCGGTGGTCTATCGCCGCCGCCAGCACGTGATCAATCTGTTCGTGGCGCAGACCTCGTCCACCGAGCGCCGCGCCGCACGGATGGACACGATCCAGGGCTTCAACATCCGCTCTTGGCGCGACCGCGGCCTGAGCTATTGGGCGGTCAGCGATATCGGCGCCGACGAACTCAACGAGTTCGGCGAGCGGTTCGAGCGCGCGATGGGTGCGAACAAGGAGGGGTGAAGCGCTCTTGCGCTTCAGTCATTGCGAGCGAAGCGTGCCCACGGTCTGTCCGGAGACGAACTGAAACGGTGGGCACGGCGCCACGCGCCTTTGCCCACCCAATGCGAACATCACGCCGACTTGCGGATCGCGTTGTCGACGAGGGTCTTGCCGAGCGACCAGATCGCGCCGGGGACCTTGTGGCTCTGCGCGATGACGTCGTCGAAGGCGCGCTCGATCCAGGCGCAGTCCTCTTCGGTGATGGTCAGCGGCGGCAGCAGCTTGATCGTGTGCAAGCCGTGGCCGGCGACCTGGGTCAGGATCTTGTGATCCTTGAACAGCGGCACCGTGATGAGCTGGCAGAACAGGCCCTTGTTGGCGCTCTCCAGCATGGTCCACGACGCCTTGAGGCGCAGCGATTTCGGCGGACCGAACTCGACGCCGATCATCAGTCCCTTGCCGCGCACTTCCTTGAGCAGCTCGTAGCCCGGCACCATCCGCGTCAGCGCCAGCCGCAGCTCGGCGCCGCGCTTGGCTGCGGCCTCCACCAGCTTCTCGGCCTTCATCACCTCGAGCGTGGCAATGCCGGCGGCCATCGCGAGGTCGTTCTTGGCGAAGGTCGAGCCGTGCACCACGGCGCGGTCCATGCGGTTGAAGATCTTGTCGAAGATCTGCTTGCGCGTCAGCAGCGCGCCGACCGGGACATGGCCGCCGGACAGCGCCTTCGACAGCAGCACCATGTCGGGTTCGACGTTCCAATGTTCCACCGCAAGGAACCGGCCGGTGCGGCCCATGCCGGTCTGGATCTCGTCGGCGATGAAGATGGTGCCGTATTTCTTGCAGAGCGCCGCGGCGCCGGGCAGGAACTCGTCGGAGGGCATGTTGACGCCCTTGCCCTGGATCGGCTCGACGATGAACGCTGCGATCTCGCGCGACGACAGCGCCTGCTCGAGCGCGGCCAGATCGTTGAAGGGGATCGCCGTGCAGCCCGGCAGCAGCGGCTCGAAGCCGTTGCGGAAGTTCGAATCATCGGTCAGCGACAACGCGCCGTAGGTGAGACCGTGATAGGAGTGCCCGCAATAGACGATGCCGGGCCGGCCGGTCGCGCCACGCGCGAATTTGATCGCGGCTTCCACCGTCTCGGCGCCGGAATTGGCGAAGAACACCTTGTCCAGATACGGGACATATTCCAGCAGCCGCTCGGCAAGAACGCCCGCCAAGGTCGAGACGTCGAGCTGAACGAGATTCGGCAGATCGGTGTCGAGGACGCTTTTCAGCGCGGCGCGCAGCGTCGGATGATTGCGGCCGATTGCAAAGACGCCAAAACCGCTGAGCAGGTCAAGATAACGGGCGCCATCACGATCGTAGAGATATTGCCCTTGTCCCTTCTGGAACCCAACATCATATCCAATCGTCTTTAGAACGCGGACAAGCTGCTCGTTCAGATGCCGAGAGTGCATCGTGCTGCGCTGCGCTTGGCGCTCCACAAACATCTCGGAAACGTCTAGATTGGGTTTTAGCATCGGCTACATACTTCGGTTGATGGACGTGACGTCAACTGAAAACGCGCAATGCGGCGTTTTGCCCTCATTCGCACCATCAAAGCAAGCACGGGTTTCTGCCAATGTTGCATCGCCTTAGATATCTCATGTCGACGACACTAGCATACTCCGCAGTCGTGTTCGCAGCAGGAATTTCTTCCGCGCTCGCGGCCGACCCCACCGGCGACTGGCGGGTCGCCGACGGCGTCGCTAACATCCGAGTCGCACAATGTAATGGCAGCATGTGGGGCGTCGTGGCCTGGGAGAAGACCCCGGGCGGACGCGACAGCAACAACCCCGATCCGGCCCGCCAGAGCCGGCCGACGCTCGGCATGCCGATCCTGATCGACATGAAGAAGAAGCCCGGCGCAGACGCGTGGGAAGGCCAAGTCTACAACGCCAAGGATGGGCAGCTCTACAGCTCCACCATCACGCCGGTCGACCCCGATCACCTGGAGATCAAGGGCTGCGTGCTCGGCTTCCTGTGCGGCGGCGAGACCTGGACGCGGGTTGCTCCGCCGATCCCGTCGAGCCCCGTAAACAGCATGGCCAAAGGTACACAGAAACCAATCGCGCCGGCCCCTGCCCCGGCGGCCAAGACCACGACCGGCGTCGGCAGTGGCGCAACCGCATCGGCCAAGCCGGGACACAAGCCCGCGGACCAGGTCGGCGATATCTGCCTGCTGCCCGATATTGCGCGCGCCCGCTAGTTGGCGTCCGTCACCCGAACAAAAAAGCGGCCGAGAGATCGGCCGCTTTTTCTATTCGGTGATCAAGAGCCCTCTTGCTCCTTGACCTCGCGAGGCTTGCCCATCAGGGCCGGCTGGAACAGCAGCACGGCGGCGAGCGTGGTGACCAGCGACAGCGCCAGCAGCTTGCCCATGCTGGACGTGCCGGGATGGCTCGACAGCCACAGGCTGCCGAATGCGGTCGCCGTCGTCAGTGCGCTGAAGAAGATCGCCCGGGTCAGGCTGGTCTGGAGCAAATTGGTGCGGCCGCCGCGCCACGCCACCACGTAGTAGATCTTGAACGCGACGCCAATGCCAAGCAGGAGCGGCAGAGCGACGATGTTGGCGAAGTTCAGCGGCAGCTTGATCAGCACGCAGATCTCCAACGTCACGGCGCCTGCGACCAGCAGCGGCACGATCGTCATCAGCACGTCGGTGAAGCGCTTCAAGGTCACCCACAGCAGCAGGCTGATCACGACCAGCGAGTAGATGCCGGCGTGGATGAATGCCTTAACGATCGTGTCACCGGACTTCAGGATCGAGACCGGCCCGCCGATCGCGTTGGGCTCGGCCGTCAGGACGGCGTTGGCGAATCGCCTGAGATTGTCGTTGTCGTTCGGATCGCCCTTGGGCTGGGCCTCGACCCGAATCAGTCCGTCCTTGCTCTTCCACTGCGACACCAGTTCCGGCGGCAGGTTCGCGAGGCTGACCGGCTGCGCCTGCAGGGTGGCGCTGAGCTGCGTCAGCGTGATCTTCCACGGCTCGACGAACACCGCCTGTGCCTTGTTGCGAACCGCCTCGCTCGCGCCCGCGAGCCTGGCAAGCGCGTCTGCGAGCCGCCGCGACGCGACCGCGCCCGGCCCACTGCTCTCGCCCGCGGTGCGCCGGAGATTGTCGACGGTCGAGTTCAGGGCGTCGACATTCTCCTTGTCGCTCGGCGCCGCATCGACCTGATCCGGATTGAGCGCAGGCCCCAGCACCTTCGCGCCCTGCGCGATCAGCTTCAGCTTGGCCGGCTGGTCCTCGGGAACGAAGCTGTCGAGCGACATCACGCGCGCCACTTCGGGGAGCTTCTCGAGCTTGGCCTCGATCGCCTTGGCCTCGGTCTCGGAGCGCGTCAGCACGTCGATCGCGTTGGCGCCCGTGTTCGGATCCTTTCGCAGGTCGAGATAGGTCGCGATCGACTCGGCGCGCGGATTGCGCAGGTTCATCGGGTTGAAGTCGAACTTCATGTAGTAGAGCAGCGGCAGGCCGGCGACGACCAGACCGAGCGTGCCGACGATGATCGGCACGCGGTGCTTCTCCAGGAAATGATCGACCGGCGCCAGGAAGGCATAGCCGACCGGCTCCTTCTCGCCAGGCGGATTGAGAATCCTCAGCAGCGCCGGCAGCACCGTGATCGACGACAGGAACGCGATGATCATGCCGGCGCCGGCGATGGCGCCGAGCTCGGAGATGCCCTTGTAGTCGGTCGGCAGGAAGCACAGGAAGCCGGCAGCCGTTGCCATCGCCGCGAGCGACAGCGGCACCGCGGAGCGGCGCGCGGCTTCCGCCAGCGCCTCCGGCAGATTGTCGTTCTTGAATCGCTCGGAGCGGTAGCGCACGCTGAACTGGATGCCGAAATCGACGCCCAGGCCGATGAACAGCACGGCGAACGCAACCGACAGCAGATTGAGCGAGCCGACCATCATCAGGCCGACGGCCGTGGTGAGGGCGAGGCCGATGAACAGGTTGATGAACACGGCCGAGATGATCTTGGCCGAATGCAGCGCCAGCCACAGGATGATCAGCACGACGACCACGGTGCCGATGCCGTTGACGACGGCGCCCTCCTGCACGGTGGCGTATTCCTCGTTGGCGATCGGCACCGGACCGGTCAGCCGCACGCGCGCGTGAAAGCGGTTGGGGAAATCGAGCTCGGCCGCGGCCTGCCGGATCGCATCGGTGGCGGCCTTGCCGGGCTCCAGGGCCTGGTAGTCGAGGATCGGCTTGAACTGGATGAAGGCGCGCTTGTCGCTGTCTTCGAGCGGCTTGTCGGAGATCAGCTGGCGCCAGGAAAAGGTCGCATCGCCCTTGTCGAGCACGGTCTCCACCGTCTGGGAGATGTAGTCGAACGGCCGTGCGGCATTGTCGAGCTTGACCTGGCCGCGCTTGACGCCGGCAAGGCCGGTCTCCAGCGCACCGGTCAGGCCGCGGATCGAGGGGTCCCCGGCCATGATCTCGACGAGCGGCGCTGCCGCCGCGAACTGGTCCGTGAGCTGCTTGACCTCCTCGGTCGGCAGGAACAGCAGGCCGTTCCTGGCGAAGAACTCGCCGCCGCCGAGCAACTCGACCGATGAGAAGTTCGCGGTGTCGCCCTTGAGCTTCTTGGCGAGCGCATCGGCCGCCACACCTGTCATCTCGGGCGTCGCCGCTTCGACCACCGCCAGGATCATCCGATCGCGATCGAAGGCCTGCTCATATTGCTGGTCGCGCTTGCGCCAGTCGAGATCAGGCGAAATCAGCTTGTTGATGTCGGTATTGATCGAGAAATGACGCGCCGTATAGAAGCCCGCACCTACGGAGAGCAGCAGGGCCGCAATCAATGTCGGCCAGGCAAACCGGGTGCAGGCCTTGACGATCGAGACGACAAACGTGGTCAGCACTTCGTGACTTTCTAATGTTTAGAGAGCTGGGCGGAAACGTCCGCTTCATGGCGGAGTTCCCCGATCAGGGCGAGCCCCGGACGCACACATCCTGAGCGGCGCCCCGACCCGGCCTGGCCCAACCTTGAAGACGAGGGTGGTCCGTCGACGGCGGATCAGGTCGAACGATGCACGGAACCGTCGGGGCGGCTGATATAGCGGCTGTTCTCGGCGGTAAAGTGACGAACGAGTGAGAGCATAACCAACTCAATTGATTGATCTAATTTATAATTACTAAATTACCGGTGACCTATTGCGGGCTGTGTGCGACGTGTCACATGCGAGCCACTTGCAGACCGGCTTTCTTCTTCGCTCGATTTTTGACACAAAGTCCTGCGTTTCCATCCGTGTGGCGGGCCATTGGGCATTCGCTGGTGCGATTATTGCAACCCTGTCGCACGCACAGAGGTGCCAGGTCGAAAGTGAGGCAACGTGGCTGGACGTCCAATGCAGGTGTATCTCGCGCAGCCGCGCGGTTTTTGTGCTGGAGTCGTGCGTGCGATCGAGATCGTGGAGCGCGCGCTGGAGAAGTATGGCCCGCCGGTCTATGTGCGTCATGAGATCGTCCACAACAAGCACGTGGTCGAGAGCCTGAAGGCCAAGGGCGCCATCTTCGTCGAGGACCTCTCCGAGGTCCCCCCGCGCGCCGTCACCGTGTTCAGCGCCCACGGCGTCGCCCGGACGGTGGAGGAGGAAGCGGCCGCCCGCGGGCTGCCGGTGCTCAATGCCACCTGCCCGCTGGTGACGAAGGTCCACAACCAGGGCAAGCGCTACATGTCCAAAGGCCGTACCCTGGTACTTATCGGCCATGCCGGCCACCCGGAAGTCGAGGGAACCATGGGCCAGGTTCCCGGCCCGGTCCACCTGGTGCAGAACGTGGCCGATGTGGCCACCCTGCCCCTGCCGGTCGATACCCCGCTGGCCTATATTACCCAGACTACGCTCAGCGTGGACGACACAAGAGACATCATTTTAGCCCTCCAAGCCCGCTTTACAGACCTTCAAGGTCCCGATATCCGGGATATCTGCTATGCGACACAGAACCGGCAATCTGCGGTAAGGGACTTAAGCAAGCTGGTGGACGTCATCCTGGTGGTGGGCGCCGCCAACAGCTCCAACTCGAACAGACTGCGCGAGATCGGCACCGAGGCCGGGGTCGCAAGCTATCTGATCGCTGATGGCAGCGAGCTCGATCCGGTTTGGCTGAAGGATGCCAAGGCCGTCGGCATCACCGCCGGCGCCTCGGCTCCCGAAGTTCTCGTCGACGACGTCATCGAAGCCCTGCGGCGCATCGGACCGGTCGAGGTCGCGGTGGTCCCGGGGCGGGAAGAAAACATCGAATTCCGCCTGCCGGCCGAATTGGTCGCGGGCTGATCGGTCCTCGTTTGGTCCAGAAAGAAGAGACGTAATGGCAATCCCCTTCCATAAGGAACTGCGTATCGGGGCCTATCTGATGAAGCAGAAGCTTCTCGGCCGGAAACGCTATCCGCTCGTGCTGATGCTGGAGCCGCTGTTCCGCTGCAACCTGGCGTGCGCCGGCTGCGGCAAGATCGACTATCCCGACGCGATCCTCAACCGCCGCATGAGCGCGCAGGAGTGCTGGGACGCGGCCGACGAGTGCGGCGCGCCGATGGTCGCGATCCCCGGCGGCGAGCCGCTGATCCACAAGGAGATCGGCGAGATCGTGCGCGGCCTGGTCGCCCGCAAGAAGTTCGTCTCGCTCTGCACCAACGCGCTGCTGCTGGAGAAGAAGCTCGACCTGTTCGAGCCGTCGCCATATTTGTTCTTCTCGGTGCACCTCGACGGCCTGCGCGAGCATCACGACAAGGCGGTGTCGCAGAAGGGCGTGTTCGACCGCGCCGTCTCCGCGATCAAGGCCGCCAAGGCGCGCGGCTTCACCGTCAACGTCAACGCCACGGTGTTCGACGGCCATCCCGCCGAGGAGATCGCCAAGTTCCTGGACTTCACGACCGAGCTCGGCGTCGGCGTGACCATGTCGCCCGGCTATGCCTATGAGCGCGCGCCGGACCAGGAGCACTTCCTCAACCGCACCAAGACCAAGCAGCTGTTCCGCGACGTCTTCAAGCTCGGCAAGGGCAAGAAGTGGAATTTCATGCATTCCGGTCTGTTCCTCGACTTCCTGGCCGGCAACCAGGAGTTCGAGTGCACCCCCTGGGGCATGCCTGCGCGCAACATCTTCGGCTGGCAGAAGCCCTGCTATCTGCTCGGCGAAGGCTACACCAAGACCTTCAAGGAGCTGATGGAGACCACCGACTGGGACTCCTACGGCACCGGCAAGTACGAGAAGTGTGCCGACTGCATGGCGCATTGCGGCTACGAGGCGACCGCCGCCAATGCGGCGTTGACCAACCCGATCAAGGCGATGTTCGTGTCGCTGCGCGGCATCAAGACCGAAGGCCCGATGGCGCCGGAGATCGACCTCTCCAAGCAGCGCCCGGCGCAGTACGTGTTCTCGTCGGAGGTGCAGAAGCGCCTCTCCGAGATCCGTCACGACGAGGCGATCGAGGCGCAGCAGAAGGCCTCGACGGCCGCCTGATCTTCACGGCTCTGATCAATCAAAAGGCCGCCGAGTGATCGGCGGCCTTTTTCATTGAACTGATCTGTGGATCGGGATGGACGCTACGCTCCGCGATGAGCAAACGGCTCACGCCTCGGCAGCGGCCAGCGTCTCGGTCTCGAGGAAATGCTCAGCCGCCAGCATGCCGCTCAGCAGCAGGTCGCGGGCGCCGCGCAGCGAGCGCAGGGCGCGATTGAACTCGATGCCCGTCGACACCAGGCCGCGCAGCACGGCCGGATTGCGGGCGACGCCGCGCAGGATCATCGGCAGGTCGATGTCGCCGTTGGGCTTGATGGCGTCCTTGGCAAGCGACGGGAGGGTGCGATGGGCGGGATCGGAGATCACCCGCAGCGCCGCGAACGGCAGCCCGTACTCGGCGGCATAGGCGGCGGCGATGTGGCTCTCCATGTCGACCGCGGCCGCGCCGGTCTTCATGCGCAGCGCCGCCTTGCGGGCCTGGGCCACCACCACCTCTTCGGCCCCGGCGAGCACGCCGCGCACGACGCGGCGCTTCTTCAGGGCGGCGCGGGCGATGTGCTCCTCGCGCAGCGACAGGCCCGACAGCCAGCGGGCATCGCCGGCGGTCACTTCGGTGGCGACGACGATGTCGCCGGCCTTGAGGCTCGGATCGAGACCGCCGGCCACGCCGAAGCTGACGACGCCGCGGATCGAGGTCGGATCGAACACGGTGAGCAGCGAGCGCAACTGCCTGGGGTCGCTCGAGCTGCAGATCACCATCATGCCGGGCCCGGCAGCAATCCGGGCCTCCTGCACCAAGCCCGTCACGACCAAGACCGGCCGCGAATCAATCGGGCGATCCGCGGACGTGTCGTCCCCCATCCCCAACTTCACAATCCGACCCCTGACACCTTCTCGGACGTCGCCTGATCCGACGTCTCCGTCTCTTGTTCCAAAGCCTCAGCCACGGCGGCGCCAGAGCGGAAAGGCCTTAACAAACCGAGGATTACGCAGAAAAAATCCGCGAGGAAACCCCGTTTGCGCCGCACTGCACCGGCACCTGATGCGTTTTTTGCCCGGTGTTGCCATTTGGCCCCGCCGATCCCTGTTCCGTCCTGGAACAGATTGCGCCGGTGCCACCGGGCGTGGAACTTTAAGCAAGAACCACGCCACGAAAATGTGAGACTCACGGCAAGCGGCATGACGGCGCGGGCAGATCCGGCCGCCCCTGCGCCGGTCAGCCGTGCCCGAGCAGGAGATTCGCAGCGCGGTCGCCGGAGCGCACCGAGCCTTCGATTGTTGCCGGCAGGCCGGTATCGGTCCAGTCCCCCGCCAGAGCGAGATTGCCGAACGCCGTCTTCGCTCCCGGTCGGAGCGCGTTCTGCTCGGGCGTCGCCTCGAAGGTGGCGCGACGCTCGCGCACGATCTGCCACGGCGGCAGCTCCGCCGTGATCCCGGCGGCCTTGCAGACGTCGGCCCAGATCGCGGCGGCGAGCTCCTCGCGCGGCACGTCGACGAGGCGATCGCCATTGCTGATGGTGACCGAGAGCCGCTGCGGGAAGGCGAACAGCCACTCGACCAGGCCGCCGACAACCCCGAGAAGAGCTGGTGCATCGCGCGGCGGCGTGATGCGGAAATGGGCATTGACGATGGCACGATATTTCGTCGGCCCCGTGAGCCCCGGCAGCAGGGCCATCGCCGGCCGCGGCGGCACGGCGAGCACCACGACATCGGACGGACCGAGCGCGACGGTTTCATCGCCGCCGAACCTGAGCCCGGTGACGCGACCGCCCCCATCGTCGAGGCCGCGCAGCTCGCGGCCGATCCGCACGCTGCCGCCCTTGCCTTCCAGGAATTTCACGGCCGGATCGATCAGCACGCCCGACAGGCCGTCGCGCGCGATCAACGGCCGGCAGGCCTGGCCGCCGGCGAGCAAGGTCTCGCGAACGATGGCGCCGGCCAGCCCCGCCGACCCCTCCGGCGGATCGCAGTTGAGCGCCGCAAGCAGCAGCGGCTGCACCAGACGGTCATACAGCGTACCCTTGCAGGGGATCGTGCTGCCGATCGTCCTGGACGTACCGGCCCAGATCAGCGGCGACAGCGCGAGATAGTCGCCTAGCTTGGTATCCGGCACGCGGCGGCCCTCGTCGAACACCCACAGCGGCAGCCGGCCGTTGCCGAGATCGAGCAGCCAGCGCTGGCCGCTCCGGATGTCGACGAAGGCGAACTGCGCCTTCTCCGGCCCGACCAGCCCCGCTTCCGAGCCGATCGCGCGGGCATAGGACAGCACGTGATGATTGGCCGACAGCAGCAAATGGTTGCCGTTGTCGATCACCAGGTCGGTCGCGGCGTCGTAATAGGACCGGCAGCGGCCGCCGAGCTGCTGCGTCGCCTCGTGGACATGGACGATGTAGCCCGCATTGGCGAGCCGCACGCCGGCGGAAAGGCCGGACACGCCGGCGCCGATGATGTGAGCTGTCTTCTGCATCAGATGATTGCGTAACGAAGGATGATGCCGATCTTCGTGAGCTTGCTCACGCGGACGGGCTCGCGCGGCAGCGCGAAGCCTCGCTCGAGCAAGAGGTCGAACACGGCACGATAGTATTTTGACATGATCCGCGGCGCCCGCACGGCGCGCCGGCGATTTCGCCGCATGATCTCGTCGGCCTTCTCGAAATGCGTCTTGGCCCTGACCGCAACCGAGTTGCAGACCTTGGGCAGCGCGCGCTCCTGCGTGACCTTGGCCGGATCGTCGCCGGTGATGCCGGCGAACAGCAGCGCCTCGCGCGGCAGGTACAGCCGGCCGATCGCCGCGTCCTCGTCGATGTCGCGCAGGATGTTGGTGAGTTGCAGCGCGCGGCCGAGATGATGGGCAAGCAGGATGCCGTCCTCCTCGGGCATGCCGAAGATGCGCACCGAGAGCCGGCCAACCGCGCTCGCCACGCGATCGCAGTAGAGGTCGAGCGTCGCGAGATCGGGCGCGCGGATCTCCTGCGGCACGTCCATCTCCATGCCGTCGATGATGGCGAGGAAGTCCTCGCGCTTCAGCCCGAAGGTCTTCACCGAGCTGACATAGTCGCGCAGCCGCGGCGGCGGGTTGCCCTGGTACAGCGCGTCGATGTCGTCGCGCCATTTCTGCAGCGCCGCGAGCCGCTCGGGCCGCGGGCCGTCGGAATCGGCGATGTCGTCGACCTCGCGGCAGAAACTGTAGACCTGGAACATCGCGTCGCGCTGGGCGCGCGGCAGGATGCGCATGGCGGCATAGAACGAGCTGCCGGAGGCTGCCGTGCCGTGATCGATATTGTCTGCGGTTGCCTCGAGGGTCATGCGCCGGCTGCCGATTTGGTGACGGGATGACGCCCGGCCACGCGGCGGCCGATCTCGCCCATGACCGACGTGAAGGTGAGACCGAGCATGCCGACGGGCGACAGGTGCACGCGCTCGCTCAGCGGATCGCGCACCTTCAGCAACGCCACGATGCGGTCGGCGAAAGCCTGGATCACGGCGATCTCCAGTCCGAAGCGGAAATCCTTGACGCCGCTGTTGAGGTCCCTGCCCTCATCGAGCAGCGCCGCGTTGCGCACCGCGAGCTTCTGCAGGCAGGTCAGCAGAGGCGGCGGCGACTTGGCCTCGCCGAGCATCTCGACGGTCGCGCCGGCTTCCGCCAGCGCATCGCGCGGCAGATACACGCGGTTGAGCGCCTTGTAGTCCTTGCCGCAGTCCTGCAAATGATTGTTGATCTGCAGGCCCGCACAGATCGCGTCCGAGGCCGGCCAGGTCGCGGTGGACTCGCCGTGCACGTCGAGCATGAAGCGTCCGACCGGCATCGCCGAGTAGCGGCAGTAGTGGATGACCTCGTCCCAGTTCTCGTAGCGCAGCTTGGTCACGTCCATCCGGAAGGCAACCAGCAGATCGAGCGCGTGCCGGGGCGGCATGCCGCGCTCGGCGAGCGCCCGGCGCAGGCTGACGGCGACGTCCTGGGTCTCGCCGGTCCCGGTCAGCTCGGCTTCGAGCAGATCGAGCAGCCCCAGCTTCTCGTCGCCCGGCAGGCTCGGATGGTCGGCGATGTCGTCGGCGGTGCGCACGAAATTGTAGAAGGCGAGGATCAGCGCCCGGTGCTCGGGACGGATGATCCACGACGCCACCGGAAAGTTCTCGTCCCGGTGTGTCTTGCCGGATCGCAAATCGCTCGCGGTGGTCATGGACGAAACAGCTATCAGGTTGAAAGGGCGCTACCGAAAACAATGCCCGCCGCTTCGCTCATGCGAACGGATTGCTCGCCCCATATAGGCGAAGATCCCGCCAAAACCAATGCAATCGATGTCGGGCAGTCCATAGGACCGAACCGCCGGCCTCCCCTGAGGGGCGGGCCGGCGGTCGTTAACCAAGGGAGTTCGGAAACAACCGTTCCGAACGGCAACCGCTTACTGGTTGTGGGTCTTCAGAACCTGGTCGCAGGCCGGGCTGATCTTGGGCCGGTTCTCCTTGAGGCACGCCAGAATGGTGAAGTCACCCTGATCGATGACGGCACGGCAGAACTTCTGAACGTCACGCGTGCAGGCCGCCTGCTCTTCGGGCGTGCCGCCGCGGCCTTGCGCGAACGCACCGGTGGAAACGGACACCGACGACAGCAGGGAAAGTGCCAGGAAAATCTTACGCATCGTGTTCCTTCATTTTGACAGCGGAGGAGACCTCCCGGATCGCCGATGCTGCCCGGGAAACACCTGTTTGGTTTGGCAAGGACCGCAAGCCCCCCAGCGCCGGAGGTACGCTGCCAAATGCGGCCAAATTTGCGCCCTATGATCCCGAGCGGATCAAGCTCGGAGATCACAGCTTTGGCACAAACAAGGCGTTGATACTAGGGCGTTATTCTCGGAACACGTTTTTCGCATTTGGCTGTTGCAAGCATGCCGCGCGGACCGTTAGATGCAGCGCCGTCGAGGCGGCTTGCGTGCAGCCGTCTTGCGAGGACGACCATTCGGCGCCGACCGGTCGCACGGCGTCGGCGGGCATCATGGCATCCGGTCGCAGCGCCCGACCGGCCGTCATTTGAACCTAACCTTCGGCGAGAACACCAAGTGTTCGAAGCGGCGGCATACGCCGACACAGCGGTGTCATTTTGGATGGGAAACTCGATATGAAACTGTTCGGCTCATCTTTCTCGGGGCACGTCATCAAGGCCGCCGGTCTCGGAGCGGCACTGTTCGTGGCGGCGACCGCAGTTCAGGCTCAGTCGGGCCCCTTCGCCGGCTTCGACGGCTCGTGGTCGGGCAACGGCACGGTCGCGCTGTCGGACGGCACCACCGAGCGCATCCGCTGCAAGGCCAGCTACAAGGTGGCCGGCGCCAATCTGAAGCAGAGCCTGCAATGCGCCAGCGACAGCTACAAGTTCCTCCTGTCCAGTGACGTCACCAGCCAGGGCGACCGCATCTCCGGCAACTGGAGCGAATCCAGCCGCAACGTGAACGGCGAATTGCAGGGCACCGCCGGCAACGGCCAGATCGACGTGTTCGTGCAGGCCGCCGGCTTCGCCGCCAGCATCACCCTGAGGACCAGCGGCAACAAGCAGGTCGTGCAGATCTCCTCCAAGGGCGAGATCCGCGGCGTCAACATCACGATGTCGAAGACCTGATCCTTGGACCGGAGCGCGTCGCGCGCTGACGGGCAGTCGAATGCGCAAACGGCCCTGACAATGTCAGGGCCGTTTTGTTTTGCGGTGCTTCCGCAACCCTCGGATACGAATGAGACCCGCCGCTGTCGTCGCCCGGCTTGCCGCCTTCGCTAAAGCTCCGGCGCGCCCTTGAACTCATAGCCGCGTCGAAGCCGAAGGCGCAGACGGGACCGGGCGACCCAGTCTTCCAGAGGCTGTCGTGATTGAACCGATAGGCCGCGGCGTACTGAATCACCCGCTTTCACGGGTGATGACGGCCTGGTTTACGCAATAGCCTGGGCTAAAGCGGCTTGCGCTTCAGCTTCTGCGACAGGTTGATCAGGAACATCGCGGTCGGGCGGAGGATGAAGAGGTCGGCAAACAACGCCGCCACCATCGAGAACGCGCTGAGCCAACCGAACAGCCGCAGCGACGGCAGATCCGAGAACACGGTGACGACCAGGCCGCAGGCCAGCACCACGGTGGTGAGGATCAGCGCCGGTCCGACCAGCACGGTGGCGCGCTCCACTGCGACGGCGGCACTGACGCCGGGCGCGCTTTCCATCCGCAGCCGGTTCAGGAAGTGGATAGTCGCCGACAGGCCAAGGCCGAAAGAGACCGTGAGCGCCACCACGCTGGCAAATTGCAGCCCCTCCCCCATTGCCCACAGCACGGTACCCGACATCACGACAGGGAAAATGCCGGGCAGGATGCAGGCGAGCATGACGACCCAGGACCGGAAGGCCAGCCCGATGAACATCGCCACCAGCGCGAACTCGATCGTCAGCCCATGGTTGAGCTTTTCGATCATGCCGGCGGAGTTGCGCGCGGCGATGGCGGCGAGACCGGTAACGGCGATTTCATAGCCGGGATGCTTCTTTCTCACCGCATCGAGCTCGCGGTCGAGCTTGTCGACCACCGGCAGCAGCTGGCTGGAATCGACATCCGGCACACGGCCGGCGACCACGACGGCGTCCTGCTCCTTGTCGATGAAGCGGCGCACGAGGTGCTCGGGGATCAGATTGACGTATTCCTGCAACGTCGCCGTATCCGACGAGCCGGCCTTCTCGGCCAGCCAGCGCCGGAGCGTCTCGACCGACCAGACGTTGCCGACACCAGCGGTCTTTTCGACGGTGGCATGGACGTCGGCGATCGCCTGCAACGTCTCCGGCGCATAGAGCGAGGCGCCCTTCGGAAACTGGATGAGCACGTTGACCGGATTGGCGCCGGTCAGCTTGGCATCGAGCCGGTTGCTTGCTGCAACCGCCTGCTGCTTGTCCGGCACCTGGTCGGCGAGGCGATAGCGCGGCTCCAGGGTCGAATACACCACCGCGAGCGAGCCGACGAACAGCACCGCGATCAGGCTGAACAGGCCGGGACGGCCGACCATGCGCACCGCGATCCAGTAGCAGAAATTGCGCAGCGCCTGGACGCCGGCGTCGGCGCCCTGGAATTTGACCGCGAATGTCTTCTCGTTGCGCACCAGCAGCACGCCGAACACCGGCACCAGCGACAGCACCGCGACCAGCGCGATGATGGTGGCTGCGAGCCCCGCCTCGCCGAACTTGCGGATCAGGTCGCTGTCGGAAAACTGCAGGGCGATGAAGGAAATGCCGGCGGTGGCGTGGGTCAGCACGCAAGCCGGGCCGACGACCAGCACGGCGTTCTTGAACGCCGTCACCTTGTCCTGCCCCGCGATCAGGCGGTCGCGGGCGGCGAAGGTAAGCTGCATCGAATCGGAGAAGCTGATGACCATGATGAGCGGCGTCATCACGTTCAGGAACATGTTGAGATTGAAATTGGCCCAGCCGAGCGCGCCGAGCGCGAGCATGATCGCGATCAGCGGCGGAAACGCCGCTGCGATCATGAAGGAGACCTTGCGGAAGAAGATGATGGCGATGATGCAGCCGGCGAGAATGCCGAGAATGTTGTAGGTCAGCCCGTCACGTTCCACCGCGTTGCGGATCTCGAGCTGCATGACCGGCACGCCGGAAAGCTGGACATTCAGGCCGGTGTCGCCGAGGTCCTCCGCCATCAGCTTCCGGATGTCGCCCACCACCTTCCCGAGATCGTTCGAGGCCACCACCTTGGGCTCGAGCGACAGCACGATCAGGGCGAGCGTACCGTCCTCCGACAACAGCTTGCCGCGGATGATCTCGTTCGACTTCACCGTTTCGATGAACTTGTCGTAGGCCTCGCCCTCCGGCAGATCCGACGGAAACAGCGCGGCCGGCAGCTTGCCGGGCGCCGGCGCCTGACGGGCCGAGAACAGCGACACCAGGCCACGGGTACCCTCGACCAGTTGCAGGTCGGTCACGAAGTCACGAAGCTTCTCGAGGTTCTGGCGGGCCAGCAGGGTCTTGCCCTCGACCACGACGAGGACGTCGAATTCCTCGGCCGGGAACTTCTTCGTCACCTCCTCGTACTGGTGGAATTCCTTGCTGTCGGAGCGAAACAGCTGGCTGAGCGAATCGTCGATCTGGATGCGCTTGATGCCGAACACCGCCGCCACGATGAGGACGAGCAGGACGACGCAGGAGAAGATCGGCGCCTTGACCGCGAGGAGGCCGAGTCGTTCGATGCCAAAAGCGATGCTGTCGGCCGGCCGGTGCTCGACCTTCTCGACATGGACTTCGTTGTCGTGCCTGACTTCCAGCATGCGGTGTCCAGTGGTTGGGGTGCGGCCCAATTCTGAGGGCCTGAGCGCATAGGGCAGAAATAAGGCCGCTCAGCGAAGCAGAGATGACCGCATTGTGGCCCGCAGCCCAAGCTAATCCTTGAAAACACGTGAAAATTCGTCGAGGCGATCTAGCAGGGTTCACTCCCCGGCCGCAACCATGCGCGGCCACACAATACGGCGAGCCGCCACGGCTTCCGATCACGCCACGATTCTGCCGTGCTTGAAAAGAGCGTGGATGGCCCCGACGGACGCGGGGCCTCGAAACCTGAACGACTCAAGGACCGGTATCCGACCGAGCCGTCCCTTGCTCTGGGCAGGCCGCGAGCCGGTGCTGGCGAGCACCACCCGCCGCCCCCAGTTCCACAGAGGACCATCACCCTGCGGGAAGGGCGGCCTCGCGCAGCCGGATCGAGTAGTTCGACGCGTTCTGATGCCCGCGCGAGGCGGCGCGCGCAAACATGATGAGGTGATGCGCGATCAGCGCCACGGCGATGAAATTCTCGATCTCGCCTCGCTTGAGCTGGCTCCAGGCAAAGCGCCAGAACGGCCGCTTGTAGTCGCCGAGCACGCCCACCTTCCAGAAAATCTTGCCCATCATGACCAGGCCGCGCCTGATGTTCGGCCAACTCTTCATCTCGTCGCTGACCGGCACCTCGATACGGTTGGCGTAGGTGGTGTCGCATTGGTGCTTGTAGCGCGCGAACAGCCGCTCCGGCTCATAGGCCACCTCCATGCAGCGCCGCCACGCCGTGACCACCTCGTCATAGGGCATCAGGAATTTCACGTTGGAGTCGCGACCGTCATCGTGGACCAGCCTGCCCTCGCGCTCGAGGCGGTCCCACAGGGGCGTCTTCGGCAGCGCCTGCAGCAGATTGATCGTGAGCAGCGGGATCCGGCTCTCCTCGACGAACTGCAGCAGCGCGTCCGCGGTCTGCGGCGTGTCGGTGTCCAGCCCCATGATGATACCGGAGACGACCTCCATGCCGTAGCTGTTGATGGTCCTGATCCCCTCCAGGATCGGCACCATCATGTTGTGATCTTTCTGCATCGCCGTCAGCGCATCTGGATCGGGCGTCTCGATGCCGCAGAAGATGGTGATGAAATAGGCCTCACGCATCTTCTCCAGGATCTCGGGCCGCTTGGCGATGTTGAGCGTGGCCTCGCAGGCGAGCCGCATCACATAGCCGGTGCGCTTCTGCCATTCGATCAGATGCGGCAGCAGCTCCGTCGCGGCTTTGCGGTTGCCGATGAAGTTGTCGTCGACGAAATAGACCGAGCCGGTGACGCCGCATTCCCTGAGCTTGTCCAGCTCGGCGATGATCTGCTGCGGCGACTTGATGCGCGGGTTGCGCCCATAGAGGCCGGGGATGTCGCAGAACTCGCACTGATAGGGGCAGCCGCTGGAATACTGGATACTGCCGAGAAAGTACTTCTTCACCTCGGCGAGCTCGTAGGCCGGCACCGGGAAATCGGTCATCGCCACCCGCTCGTTGGTCCGCAGCACGACCTGCTGCGCAGGCCGTGACGGATCCCGCGCCAGCCGCGCGATCAGCTCGTCGGTCGCATCGCCGAGCTCGCCGACATGCAGATAGTCGAAGCTCGGGTAGTAATCCGGACAGGCGCTGACCGAGGGGCCGCCGAGCGCGACCGGCAGGTCGAACGCATGCGCCCGCTGGCAGATGTCGTTCATCTGCTGACGCTGGATGTGCATGCCGCTGACGAACACCGCTTCGGCCCATGAGAAATCCTCGTCCTGCGCCGGGCGGATGTTCTCATCGATGAAGCGCACCTGCCAGGAACCTGGAAGATAGGCCGCGATCAGCAGCAGCCCCTGCGGCGGCATGAAGGCCTGGATGCCGTCGGTGAGCGGATAGGCATGCTCGAAGGTTCCGAACGACGAAGTGTAGCGCGGAAACACACAGAGAATGCGACGTACCGTTTCGATGCCCTCGAATCTCATCGACTGCCCCTCGCGACAACCCGCTAACCGGTTACCTTACGGCCGAAGATAAGGCTTCGCTACCCCTTCCGGAAAAGTTGAGTGCGATCGCGCCTTCCGCTCCTGTCGCAAGGCGCGACGTCCCCGCCGCGTGCCAGATGCTCACGCTGCCTAGCATGATCAGACGCGACCTGATGAGGCGACCTGATCCGATGCATCGCAATACGGATGGCGGAATGCGAAGGGCGATCCAAAGTTCCAATCGAATGGATAATTGATCGGTCGAGCGCGACGACTGCTCCCGCCTGTCTCCGATCGGCGAACCAATTGCGGAGCGCGTGTGCGCGCGGCCACTGGCTTGCAATGCATTTGCAGGGGAACGAGGGGCCTCGAAATGGCGCATGCCTCCGTAGTCAACCGGATGCCCTGGCGCCCACCCCTGCTGCGGAGCACCAACTAATCGATTGAAACACCAAGCAAAGTGCGCTGTGGTTGCATAATACTGACGGTGTCCACTTAACGCTTTCTCCATGAAGGTTTTGCATAACTATTAACAATCAAGCGCCTCCTCCGTCGTAGCAAAAACTCGCGGTATCTCACCTCATGACCTCACGCCCGACGTCAACGAAGACGGCCACGCGCCAATCCATCGCAGTCAAGCTCTACGCAATCTTTGCGTTGTTTGCGCTATTGACCGCCGCAATCACCTGGCTGTCCGACTACAACTCGCGGCGAGCCACGGAGCTCATCAAAGCCATCGAGACAGCCAATCTCGCCGCTCACAACGTTCAGCTGGTCAACGGCCTTGTCTATGCCGTCGTCATGGAGTCGCGCGGCGTCTACATGTCGACAGACCCCGCCGTCGTGAAGCAATACGGCAACGGCTTGCTCAAGTTCAATGCCGACATCCTGAAGGTCGTCGACAAGTGGCAGGCGATCGTCCAGGCCGACGACGCCCAGCAATTCGCAACGTTCAAGAAGCGGATCGAGCAATTCGTCGAATTCCGCGCCGAACTGGTCCGCCGCGCCAATGAAATCAGCCCGGCTGCGGGACGCGAGTGGGGCGACAACGATGCCAATCGCTCCGTGCGCAAGGCGCTCAACACGGATCTCGAGGCGCTGTCCAAGGTCTATGTCGAGCGCGCAGGAAAGATCGCCGAGGAAACGGCGCTGAACAACAAGCTCTCGCTCGTGCTGACCGGCCTTGGCGGCCTGATGCTGGTTCTGGTCGCAGCCGGCGTGGTGATCATCGCCCGCTCGATCGCTCGGCCGCTGTCTCAGATCACCGATACGATCCGCCGGGTCGCGACCGGCGCCGAGAACGTCGAGGTGCCGCATGCCGGGCGCGCCGACGAGGTCGGCGAACTGGCCCGCGCCATCGGCGTGTTCCAGCAGGCGATGGCCCACAACCGCGACCTCAATGCCCAGGTCTCGCAGGACTCGGAAATCCGCGAAGCCCGGGCCCGCCACATCGAAACCGCGGTCGAGGAATTTCGCACGGCGATCGGCAGCGTGATGCGGACCGTCACCGAGAACGCCGCCGCGATGCGCACCACCGCCGAGACGATCACGCGGCTGACGGCCGACGCCAACGAGCGCGCGGTCACCGCGGCCGGCGCCACGTCGCAGGCCTCGACCAACGTCTCCGCCGTCGCCAGCGCCGCCGAGGAGCTGTCGACGTCGGTCGAGGAGATCGGCCGGCAGATTCGGCAGTCGGCCGGCGCCGTCGAGCAGACCGGCCAACGCACCGAGAAGTCGGTCACGGAGATCGAGGGCCTTGCCGCCGCCACCCAGCGCATCGACGGCGTGCTGACCCTGATCCAGACCATCGCCGAGCAAACCAATCTCCTCGCGCTGAATGCGACCATCGAGGCCGCCCGCGCCGGCGAGGCCGGCCGTGGCTTTGCCGTGGTCGCTCACGAGGTCAAGGCGCTGGCCGGGCAGACGGCCAAGGCGACCGAGGAGATCAGCCAGAACGTCGGCCTGATCCAGGCCTCGACCAAGACCGCGGTCGACGCAGTCCGCGAGATTGGCCAGGCGGTCCGCGGCATCAACGAGATCACCTCGAACATCTCCAATGCCATCCAGCAACAGGACCAGGCGACGCGGGAGATCTCGACCAACGCGCAGTCGACTGCCCAGGGCAACCAGACGCTGGTCATGAACATCGACTCGCTCCGCGACGCCATCAGCGAGACCTCGACGGCCGCCGCCTCCGTCCTGTCGGCATCCGGCGACCTCAACGCGACCGCGCAGACGCTCGCCAACGAGGTCGAGAAGTTCTTCCAGAACCTCCGCTCGGGTCCCTCCGCGGAGATGCGGCTGCGCAAGGCGAGCTGACGGCGGCGAGCCATCGGTTGCGGAAATCGCCCCCGCAAGACGTGATCCGTTCCGACACCGGAACCGTTTCTTGGTTTTTGGAGAGCCCTCGTGCGCCAGACAGCCAAGAAACTTCCGTTCGCCTGCGACCCGGTTGCGGTCACCCAGGATGACGTCGAGGACGCCATCCGCACCATCCTGACCTGGATCGGCGAGGACCCGTCACGCGAGGGTCTCTCCGAGACCCCGGCCCGCGTCGCGCGGGCCTACAAGAGCTATTTTTCCGGCTATGAGCAGAACCCCGAGGAGTATCTGCGCAAGACGTTCGAGGAGACCGCCGGCTACGACGAGATGGTGCTGTTGCGGAACATCCCGTTCCAGAGCCATTGCGAGCACCACATGGCGCCGATCATCGGCCGCGCCTGGGTCGGCTACGTGCCGCGCAACCGCGTGGTCGGGATTTCCAAGCTCGCCCGGGTCGTCGAGGCCTATGCCAGCCGGCTGCAGATCCAGGAGCGCATGACCGCCGAGATCGCCAACATCATCGACGAGGTGCTACAGCCGCAGGGCGTGGCGGTCGTGATCAAGGCAGCCCATCACTGCATCAGCTCGCGCGGCGTCAAGAAGCACGGCGTCGATCTCACCACCAGCCGCATGCTCGGCTGCTTCCGCACCGACCCGATGAGCCGCCAGGAGTTCCTGGCGATGGTCAATTCGGACCTGAAGGATTGAGGGGCACGGAAAATCGTCCGCCCGCTGTGATCCAGCCGTCCATGAGCCACGTTATCCGGGATCAAGCATGCGTGCCGGGGACCATGACCACGCGATGAGAGCGGCTGGATTAGCGCAATGGAACGTGGCATCGTCCCGGCATCGATTTGCACGGGCCTTGGGCGCCCGTACCAAGGTGAATGTGAGCAGAGGGCCGAAGGCGACTGTGGATTGGGCTGAATTGATCGGACGCGTCGCCGCGCGCGGCGACCGCGAGGCGTTCAAGGCCCTGTTCGCGCATTTTGCGCCCCGCATCAAAGGTTTCCTCATCAAGACCGGCTGCAACGCCGACGACGCCGAGGAAATCGCCCAATCCACCATGGTGGCGGTGTGGACGAAGGCGGGGCAATTCGATCCGTCGACGGCCGGCGCGGCCGCCTGGATCTTCACGATCGCGCGCAACCAGCGGATCGACGCCGTGCGCAAGGCTGCTCGCGACAGCCGGCTGAGCAGAGAAGTGGGGCGCGACGAGGAAGCCGATCCGACGCCCGCAGCCGACCAGATCGTCTCGCGTGTCGAAGATGCCACACGGGTGGCGGCCGCGATCGAAAGATTATCGGCGGAGCAATCCACCGTGATCCGCCTGTCGTTCGTTGAAGAACGACCGCATTCGGAAATCGCGGCAGTGCTCGGCCTGCCGCTGGGTACGGTAAAGTCACGAATCAGACTGGCGATGAATCGCCTGAGAGACCTGTTGGACGACGCGACATGACGATCAGCCACCACCCGCCGGAAGACCTGCTGGCCGACTACGCCACTGGTGCGCTCGACGAGGCCGAGCGGCTGGTCGTCGGTGTCCATGTCGCCGATTGCGGCCGATGCCAGCGCTTCGTCCGCGCCATCGAGCAGCTGGCCGGCGCCTCGCTGGACGCGGCCGAGCCGATCGCGACGGGCGCGGATGCTTTCGATGCCGTGATGGCCCGCATCGATCGACGCCCGCAGGCGGCGCCGCAGGTGAGCGAGGTCGCCGAGCACGATCCCGAGCTCGCGGATCTCCCCGAGATGGTCAAGCGCTGCAAGATCGGCAAGCGCCGGCGCGTGGCACCCGGCATCAGCATGCGCCCGATCCTGCTGCCTGGCACCGGCAAATCGCGCGCCTTCCTGCTGCGCTCGGAGCCAGGGGCGCGGATGCTGGAGCATACGCATTCCGGCAATGAGCTGACCTGCGTGCTGAAGGGCAGCTTCAGCCATCTCGGCGGCTATTACGGACCCGGCGACTTCGACTATGGCGACGACGAGGTCGACCATCGTCCGGTGGTCGGTGACGAGGGCCCCTGCCTCTGCCTCGTCGCCATGACCGGCGACCTGCGCATGCACGGCCTGCTCGGCCGCCTCATCAGCCCCTTCGTCCGGCTCTGAGCTTTGATCGCATCGTGGCGAGCCGCCGCGGAGCAATCAAGACGAGCTCGATCGGCTGGACGATTCGCCACTTCCCTCCGCGCGATACCGACAGCACGCTGGCGGTGATCCGCATCTGACTCTGACCCGTTTCCGCTCAGAGAGAGCGCATGGAGGAGAATGATGCGATCAGCAAGCGCGGATCAGAAGGGTTGCGTCGCGCATCTTGGCAGCCTGCTGGCCCGTGCCGGACGCGACGATGAGCAAGCCTTTGCCGAGCTCCATGCTGCGACGATCTTGAAGATGCGGAAGACCGTGCGCGCCTTGCTGCCGTCCGCGGCTGATCTCGACGACATCCTGCAGGATGGCTACCTGAAGATCTGGCGGCATGCCGCGAGCTTCGACCCGACGCGCGCCTCGCCCATCACCTGGATGTGCAGCATCATGCGCAACACCGCGATCGACGCGCTGCGCGCCACCGGCGTGCCGACCTCGGAGCTCGATGAGGCCCTCGCGATCCCTGATCCCGCCGACAACGCCGCCGACGAATTCGACTACGCGCTGGCGGAACCGATCGCCCGCGAGGCGCTTGAGCGGCTGCCGGAGGAGCGCCGACGGCTGCTGGCGCTCGCCTATCTCGAGGGCGAAAGCCGGACGCGTCTGTCGGAACGGTTTGGCGTGCCGGTCGGCACCATCAAGACCTGGCTGCATCGCAGCCTGCTCACGGTGCGCAAGGACTGTCTTGGCCAGGCCCACGCGGTTACCGCGGCGGCCGCCTGATCGGCTGCATGGCGTGATGACCAAGGTCCCATGACCAGGACACGTGCCGTAAGACACCTTGTCATCGTGCTGGGCGACCAGCTCGATGCGGACTCGGCGGCCTTCGACGGCTTCGACCCGGAGCAGGACGCCGTGCTGCAGATGGAGGTCAGCGACGAGGCCAGCTACGTTCCGCAGCACAAGATGCGCATCGCGTATTTCTTCGCGGCGATGCGCCACTTCCGCGCCGATCTCGAGAGCCGCGGCCGCACCGTCCATTACGTCCGGCTCGATGATCCCGCCAACACCGGCGCACTCGACAGCGAGATCGCGCGGCATCAGGCGGCGCTGCGGCCTGCGGCGACCATCGTGCTGGAGCCCGGCGATTTTCGCGTGCGCGAGGGCTTGCGCAAGCTGCCGCAGCGGCCCGACATCCGCGCCGACCGCCACTTCCTGTGCACGGCGGAGGAGTTCGACGCCTTCACCGAGCGCCATCCGCGCCCGATCATGGAGACGTTCTACCGCGCGATGCGGCGCAAGACCGGCATCCTGATCGACGAGAGCGGCCGCCCGGTCGGCGGCAGCTGGAATTTCGACGCCGAGAACCGCAAGGGATTCGGCAAGTCGCGCCCGCCGATCCCCGTCGCCAGATCCTATGCGCCCGACGCGATCACGCGCGACGTGCTCAAGCTGGTCGCGGCGCGCTTCTCCAACAGTCCCGGCAAGCTCGACCGCTTCGACCTGCCGGTGTCGCGCGTCGACGCGCTGACCGAGCTTTCCGATTTCGCCGGCTGGCGCCTCTCCTTGTTCGGCACCTATCAGGACGCGATGCTGAGCGACGAACCGTTCCTGTATCACTCGCGGCTGTCGGGCGCGCTGAACCTGCACATGCTGAATCCGCGCGAGGTGGTCGCGGCCGCGCTTCAGAGCCGCAACGCGCCGCTGAACGCGCTCGAGGGCTTCGTCCGCCAGATCATCGGCTGGCGGGAATTCGTGCGCGGCATCTATTGGCAGCGCATGCCTCACTACGCCGATGAGAACGCGCTCGACGCCGGCCTGCCGATGCCGCGCTTCTACTGGACCGGCGAGACCGAGATGCGCTGCCTGGCGCAGGCGATCGGCCACACCATCGACCATGCCTATGCGCATCACATCGAGCGGCTGATGGTGCTCGGCCTGTTCGCGATGCTGCTCGGCGTCCGGCCCTACGATGTGCACCTCTGGCACATGTCGATGTTTCACGACGCCATCGACTGGGTATCGCTGCCCAACACGCTCGGCATGAGCCAGCATGGCGACGGCGGCGTGGTCGGCACCAAGCCCTATGCGGCGTCGGGCCACTACATCGACCGCATGAGCGACCATTGCCGCAACTGCCGCTACGATCCGAAGCAGGCGACCGGCGACAGGGCCTGCCCGTTCACGACGCTGTATTGGAGCTTCCTCGCCAAGCATCGCCGCCGCTTCGCCAATAATGGCCGCATGCGCAACCAGTACGTCAATCTCGAGCGCCGCAGCGCGGCGGAGATCCGCGCCATCCGCAGCCACGCCGACGCGATCGCGTCGGCCCTGGTGTAATCCGGCGTTCGCCGGTCTGAACAGCGCTCACGGCTTGCTGGCCGGACGCCGATCAGTCATATCTTGGGCAGTTCCATCCCGGCACTCCGCCGATCGAGCCCGGAATGCCTCACCCATGACCGCTGCCATCGTCGCCGTCTTCACGCTCGCCTATGCCGTGGTGGCGCTGGAGCATCCGTTCCGGATCAACAAGGCCGCCACCGCTCTGGTCGGTGCCGGCCTGATGTGGACCATCTACGCCGTCATGGGCGGGACCGCGCCGGCCGTTGCGGCTGAGCTCAACGAGTCCGTGGCCTCGACCGCGCAGATCATCTTCTTCCTAATCGGGGCGATGACCATCGTCGAGGTCATCGACGCGCACAACGGCTTCGAGGTCGTGACCTCGCTGATCAGCACCAGGAATCAGGTCACGCTGGTGTGGCTGGTTGGCTTCGTGACCTTCTTCCTCAGCGCCATGCTCGACAACCTCACCACCGCGATCGTGATGGTGTCGCTGATGAAGAAGCTGTCGGGGCGTGACGAAGATCGCCTCGTGTTCGCCGCCATCATCGTGATCGCCGCCAATGCCGGCGGCGCGTGGTCGGCGATCGGCGACGTCACCACCACCATGCTGTGGATCGGCGGCCAGATCACGCCGCTCGCGATCATGAAATCGGTCTTCATCCCCTCGCTCCTGAACCTGCTGGTGCCGCTCGCCGTCGTCAGCGTCACGCTGCGCGGCAAGCAGCTCGTGCCGCCCGCGAGCGCCGGCCTCGCCTCGATCAGCCCGATCCTGCCGTTCGAGCGCAATCTGATGTTCTTCATGGGCCTTGGCATCCTGGTCGCCGTGCCGGTGTTCAAGGCGGTGACGCATCTGCCGCCGTTCATGGGCATCCTGTTCGGGCTCGGCCTGCTCTGGATGGTCGGCGAGATCATCCATCGCGAGAAGGCCTCGGAGCAGAAGCAGCGCCTGACGCTCGTGCATGCGCTGACCCGGATCGACATGCCCTCGATCGTGTTCTTCATCGGCATCCTGCTGGCCGTCGCAGCGCTGGAGCACACCCACATTCTGCAAGCGCTGGCGCAATGGCTCGACCGCACCGTCGGCCGGCTCGACCTGATCGTGATCGTGCTCGGCCTCGCCAGCGCCGTCATCGACAACGTGCCGCTGGTCGCAGCGTCCATGGGCATGTACGGCCTGAGCCAGTTTCCGCCGGACAGCTTCCTGTGGGAGTTCGTCGCCTATTGCGCCGGCACCGGCGGCTCGATCCTGATCATCGGCTCCGCGGCCGGCGTCGCCGCGATGGGGCTCGAGAACATCCACTTCTTCTGGTACGTCCGGCGCATCAGCGGCATCGCCCTGCTTGGCTATTTTGCCGGCGCCGCCGCCTACGTCATCCAGTACAATCTGCTTCACTGAGAGGGATCGACGCATGGGATGGTCGTGGCATAGTCTTGCAGCCGTCGCGACCGCCATGCTCATCGGCATCGGAGCTGGCCGCGCCGACGACGCAACGATCCGCAGCGGCTACGCGCTCGGCCCGGCCAGTTGCGGCGACGGCGCCCTCACCTTTCCGCGCCTCCAGATCGACATGAAGCCCGGCTTCTGCGCCGGCCTCGTCGCCAGCCGCGACGACGGCCTGCGATTTCCCCGCAGCATCGTGCAGATTCCCGGCCATCCGTTGTTCGTGATCGCGGACATGGGTGGCTGGGGCCATGACGACGGCCGCCTCCTCATCCTCGATCCCGCGGCGCCCGCAGGCCAGCGCGTCCGCGAGGCGATCACCAGGCTGTCCTATCCGTTCGGCCTCGCCGCGGGTCCCGACGGCAGGATCTACGCTTCGACCGACACCGCGATCTTCCGCTTCGATCCGCTCGCCGCGAACCCGAGAGCCACCATCGAGACCATCATCCGCGATCTGCCCGGGCGCCGCCTGACCTTGCCGGACGGCACCCGGATCGCGGAGAGCGCGCATCCGCTGAAGGCCTTCGCCTTCGACCGCAACGGGCGGCTGTTCGTCAACATCGGCTCGCACAGCGACAATTGCCTGTCGCCGGCGCCGATCACGCACCCCTGCGCGGCGGGCGACGGCACCTCGCCGCTGGCTTCCATCTGGTTGTTCACGCCGCCCGCCGGCGGCCTCTTTCCAGCGCTGAAACCCGGCGATTCCGCTCCGCCCCATGAGGTGTTCGCGCGCGGCTTGCGCAACTCGATGGCGCTGGCGCTGCATCCGCGCTTTCCCGATCCCGGCACCGCGTTCCTGCAGGGCGAGAACGCGCGCGACCTGCAGGACATCTTCGCGCCCAACGAGGAGATCAACGCGATCGAGCAAGGCCGCCACTATGGCTGGCCCTATTGCTACGACCTGACGACGCCGAGCCCGGAATTCAAGCGCGTGCTGCAGTCCGGCGCGCTCAAGAACCTCTGCAACACCACCACGCTCTACAAGCAGCCCTGGTCGCTGCTGCCGCCGCATGGCGCGCCGCTCGGCATGCTCTACTACACCGGCGATCGCTTCGACGACCTGAAGGGCAAGCTGCTGGTCGGCCTGCATGGCTATCGGCCGACCGGCAGCCGGCTACTCGCCTTCGAGGTCGACCCGCACGGCTTCCCCAAGCTGAGCCCGGCGCCGGTGCGCTACCATGTGAGCTGCGCCGCCGAGCCAACCCGCGCTTTCCAGACCGCAGCCGGTCCCGCGCCGGCCGCCGCGTTCGACGAGATCATCACGGGGTGGCATCGCGTCAACGGCATCCGGCCGCAGGGCGCGCCGGTCGGCATGACCATCGCCGACGACGGCGCGATCTGGCTGGTCGAGGACAAGAACCAGACCGTGATCCGCATCGACCGCTCTGGCGAGGCGGCCCCCGAACCCCTGCCCTGCGACATCAGGAGCGAGGCGCTGATCGACCGGCTTGCGGCTTTCGTGATGCAGGACGCGGCGAGTCGCGCGCGGCTCACGACCGTGCGCAGGAGCCTGATCGAAAAACATTGCAGCGGCTGCCATTCGGATTTCGGCCTCAAGGCCGAGCAATCCGATGACGACAAGGACCGCGCCGTGCTGCGCTTCATGCTGGCGCAAGACGGCTGGATCTATCCGGGCGATCCCGAAGCCGGCCGGCTGCGTCAACGATTGCGCGGATTGGGTGCCGAGCGGCAGATGCCGCCGGGCGCCAACCTCATCAAGACGGAACCAGGCTACGCCAGGGTACTTGATGTGGCGGACGATCTGGTCGCGCGTATGATTCCAGGAACCAGGATGCGGGTGAAACCGGGCGGCCCTCCGCATCGCAAGTTCTTCGCCGGCGACGGCCGCGAATGCGGCGAGATCCCGTTCGGCAAGGTCGTCGTGATGACCGAGAGGTCTGCCGTCAATAAGCCCGGCTTCAGCCGTTTCTTCCGGCCCGCCGATACCTACCTCAACGGCACCTGTACGGACGACAATGGCTATTACATCCAACAGCAGTTTCTGGTGCCGCTCTGACCGGCTTGCAATGGGCCGTAGGGTGGGCAAAGCGACCGCCGCAGGCGGCGCATGCCCACCGGCCGCGCGCACCGGCGCTGATGCTGGTGGGCACGGCGCGCACGAGCGTGCGTTCGGGCGCAAGCGGCGTCGCCCTGCGCCTTTGTCCACCCTACGCATCTCGGGTTTGGCGACTGTTCTCATGCTCTTGCTTGCGAGCGCGCCCACCCTCGCCGCACCAAAACTGTTCGAGAGCACCCAGCTCACTCCATCCGGCGAATACACCTTCGGCATCGAGGGGCCCGCCGTCGACCGCGACGGCAATCTGTTCGTCGTCAATCTCGGCAAGGCCGGCACGATCGGCAAGCTCGCGCCGGGGGCGACGGCCTCCGAAAAGTTCACCGAGCTGCCCGACAACAGCATTGGCAACGCCATCCGCATCGACGCCACGGGCACGATGTTCGTCGCCGACTACAAGCGCCACAACATCTTCGCCATCGCCCCCGGCACGACCGAGCCCCGCCTCGTCTTCCATGCCGATGACATGAGCCAGCCCAACGACATCACGCTGGCGCGCGACGGCACGATCTATGCGAGCGATCCCAACTGGAAGGCGCGCAGCGGCCGCATCTGGCGGATCGCGAAAGGACCCGACGGATCCTTGCAAGGCGCAGCCATGTCGGCGCCGCGTGCCATGGGCACCGCCAACGGCATCGATCTCAGCCCAGACGGCCGCACGCTCTATGTCGGCGAATCCAACAGCGGCGAGCTCTGGTCCTATGCGATCGACGGCGACGCGCTGACACGGCCAAAGCTGATCAAGACCTTCGAGCCGAACACGATCGACGGACTGCGCACCGACGCCAGCGGCCGGCTGCTGGTCGCGCGCATCCTCAAGGGCAGCATCGCCATGCTGGCGCCGGATGGGCGCATGATCCGGGAGATCGCGCTGAAAGCCAAGGAGCCGACCAACCTCGCCTTCGGCGGCACCGACGGCAAGACCGTGTATGTGACCCAGCGCCAGGGCGGCTTCATCGAGTCGTTTCGGACTGATGTCGAGGGGCGAGAGCATTGTTTGCAGATGCGGAAGTGCTGAGCTTCTCTGCTGGTGCCGGATTGAGCATGCCGCTCGCTGTCTGAACGACAACTAATAGATCGCGCATATCCGCCATGCTCGAATTGCCCGTCGTGCCAGTTTGTCGCACGCTTGCCCACTTGCCTCGTCGGGCAAATCAGACCGATGTTTCCGGCCAACCCGGGCTCGTGAGAGGGGCGTATCGCGGTCGTCACGAACGTGGAGCCTGGGGAGCGGTGGGCGTGTGGTGCTGCAGCGTGATCAGTCGCGCGGACGAACGGCATGATGCGCACGGTGAAGTCGTGATGTCCCGACACCCCGATGCTGGTGTCAACCTGGCGCAATACGATCGCGCTGGGGATGGTGGCCAGAAAGCCCGGCGCACCAGGGAGACCACGTATAAGCCGTAAAGCCATCGCGCAGGGAATGCCGGGTTGATCCGGCTGCACCTGTGGTTCCTGCCGCCTGCATTCTTTTCGCAGGCGGGCCATGGGTGAGGCCATCACCCGGCATTCCCTGCGCCCTCTTGTTCTCAGAGGGTTCGAGCTATCCTTCATGACTCGGACAGATCGTGTCGCGAGAACGCCGCCCCGTACCCCGTGTCATGTCCGCGCAGGCGGGCATCCGGTACGCCGCGGCGTCTCGATTCATCACCCCTTCCGGCGAGTACTGGATCGTGAGGCCGGCACCTTTCATCTCACCCGCAAATCAAGGCCCCCGCGTGCGCGAGAGCCTCGATAGCAATGGCGATCGCTTATCGCCCGTACACCACCGGCGCGCGGCGCACGATGAGCGGCGGCGGCAGGTCGCGCTCCCAGACACGGCCGTCGTCGAACTGGATGCGCATGCCGTCGGGCGAATACACTGCGCTTTCGTCACGTGCGTCGATCCAAAGCCGGCTATTGGGAGCATTCCAGTCCGGCCAGGCCTGGAGGGACTCGCCGGTTTCGGTGGTCAGGTTCACGGCATCGCCGTTCTGCGTCACGAAGGCCGGCGCGCCGATCATTCCGTCGCGGCACATCTGGATGCAGCGGTAGGTGCCGGTGAGGTTCGCACTCGGCTGGGCCGAGGCGCTGCCGGCGACGCAGGCGCCGACCAGGCCAATGACGATTGCAACACGTTTCATGTCGATCACTCCATCGCTCGAAAGGGTCAGCCAGCCCCCATTCGGGCCCCTCGGGCGGATCAAGTGCGATGCGGGAAAAATGTTCCGACCGTTCCCGGTCAGGGAACCCTACTCGACCATCACGACATCGACGGCGACGCCGAGCTTCTGCTTGCGCGAGCCGACGATGATGCCATCGACCGGCGAGACGTCGGAGAAGTCGCGGCCCATGCCGAGGATGATGTGATCATTGCCGACCAGGAGATCGTTGGTCGGATCGAAGCCGATCCAGCCGAGGTCGTCGCCGCACCACAGCGACACCCAGGCATGGGTGGCGTCGGCGCCCTGCAGCGGCGGCCGGCCCTCGGGCGGGATGGTGCGCAGATAGCCGCTGACATAGGCCGCGGGGAGACCGAGACCGCGCAGGCCGGCAATCATGACGTGAGCAAAGTCCTGGCAGACGCCGTGGCGATTGTCGAACACCTCGCGCAGCGGGGTCGAGATCACGGTCGCCTTCGGATCGTATCTGAACTCCTTGCGGATGCGCCGCATCAGATCGGCGGCGCCGGCTACGATCCCCGTCTCGGCGGAGAAGCTCGCCGCGGCGTAGTCCGTCACCGGCTCCAGCACCGGCGCCAGCGCGCTGGCGAAGACGTAGCCGATCGGCGACGACGGGCCGAGGCTCGTCGCCTCGAAAGCTGCATCGCGCACCTGCTCCCACTCCGCACTCGGCGCATCGCGCTCGGGCGGCGTGCGCGACAGCTTCACCCGCGAGCGCGAGTCGATGCGCAGGTGGCGGTGCTGAGTGTCGATCACGATGCTCTCGGTCAGTGTGCCGAAGAAATCGCGCCGCGCCGTCCGCTCCGAGGGACGCGGGCGGATGTCAACGCTGTGCGAGATCAACTCCTGGCCGTCGCCGCTGAGCGGCTCCAGGCGCAGCGAGCAGCGCGCGAAGCTGACGGCACTCCCGTATTCGTAGGTGGTGACATGGCGGATGTCGTAGATCACGCGAGGCCCGTCAGCTTTTCCGGCCGCGTCGCGTTCGGACCGTGTGGGAAGTAGTGCTGACCGATCGCCTCCGCCAGATTGAGCAGGTCCTGCTCCAGTGCAAACAAGGCGCGGCCATCGAGATGGGCCGCCTCCGCCGCGGTCAGCCGCGCGCCCAGCGAGATCGCGAGGCGTTGCGGCCGCTCGATCAGCCCGTTCTCCTTCAGCACCGGGAGGCTCGCGATGTGCTCGTTGAGCAGCTCGACCTGGAACGCGACCGAGCGCGGATTGTAGAGGTCGAGCACGACGAGATCGCGGATCGGCGCCAGCGACGGGCCGATCAAATAGCGCGAGCGGTAGGTGATCTGGCAGTCGACCAGCGTGAGCAGGACGTCGAGATCCTCGGGCGTCGCCTCGTCATAGCCGAACTGCCGCGCGAACCGCGCGGTGTTGATGGCGCGTTCGGCGCGGCGCCCCATGTCGAGGAAGCGCCAGCCGGCGGCGCGGTTCATGTTCTCCTGGGCAAGGCCGGCGAAGCTCGCAAGCCGGTCGAGCGTGAGCTCGGCGATGCTGACGACGGCGTCCTCATCCTCGGCCTCCTGCGCCAGGCGATTCGGCATCTCGGTGATGACCTGCCAAGCGTCGGGCGAGAGGCGCTCGCGCAGCGAGGTCGCGGTGCGCTGAGCCGATCTGAGCAGCGACAGCGCCGAGCCGAACTGCGCCTCGGCCTGCAGGGCCTCAGCCGCCACCTGAAATCCCTTGCTGCGCGAGGTCTGCTCAACCGCGCCCCACGCCAGCAACAGCCGCTGGATACGCTCGGAGGTGTTGAGCTGCGCCGGCGATCCCTTGCCGGGATCACGATGCTGGGCTGCGAGCGCCCGGATCAGCCGCACGGTGGCCTCGGCGCGCTCCAGATAGCGTCCGAGCCAGAACAGATTGTCGGCGGCGCGGCTCGGCAGCACGCCGGCGATGCGGCGTATCCGCACATTGTCGGAGCCCGGCAGCAAGGTGCGCGCCGCCACCGCTTTGTCGGCGACCACCCAGACGTCGGCGGCGCGCGCGCCGTCGCCCATCGACACCGCGCGCGCATCGAGCTTGTCGGCGATGCGACAGAAGCCGCCGGGCATGACGGTCCAGCCGTCGGGCGTGGCGGCAGCGAACACCCGCAGCACGAACGGCCGCGGCGCGATCCGACCGTCCTCCCACACCGGCGTGGTCGACAGCCGCACCACCTCCTGGCCGACATAATCGATGCCGCGCTGGCTGATCGCGGCGCGCAGCCGCTCGCGCTCGGCGGCCGAGAGCTCACCAGCGAGCACCGGACCGCTGCTCGCGAAGCCGGGCACGGCGCGGCCATAGGCGCCTTCGATCGCGAACTCCTCGAGCCGCGACAGCACCTCGTCGCGTGCGGACTTCTGGCCGCACCACCAGGTCGCGATGTGCGGGATCTTGAGATCCTCACCGAGCACGCGCCGCGCGAGGCTCGGCAGGAAGCCAAGCAGCGCGCGCGCCTCCAGCACGCCGGAACCCGGCATGTTGGCGATCACCACGCCGCCCTTGCGCACGACGTCCATCAGGCCGGCGACGCCGAGTCGCGAGCCGGCATCGAGTTCGAGCGGATCGAGCGAGTTGGAATCGAGCCGCCGCAGCAGCACGTCGACGCGCTTCAGGCCGGCGACGGTGCGGATGTGCACGCGGTCGCCGCTGACAGCGAGATCGTCGCCCTCGACCAGCAGAAAGCCGAGATAGCGCGCCAGCGTCGCGTGCTCGAAATAGGTCTCGCTGAACATGCCCGGCGTGAGCACGCCGATGCGCGGCTCGTCACGATCGGCGCTGGCGCGCAGAGCATCGCGGAATGCTTCGAAGAACGGCGCGAGCCGCTCCACGTTCATGGACTTGTAGATCGAGGAGAAGGCGCGCGACAGCACCAGCCGATTTTCCAGCGCATAGCCCATGCCGGACGGCGCCTGGGTGCGGTCGTTGAGCACCCACCAGCCGCCGTCGGGCCCGCGGCCGATATCGGCGGCGTAGATGCTGAGGAAGCGGCCGCCGGGCGGTTTGACGCCGCAGACCGGGCGCAGATATTCGCTGGACCCGGCGACGGCGGCTGCCGGCAGCGCGCCGCTCGCCACCAGCCGTCCCTCGCCGTAGATGTCCTGCAGCACCCGTTCGAACAGCTCGGCGCGCTGGACGATGCCCTGGGACAGTTGAGCCCATTCGGACTCGTCGATCAGCAGCGGCAGATGGCTCAGCGGCCACGATCGCTCGGCGTTGTCGCCCGGCGAGCGATAGGTGACGCCGGCTTCGCGCAGATGGCGATCGGCGGAGGCGAAGCGGCGCTCGATGTCGCTCGGCGCGAGTGCGGCGAAGGTCTCGGCAAAGCGGGTCCAGACCGGTCGCGGACGGCCGTCGGCCCCGATGAACTCATCGGGGATGCCGGGGAGCCGGGTGTAGTCGCGGGCCCAATGCTCGGCCCGGCGCAGCGGAGAACGTGCCGCCGGCCGACCGGCGGCGCTCGCTCCCTGGTCCTGGCCGCTCGAGCCGTCCATACCCTGGTCCTCCGCACAAACTCCGTGCCATCAATGCAGGAGCGGCCTGCGCAAGTCGAGGGTCATCGGGAATTCATTTGTGCGTTCCTCCGGCGGCAGCGCGATTCGTCCCGGAGTGTGGCCGTGATCCTGGAAGCGGGCGAGCCGCCGCGCCTCCGCCTCGTAGGAGTTGATCGGCTTGGTATCGTAGTTGCGGCCGCCGGGATGGGCGACGTGATAGACGCAGCCGCCCAGCGAACGGCCGTTCCAGGTGTCGATCAGGTCGAAGGTCAGCGGCGCATGCACCGGGATCGTCGGGTGCAGGCCGGAGGCCGGCTGCCATGCCTTGAAACGAACCGCCGCCACCGCTTCTGCCGACCGTCCGGTCGAGGTCATCGGCATCCTCCTACCATTGCAGGTGATGAGGTGGCGGCCTTCGATGAAACCTTCGGCTTTGACTTGAAGTCGCTCGACCGAGGAATCGACATAGCGCACGGTGCCGCCCGCGGCGCCTTCCTCGCCCAGCACATGCCAGGGCTCCAGCGCCTGCCGCAGCTCCAGGGTCACGCCGCCATGCTGCACGCGGCCGAAGGTCGGAAAGCGAAATTCGAGCTGCGCCTGGTACCATTCCGGCGAGAAGTCGTAGCCGGACGACCGCAGCTCATCCAGGACATCAAGAAAGTCTTCCCAGATGAAGTGGGGCAGCATGAAGCGGTCGTGCAGTGCCGTGCCCCAGCGCACGAACCGGCCGTCCTGCGGCTCGCGCCACAATTTGGCGATCAGCGCACGGATGAGAAGCTGCTGCGCCAGCGACATGCGCGGATCCGGCGGCATTTCCAACGCGCGGAACTCCACGAGTCCGAGCCGGCCCGTCGGTCCCTCCGGCGAGTACAGCTTGTCGATGCAGATCTCCGAGCGGTGGGTATTGCCGGTGATGTCGACGAGCAGATGCCTGAACAGCCGGTCGACCAGCCACAGCGGCACGCTCTGCCCGATCCGTGGCACGTTGGCGAGCGCGATCTCGAGCTCATAAAGGCTGTCGTGGCGCGCCTCATCGATGCGCGGAGCCTGGCTGGTCGGCCCGATGAACATGCCGGAGAACAAATAAGACAGCGACGGGTGCCGCTGCCAATACAGGACGAGACTCTTCAGCAGATCGGGGCGACGCAGGAAGGGCGAATCCTGCGGCGAGCTGCCGCCGACGACGACATGATTGCCGCCGCCGGTGCCGGTGTGGCGACCATCGATCAGGAAGCGATTGGCGCCGAGCCTCACCTTCGCGGCATCCTCATAAAGTCCGAAGGTGATGTCGACCGATTGCCGCCAGCTCGCGGCCGGCTGGATGTTGACCTCGATCACGCCGGGATCGGGCGTCACCTTGATGACCTCGATGCGCGGATCGAACGGCGGTGCATAGCCCTCCACGTGAACCTTGATCTGCATCGACTCGGCCGTCGCTTCGACCGTTGCGACCAGCTCCAGGTAGTCCTCGATGGTTTCGACCGGCGGCATGAACACGCACAGAATGCCATCGCGGATCTCGACCGACATCGCAGTGCGGACGCCGAGCCCTCCCCAGTACTGATACTGAACGTCCTGCTGCGGCTTCGGCGCGCGATCGAGCTTCGGCAGCGGCGGTACCTGCGGCACGATCACCGGACGCCCCTGCGTGAACATCGGCAGCGGCCCGCGCTGCTCCATCGGGTCCTGCTCGTGGATGTACGGGAAATCCTCCGGCGGAATGTAGGCCAGCGAGCCGATCGGCAGCCGCAGACCGAGCGGCGAGTCGCCGGGAATCAGGAACAGGCGCTTGCGCCGCAGGCCCCAGCGCTCGCTGCGCCAGCGCCGGGGCTGCGCATTCCAGCGCTGGATCGGCAGCACGAAGCCGCGCGGAATGTGCAGCCCTTCGTCGAACACCCGCGCCATGCGCGCGCGCTCTTCGGGATCGGCGAGCTTGGAGTCGAGCGCGTCGACGTTCTCGGGCAGCGCGGCTTCCTTCTGCAGCCAATGCGCGGGATCCTCGAACGCGGGCAGCACGTAGTCCGGCTCGAGCCCGAGCGTCTCGGCGGCCGTGTCCAGGAAACGCTCTGCATCCTGGATCGTCGCCCTGCGCGGGCCATCGACGCTGGCGATCAGATCCGGATTGCGCCAGATCGGCTCACCGTCCTTGCGCCAATACAGTCCGAACGCCCAGCGCGGCAGGCTTTCGCCGGGATACCACTTGCCCTGTCCGTAATGCAGCAGGCCACCGGGCGCGAAACGCGCGCGCAGACGCCGGATCAGGCTGTCCGCGAGCCCGCGCTTGGCCGGGCCGACGGCAGCCGTATTCCACTCCGCCGATTCCATGTCGTCGATCGACACGAAGGTCGGCTCGCCGCCCATCGTGAGGCGCACGTCGTTTTCGGCGAGATCGGCATCGACGGCTTCGCCGAGGCGGTCGAGCCGGTCCCACGCCTCATCCGAAAATGGCCGGGTAATCCGCGGCGCTTCGCGGATGCGCCTCACATTCATCTCGAAGTTGAAGTTGACCTCGGCAACTCCGGCACTGCCGCTGATCGGCGCGGCCGAGTGATAGTGGGGAGTCGCAGCAACGGGGATGTGTCCCTCGCCCGCCAGCATGCCCGAGGTGACGTCGAAGCCTATCCATCCAGCGCCGGGCAGATAGACCTCGGCCCAGGCATGCAGATCGGTGAAATCATTCTCGACCTCGACCGGCCCCTCGACCGGATCGATGTCGGGACGAAGCTGAATCAAATAGCCGGAGACGAAGCGAGCGGCGAGCCCGAGATGCCGCAGCGTCTGGATCAGCAGCCACGCCGAGTCGCGGCAGGAGCCGGCGGCCGACGACAGCGTCTCCTCCGGCGTTTGAACGCCAGGCTCCATCCGGATGATATAACGAATCTTTTTCTGCAACTGCGCATTGAGTTCGACGAGATAGTTGACCGTGTTGTCCGCATCGCGGGGAATCGACTTCAAGTATTCCGCGAACAACGGCCCCGGCTCGATCGTCTCGAGATAGGGCGCCAGTTCCACCTTGAGGCCCTCCGGATAGGCGAAGGGAAAACTGTCGGCGTAAGGCTCGACGAAGAAGTCGAACGGATTGATCACGGTCATCTGTGCCGTGAAGTCGACCTCGATTTTGAGTTCGTTCACCTTCTCGGGGAAAACGTAGCGGGCCAGCCAATTGCCTTGCGGATCCTGCTGCCAGTTCACGAAATGGTTGGGCGGCGTGACCTTGAGCGAATAGCTCAGCACAGGGGTCCTGGTATGTGGTGCAGGACGCAGGCGGATGGTCTGCGGGCCCAGTTCGACCGGACGATCGTATTTGTAATGGGTGACGTGATGTAATGCGACGTAGATTGACACGAGGCTTCGGCGCTCCAGCAACTTTTTTAAGCAGAACATTGCTGTGCTTAGGGATCAAGCACTAACAAAGGGCAGAGCTGCCTATTGGACGATCCTAAGCCCGAAAGGCGGCATTTGGACCGCGCCGGCCCAGTTGAGCCGCCCTATCAGGTGTCTCCGCTGCACGCACCGGTCGCTTTTCCGGCCGCTGCGCGCCTCAATCGGGCCCGTCACGAAGAACGAGAGAAGAACAAACAACCTATCCGGCCGCACGCGGAGAGTTGTCCACAGGAAGGCGCGCAGGCGCTCACGGAAGATTGACCAGGTCGTCAAAGCAGGGATTAACCCCGAATGATGAACTAACAAGAACTAATAGCGTTGCATTTGCCGCAATCGCTTGATAGCTCGACTACACATGCTATTTAGGACCATCATTGCCAAAAGGAGAATCAAGTGGCGAAGACAGCTAAGAAGGCAGCTACCAAGAAGTTGGCGCGGAAACCCTACACGCCCGCCGACATCAAGCTGCTGAAGCAGCACTCGAAGTCCAAGACCCCGGTTGCCAAGATCGCCAAGGCGATGAAGCGGACCGAAGGCTCGCTCCGTCAGAAGGCTCTGGCGCTCGGCATCGGCCTGGGCCACCAGCGGTAAATTGCTCGGCGCCGCTGTCGCGCGAGCGTCGGCAGGGCCAGCCCATGACGGACTGCCCACGACAGCCAGCCCATGGCGGCGCGCTCACCTGTCATCTGATCTCAGTTGCGATCCAGTCTCAGTTAACTTGCGATCTCAGCTGCGATCAGATGCCGGGACACCGGACCGCAGCCCCGATAGGGGCCGCCGAATAGCTGAGTGATCCAGCTACATCGTCGCGCCGAGCACCCAGGGCGCGAACTCGGCCCCGCCGAAATCGAAGCTCTCGCTCTTGGTCGGCTGCCCCGAGGCGGTCTTCAACATCAATTCGAAGATGCGCTGGCCGCATTCCTGCACCGTCTCCTCGCCGTCGAGGATGGTGCCGCAATTCACGTCCATGTCGTCTTCCATCCGCTTGTACATCGGCGTGTTGGTCGCGAGCTTGATGGACGGCGCCGGTTTGCAGCCGAACACGCTGCCGCGGCCGGTGGTGAAGCAGACGAGATTGGCGCCGCCGGCCACCTGCCCCGTCGCCGCAACCGGGTCGTAACCGGGCGTGTCCATGAACACGAAGCCCTTCTTGGTGACGGCTTCCGCATAATGCAGCACGTCGACCAGATTGGTGCTGCCGGCCTTGGCCATCGCGCCAAGCGACTTCTCGAGAATCGTCGTCAGGCCGCCGGCCTTGTTGCCCGGGCTGGGATTGGCGTTCATCTCCGCCCCTTCACGCGCGGTATACTCTTCCCACCAGCGCATCAGGGAGACGAGTTTCTCGCCGACGTCGCGGCTGACTGCGCGGCGCGTCAGCAGATGCTCGGCGCCGTAGGTCTCGGGCGTCTCCGACAGGATCACTGTGCCACCATGTCGCACCAGCAGATCGCTTGCCGCACCGAGCGCCGGATTGGCCGAGATGCCGGAATAGCCGTCGGACCCACCACATTGAAGGGCGACTGTCAGTTCGCTGGCCGGAACCGTCTCGCGCTTGACCCAGTTGGCGTCGGCGAGCGCTTCCCTGACGAAAGCAATACCGGCCTCGACGGTCTTGCGGGTGCCGCCGACCTCCTGGATGTCCATGGCCCGCAGGCGGCCGGCGAGCTTCTGCTCCTCCATCAATCCGCCGATCTGATTGGCCTCGCAACCAAGGCCGAGCACGATCACCGCAGAGAAGTTCGCGTGCCGCGCGTAGCCGCCGAGGGTTCGCCGCAGCAGCTTCAGCGGCTCGTCGAGCGTCATGCCGCAGCCGGTCTTGTGCGTCAGCGCCACGACGCCGTCGACGTTCGGGAAGTCGGCGAGCGGATCGTCACCGGTGAAGGGATTGCGCTTGAACACGTCGGCAACGAGGCCCGCGACATGCGCGCTGCAGTTCACCGAGGTCAGAATGCCGATGTAGTTGCGGGTCGCGACCCGGCCATCGGGCCGGCGAATGCCCTCGAACGTCGCCGGAAGATCGAAATTCGGCGTCGGCTTCACGTCGACGCCATAGGCGTAGTCCTTGGCGAAATCGCCCATGCCGCAGTTCTGTGTATGAACGTGCTGCCCGGGCGCGATCGGCGCGGTCGCGAAGCCGATGATCTGGCCGTAGCGGCGGATGGGCTCGCCCTGCGCGATCGGACGCACCGCGACCTTGTGCCCCGCCGGAATGCGGTCCACCGTGGCCACGCCATCGGCAACCGCGAGGCCGGGCGGCAGACTCGCACGCGCGATCAGGACGCTGTCCTCGGGATGAAGACGGATGACGGGGGCGGGAGCCATGGCAGTCTCTCTTCGTTTGTATCGGTAGGTCGCAAACAGGCATGCAAATAGCGAGTTGCGAATAGCGATTGAATGAATCCCCTATTCGCTACTCCCTATTCGCAATTCGCCTCAGGCCTTGCCGCCGGAGTCTTTGCGGGTCTGCGCGACCTGCTGGCGGGCATAGACCTGCATCAGGCCGACCTCGTTCGACAAGGTCACGAGCTTGAAGCCCATGTTGATGGCGCGGACCGCACCCTCGGCGCCGCTGCAGTGAATGCCGGGATTGAGCCCACGCTTGCCACACTCCTTCACGATCTTCTCATAGATCTTGAGGATTTCCGGCTCGTCACGATCGAGCTTCGGCACCAGGCCATAGGAAAAGCCGAGATCGGAGGGTCCGATATAGACGCCGTCGATGCCTTCGACATCGAGAATGGCTTCCATGTTCTCGACCGCGGTCCTGGTCTCCATCATCGGCAGCAGCACGATCTCGTCGTTGGCCGTCTTCTGATACTCGCCCGCACCACCATACATGCCCGAGCGGATCGGACCGTTGGAGCGCACACCCTTCGGCGGATATTTGGAATAGGAAACGAGGTTGCGGGCTTCCTGCGCTGTGTTGACCATCGGGCAGATGACACCATAGGCGCCGCCATCGAGCACCTTGCCGATGATGCCGGGCTCATTCCACGGCACGCGCACCATCGGCGTGACCGGATGGCCATGCATGGCCTGGAAACATTGCACCATCGACAGATAGTCCTGCACCCCGTGCTGCATGTCCACGGTGACGCTGTCGAAGCCGCACTGAGCCACGACCTCCGCGGAGAAGCCCGAGGGGATCGCGAGCCAGGCATTCACCACCGTCTTGCCTTCGGCCCAGAGTTGCTTGACCTTATTGTTCGCCACGACTGCGTTTCCTTCCCTTGTTGTTCAACCGATCCGTCTCGTTAGAATTCGTTCTCGCCGATGGCGCAACGCAATGCAATCCCGCTCCATCTGAGCATGGATGCTTCGCACCACCCGCAGTCACACTGATTTCACGATGTCGCCCGCTGAATGCTCGCTTCGCTGACACCCACTTCGCGTGCCGTGTTCACTATTGCCGCCCAGGTGTCATCGGGCAAGGGCACGCCATTGGCCGTACGCTCGGCCCGCATCTTGCGCTCGGGATCGCCCGGCACCAGCACCTGATCAACGCCGGAGACCGGCTTGGTCGCCCGGATGAAATCCGTATAGCGGGTGATCTCACCATCAAAGAAGCTCGCCGGATCGACCACCTTCGGGTCGATGTAGATCGCGAGCATGCCGTTGGCAAAGCGCCGATTTGCCGACGTCGCCCCGGTGCCGGTCAAGGCGCCGCCGAGCAGCTCGCAGATGAAGGCGAGACCAGAGCCCTTGTGCTCGCCGAAGGCGCGGATCGCTCCCGTCCCCTTGGTGTGGTCGCGCGTCCCCTCGGCCTCATAGGGTCCATAGAGCACCGCCGGATCCTCGCTGAGCGTCCCGTCGGCATCGATCAAGGCGCCCTTGGGCAGCTTCTTGCCGCCGCGGCTCGCCACCAAGACCTTTCCCTCGGCCACGATCGAGGTCGCGAAATCGAGCACGATGGGATCCTTTCCCTGGCGCGGGATGCCGACACAATATGGCGCGGTGGAGAACCGCTTCTCGACTCCGCCATAGGGCGCCACCAGCAGTGAACCTGCGGCCGTGACGAAATGAATGGAGACGAGCCCCTCGGCGGCGGCCATTTCCGCCCAGTCGCCGACCCGGCCGAGATGGCCGGAATTGCGCAGCGCCAACGCAGCCAAGCCGCTCTTCTTGCAACGCTCGATGCCGATCCTCACGGCCTGTGGTGTCACGGTCTGACCGTAGCCGAACTTGCCGTCGACGACCACCAGCGACGGGGTGTCGACCACGACCTCTGCGGTCTGGTTGGGCACGATCGAACCCATCTTCTGCCAACGGATATAGACGGGCACGCGGATCACACCGTGGCTGTCATGCCCTGTCAGGTTGGCCGTCGTCAGATAGGTCGCGATCCAGCGGGCCTCCTCCGGCGAGGAATTGGCGTGTTCGAAGACGTCGGCAACGAAATCGATGAGATGCGCAACCTTGATAGTGACCATGACAACTCGCGGGTTCGATCAGCATGCGAAAACAGAGTTAGCATGGTTTGCCATGCCTGCGACGCACGCCCTCTCCGCTCGACTGCATCGCTTCTTATCAAAACGCCGAACGGCCTGCCAAGCATGAGACCGCGTCATTGCGCTTGGTCCGCGGCGGATCAGCCATCGCCGTCGTCGGAGGCGTCGAGATCGCCGCCGATGCTCTGCTCCAGCTCGCCCAGCATCTTGTGCAATGCGGCAAGCTTGCGGGCCCCATACCGGCTGGCAATCGATGCATAGATCGCCTCTGAGCTCGGCGCGACCTGTGCGATCAGCTTCATGCCCTTGGCCGAAATCGACAACACGCCCCTGCGCATGTCGCGGCTATCGACTTCGCGCTGAATCAAGCCGCGCGCCTCGAGATCGCGCAGGATGCGGGACAGGCTGGGCCCGAGCAGGAACGCGACCCGCGCCAGCTCCGTCACCTCGATTACATCGACCGCCGCCAGCGCGCGCAAGATGCGCCATTGCTGCTCGGTCAGGCCGTGCTGTCGCAGATTGGGGCGAAACTGCCGCATCACGGCCTCACGCGCCCGCAACAAGGCCATCGGCAGCGACTGCGAGAAGTCGCGCATCGGCACCTTGCGCACCTCCTTCGCAGCCTGCCTGGCGACCTTGGCCCTGGTCTCGCTCACATCAACCTCCCGTGGGCCATCCTGAATATTTGCACTGCAGCAAACGCCCTTTCGGTTTGCCGGCTGAAACTTAACATGTTAATCATCTGCCGCCATCTCTTTTCTGAGCGATAGACCATGCCTCTTGCGAGCGACCAGATTCATAGCTGCGCCTTACGCCTGGATCAGGCCGAAAAGAGCCGCCGCCAGATCAGGCAGTTGTCGCAGGAGTTTCCCGATATCACCATCGCAGACGCCTATGCGATCCAGGAGGCCTGGATCAGCGCCAAGGTGGCCGCGGGCAGCGTCATCAAGGGTCACAAGATCGGGTTGACATCGAAGGCGATGCAGAGCGCGCTGAACATCGATGAGCCGGATTCGGGCGTGCTGCTCGACGACATGTTCTTTGCCGATGGCGGGCTGGTGCCGTCCGACCGCTTCATCGCGACGCGTATCGAGGCGGAGCTTGCCTTCGTCATAAAGCACCGTCTGTCTGGACCGGACTGCACCTTGTTCGACGTACTCAACGCGACGGATTTCGTAGTGCCGGCACTCGAGATCCTGGATACGCGGATCGAGCGGGTGGATCCCGCGACCAAGGCGACCCGCAAGATCTTCGATACGATCGCCGACAACGCCGCAAATGCCGGCATCGTGCTCGGCGGCCGGCCGCTGCGGCCGCTCGATGCCGACCTGCGCTGGATCGGCGCACTCTGTTATAAGAACGGTCAACTGGAAGAGACCGGCTTGGCCGCCGGCGTGCTGAACAACCCGGCAACGGCCGTTGCGTGGCTCGCCAACAAGATCGCGGCAAATGGATTGGCGCTGGAGCCGGGACAGGTGGTCCTTGCCGGCTCGTTCATCCGGCCGATCGAGGCGCGCAAGGGCGACACGATCCAGGCCGACTACGGCCCGTATGGGACGGTGAGCTGTTACTTCGCCTGACGCCTGCCCCGGAGCGACCGCATCATGCCGCATTTCAGCATCGAATACTCCGCCAATCTCGACGGCTTTGTCATGATGGGCAACCTTTGCGAAGTGGTCCGCAAGGCCGCCAGCGAGACCGGGATCTTTCCGATCGGCGGCATCCGCGTGCGCGCGATCCGCTGCGAGCACTACGCGATCGCCGACGGCAAGCCCGACTCCGCCTTCCTCGCCATGGTGCTGCGGCTCGGCGAAGGCCGCGACCTCGCGGCACGGCAGAAGGCCGGCGAGCACGTCTTCAAGGCACTTTCAGATTACCTCGACCCAGTCTTCGCCAGCAGCAAGTTCGCGCTGTCCTTCGACATGCAGATCAACGATGCCGCGACCAGCTGGAAGCGCAACAACATCCACGACGCCCTGAAAGCGGAGGCATCCCATGGATAAGGCCACTCCCAAGACGGACATCTACAAGGCCAATCTCGACCGCGTTGCCCCCCTGCTCGCGAAGCTGAAAGACGAAGGCATCGGTCACTTCATCGATGGCAAGGTCGTGCCGGCGATCTCAGGCGCGACGTTCGAGACGAAGTCTCCGATCGACGGTGCCGTGCTCGCCAAGGTCGCGCGCGGAAATGCCGAGGACATCGACCGCGCGGCGACATCGGCCGCACTCGCCTTCAGATCCTGGCGCGACATGGCGCCGGCGATGCGGCGCAAGCTGCTGCATCGCGTGGCCGACGCGATCGAGGATCATGCCGACGACATCGCCGTGCTCGAATGCATCGACACCGGGCAGGCCTACCGCTTCATGGCCAAGGCCGCGATCCGCGCAGCGGAAAACTTCCGCTTCTTTGCCGACAAATGCACCGAGGCACGTGACGGCCTGAGTACGCCGAGCGACGAGCATTGGAACATCTCGACGCGGGTGCCGATCGGCCCGGTCGGCGTGATCACGCCATGGAACACGCCGTTCATGCTGTCGACCTGGAAGATCGCCCCGGCGCTCGCCGCCGGCTGCACGGTCGTGCACAAGCCGGCGGAATGGTCGCCGATCACGGCGCAGTGGCTGGCCAAGCTCGCCAAGGACGCCGGCATTCCCGACGGCGTCCTCAACACCGTTCACGGCTTCGGCGAGGAGGCCGGCAAGGCGCTGACCGAGCATCCCGCGATCAAGGCAATCGGCTTCGTCGGCGAGAGCTCGACGGGATCTGCGATCATGGCGCAGGGCGCACCGACCCTGAAGCGGGTGCATTTCGAGCTCGGCGGCAAGAACCCGGTGATCGTGTTCGACGATGCCGATCTCGACCGCGCGCTCGACGCCGTCGTGTTCATGATCTACTCGCTCAACGGTGAGCGCTGCACCTCATCCAGCCGCCTGCTGGTGCAGCAGAGTATTGCCGAGACCTTCACGGCCAAGCTTGCGGCGCGCGTGCGTGCGCTGAAAGTGGGTCATCCGCTCGATCCCGCCACCGAGATCGGGCCGCTGATCCACGAGCGGCATCTCGCCAAGGTCTGCTCCTATGTCGACGTTGCACGCGAGGACGGTGCGATCATCGCCGTCGGCGGCAAGCGGTTCGACGGCCCGGGTGGCGGGCATTACGTCGAGCCGACGCTGGTGACCGGCGCGCGCCAGACCATGCGCGTGGCGCAGGAAGAGGTGTTCGGGCCGTTCCTCACCGTGATCCCGTTCCGCGACGAGGCTGACGCGATCGCGATCGCCAATGACGTGCAATACGGCCTGACCGGCTATGTCTGGACCGGCGACATGGGCCGCGCGCTGCGCGTCGCCGACGCGCTCGAAGCCGGCATGATCTGGCTGAACTCGGAGAATGTCCGCCACCTGCCAACCCCGTTCGGCGGCATGAAGGCATCGGGCATCGGCCGCGACGGCGGCGACTATTCGTTCGACTTCTACATGGAGACCAAGCACGTTTCGCTCGCCCGCGGCACCCACAAGATCCAGCGGCTCGGCGCCTAGGGAGAACAGCCCATGACCTCCCCTCGCCTCGCCACCTATGCCGTCGATGGCTCGGTCTGCTACGGCCTTGCGACCGACAAGGGCCTCGTCGATCTCTCCGCGCGGTTCGCCAGGGATTATCCGACCTTGCGTGAGGTGATCGCCGCGGCCGCCCTGCCCCGGTTGATCGATGCCGCAGCCGGGCTGTCGCCCGATCACGGCCTCGATGCCATCACCTGGCTGCCGCCGATTGCTTCGCCCGAGAAGATCATCTGCATCGGCGTCAATTATCCGGACCGCAATGCCGAATACAAGGATGGCCAGGACGCGCCGAAATATCCGTCGATGTTCATGCGGACGCCGCGCTCCTTCGTCGGCCATGAAACGCCCCTGGTGCGTCCACGCGCCTCGCCGCAGCTCGACTATGAAGGCGAGCTCGTGCTGATCATCGGCAAGGCCGGCCGTCACATCCCGGAGGCCCAGGCGCTGGATCACATCGCCGCACTCACGCTTTGCAACGAGGGCACCATCCGCGACTGGGTGCGGCATGCCAAGTTCAACGTCACCCAAGGCAAGAACTTCGATTCGACCGGCAGCCTCGGGCCTTGGATCGTGCCCTACACGAATGAGAGCCAGATTGCCGATATCCGGCTGACGACGCGCGTCAATGGCGAATTGCGCCAGGACGACCGCACGTCACGGCTGATCTTCGGCTTCCGCTACCTCATCAACTACATCTCGACCTTCACCACGCTCGTCCCCGGTGACGTGATCGTGACGGGCACGCCCACCGGCGCCGGTGCGCGGTTCGATCCGCCGCGTTATCTGAAGCCCGGCGACGTCATCGAGATCGAAGCCGAGGGCGTCGGCACCTTGCGCAATGGCGTCGTCGACGAAGCTCTGTAAAGTCAGCAACGGAATGTCAGCATGACCACCATGACCGGCGGCGAAGCCATCGTCAGCGGGCTCGTCGCCCACGGCGTCGACACCGTGTTCGGCCTGCCTGGAGCGCAGGTCTATGGCCTGTTCGATGCCTTCCACCAGGCGCAGCTCAAGGTCGTCGGCGCCCGCCACGAGCAGGCCTGCGGCTACATGGCGTTCGGCTATGCCCGCGCCAGCGGCAGGCCCGGCGTGTTCAGCGTCGTGCCGGGTCCCGGCGTGCTCAACGCCGGCGCCGCACTGCTCACCGCCTTCGGCTGCAACGAGCCGGTGCTGTGCCTCACGGGCCAGGTGCCGACCGACTATCTCGGCCGCGGCCGCGGCCATCTGCACGAGATGCCGGACCAGCTCGCGACCTTGCGCACCTTCGTCAAATGGGCCGAGCGCATCGAATATCCCGACAGCGCGCCGACGCAGGTCGCGCGCGCGTTCCAGGAGATGATGTCGGGGCGGCGCGGCCCCGCTGCGCTCGAGATGCCGTGGGACGTGTTCACGCAGAAGGCGGCCACCGCTGCGGCGATGCCGCTGGCCCAGTTCGCGCCGCCGCAGCCCGATCCCGACCGCATCGCCAAGGCGGCCGGGCTGATCACGTCCGCGAAGGCGCCGATGATCTTCGTCGGCTCAGGCGCAATCGAGGCGCGCGAGGACATCCTCGAACTCGCCGAGATGATCGACGCGCCGGTCGTCGCCTTCCGGTCCGGGCGCGGCATCGTCTCCAATGCACACGAGCTCGGGCTCACCATGGCCTCAGCCTACAAGCTGTGGCCGACCACCGATCTGATGATCGGCATCGGCACCCGCATGGAGCTGCCGACCACGTTCCGCTGGCCGTTCAAGCCGGATGGATTGATGTCGATCCGCATCGACATCGACCCGGTGGAGATGCGGCGCCTGATCGTCGACGCCGGCATCGTCGCCGATGCCAAGGCGGGCACGGCCGCGCTCGTCGCTGCTGTGAGCAAGACGGGCTACCGCAAGAGCTCGGGACGCCGCGCCGCGATCCGGGAGGTCACCGCAGCGACCTTGCAGGAGATCCAGAAGGTCCAGCCGCAGATGGCCTATCTGAACGTGCTCCGCGAGGTGCTGCCGCGCGACGCCATCGTCACCGACGAACTGTCGCAGGTCGGCTTCGCCTCCTGGTACGGCTTTCCCGTCTACGAGCCGCGCACCTTCATCACCTCGGGCTATCAGGGCACGCTCGGCGCGGGTTTTCCCACCGCGCTCGGTGCCAAGGTGGCGCATCCCGACAGACCTGTGATCGCGATCACCGGCGATGGCGGTTTCATGTTCGCCGTGCAGGAGCTGGCGACTGCCGTGCAATACAACATCGGCGTCGTCACCCTGGTGTTCAACAACAATTCCTATGGCAATGTCCGGCGCGACCAGCGTGAGCGCTTCGACGGCCGCGTCGTCGCCTCCGATCTCGTCAATCCGGATTTCGTCACGCTCGCCGAATCCTTCGGCGTCGCCGCCAGCAAGGTCACGTCACCCGATCAGTTCAAATCCGCGCTCGAGACGGCGCTGGCGCATGGCGGGCCATATCTGATCGACATCGAGGTGCCGCGCGACTCCGAGGTCTCGCCCTGGGCCTTCATCCATCCGTCGAAGCCTCCAGGGATCTGATCGACCTCACGGCGGGGACGCGCGGCGTCCCTGCAATCCGGCGGCGGCCATCGCCAGCAGGCCCGCGCCGGCCACGAGCCAGCACGCGACCGGCGCCCACTGCACCAGCGGCGCATAGTCTGGCAACTTCTGCAGACCGCCGGCGACGGCAGCGATCCGCGCGAAGGTTGCCAGCGCCAGCGCCGAGAACACGAGCCCGGTCACCTTGCCCTCGGCGCCGTTCGTCCCGATCGCGAGCGCCGCGGAAATGGCGCTCATCATCATGCAGCCCCAGGCCGCCCCGGCGATGAACTGCGCCACGATCAGCACGGTCAATGCGCCCGCGAGCTCGGCGATCACGATCGCGAGCGCACCGAGCAGACCGGCGAATCCCATCACGATGAGCCCGCCGCGATGCTTGACGACCACGCTGGCCGGGAACAGCACGAGGTTGAAGCCGATCCAGAACACCGGCATCAGCCAGGAAAGGTCCTCCGGCCTGGCGAAGCGGAGATAGAAGGCCGAGCTGTTGATGCTGAAATGCAGCTGGTAGCCGAGCGCGAGGATCACCATGGCGCCGATGAACAGCAGGGGCAGTCCCCGCAGTGGCCTGGGCTCGAGCTTGGCCGCTGCTTGCGCTGCCCGACCGCTATCCTGCGGAATGCGCGAGAGACCGAGCGCCGTCAGCAGCAGCACGGCCGATGAGATGACGAACGGCAGGCGCGGATCGTAGTCGCGCAGGATCACGCCGAGATAGGGCGACACGGCGCCGGCCACGCCATAGCCGAGCATGACCAGCGCTGCCAGGAACGGAATGGCCGGCCGGGCCGCATGGCGCCCGAGCAGCGTCAAGGGCGGCGCGCGCAAGACCGACGAGGTCAGCGCCCAGATCGCGATCAGTCCGATGAAGACCGCTGGACCTGCGGACGCCGCCACGAAAGGCAGCGCGACAAAGGCGGCGCAGGATACCGCAGTCAGCAGGCCGATGAAGAGACCGAACCGCGCGGCGGCGCGCCCGATGCGATCGGCCGCAAGTCCCATCGCGGTATCGGACAATGTGAAGATCGCCTGGTCCAGCATCAGGATCAGAACGACGGCGGAGGGCGCGATGCCGGCCTGGGCGGCGAGCTTCGGCAGATAGATCACGTAGGTCGTCCACAGCAGCGTGAACACCAGCTGCAGCAGCGCAAGGTGAAGTCCTATTCGCGCCGCCGCAGGCGCCCGCTCGTCCGCAAGTTCGACAGTGCTCATGGCCCCTCTCCCGGGCGCAGCATAGAGCCAGGGATGCCCGCTGCAAAATGAGGAACGTCACAGAGCGGCCAGGACTATCGGGCGCGGCGGAACGTCAGGTTGATGCGCCGGCGGCCGAGCCGAGCATGCTCGCCATCGGCGAGCGGCGCGACGCCGTGAAAGGCGAGCCGCGCCGGGCCGCCCCAGACGACGACGTCGCCATGGGCCAGCCGATAGCGTTGCGTCTTGTCGGAGCGCTTGAGGCCGCCGAACAGGAACGTCGCGGGAAGGCCCAATGACACCGAGACGATCGGCGCGCCGACGTCGCGCTCGTCGCGATCCTGATGCAGCGACATCTTGGCGCCGGGCTCGTAGCAATTGATCAGGCAGGCATCGGGCGCGAAGGCGGCAAAGCCTGCCTCGCTCGCCGCCTGCTCGGCGAGCTGTCGCAACAGCGGCGGCATCGCCGGCCACCTCTGTCCGCTGTCTGGATCAACGGGATCGTAGCGATAGCCGCTGCGGTCCGTCACCCAGCCGACCGAGCCGCAATTCGTCATGGCCACCGACATCTGGTGCCCGCCGGGCGTGATCATCCGGCGGAACGGCGCCTGCGCGGTGATCGCCTCGATCGCGGCCAGAAGCTCCGTCGCATGTGGCTGCGCAAAACCACGCAGCAGCACCGCGCCTGGGGCGAGCGGCTCGCGCGCCGGTCCGGCGATCTCAAATCCATCGAACAGATCCGTCATATGCTACTTCGCATCGTGAAAGATCACACCGAGCGTATGCCGCCGGCCGGAACGCAGCCGGCTCACGCCATGACGCATGTTGACGCGGTAGCTGCCGCGCGTGCCCTGGACCGGGCGATTGTGGACCGCGAACACCACGGCGTCGCCCTGCCGGAGCGGCACCACCTCGGCGCGCGACTGCATGCGCGGCCGCTGCTCGGTCAGCACGAACTCGCCTCCCTCGAAATCGCGCCCCGGCTCTGACAGCAGGATCGCGATCTGCAACGGAAACACGTGCTCGCCATAGAGATCCTGGTGAAGACAATTGTAGTCGCCCTCGACATATTGCAGCAAGAGCGGCGTCGGCCTGATCTGGCCGGCCTGATGACAGCGCGCCAGGAAGTCGTCGTGCTCGGCGGGATATTGGATGTCGATCCCCATCGTCGCATTCCAGCGGTTGGCGATCGCGACCAGATGCGAATAGAGCCGCGGCCGCAACTGCGCGATCGGATCGGGCAGCGGATAACTGAAATATTTGTACTCGCCGCGGCCGAAACCATGCCGCGCCATGACGACGCGGCTGCGGAAGTGCCGGTCGTCCGGATAGAACGCGGCCAGCGCGCGGCACGCGTCGGGCGACAGCAGCTGCGTCAACACGGCGCAGCCGCTGGAATCGAGATCGCGTTCAACCATCGCCCAATCGAGCTGGTCGATCCCGATCGCGGCGGGAGTATCGATGTCGAGCGTAGCCTGTTTGAGCCTGGTCATTCGGACATTCCAGCTGTCATTCCGGAGCGGCGCAAAGCGACGAGCCCGGAATCCATACGCACGGTCGTGGTTATGTATTCCGCGCCTGCGCGCAAGGGCGCGCATCCCGGAATGACGACAGTGTTACGGAGTGGCCAGCGGGGCACCACCCGATTTCCGGTAGCATCCATGTCGATGATACCGTAACGACGACAGGTTCCCATCCGGCGTCGGAACGCCGGGCTCTTTCCCTACTCACCCCCGCACCACGCCCTCGATGCCCGCCGCGATCTCCAGCAGCTTGCGGTCGTGGCCGCCGGACTGCGCCAGCATCAGGCCGACCGGGACCTCGCCGTGGCGGTGCGCCGGCAGCGAGATGGCGCAGCCGTCGATCATGTTGATGAAGGTGCAATTGCGCAAAGCGCGGATGTTCTCGCGGGCGAAGGCCTGGTCGTCGGCGAGATCGGCGATGACAGGCGGCGCGTTGGCCGTAGTCGGCATCGCCAGCGCATCGTAGGGCGCGATGCGTGCAGCGGCGCGCTTCACCAGCGAGCGGCGCGCGTTGAGCATCTCGATGTAGTCGGGCACGGTGATCGCCTCGCCGCGCATGATGCGGACGGACACGCGCGGATCGTAGACGTCGCCCTTGGCTGTGAGCAGGAAGCGGTGCCAGGCATAGCTCTCGGCGGCGGCGAAGCCGCCCTTCATGCCGATCAGGCCGACGTCGAGGAACTCGGGGAATTCGATACGCTCGATGAGCGCCCCCTGCTTCGCCAGCGTCTCCAGCGCCCGCTCAAAGGTCTCGGCGACCTCGGCATCGAGCTCGTCGAGCACGACCGTGGTGGGCACCGCAAGCCGCAAACCCTTCACCGGGCGCGACGCGAGCGGGCGGACCGGCTCGTCGGCCAGCACGGAATCGAGGACGGCACAGCAGGCGACCGTGTTGGCGAGCGGCCCAAAGCTGTCGAGCGTGGTCGACAGCGGCACGCCGCCGTCGAGCGGCACGCGGGCCTGCGTCGGCTTGTAGCCCGTGATGCCGTTGAAGGCCGCGGGAATGCGGCAGGAGCCGCCGGTGTCGGTGCCGAGCGCGCCATAGGCCATGCGGTCGACGATCGAGACCGCGGCGCCCGACGACGAGCCGCCGGGCACATGGCCGACGTCGCGCTTCCAGGCGCTCTTCGGCGTGCCGTAATGCGGGTTGATGCCGATGCCGGAATAGGCGAACTCGGTCATGTTGGTGCGGCCGATCACGACGAAGCCGGCCCGGCGCAGCCGCGCCACCGCCGGCGCATCGGCCTCGGCCGGCGCGGAATCCTCCAGCGCCCGCGAGCCGGCGCGGGTGACCTGGCCCTTGATGTCGAACAGGTCCTTGATCGAGACCGGAATGCCGGCGTAGGGCGACGGCGCCGCATTGGCCTTGCGCAGCGCATCCATGCCGTCGGCCGCCGCCAGCGCGGCCTCCTTGTCGACATGGATGAAGGCGCGCTGGCCCTCGCCGGCGGGATCGGCGATCCTGGCGAGACACTCCTCCACCAGCTTGCGGGACGTGGTGCGGCCGGCGGCGAGATCGTCGGCCAGCGCGGCCAGTGTCGGAATTGAAACGGTCATGACATCCTATCGCGTGTCTGCGGCATCGGCCGCGATGTCCAGATCGAGCAGCGCGGAACTCAGCGACTTGCCGTGCGCATCCAGCGCGAGCGACCGGGTGACCCCGCCGCCGAGCGCCCGGCTCATCGCGAAATTCAGCGCCGCAATGTTGGGCAGCTCATAGCGGACCACCTCGCCCTGGACAATGCCGGCGAAGTGCGCCTTCACACGCTCGGCCGTGACTTGTGCGAGCAGCAGCGGGTAATCCTTGGGGTCGTAGGCGATGACCGAGATGTTCGAGGTGTCACCCTTGTCGCCGGTTCTGGAATGGGCGATGTCACGCAGCTTCATCTCGGCTCCGATCATACTCCCAGCATCAAAGACCAATTTTCATCAGGCGGCAATTGCCGTCCAAACACCTCTGCGCCTCCCGGAGGGCCGCATGCGTGGCGTGATGGACCGTTGACGCGTCTGCGTCAAATGGCGCATCACGGATGCAAAGGAGCGGGCGACGGAGCCCGCCGCAGGGAGGATCAACCGGGATGGCCGAGCCGATGCGTGCACGCCCCAAACCGACACCCGAGACGCAGCATTTCTGGGACGGCACCCGGGCCGGCGAATTGCGGCTGCAGCGCTGCGACGCCTGTGCCCACGTCTACTTCCCGCCGCGCCCATTCTGTCCGGCCTGCGCCAGCCGCAAGGTCAGCATCTTCAAGGCCACGGGCAAAGGCACGCTCTACAGCTACGTCATCAACCATCGTCCCCCTGCGCCCGGCTTCACGCCGCCCTACGCCATTGCCGTCGTGGCGCTCGAAGAGGGCCCGCGCATGATGAGCAACATCACGGGCTGCCCGCAGACACCGGAGGCATTGGAGCTCGACATGGCCCTCGAAGTCACATTCGAGAAAATGGACGAGCAGATCACCCTGCCCCTGTTCCGGCCGGCGAAAGGATAGCGCCATGCGTCGAAACCAGGTGGCCGTGGTCGGCGCGGCCGAGACCACCGAGCTCGGAATCATCCCGACGATGTCGCAGATCCAGCTGCATGCGGACGCGGCACTGAATGCCATCGCCGATGCCGGGCTCAAGCTGTCGGACATCGACGGCTTCGCCACCGCGGTCGAGACGCCGCAGCAGATCTGCCATTATCTCGGCATCACACCGACCTGGGTCGATGGCACCTCGGTCGGCGGCTGCTCCTTCATGCTGCATGTCCGCCACGCCGCGGCTGCGATCGAAGCCGGGCTATGCAAGACCGTGCTGATCACCCACGCCGAGAGCGGCAAATCGATGATCGGCAAGCTGCCGCGCTCGATCCCGCCGGACAGCCTGCAGGGCCAGTTCGAGGCGCCGTTCGGCGTCTACGGGCCGCCCAGCATGTTCCCGATCCCCGTGCTGCGCTACATGAAGACGTACGGCATCACCCATGAGCAGCTGGCGATGGTTGCGGTCGTACAGCGCGAATGGGCGGCAAAGAACCCGCGCGCGATGATGAAGGACCCGATCACCGTCGAGGACGTGCTGAACTCGCGCATGATCGCCTATCCGTTCCGGCTGCTGCAATGCTGCCTCGTCACCGACGGCGGCGGCGCGCTGATCCTGACCTCGGCCGATCGCGCCAAAGATTTTCCGCAGAGGCCAGTCTATGTTCTCGGCACCGGCGAAAGCGTGGAGACGCCGATGGTCAGCCAGATGGAGACGTTCAATTCATCGCGCGCCTTCAAGGTCGCGGGCCCCCTCGCCTTCAAGGAGGCCGGCATCGGCCATGCCGACGTCGACCATCTCATGATCTACGACGCGTTCGCGCATCTGCCGCTGTTCGGTCTCGGTGATCTCGGCTTCATGCCGCATGAGGAGACCGGGCCGTTCATCGCCGCCGGTCACACACGGCCCGGCGGCAAGCTGCCGCTCAACACCAATGGCGGCGGCCTGTCCTACATGCATTCGGGCATGTACGGCATGTATGCGTTGCAGGAGAGCGTGCGCCAGATGCGTGGCATCGCCCCGGCGCAGGTACCAGGAGCCAAGATCTCGGTGTGTCACGGCGTCGGCGGCATGTTCGCCGCATCGGGGACGATCATCTTTACGAACGAGAAGTAGCAGCACTCGTCATTCCGGGATGGTGCGAAGCACCAGACCCGGAATCTCGAGATTCCGGGCTCGATGCTGCGCATCGCCCCGGAATGACAACAAGGAGAGCCTCTCATGACCAAATCGCTGCAGGACAAAGTCGTCATCGTCACCGGCGCCGGCCGCGGCATCGGCCGCGAGATCGCGCTGCTGTGCGCCGCCGAAGGTGCCAAGGTCGTCGTCAACGATCCCGGCGTGGCGTCCGACGGCTCGGGCACCAGCGCAGCGCCGGCGGAGGAAGTGGTCGAGGAAATCAAGAAGCGCGGCGGCACGGCGGTGGCGAATTTCGAGAGCGTGTCCGAAGCGATCCCGGCCAGCAAGATCGTGAAGGCCGCGACCGACCACTTCGGCAAGCTCGACGGCGTGGTCAACAATGCCGGCATCCTGCGCGACATGATCTTCCACAAGATGAGCATCGAGGCGTTCGAAGCGGTCATCAAGGTCCACCTGATGGGGTCGTTCTATGTCGCTCACTCCGCCGCGCGGCTGTTCCGCGAGCAGGAGAGCGGCTCCTTCGTCCATTTCACCTCGACCTCGGGCCTGATCGGCAATTATGGCCAGGCCAATTACGCCGCGGCGAAGCTCGGCATCGTCGGCCTGTCGAAGTCGATCGCGCTCGACATGGGCCGCTTCAACGTGCGTTCCAATTGCGTCTCGCCGTTTGCCTGGAGCCGAATGATCGGCACCATCCCGGCGGAGACCGAGGCCGAGAAGGAACGCGTCGAACGCATGAAGCGGATGGGGCCCGAGAAGATCGCGCCCGTCGTCGCCTATCTGCTCAGCGATGCCTCGAAAGACGTCACCGGCCAGATCTTCGCCGTTCGCATGAACGAGATCTTCCTGATGAGCCAGTCGCGCCCATTGCGCTCGGTGCACCGCGGCGAAGGCTGGACGCCGCAGACCATTGCGGAGCATGGCATGCCGGCACTGAAGCCGTCGTTCTACAAGCTCGATCGTTCCGCCGACGTGTTCGGCTGGGACCCGATCTGAGATTTGCAGCGCCCAAAATCTGCTTGCAGCGCACACCATCTCAAGTTGTTTTTTGTCCAAACGACCCGCGCGTTGCCATGATTTCGTCGTATGGTCGCCTCCCAACAAAACGTCGGGAGGACACAGATGACGAATTCACGACACGACATCACGCAGGATTCGCCGGCCGGAGCTGACGGCTTCGACCGGCGCACGCTCCTCAAGGGCGTCGCCGGCCTTGCCGCGGCGGCTGCGGCAGTCTCGCCGGCCCGTGCCCGCGATTTCGGACCGGGCGCGCAGCCGCAACGCTATCCCGATCCCGACATCGTCGTGATCGACGAGAAGCGTTTCAAGGCCAAGGTGGGCAACACCACGATCAAGCGCCTGTTCACCGGCTGCCTATGGGCGGAAGGTCCGGCCTGGAACGCGCAGGCGCAGTACCTGGTCTGGAGCGACATCCCGAACAACCGCCAGCTGCGCTATCTCGACGACGACGGCCACATCTCCCAGCAGTTCCGCAAGCCATCGAACGAATCGAACGGCAATACCTTCGATTACGAAGGGCGGCAGATCACGGCCGAGCGGACCCGCCTCGTCCGGTTCGAGCACAACGGCTCGGTCACCGTTCTCGCGGAGAAGGCGAACGACAAGCCCCTCAATGGCCCGAACGACATGGTCGTCAATCCCAGCGACAAGTCGATCTGGTTCACCGATCCCGGCTACGGCTCGATCAACCTGTATGAAGGGCAGAACGCCCGCAACGGCTCCAACCAGCCGTTCCAGAAGGAAGCCGTCTACCGCGTCGATGCGCAGTCCGGCGCGATCACCAAGGTCGCGGACGAGCCGTTCAAGCCGAACGGCATCGCCTTCAGCCACGACTACAAGAAGCTCTACGTCTGCGACACCGGCATCACGCACTATCCGAACGCCAAGAACGTGATCTGGCAGTACGACATCAATGGCGACAAGCTGGCGAACCCGAAGCCGTTCATCGACATGACGCTCGACGGCAAGTCGGGCTTCGCGGACGGGCTGCGGGTCGACATCGACGGCAACATCTGGGTCGGCGCCGGCTGGGTCGGCGAAGGCTATGACGGCGTCCACATCTTCGCGCCGGACGGCGTCCGCATCGGCCAGATCAAGCTGCCGGAGATCTGCGCCAATGTCTGCTTCGGCGGCAAGAAGCGCAATCGCCTGTTCATGACCGCGAGCCAGTCGCTCTATGCGGTCTATGTGGAGACGCAGGGGGCGCACATCTGTTAGCGAATAGCGAGTAGCGAGTAGCGAGTAGCGAGTAGCGAGTAGCGAGATCTACCCCCTATTCGCTATTCGCAACTCCCTATTCGCCCTCATCCGGTATTTCTCAACCCCGCCGAGATGCCGTTGATCGTCAGTTGAATCCCGCGCAGCACCTGCTCGTCCGGGTTCTGCGCGCGATGCTCCTTGAGCAGTTCGACCTGCACGTGGTTGAGCGGATCGAGATAGGGAAAGCGGTTGCGCACCGAGCGCTCCAGCAGCGGGTTGCCCTGCAGCAGCCGCTCCTGCCCCGTGATGTCGAGCAGCGTCTCGATCACCAGATTCCATTCGCGCCGGATGCGGCCGAAGATCTTTTCGCGCAGGGCCTCGTCCGGAACCAGCTCGGCATAGCGCGAGGCTATGGCGATCGAGCTCTTGGCGAGCACCATGTCCATGTTCGACAGCAGCATGCGGAAGAACGGCCATTCCTGATAAAGTTCGCGCAGGAACGGCATGCCCTGCTCCGGATTTTCCGCGATCCAGGTCTCGACCGCGCTGCCGAAGCCGTACCAGCCCGGCAGCATCAGCCGGCACTGCGCCCAGGAGAACACCCAGGGGATCGCACGCAGGTCCTCGATCGCGCGGGTTTTCTTGCGCGAGGCCGGGCGGCTGCCGATGTTCAAGGTCGCGATCTCGTTGATGACGGTCGAGGCCCAGAAATAGTCGACGAAGCCGTCGGTCTCGTAGACCAGGCCGCGATAGGCCTTGAACGCGAGCTCCGAGAGCCGGTCCATCGCGGTGAGATATTCGCGCTTCGGCGCCGGCTGCCGCGGATGCAGCAGGCTGGCCTCGAGCGTCGCGGCGGCGAGAATTTCCAGATTGTTACGTCCGACCTCGGCGTTGGAATATTTGCTGGAGATGATCTCGCCCTGCTCGGTGATGCGGATCTGGCCGTTCACCGCGCCGCCGGGCTGGGCGATGATGGCGTCGTAGCTCGGTCCGCCGCCGCGGCCGACCGATCCGCCGCGGCCGTGGAACAGCCTGAGCCGGATGCCGTGGCGCTCGAAGATATCGACGAGGCCGATCTCCGCCTTGTAGAGCTCCCAGCCCGAGGTGACGAAACCGCCGTCCTTGTTGCTGTCGGAATAGCCGAGCATGACCTCCTGCACGGCGCCGCGGCTGTCGACCAGGCGGCGGTAATCGTGCAGCGCCAGCATACGGTCCATGATGCCGCTGGACGCCTGCAGGTCCTCGATCGTCTCGAACAGCGGCACGATGTTGACGGCGCAGCGGCCCGAAGGGTCGATCAGGCCGACCTCCTTGAGCAGCAATGCCACCTCGAGCATGTCCGACATGCCCTTGCACATCGAGATGATGCACTGGGGAATCACGTCGGCGCCGAACGTCGCGTGCGCCTCGGCGGCGGCGCGGAACAGCGCGAGCTCGCCGACGGTCTCGTCGCTGTACTTGACGAATTGCGACACCAGCGGCCGCGCATTGCGCAGCTCGCTGACAAGCAGGCCGACCCTGGCATCCTCGCTCAGCGCCATGTAGGACATGCCGGGCATCGCGGTGTCGATCAGCTCGGCGACGGTGCGCTCGTGCACGGCCGAATTCTGGCGGATGTCGAGCCTGGCCAGATGGAAGCCGAAGCAATCCACGGCACGCCGCAGCAGCCGCAGCCGCCCGCGGGCGATCACCTCGGCATTGTTGGCGATCAGCGAGTGATGCAGCACGTCGAGATCATCCTGCATCTGCTTGACGCTGTCGTAAGGCGCCACCGCCGCCACGGGAAGGCGGCTGATCTGGATACCGAGCTTCTTCGCCGTCGCCGCCAAGCGCGCATAGATGCCGGACACCGCCAGACGATATGGCTCGCCGCGACGATGCGGCGACGTGTCCGGCGAGCGCTCGGCCAGCGCACGCAGCTCCTCGGAGACATCGGCGAGATGCGCGGCGATGGACAGCTCGCTGCCGAGCAGATGCAGTTCCTCGAGATAGTAGTGCAGCGCCAGGCTGGATTGCAGCTTGAGCGTCCCGCGCATCACCTCGGCGGTGACGAACGGATTGCCGTCGCGGTCGCCGCCGATCCAGCTCCCCATGCGCAGGAACGAGGCGAGATCGCCCGCCACCTCCGCTCCGTCATTGAGCCGATCCTCGAGCGAGCACAGCAGCCGCGGCACCTCACGCAGAAACGTGTAGTCGTAGAACGACAGCCCGTTGGTGACCTCGTCGAGCACCGTCAGCTTGGTCCGGCGCAGCAGGTTGGTCTGCCACAAGGTCAGCACGGCGCGGCGCAGCGCCTCGTCATTGGCCTCGCGCTCATCCGGCGTCAACTGCATCCGCTCGCGGCGGTCGAGCAGCATCGCGATCTCCATCTCGCGATCCATCGTGCTCTTGCGCCGCACCTCGGTCGGGTGCGCGGTCAGGACCGGGCTGACCAGCGCCGTCGAGAAGAACTTGCGCAGATCGGAAGCCTCGAACCCGGCGGATTTGGCGTGAGCGAGCGTTGCCGCCAGCATGCCGGCCCCGCCATTGGAGTCGCTCTTGGCACGCATGCGTCGGATGTTGTTCTGGTCCTCGGCAATGTTGGCGAGGTGCGAGAAATAGCTGAAGGCGCGGACGATGCGGACCGTCTCAGCCGTCGTCATGCCGTCGAGGATCTGCTCCAGCTCGCGCCGCGCCTGGCGGTCCTCGTCGCGGTGGAAGCGCACCGAGGTCTGGCGGATGCGCTCGACGAGGTCGAACAATTCGGCGCCTTCCTGGTCGCGGACGGTGTCGCCGAGGATGCGGCCGAGCAGCCGGATATCGTCCCGGAGCCGCGCGTCCTCCTCCATGGCCTGCGCCTCGGCGGCGCGGTTGGGACGGATTTCCTCTGTCATGGCTTGCGGCGACATGGATGCGCTCTCCAGCAGCTGCCCATTTACGGGTCAGTCTGCCGTATCTATACCGCAGCGCAAGATCAAGAAAGAGGCGTCGCCTGCCCTATTCAATGTCGGTCTCGTCTCCTTTCGCCGCCAGGTGCGGGCCCATCCTCATATCTTCCGCCCCGCCTGCTCCCAATGGGGATCGCGCAGCCGCCGCTTGAAGATCTTGCCGGAATCCTCGCGCGGCAGCTTCTCGTGGATCTCGATGTGCTTGGGCACCTTGTAATCGGCCAGCGACGCTCTCAGCCGGGCCCTCATCTCCCCAATGTCAAGCGTCATGCCCGGCTGCGGCTCGACCACGGCCATCAGGGCTTCTCCGAACTCGGCATCGGGGATGCCGAACACGGCGCAATCATGCACGCCGGGCACGGCATGCAGCACGGCCTCGATCTCGGCGGGATAGATGTTTACGCCGCCAGAGATCACCATGTCGCGCTTGCGGTCGCACAGGAAGACGTAGCCCTCGGCATCGATGTAGCCGACATCGCCCGAGGTGATGAAGCCGTCGCGGTCGATTTCGGCACGCTTCTCCGGCTTGTTGTGATAGGTGAAATCCGGATTGCCCGCGATGCGCGAATAGATCTCGCCGATCTCGCCCTGCGGCAGGATGCGACCGTCCTCGCCGAGAAAGCGCAGCTCCGCGCCCGGCGAGACCTTGCCGACGGTGCCGGGCTTGCGCAGCGCGTCCTCGGAGGTCGCGAAGGTCACGGCACCCGATTCGGTCGAGCCGTAGAACTCGTAGATGACCGGCCCCCACCAGTCGATCATCGCGCGCTTGACGTCGGCCGGGCACGGCGCGGCAGCGTGAATGACATGGCGCAGCGACGATACGTCGTAGCGGCGGCGAACCTCCTCCGGCAGCTTCATCAGCCGGATGAACATGGTCGGCACCATGAAGATGGTATCGATCCGCTCTGTCTGGATGACGTCGAGAAACGCCTCCGGCTCGAAGCGCGGCATCAGCACCAGCGCGCCGCCGAGCCGGCCCGCCCGCAGGCCGAAGGCGTTCGGCGCCGAATGATACAGCGGCCCCGGCAGCAGCGCGCGCGCGTTCGGCTTCAGCCCGTAGATCAACGCGCGCATGCGCTCGGCCGAGGCGGCCTGCTCCACCGTCGGCGCATTGCGGCGGACGCCCTTGGGATGACCGGTCGTGCCGGAGGTGTAGATCATGTTCTGCGGCTGCGGCACCTGCGGCCCCTCGTACGGGCTCTGCTGTGTCAGCCAGCTTTCCAGGTCGGTCGCGAACTCCGGTGTTGCGAGCAGATCCGCGCCGATCTTGTAGTTGGACAGGATCTCCGGCGGCGTCGGCACGCTGAGCACGGTGCCTCCGGGTGGAATCAGGCCGCGAAGCTGATGCAGCAGATCGGCGTGACCGATCAGCACCTTGGTCGCGGAGTCCTTGAGGATGTAGTCGATCTCCTCCGGCTTGAAGTGCCAGTTCACCGGCACGCCATAGGCGCCCAGCCGCATCGCGCCATAGGCCGCCTCGATGAAGGCGATGTCGTTGCGCATCAGCATGCAGACGCAATCGCCCTGGCGTACGCCGAGCTGCGCGAGGCCGCTGGCGATCCGCGCGGCGCGGTCGGCGATTTCGGCGTGGCTGCGCCGGCGCTCGCCGGAGATGATGCCGCAGAACAGGGAGGACGTTTCCATTTTCTTTGTTATCCGATCTGGCGTCGGTTTGAGTTTCCGCCATCAATCCGGGGCGATGCGCCGCGACAAAACGGCGGAGCCGTTTTGCGCGGAGCATCGAACTCAGGTGCGCAGTTGCGCACCGGAGAATCTCGAGATTCCGGGCCTGCTCCTTCGGGGCATCCCGGAATGACGGACTCAGTCCGCAAACTTCGGCGCGCGCTTCTCGATGTTGGCGCGCACCGATTCGAGCTGGTTCGGGCTGCCGATCAGCTTCTGCTGCTCGACCGATTCGGCGAGCAGCGCCGGCCCCGGATCGACCGAGAGATTGTTCAGCATCCGCTTGGCGGCGCGGATCGCATCCGGATTCTTGCCGGCAATCTCACGCGCGGTCTCCAGCGCAGCCGCGCGCGGATCGGCGCAGATGCGGGTGACGAGGCCGTAGGACTGGCCTTCCTCCGGCGAGAACACCCGGCCCGTGTAGGTCAACTCGCGCAGGATGTCGTCGCGCATCAGGGTGGCCAGGATCGGCGTGCCCGCCATGTCGGGCACCAGACCCCACTTGATCTCCATGATCGACATCTTGGTGTCCGGCGCGACGTAGCGCATGTCGGCGCCGAGTGCGAGCTGGAAGCCGCCGCCATAGGCGACGCCATGCACTGCAGCAATCACCGGCACCGGCAACTGCCGCCAGCCCCATACCGCCTGCTGCGCGAAGTTGGCCTTGCCGTGGGTGCGAATGGTGAGGTCGCGCTTCTCGCCGCCGGGTATGCCGTTGCCGCCGGAATCCTTCATCGCCGCGAAGCGGCCCATGTCGAGGCCAGCGCAGAAGGCGCGGCCCTCTCCGGACAGCACCACCGCCCGCAGACCCTTCTCCTTCGATAGCCGGTCGGTCGCCGCGACCAGCGCCTCGAACATCTCCATGTCCAACGCATTCATCTTGTCGGCGCGAACCAGGCGAACGTCGGCGACGCCGTCCTTGATCTCGATCGCGAGGCGGTTGTCCATCGAGCGGTCTCCCTACGGATGTCTTTGTGACTTTACAGAAGGCTGTCGGAGCGATTTAGTCAATCGACCAATTAACTCACAACATGTCAGGCGGAAACTCCCATGTTCAAGGACAATCTCCTCGAAGGTCGACGCATCCTGGTGACCGGCGGCGGCACGGGCCTTGGCAAAGCGATGGCTGCACGCTTCCTGCAACTCGGCGCCGAAGTGCATATTTGCGGCCGGCGGAAAATCGTCTGCGACGAGACCGCGACCGAACTCATGGACCTCTACGGCGGCCGTGTGACCAGCCACGGCGTCGACATCCGCAATGCCATGGCGGTGGAGGAAATGATCGAGGCCATCTTCCAGGAAGGCGGTCTCACCGATCTCATCAACAACGCGGCCGGCAACTTCATTTCCCGCACCGAGGAATTGAGCCCGCGCGGCTTCGATGCCGTCGCCAACATCGTGATGCACGGCACGTTCTACGTGACGCACGCCGTCGGCAAGCGCTGGATCGCCGCGAAGCAGCCGGGCAACGTCGTCTCGATCACGGTAACCTGGGTGCGCAACGGCTCGCCTTACGTGGTGCCCTCGGCGATGAGCAAGTCGGCGATCCACGCCATGACGATGTCGCTCGCGACTGAATGGGGCCGCTACGGCATCCGCCTCAACACCATCGCACCGGGCGAAATCCCGACCGAAGGCATGAGCAAGCGCATCAAGCCCGGTGACGAGGCCGGCGCGCGGACCAAGGCGATGAACCCGATGGGTCGGGTCGGCACCATGGAGGAGCTGCAGAACCTCGCGGTGTTCCTGATCTCCGGCGGCTGCAACTGGATCAACGGCGAGACCATCGCGATGGACGGCGCCCAGGCGCTGGCGATGGGCGGCAACTTCTATCAGCTGCGCGACTGGAGCGACGACGACTGGACCAAGGCCAAGGAGTCGATCAAGGCGCAGAACGAAAAGGATCGCGCGACGCGCACGAGCTGATGGCGCAATCACCCTGTTGATCGGCGACCTGCTCCCTGTAGACTGATCGAGAGATGCTTGCTCCGGCGCAATCCGGGGCGAGGACCACGACAAGACATCGAACAAAGAACAAGACGCAATCGGAGGGGAAACATGTCCGTCACGACGGCAGCGTCGACGCTCGTCGACGTCGTGCGCAGGCAGGCGGAAGCGCTTGGCTCCGCCACCGCCTATGAGTTCGAAGGCCGCCTCACCAGCTTCGCCGCATTCGACCGCAAGACCAACCAGGTTGCCAACGCGCTGAAGGCGATCGGCATCAAGCCGCATGAGCGGATCGCCTATTTCGGCAAGAACAGCGACATCTATTTCGAGCTGCTGGTCGGCGCCATGAAGGCCAACGTCGTGATGGCGCCGGTGAACTGGCGCCTCGCCGGTCCCGAGGTCGCCTTCATCGTCGAGGACTGCAAGGCGCCTGCCCTGTTCGTCGGTCCCGAGTTCGTCACGATGATCCGCAACATCCGCGACCAGATTCCGAGCGTGCGGCACATCATCACCACCGAAGGCGGCGCGCCGGAATGGCAGGACTACACGGCTTGGCGCGACGCGCAGAGCGCCGACGATCCCGGCGAGGCGATCACGCCGCAGGACATCGCGCTGCAGCTCTACACCTCCGGCACCACCGGCAAGCCGAAAGGCGCGATGCTGTCGCACGCCAACTTCCTCAACCTCGTCAACACCGGCAATCCCGAGGAGAAGCCGGACTGGAATAAATGGACGACCGACGACGTCTCGCTGATCGCGATGCCGATCTTCCACATCGGCGGCTCCGGCTGGGGCCTGATGAGCCTTTACCACGGCGCCCGCGGCGTGATCGCGCGCGAGTTCGATCCCACGAAGATCCTCGACTTCTTCGAACAGTCCGGCATCACCAAGCTGTTCATGGTACCCGCCGCGATGCAGTTCGTGGTCCGGCAGCCGCGAGCGCGGCAAGTCGACTTCTCGCGGCTCAAATACATGCTCTACGGCGCCTCGCCGATCCCGGCGGCGCTGCTGAAGGAATGCATCGAGGTGTTCAAATGCGGCTTCGTGCAGATGTACGGCATGACCGAGACCACGGGCACCATCATCGCGCTGCCGCCCGAGGATCACGTCGAAGGGCTGGAGCGGATGCGCTCGGCCGGCAAGCCGCTGCCGGGCGTCGAAGTCGCGATCATCGATCCCTCGGGCAACCCGCTGCCGCCGCGGCAGGTCGGCGAGATCGCCACCCGCTCCGGCTCCAACATGACCGGCTACTGGAACCTGCCGGAGGCGACCGCACGCACGCTCGGCAAGGACGGCTGGCTGCGCACGGGTGATGCCGGCTACATGGACGAGGACGGCTACGTCTACATCCACGACCGCATCAAGGACATGATCATCTCCGGCGGCGAGAACATCTATCCGGCCGAGGTCGAGAGCGCGATCTGCGACCACCCCGATGTCGCCGAGGCCGCGGTGATCGGCGTTCCCGACGACAAATGGGGCGAGGCCGTCAAGGCGATCGTCGTGATGAAGTCGGGCAAACGCGCCACCGAGACCGACATCATCAATTTCACCCGCACCCGCATCGCCGGCTTCAAGACGCCGAAGAGCGTCGACTTCCTCGACGCCCTGCCGCGCAACCCGTCCGGCAAGATCCTGCGAAGGAATCTGCGCGACCCGTATTGGGCGGGCAAGGATCGGCAGGTGAATTGATCAAGAACGAGGTGCTCGCTGAGACATTCTGGATCGCTTCGCCACGCTCGCGATGGCGTGGAGAGAGGGTACGCTCCTTCCACGCCGTCATTGCGAGGCGCCCTTGCGCCGAAGCAATCCAGGGGCCAAGTGACAAGGTCTGGATTGCTGGCTGACGCTCACGATGGCCGCCTTCAAACTACAACCGCCTCACCTCTTGTTCACCCCATATACCCGAACAGGAAGCCCGCCACCTTGCGCATCTGGATCTCCTCGCTGCCTTCGGTGATGCGGTAGCGGCGGTGGTGGCGGTAGATGTGCTCGAACGGCTTGTGGCGCGAATAGCCCATGCCGCCATGAACCTGGATGGCGCGATCGGCCGCCTCGCAACACAGACGGTTAGCCCAGTAGTTGCACATCGAGACCTTGTCGGAGAGTGTGTGCTCGACCTGCGCCTGGGTGAGCTGGTCCATCTCCCAGGCGGTCTTGCGGATCAGCAGCCGCAGCATCTCGGCCTGCGTCGCCAGCTCGACCAGCGGCCACTGGATCGCCTGGTTCTCGGCCAGCGCCTTCCCGAACGGTTTGCGCTCACGCGCGTAGTTCACGCTCTCATTGATGCAGAATACGGCCGCACCGAGCGAGCTCGCCGCCTGCCGGATGCGGTTCTCGTGCACGAAGCACTGCGCCAGCGACAGGCCGCGCCCGACCTCTCCGAACAGCGCGTCCTCCGGCACGAACACGTCGGTGAAGCTGACCCGCGGATGGTCGGTCGGCATGTTGAAGGTCCAGAGATACTCCTCGACCTTGACGCCCTCGCTCTTGGCCGGCACCAGGAAGCAGGTGATGCCGCGGGCATCGCCGTCCTTGCCCGAGGTGCGCGCGAACAGCGCGCAATGGGTGGCGACGTGCATGCCCGTGGTCCACATCTTCTCGCCGTTGATCAGCCAGCCCTTGACGTTGTCGCGAGTGGCCGGCTCCGCCTTGGTTTCCATGTGGGTTGCGTCCGAGCCGTGATGCGGCTCGGTGAGACCGAACGTGATGCGGTACTTGCCGGTGATCGAGCCGTCGATCATCGCCTTCTGGTCGTCGCGGCCATAGCGGTCGAGCATGGTGACGATCGGCAGATTGCCGACGATCGAATGCTCGTTCTGCAGATCGTTGTGCAGGCCGAGGCCCTTCGAGGCGAAATGCTCGCGGATCACCGCCATCCAGAGGTTCGAGCCGTCCTTGCCGCCGTAGCGCTTCGGGATCGCAAAGCGCAGATGGCCGGCCGCGTCGGCACGGTCCTTGGCCTTGCGCAGCAGCTGCTCCCACTCATGCCGCGGCAGGCCGCCATTCTCGAAATCGGTGCGCGCCCATTCGCGACGATGATCGAAGAAGCGGATGTTGTCGTCGGCCTGCTCCAGCGGCTTGATCTCGGCGGCGATGAAGCGATCGAGCTCGTCGAGGTAGGCGACCAATTCCTTCGGCAAGGAAAAATCCATGGCGTGTCTCCCTGTGCGTTTCGTTGTTGTTCTTGGTCCTGATGGGCGCGACCTCCCGTTGCGCGCTTGTGGCGCGCAGCGCCGTTGCGTATTTGGATGACTGCGACACCTGCGCAGGCGCTAAGCTGATGCGCGACAACCAATCAGAAAACAGGAGGAACGGCCGATGGAGCTGAAGTTTTCGAGAGTGACGCGCAAGGGGCCGATCACGATCGTTACCCTGGCGCGCCCCGAGGTCTACAACGCCCTGCACATCGAGGCGCATTACGAGCTCGAGCGCGTGTTCGACGGCTTCGCCGCCGATCCCGAGCAATGGGTGGCGATCGTCACCGGCGAGGGCGACAAGGCATTCTGCGCCGGCAACGATCTGAAATGGCAGGCGGCCGGCGGCGCGCGCGGCTGGGGCAAAAGCGGCTTCGGCGGACTGACCTCGCGCTTCGATTGCGACAAGCCGCTGATCGCGGCCGTCAACGGCGTTGCGATGGGCGGCGGCTTCGAGATCGCGCTGGCCTGCGACCTGATCATCGCCTCGGAGAATGCGACCTTCGCGTTGCCCGAGCCGCGCGTCGGCCTCGCCGCGCTCGCCGGCGGGCTGCAGCGGCTGCCGCGCCAGATCGGCATGAAGCGCGCGATGGGCATGATCCTGACCGGCCGCCACGTCGGCGCCCGCGAGGGCAACGAGCTCGGCTTCGTCAACGAGGTCGTACCGCAGGGCGAGGCGCTGGCGGCCGCGGAGCGTTGGGCCGACACCATCGCCAAGAACTCGCCGATGTCGATCCGCGCCTCCAAACAGGCGATCGAGAAGGGCCTCGCGGTGTCGCTGGAGCAGGCCATCACCGAGCAGCGCGACTACGCGGCGGTGCAGGCGATGATCCACTCGCAGGACTACGTTGAGGGACCGAAGGCGTTCTCGGAGAAGCGGCCGCCGAAATGGCTGGGTCGATAGAGCCTCACCGAGCTCGTTATGCCGGGGCGCGACGCAGTCGTGAGGGCGGGATCGATAACCACGATCGGGAGTATGGATTCCGGGCCTGCGCCTTGCGGCGCATCCCGGAATGACAGCTGAGGTGGTGGACGGACCTGCTCCGCTCTCACCACCGTCATTGCGAGCGAAGCGAAGCAATCCAGACTGCCTTTGCAGAAAGAATCTGGATTGCTTCGTCGCTGACGCTCCTCGCAATGACGGCGGAGAATTAGGCGCCATCTTGGCCTCTCCCCGCTTCGCGCTTGTAGGAGGCGTAGTTCGGCTGGTCGACGGCGAGCTTGTCGAGTGTGGTCTGCCAGAGGTGTTCCTTCAGCCCCGGCGTCGCGAGATCGACGGCGCCACTTGCAATCTGCTCCGCCAGCATGCGGTTGAGATCAAGCAAGGCAACGTCCTGTCCCAGCAACTCCCTCAACCGCGCATGCTCCGCAGCCTCCGCCGGTGCGGCCTGCGTCAGCTGCCGCACCACAAGATCGAGCGCGTTGATGCCGACCCTGAGCTTGAACGCCTGGTGTCCCGAAATCTGCGGCGCGATGTCGGTGCGCAGGAAATCCGCGACCGCCTTCACCAGCTCCGTCGGCGTCGGTTCGTCCTGCATCAGCCCTCTCCTCGCGGCGCCAAGAGCCGCAGCAGATCGATCTCTGTCTCCGACGCGCGGCGGCCGATCATGGCGCGCTCCATCGAGTGGTCGGGACCCAAGCGAAACCGCTGCATCATGCCGCAACACATCACGCCCCAGCGCAACGTGCCCATGACCTCCCAGAACTTCACCCTGCCGGCATCGACCGTGCGGCCAGCGGCCTCGTAGCCCGCGTACAGCTCCTCGCGCGAGCCAAAGCCGCCGACGGGCTTGTCGATCTCGCCGAAGCGCCAGGAGTTGACGCAGATCCAGCCGAGATCCTCCATGGGATCGCCGAGATGGGCGAGCTCCCAGTCGAGCACAGCGCGCACCCCGTCGGGGCCGATGATGAGATTGCCGTTGCGGAAATCGCCATGCACCAGCGTCACCTCCGCCGAGGGGCCGGGATCGTTGTGCGACAGCCAGCGCAGCGCGAGATCGAACACCGGGCGCGGCCAGTCGAAGCTTTGATATTCGCGCGCGAGCTCCGCGATCTCCCTGGTCGCGTTCATCTCGCGCAACGCGGGCAGCGTCTCGCGTCGAATCCCGTGGATGCCGGCAGCGATGCCGCCGAGCTGGCGCGCGAGGCGCGGCCGCGCCTCGGCGAATTCGGCATCGCGCAGGATCTTGCGCGCGATGGTCTCGCCCTCGACGCGGCGCATGATGAAACCGGCGCCGAGATCGTCCTCCGGCCGTAGCACGTGCAGTACCTCGGGCGACGGCACGCCGGCCGCACAAGCGAGCCGCATCAGCGCCGCCTCGTTGTCGAGCCCGGCGGCACGCCCGGGCGCGGCGCCGTAGCCCTTCGGCGAGCGGCGCAGGATGGCGCCGACATCACCACCGGGATGGACGATGTCGAAGCGCCACGTCTCCTGGCTGGCGCCGCCGGAGAGTTTCGCGGCGCCGCGCACGCCGGTCGCCCCCGGCATGAACGAGGCGACGCAGCGCGACAGCTCGGCCTCGATCATTGGCCCTTGAACTTGGCCGGGCGCTTTTCGAGGAACGCGGTGACGCCCTCCTTGAAATCCGACGTGCTGCCCGCGATGCGCTGCGACTGGAATTCGGCGTTGAGCTGCTCCTCGAACGAGTTCTCCGGGCTGTCCCAGTAAAGCTTGCGGATCTGCGCCAGCGCCACCGTCGGCCCGCTGGCGAGCTCGTGCGCGAGCTTCATCGTTTCCTCCTTGAGGGCCGCATCGTCATAGACGCGGTTGACGAGGCCCCATTGCAGCGCCGTCTCGGCCGGCAGCTTCTCGCCGAGCAGCGACAGCTCGATCGCGCGCGCCTTGCCGACGAGGCGCGGCAACAGCCAGGTCGAGCCGCAGTCGGGAACGAGACCGATGCGGCGGAAGGCTTGCAGGAAATACGCGGACTTCGCGCACAGGATCATGTCGCCCATCAGCGCGAAGCTCATGCCAGCACCGGCGGCCGGGCCGTTGACCGACGTCACGATCGGGCAATGCAGATTGCGCAAGCGGCGCAGGAACGGATGAAAGGCGGTCTCGAGCGCGGCGCCGGCATTGCTGCGGCCGGGCTTGGCCTGCGCATTGCGGCCCTGCAGATTGGCACCGGTGCAGAACGCTCGCCCCGCGCCGGTTACGACCAGGCAGCGCACCTCGGCCTTCTTCTCCTCGATCTCGTCGAGCGCCTCGGCGAGCCCGCCAAGCATGTCGATCGAGACCGCGTTCATGACCTCCTGATGATCGAGCGTGAGGACGGCGACGGGCCCGTCGAAATCGAGCGTGACGTGCTTGAACTGCATGTTTTCCTCTCAAGAGCTTTTCGGTCAGTGCATTCTTCGCCGCGGAAATTTGAAGCGCGGCATGGTTCTGTCAGCATATTTGATTTTTGCGCTTCGCTTGTCCATGGTTGGATCATCCCAATAACCGAAGCGGCGCGCAGCGCGCTCACATCATCACGGAAACGCCCAAGAGAACCCCATGAGCATGTTCGACCTCACCGGCCGTGTGGCCGTCGTCACCGGCGGCAATGGAGGCATAGGCCTCGGAATCGCCCAGGCACTTGCGTCCAGTGGCTGCAACGTCTCGATCTGGGGCCGCAACGCCGAGAAGAACAAGGCGGCTGCGGCGTCGATGGCCGCGGGGCCCGGCAGGGTCGATACCCATGTCTGCGACGTGACGAGCCCTGCTTCCGTCAACGCGGCGATGAAGGCGACACTGGACACCTTCGGTCGCGTCGACGGCTGCTTTGCCAACGCCGGCATCGGCGGCGGCGGCCGCAAGCCCTTCATCGAGCGCAGCGAGGAGGAATGGCGCACAATGTTCGCGACCAATCTCGACGGCGTCTTCCATGCCTTCCAGGCCGCCGCCAAGCACATGACCGCGCGCGCCGAAGCCGGCGATCCGTTCGGCCGCCTGGTCGCGACCTCCAGCCTCGCCTCGCTGTTCGGCACCGCGCGGAACGAGCACTATGCGGCAACCAAGGCGGCAATCAATGCGCTGTGCCGCGCGCTCGCCGTCGAACTCGCACGCCACGGCGTCACCGCGAATGCGATCCTGCCTGGCTGGATCAAGAGCGACATGACCGCAGGCATCATGGGAAACGAGAAGTTCGTTGCCAATGTCATGCCGCGTATCCCGGTGCGCCGCTTCGGCGAGCCGTCGGATTTCGGCGGCATCGCCGTCTACCTCATGAGCAAGGCGTCGTCCTATCACACCGCAGACTGCCTCGTGATCGACGGCGGCTATACCGCTTTCTGACTCCTCGGAGTGGAGGTGAGCCGGTGCGCCGGTTCACCAAACGCGGGTTGTTCCCGTGCTGCACTGCAAGATTTCGGAAATTTAATCCGCCCCTGGCTGCCACACCCCCGTGACCAGGGCGTTGTCGTCCATCACATAACGGAGAGACGTCCAAGGAAGGATACCATGAAGCGCGGTGTGACGGTTTTGGCCTGTGTGTCTGCCCTGGCTGTGGCCGGTTACTTTGCAATGGCCAAGTGGGGCATTCAGCACGAAAGCCGCGAGTTCTTCGATGCCGCGCGGCAGCGGTCGATCAATGTCGATGTCGCCGTGCGCAAGGACTACGAGATGAAGGCCAATGCCGGGCTGTGGCGGCTGCCGGTCGCCATCATCAGCAACGGCAACACAGTCAAGAACACCGAGTACTCCTTCCTCGCGAACGTGTTCGCCGCGCGCGGCTACCTTGTCGCCAGCGTCCAGCAGGACCTTCCCACTGATCCGCCGCTCGTCACCAAGGTCGGGATGCCTTATGTCGGCCGGCTCGACGTCTACCGGAAAGGCGAGGCCAACATCCTCTGCGTGCTGAACGAGATGAAGAAGCGTCATCCGAATGCCGACTACGATCACCTGACCCTGGTCGGCCACTCCAATGGCGGCGACACCGCGATGTATTTCGCCAAGGAGCATCCGAACATCGTCTCGCAGGTGGTGACGCTCGACAATCTGCGCGTTCCTTTCGTTATCAGGGACAAGCTCAAGATCCTGTCGTTCCGCTCGGATGATCCGCAGTTCAAGACCGACCCCGGCGTTCTGCCAACGCATGTCGACAAGAAGAGCGGCATCGACATCATCAAGACCGAGTTCCAGCACACCTGGATGAGCGACCGCGGCCCCTACACGGCGCGGGAACGGATCCAGGCGACGCTCGACAAATATCTCGGCGGCGATGCGACAAGCGAACTGGCCCCGGCAGACACCGACAATCTGATCGTGACCAACGGCGCAGCGGCCCTGCCCTGATCTGACGACACCTCAGCGCTGGCGTGCGATGGCAGCTGCGCGATTGCGCAGCTGCCATCGCAGGCGTCAGTCCTGCGGTTTGTTGGCCGGTGGGCCGTTCTTATTCCCCGGCATGCCCTTGATGTTCGACGGGTCCTGAGCGCTGACGTCCGGATTATGGCGGTTGATCGTGGACGAGCCGACGGTGCCGCCTTTCCTCTCAGTGCCCGGTCCGTTCTTGTTGCCAGGCGCGCCCTGGATGCCTGCTCCGGAATTCTGCGCACTCGGCGGCGGCGTGGTCTGTGGGCTGCCCTGCGCCAGCGCTGACGTGGCCGAGACGACGAATGCGCAAGCAACCAGACTGATCATTTGTTTCATGGGCGACCTCCATTTGTAGTTGCCGTGCTGTCCGAACGTGGCGCTGGCGGAGCCGTTCCCGGAAACATGGGAATTTCCCGCGACGACGCCGAGGGGCGCACTCCTTGCCCGCTTTATTGGCTTCCGGATCGCGTCACGGCCCACTACGGTCGGGGAACCGACGCATCAGAGGCCTCTACATGGAATACCTCGCCACCGATCTCAGCCCGCGCGAGCGCTACAAGATCCTGACCTCCTTCGTGCTGCCACGGCCGATCGCCTGGGTTACGACGAGAGGCGAGACCGGGGTGGTCAACGCCGCACCGTTCTCTTTCTTCAACGTGCTCGGCGAGGACCCGCCGCTGTGCGTGTTCGCGATCAACCTGCGGCCGGACGGCCGGATCAAGGACACGCTGGTCAACATCCGCCGCTCAGGCGAGTTCGTGGTCCACATCACCGACGAGCCCCTGGCGCAGGCGATGCACGAGACCGGCGGCGACTTTCCGCCCGAGATCGGCGAGCCGGATCACCTTGGGCTCAAGCTCAAACCGTCCCGGATGATCGGCGTTCCGCGGTTGGCGGAGGCACCGTTCGCGATGGAGTGCAAGACCTGGCAGCTCATCGACGTCAATGGCGATCGCGTGCTGGTGCTCGGCGAAGGCCTCGCCTTCCACATCCGTGACGAATTGTGGGACACCGAGAAGATGCGGGTTGAGATGGAGTTGTTCCATCCTGTCGGGCGCATGTTCGCCGACCGCTATTGCCGCACCGACGACCGGATGGATTTCCCGCCGGCCAAGGGCGCCAGCTGAGCGTTCGATGGCTTCCGCCGGCGCGAAACGTCAGTAGGTCGCGGCGAGATAGTCGACGATCTTGCCGACATCGGATTCATCGATCGGAGCACCATAGACCTTGATCATCTTGGTGACTTCGGCCTGCCAGAACTCCTTCTTGTTCTTCATCGGCGGCTGCGTCTTGATGTAGTCGGCGGAATGGCAGGCCGCGCAATTGCCCTGCACGACGGCGAGATCGGGCCCCGGCTTGAAGGCCGCCGTCTCCTGCGGAACCTTGTAGTTGACCGGTGCTGCGGTGAGGGAGACGGATGTGCCGGTAAGGCAGCCAAGTCCGACAGCCAGCATGGCGAGGAGGAAGGACGTCCGTTGCATGGTCATTCTCCTCAGGCGGCCGTGACGCGGACGGTTTCGACGACATTGCGCAGATAGCCGGCCGGGTTCCAGCGTGGCGTCTCTGGCTGAGTCTCGCCCGAATTGCTGGTGGCCCGCACCTTCAGATCGTGGGACCCCGGGGCAAGCTTCACCGCCAGCTTCCACTCCCGGAAGGAATACTTCCCGAGGTCCTTGCCGAGCTTGGCATCGGTCCAGGTCTGGCCGCCATCGGTCGAGACCGCGATCTGCTTGATCCCGCTTCCGCCGTCGAACGCGATGCCGCGCAGCGTCGCCGTGCCCGCCTTCAGCTTCGCGCCATCGCTCACGCTGGTGATGAAGGAACGGACCGTAAAGCGATTGATCGGAATCGTCGCCTTCGGCGCGGTCCCGGGCTCGATCGCATTGTTCGGCGTGTCCGGAATCCGATAGGCCGATTTCATCCAGAAGCCGTCGAACACGCTGTCGATGACGGTGATCTCGTTGAGGTGCTTGACCCAGTAGGTGCCGTAGTAGCCCGGCACGATCAGGCGCAGCGGAAAGCCGTTGAGGAACGGCAGGTCCTCGCCGTTCATGCCATAGGCGAGCATCACCTCGCCGTTCATGGCGTGATCGAGGTCGAGCGCCTTGACGAAGTCCGGCGTCTTGTCGATCACCGGGCCGTCCATACCGTTGAAGGTGACCTGCTTCGCGCCCGTCTGGACGCCCGCCATCTCGAGCACGGCCTTGAGCGGCACGCCCCGCCAGCGCGCATTGCCCATGGCGCCGTTGCCAAGCTGGCCACCTGCGACGCGCGGCTCGAAGAAGCCGCGGCTGTTGCCGGAGCATTGGTTGACGGCGACGATCTCGGTCGCCTTCATCTTGCGGATGTCCTTGAGCGACAGCTTGAGCGGCTTGTCGACCTTCCCCTTGACCGCGAGCGTGAACTTGTCCGGATCGAGATCGTAAGGCAGGCCCGCCAGATGATAGCGGACGAAGAAGGCATTGTTCGGTGTGATCACGCCGTCATTGAACACCCCGAATGGCGTTTCGAGTTGCGGCGGCCGGCTGGTCAGGCCGATCATCGGCCGCTTCTGCGGATACTTCACCAGCGGGCGCTCGCCGTTGGCGAAGGGCAACGTCACGGTGTCCTCGGCCAGCGCGCGAGTCGCGCCAAACCCGCCCAGCAGCGCCGCCAGCCCTGCTCCCTTGAGCAGATCACGTCTGTCGATCATGGCTCTCCCTCCGGAGTGGTCGTTCTCGCCCGGGGTCATCACCTCAAGACGATGTGGTCGGCTCGCGGCCTGCATTGCAGCGAGAGATGATTGTTGCACGATTCTCTTGTGACAAGAAAAGACATGAGCGTCAGAGATCAAACCATCGCGACTCATCGCACTGCGGCAAAACTGAAGACCGTGCGCGGGCCACGGAGTGCGCGCGAGTCGTGCCGGCGAAGGGGCCGGTTGGCGGGTCTCGTCGTCATGCGCGCGAAGCGAAGCAATCCAGAGCCCCACGTCGACTCTGGATGGCTTCGTCGCTGCGCTTCTCGCACTGACCGTTGTTAGGCCGTGCGCCTCGATCGCGCCACGGACTTATAGCCCGGATGAGCGCAGCGACATCCGGGGTCCCACGCGCCGTGTCGGTGAATCCGGATGTCGCTGCGCTCATACGGGCCATGGAGCCGCAGGCGAATTCCCTGCGGTACAGCGATAACCTCGGCGCGCCTTTGCCAAGGACAGTCGTGATGGACGGAGAGGCTACGGTGTGCTGGATGGCCCCACCTGCGCGGGGCATGACAGCAAGTCTTAGGCCCGATCGCGGCTCTAGCTCGCCTGCCCGATCTTGTCCTGCGTCTTGGTGTCGAAATCGCTGGCGTCGTGGCGCTCGTGGAGCTGGCTCTTGGGATCGCCGGAGACGCGGTTGACCATGCGGCCGCGCTTCACAGCGGTGCGCTGCGCGATCTGGTCGGTCCAGCGCTGGACATTCCTGTAGTCCTGCACCGAGAGGAACTCGCCGCCTTCGTAGAGCAGGCCCTTGGCGAGCGCGCCGTACCACGGCCACACCGCGATGTCGGCGATGGTGTAGTCGGGGCCGGCGAGATACTCGCTTTCGGCCAGGCGGCGGTCGAGCACGTCGAGCTGGCGCTTCACCTCCATCGCGAAGCGGTCGATGGCATACTCGATCTTGGTCGGCGCATAGGCATAGAAATGGCCGAAGCCGCCGCCGAGATAGGGCGCAGCCCCCATCTGCCAGAACAGCCAGGACAGGCATTCGGCGCGCTTGGCCGGCTCGGTCGGCAGGAAGGCGCCGAACTTCTCGGCCAGATGAACCAGGATCGCGCCGGACTCGAACACGCGGATCGGCTCCGGCCCGCTGCGATCCAGCAGCGCCGGGATCTTGGAATTGGGATTGATGGCGACGAAGCCCGAACCGAACTGATCGCCCTCGCCGATCCGGATCAGCCAGGCGTCATATTCGGCGCCGCTGTGGCCGAGCGCCAGCAGCTCCTCGAGCATCACTGTGACCTTTACGCCGTTCGGCGTTCCCAGAGAATAAAGCTGCAAGGGATGACGACCGACAGGCAATTCCTTCTCGTGCGTCGGACCTGCGATCGGCCGGTTGATGTTGGCGAAGCGGCCGCCGCTGGCCTTGTTCCAGGTCCAGACCTTGGGCGGCACATAGCTGTTCTGTTCAGACACGGCAGACTCCGGCGTGAGCGTCAGGAGCGAGCGTTTTAGGCGCATATGCCGTCGAGCGGAAGCCACGCTGCGCGCGGGCGCCATCAGCATTTTCTGCATTGCGCGGTCGAACCTGCGATGACAGAACGGAGACAAGACAACAATGACGGTCCGTCGCGGGCCGGCTCCTGGAAACGCCGATGACTGCAAGTCCCCTGCCCCCCGACCGCATTCCCGTGATCGTCGGCGTGGGCGAGATCGTCGATCGCCCCAAGGACATCGGCGACGGTCTCGAGCCGCTGGCGCTGCTCGAACAGGCGATCCGCCGCGCGGAAAATGACGCGGGCGCCAAGCTCATCCAGGACACCGGCTCGCTCGACGTCGTCAACTTCCTGAGCTGGCGCTACCGCGATCCCGAGCAGCTTCTCGCGCAGCGGCTCGGCGTGACGCCGGCGCACTGCCACTACGGTCCCGTCGGCGGCGAGAGCCCGATCAGCTTTCTGCACGAGGCCGCCTTGCGCATCGCGCGCGGCGAATGCGAGGTCGCGGTGGTCTGCGGCGCCGAGGCGCAATCGACGGCGACCAAGGCCGAACGCGCCGGCGTGCCCCTGCCGTGGACGCCGTTCGCGCATGACGTCGAGGAGCCGAAGCGCGGCGCTGCATTCCAGAAGCCGCTGGCGGTGAAGCTCGGCGTGTTCCGTCCGGTCACGGTCTATCCGTTCTACGAAGTCGCGAGCGCAGCCAAATGGGGCCAGACGACGCGGCAGGCGCTCGCCGAATCCTGCGAGCTGTGGTCGCGCTTTTCCGCGGTTGCCGCCTACAATCCCAACGCCTGGCTGAAGCGGCACTTCGCGCCCGAGGAGATCACGACGCCGTCGGCCGACAACCGCCCGATCGCCTGGCCCTACACCAAGCTGATGGTCGCCAATCCCATGGTCAACATGGGCGCGGCGCTGATCCTGACCAGCCTGGCCAAGGCGCGTGCGGCGGGCATTGCCGACAGCCGCATGATCTATCCGCTCGGCGGCGCATCGGCGGAGGATCCGCGCGACTACCTCACGCGCGATCAGTTCGCCGAAAGTCATCCGCAGAACGCCGTGCTGCGGGCCGCGATGAACATCGTCGGCGGCAACGGCGCGGCGTTCGACGTCATTGAGCTCTACAGCTGCTTTCCCTGCGTGCCGAAGATGGCGCGGCGGATCCTCGGCCTCGGCGCTGACGTGGAGCCGACCGTCACCGGCGGGCTGACCTTCTTCGGCGCGCCGCTCAACACCTACATGACGCATGCCGCCTGCGCGATGGTGCGGCGGCTGCGCGGCGGCGCCAGGCGCGGCCTGCTGTACGGCCAGGGCGGCTTCGTCACCAAGCATCATGCGCTGGTGATCTCGCGCGAGCCGCCGTCATCGCTGTCGCAGGAGGTGAGCGTGCAGGCCGAGGCCGATCGGCATCGCGCCGCAACGCCGGAGTTCGTCAGCGAGGCCGGCGGCGGCGGCAGGGTCGAGAGCTTCACCGCGCTGTTCGATCGCAACGGCGAGGTCGAGCATGGCGTGGTGATGCTGCGCACCGAGCAGGACACGCGCACGCTGGCGCGCGTGCCGGCGCAGGACGCAGCCACGCTGGCGCGGCTGATGGATCAGGACCGGTCGCCGGTCGGCGCGCTCGGCACGATCACGATGGCCGCCGATGGTGTGCCGGAGTGGCGGACGAATTAGTTCGCTTCCGTCGCCTCACACCTCCCGCGCCTCGTGCTGCCAGCGCGCATAGGCCGTCTCCCAATCGGGATCGCGCTCCGCCGCGAAGCCGAGCGTCCTGCCGCCACCGAGGTCGCGGAAGCCGATCATGGCGCGGCGGTGCGCGCCGCTTCTGACATAGGCGCGCATGCTGGCTTCGTCGGTCCAGACCGTCAGCGTGTGATAGATGCCATTCACCGGACGAAGCTCGACGCGCAGATTCCCGGGAGCCGCACGCGCCTGGCGGACGGCGCGCAGCGTGTGCCACCAGAATCGCGCCAGCCGCGTGAGGCCGCGATGCGGGCGGAAGCCGGTGACGGACACGTAGACGCTCATGGCGCGCTCCTGGATCGCAAACCGCCGCGCGATGGAACGGTCGCGCCGACAGGTGTGAGCACAACGCTGCCCACCGCGTCCTGGATGTCGAGTGCGGATCACGGGCCGGCGCTCAGCGCCCACTTCGCCTGGGCTTCACGTTGGCAGGCACCGTGCCCGTGGTCTCCGCAGCCGCCGGAGGCGCGCTGTCGTCGCCCGCCAATTGCTGGTCGCGCTTGCGCGCGAGCGCCTCGTCACGCCGGGCGGCCGCGACCGCCAATTCCGGATCCAGCTTGAGCGCCTGGTTGAAGTCGGCGAGCGCGCGGTCGTAGTGCCCCTTTGCCAGCCACACCGTGCCCCGGTCGCTGTACGTTGCGGCATCGCTGAAGCCCATGCGCACGGCGTGGTCGAGATCGACAAGGGCTTCGTCGAGATCTCCCTTGCGCTGGAACGCAAGTCCACGATCGTGGAACAGCATCGGGTTGTGCGGATCCAGCCGGATCGCCCGCTCATAATCGCCAAGCGCCCGGTCGAAGCGACCCATGCGGACCAGATCCTTGGCGCGGTAGTGATAGAGATCGGCATTGCGGGGCGCGAGCCGGATTGCTTCGTCGAAATCGGCGACGGCGCCCTCAAGATCGCCCTGTCGGCTGCGGTCCATCGCGCGCTTCACCAAGGATGCGGCGGTCATCGGCGCAGGCGGCACGACCGGCTCTGCCGCTTTCGGCTCTGCCGGCGGAGGCGGCGCGGGGGCCTCCGCCGCCGGAGGCGGCACCGGGAGCACGGCTCCGGTCGCGTCCTGGACGGCAGGCGCCGGGACGGTCTCACCTGCGACCTTGCGCTGCGGCCCCGATCGGGCCTGCGGCGACGGTGTCACGATCGAGCGCGTCGCCTGCCTGCTCATCCAGTCACCGGCGGAGGGCAACAGCAGAATCTCGAGGCCGATCAGGACCGCGCTGAGCACGGCGGTCGCCGCGGTAAACTGCAGGATGGCGTCCCAGCGTTCGCGGCGGACGCGGTCGCGCTCGGAGGCGAGATGGGCGTCGTATTCGGCACGCAGGCCCGCGTCGCGCAGCACGTTGTAGGCGACGATGATCAGCTTGAGCTGATGCTCCGACGCCGCATCGGCGCTGCCCCGGAGGTCGGGATGGTGCGCCTTGGCGGCCTGGCGGAACGCCCGCTTGATCGTGTCGAGATCGGCCCGCGGCGATACGCCGAGCACCTCATAATGCGTCGTCATGGCGCGATCCCGAACCTCTCTTCCGAGGCCGGTCCGGGATCACGCGGGGAGCAGGTCGAGCGCATAATGGGCGCCATCGCGGGTGAGCCGACCGAACGCGGCCCACGGAAAATGAGATCCACAAACCAACATCTTTTCTGCAACGATACGATCGAGCAATCTGCGCCGGCTGACCTCGGCAGCCGCGCCGTCCTGGTCATAGGCGCCGTGCCATTCCGGATGGCGCAGGCACAACGCCGGCACATAGGCGGTGTCGCCGGAGATCATCAGTTGCTCCGCTCCGGAGCCGAGATGAAACGCGGTGTGCCCCGGGGTATGACCGGGGACGCTGACGAAGCGGATGCCGGGCACCACCTCGTCCTCGCCCTCGACCGGCAGCACGTTCTTCCAGCCCGGGATCACGCTCTGGATGCGGCGCGCCAGCGCCTGCCGCCACGGCGGCAGCCGGCTGGTCAGAGATGCATCGGTCCAGAATTTGTACTCGGCCGCAGCCACGATGATCTCGGCGGTGGGAAACACCGGCGCGTCGGTGTTCTCGCCGAGCAGGCCGAAGATATGATCGGGATGGAAGTGCGAGATCAGGATGGTGTCGATGTCTTCCGGGCGAATGCCGGCTGCTTTCAGATTGTCCAGCATGCGACCCGAAACGAAGATCGAGTCGGAATTGTAGCCCTGCACCTGACCACCGCCGCCGGCATCGCAGAGCACGGTCTTGCCCTTCAGCCGCACCACGAAGGTGGAGATCGGGACCGGGACGAAGGCTGGGCTCAGACCAGCGGCGCGCAGTGCGTCCTTCACGTCGCTGATGCTGGCATTGCTGATGAAGCCGGCCTCGTGCGGCTTTTCCCACACGCCGTCGTAGAGGGCGATCACCTCCGCCTCGCCGATCGTGATCCGGCGATAGCCGCGTGCGGGATCCTCAGTGCGGCGGTGCGGCTTGGCGGCAACGACGGCTAGTCCCGCATCGAGACCCAAAGCAGCCGCGGCCGTCGCGGCCGATAGCACCAGGGTCCTTCGCGAAAAACCACCCGCAATCACATTGCCTGCCACTCAAATATACCGTCGGTTGAATAAATGCCTAACACAAGTTAATCTCCGCACCTTAGCGGGATTATGGCGCGACAACGGCCTTTCTGGCCGGGGCGTCAGGTGTGGGGAGTCTGCAACGGTGGGGGATGATCCGGTCGAGCGGGGCGCCGCCTGACGAACGGCGCACGCATGAGCGTCGACGTGGTTCGCGGGGGCGTCGTCGGCTCTGTCCGCGGCTATCGGTAGGGCTGTGTCGTTCGACTATCGGATGCGACAGCGGCCAATCTCGGCCGCTGTCCTCCGCTTCGTCATGTCTTGGGTCAGGCGGCGCGAACCGATTGCAGGAAGCGGCTGACTTCCTGCTTGAGACGCTGGCTATCACCGGAGAGCTGGCGCGCGGCGCTGAGCACTTGCCCCGAGGTGTCGCCGGTCTCGCTGGCGCCGCGCTGGACATTGGAAATGTTGGCGGACACCTGCTGTGTACCCGCGGCGGCGTGCTGGATGTTGCGCGAGATCTCGGCGGTTGCTGCGCCCTGCTCCTCGACCGCGGCCGCCACCGTCGCGGCGATCTCCGACAGCCGCTCGATCGTCGTCGAGATCTCCCTGATGGCGCCGACCGACTCCTGCGTGGCCCCCTGGATGCCGGAAATCTGTTGGCCGATCTCGCCGGTCGCCTTGGCGGTCTGTTCGGCCAGCGCCTTGACCTCGGAGGCGACGACGGCAAAGCCGCGGCCGGCTTCGCCCGCCCGCGCGGCCTCGATCGTGGCATTGAGCGCCAGCAGATTGGTCTGCCCGGCGATCGTGTTGATCAGTTCGACGACGTCGCCAATGCGGGTCGCCGCCTTCGACAGCTCGCCGACACGATCATTGGTGCGGCGTGCCTGCTCGACCGCATCGGAGGCGATGCGCGCGGACTCCTGCACCTGGCGGCTGATCTCACGGACCGACGAAGTGAGCTCCTCGGTCGCCGAGGCGACGGCCTGAACATTGGCCGACGCCTCTTCGGAGGCCGCGGCGACGGTGGTGGAAAGCTCCTGCCCTCGCACGGCGGTGCTCGACAGCGAGTTGGCCGAGCTCTCGAGCTCGCTGGAGGCCGAGGACACCGTATTGACGATGTTGCCGATGGCGCCTTCGAAACTGTTGGCGAGCTCCGACATCTCCCTCTTGCGCGAGGCGGCTGCTCGCCGCTCCTGCTCACCGAGCTCCCTGGCGTTGAACCGCACCATCGTCTGGACGGTCTGCAGGTTACGCAAGGCGCGACCGATCTCGTCGTCGCGCTGGATGCGCATGCGGGTGTCGAGCTTGCCCTGGGTGATGCTTTCCATCGTCTCGTTCAGATGATCGAGCGGCGCCACGATCACGTTCATCGTGCGCAGTCCGACCAGGCCACACAGCACGACACCGGCTACAGCAATCGCGACGGCGGTCATTCCGGTGAGCCCGCCCTCTCCGAACGAGATGACACCAAGCACGAGCAGGAACAGCGTCTGCAATCCGACCAGCGTTCGCAGCCGTGCCGCGATCGTGCCGGTGAACATCGAGAGATGGTCGAACACCGAGCGGCGGCGGACGATGCCGTCGTCGATCTTGTAACCATGTGGCCGCTTTTCGCGGATCGCCGCATAGACCTGCTCGGCCTCTGCGCGCTGGTCGGCGGGCAGCTTGGTGCGCACCGAGGTGTAGCCGACGACCTGGCCGTCTTTGCAGATCGGCGACGCCGTCGCCAGCACCCAGTAATAGTCGCCGTTCTTGCGGCGGTTCTTGACCGCGCCGACCCAGGGACGGCCGGCCTTGAGCGTGGTCCAGAGATTGTCGAAGGCTTCAGGCGGCATGTCCGGATGACGCACGATGTTGTGCGGCTGCCCCATCAGCTCGGCTTCGGTGAAGCCGGCCGCATCGACAAAATCCTGGTTGAAGAAGGTCAACTTGCCCTTCGTGTCGGTCTTGGACACGATCAGCGTGTCATCCGTGATCGGATACTCGACGTTGGTGACGGGCAAATTCTTGCGCATGGCGAGTCTTTCAATGGCCGTGAGCCATGCCGGCATCGGCATGACTAGTTTTGCTGCAAACGATGCATCGATTATCGCAGTCGCCGATTAACCTAAGATAAAATGCCACAACCGTCGAAATACGGGTCGCAAGACCCCGTTCACGGACGGCCGCAATCTCACAAGGCCTATCGCCGGCGTGTCGCCTCGACGCGAGCCACACAGAACGGCGCAACCATGTTGCCGCCGTTGATGGAGGGATCTGGATCAATCGGTGCGAACCGCTTGCAGGAAGCGCGAGAGCGCCAGCAGGTTGGTTTGGCCGGCGGTGGTGTTGATCAGCTCGACGGCTTTGCCGATGCGGTCCGCGGCCTTCGACAGCTCGCCGAGGCGTCGGTGGTCCCGCGCGCCTGGCCGGCTGCCTCGCCCGCCATCCGCGCCGACCGGCCCACGAAAAAGGGCGCGGCCTCGCGGCCACGCCCTGGTCTGGTCGGGATCTGCGCGCCGGGATCAGGCTGCGCGCACGGTGTCCAGGAAACGTCCAACCTCGAGCTTCAGTCGGTTGCTGTCGCCGGACAGCATTTGCGCCGCCGAGAGCACCTGGGACGACGCCGAGCCGGTCTCGCTGGCGCCGCGCTGCACCCCGGCGATAGCCGCGTCATTCCAGCTCGATCGGCTGATAGGCGCCGGTCTCGTCGAGCGCCGTGCCCCAGATCTTGTGCGAGGCCTGATGTTCGGCGGGGCCGAAGTTGAGCGAGGCGCCAAGACCGAGATCGATGTTGCGCATCGACTCCAGCGTATCGATCAGCCGCTCGGTATCGAACTGCGGACCGGCCTGCTTCAGGGCTTGAACCAGGATGCTCGCCTCGATGTAGCCCTCGAGCGAGGTGTAGTCCGGCGGTTCGCCGGGGAAATGTCGAGCCAGCGCGGCCTTGTAGTCGAGCACCACGCTCGAATAGCCGGAGACGGCGGGAACGGTCTGGGTCACGATGACCCCCGCTGCGTAGCGCGAACCGAGCAGCATGAGCTCATTGGCAAGCGCCGATGCGCCGACCGCCGACACATTGACGAAGAGGACGCCGGGAAGCGCGTCGCGCGCTTTTTCGATGAACTTCGCCGCCGCGCGCGAGGTCGCGACCATGATGACCGCGCGGACGGGCACCTTCTGGGCCTTGAGCTGGTTGATCGCCGGCTCCACATCCACGGTGTTGCGGGTGTAGTTGACGCGCAGGATCGCGGCGTCGCTGAGGCCGAGGACGCGAAACGCCTTTGCCACGCCGGCAAAGCCTGCATCGCCGAACGAATCGTCCTGCGCGAACAGCGCAATCTGGCGTGGCGGCACGCGGCGCAGCTTCACCAGGTAACGGACCAGCGCATCGGCTTCTTCCGAATAGCTCGGACGATAGTTGAAGACGTAGCGGTCCGGCGGATCGTGGCGCGAGACGTTCGCACCGGTATAGGGGCTGAAGAACAACATCCGGCGCTCGAGCGAATATGGGATCGCGACGGCCGCCGTCGCGGTCCCGAAACTGCCGACGAAGCCGAACACGCGCTCCTTTTCGTAGAGCTGCTTCATGGCGTCGAGCGTGCGGTTCGGATCATAGCCGTCATCGGCGACGACGAGCTTGAGCATCCGGCCATTGACCCCGCCGGCGTCGTTGGCGCGGTTGAAGGCGGCTTCGATGCCGACCTTGAGCAGCCGGCCCGATTCCTTGTTCGCGCCCGACAGTGGCAAGACGCTGCCGAACGTGATGTCGCGCTCCGTGACGCCGCGAACCGATGGAGCAGGCACGGCGCTCGTCGCACCAGCCGCAGCGATGGAGGGCGCAGAGTCCGGCAGCGCGCCGGCCGCCGTTGCGGGCGCGCCGATCGATCGCTCGATGTCTGCGAGCTGAAGCTCGGCCCGCCGGCAGTCCTGGCGGCCACTCGCCACGGCCGCGCGACCGTCGGCGATGGAGCGGTCGAACTCGCGCGTCAGCTCGTTGCGATCGCCGTCGTCGCTCGACGCCTCCCGGATGACGGCTTGGAACTTGCCGATGATGGCCTGGATCCGCGGCCGAGGGATCTCGCTGCAGGCAAGGGCCGCTCCGATGGCGGGACCGATCCTGCCGCCGAGGTCGCGCACGACGGCGAGGTTGTCGCCGGGCGCGGCACCGACCGAGGTCGTGAGCATGAGGGTGAGGATGATCACCGAGGAAGTCGCGAGCGATCGCATCCGGTTCACCACCTCGTGGCGGGGCCGGAGGTCAAGGAAGGCCATCATGACGGGATTTGAACTCGTTGAGACACGCTGGTCGGATCGTTGATTGAGCTGATGAGGTTGCCGCGGGCCTGTCAGGCCGCGCGGACCGTCTGCAGGAAGCGGCTGACCTCGCGCTTGAGGCGGTTGCTGTCTGTCGACAGCCCCTGGGCCGCCTCCAGCACCTGGGTCGAGGCCGAGCCGGTCTCGGTGGCGCCGCGCTGCACGTCGGTGATGTTGACGGAGACCTGCTGCGTGCCGTGCGCCGCCTGCTGCACGTTGCGCGAGATCTCCTTGGTCGCGGCGTTCTGCTCTTCGACAGCGGCTGCAATCGTCGAGGAAACCTCCGACAGCCGCTCGATGCTGCCGGAGATCAGCCTGATCGCCGCAACCGATTCCTGTGTCGCCGCCTGGATGCCGGCCACCTGCTGGCCGATCTCATCGGTCGCCTTGGCGGTCTGCTCCGCCAGCGCCTTGACCTCGGCGGCGACCACGGCGAAGCCCCGCCCCGCCTCGCCGGCACGCGCCGCCTCGATCGTGGCGTTCAGCGCCAGCAGATTGGTCTGCCCGGCAATGCTGTTGATCAGCTCGACCACGTCGCCGATGCGGCTCGCCGCGCGCGACAGCTCGCTCACCCGCTCGTTGGTCTTCTTCGCCTGCTCGACCGCTTCGTTGGCCATGCGCGCGGATTCATGCACCTGGCGGCCGATCTCGGTGACCGAGGACGTCATCTCCTCGGTGGCCGAGGCGACGGATTGCACGTTGGTGGACGCTTCCTCCGACGCAGCCGCCACGGTGGTTGCGAGCTCGCCGGCGCGGACCGCCGTCTTGCTCAAGGTATCCGCCGAGACTTCCAGTCTGGACGATGCCGACGAGACCGTCTCGACGATCTCGCCAACGGCGCTTTCGAAGTCGTCGGCCATCTTGTGCATGTCGGCCTTGCGGCGGGCCAGCGCCCGCTGCTCGGCTTCCTTCTGCTCCGCTTCCAGCGCGTGACGTGCGACCGCATTGCTCTTGAACACCTCGACGGCGCCGGCCATCTCGCCGATCTCGTCGCCGCGTCCTACGCCGGGGACCTCGACGTCGAGACGGCCGCCGGCGAGGCTCTTCATCGCGCTGGTCATGCGATGCAGAGGGCTGGTGATGCCGCGCCCGACGAGCGTCGACACGACGAGCAGGATCAGCAGCACGATCCCGGCCGCCATCAACGACTGCCGCGTCGAGGCCCAGGCCTGAGCCGAGAGGTCATCGATATAGACGCCGGTCCCGACCAGCCAATTCCAGGGTGCGAAGCCTGCGACATGGGTGAGCTTGGGCTGCGGCGTCTCGGAGCCGGGCTTCGGCCAATCGTAGTCGACGAAGCCGCGGCCATGCTGGCGAACCACGTCGATCATCTCTTGGAACAGCTTCTTGCCGTTCGGATCCTTCATGTCCGCGACGTCCTGCCCGATCAGCTTGGTCGAGATCGGATGCATCAGCATCTTCGCGGTCATGTCCGTGACGAAGAAATACTCGTTGCCGCCATAGCGGAGCTGGGAGGCGCGCTCCAGAGCGCGCTTCTGCGCGTCGGCGACCGAGATCGTCCCCTTCTGCGCGGCAGCATGCTCCTCGGCGAAGATGGCGAGCGCGAGCTCGGTCAGATGCCGCAGCTCGAGCTGCTTCTGCTGCTTGAGGCCGGCGGCGAGCTCACGGGAATTGAAGGCAGTCAGGCCGATCAGACCGAGGAAGCTCAGACCGATCAGGGCGTAGATCTTGATCCCGATGGTGAGCTTGAGGCGATGAGGCATTGCAAACGACATGTCAGTCTCCACGGGCGCGACTCATGCTTGGGGCGCTCGGGGACAGATCACGTCGACGGTCGGGGGGCTCGCCCTCGTCGTCACGCAAACGGGCCCGCAGCCCACGCGTGGAAGCTACGGAACCCAATATTAAGTCTGGTTAAGACGATGTCCGTGCAAATACGGAGCAACGATCGAAAACTGATCGTTGCCCGTCCAGATCGGTAACGCGCTCCGGCTTGCCGTGCGACGCGTCGTCTCGTGCCATGCGACCGAACGAGAGAAGCGCCGTCTGCCCGTGGGACTCGACTGCGCGTTGGCCGCGAACGTCCGGACCCTACGCGCCGATTCTTAACACAAGTTAAAAACGCAGATTGACTACGCAGGTTAGTTTGCCGGCGTCGATGCAACGCGAACAGAAAAGCCGTAGGCAACGGGGCCACGGAGTGTCTCGGCGGGGTCAGACAACGCAAAAGGCCGGAGCGTTCGATGCTCCGGCCTTCCAATCCCCTGCGCGACCGGGAGTGGCCGCTTCCGCGGCTCGGCGTTACGCCGCCCGCACCGAACCGAGGAAGCTCGCGACCTCCTGCTTGAGACGATTGCTGTCGCCGGACAGCGCCTGTGCCGCTGAGAGCACCTGGGCCGAGGCCGACCCGGTCTCGGCCGCACCGCGCTCGACGTCGGCGATGTTGGACGAGACCTGCTGCGTGCCATGCGCCGCCTGCTGGACGTTGCGCGAGATCTCCTGCGTCGCCGCGCCCTGCTCTTCGACGGCGGCTGCGATGGTCGAGGAGATTTCCGACAGCTTCTCGATCGTGGAGGAGATCTCCTTGATCGCGCTGACCGACTCCTGCGTTGCGACCTGGATGCTCGAGATCTGCTGGCCGATCTCGCCAGTCGCCCTCGCGGTCTGCTCCGCCAGCGCCTTGACCTCCGAGGCGACGACCGCGAAGCCGCGGCCGGCGTCGCCGGCGCGTGCGGCCTCGATGGTGGCGTTGAGCGCCAGCAGGTTGGTCTGGCCGGCAATCGTGTTGATCAGTTCGACGACGTCGCCGATGCGGGTGGCAGCCTTGGACAGCTCGCTGACGCGCCCGGTCGTGGTGCGGGCCTGGCCGACGGCGTCGTTGGCGATGCGCGCCGATTCCTGCACCTGGCGGCTGATCTCGGTGACCGACGAGGCCATCTGCTCGGTCGCAGACGCCACCGACTGGACGTTGGTCGTGGCTTCCTCCGAGGCAGACGCAACCGCCGTCGTCAAGCCTTGCGAGCGCGTCGCGGCCTGGGTCAGCGTGGTGGCGGACTGCTCGAGCTGGCTCGAGGCCGACGAGACGGTGTTCACGATCTCGCCGACCGCGGCTTCGAACTGCTCGGCCAGCCGCTGCATGTCGGCCTTGCGCTGGCGCGCCGTGATCGCGTCCTGCGCGCTCTTTTCCTCGGCCTCGGCGCGCGCCTTCTCCTCCGCATTGCCACGGATCACCGTTACGGTCTTGGCGAGATCGCCGATTTCGTCACCCCGCGATGCGCCGGGAATGGCGATGTCGAGCCGGCCGCGCGCCATCTCGCCGAGCGCCGCGTTCAGCCGCGTCAACGGCCGCGCGATCCCGAGGAACGAGAACACGACCGAACCGATCACCGACAACAGAACCGCCAATCCGACAAACAGCGTGATATAGCTCGCTTGCGCGGCGACCTGGTCTGCCTCGAACCGGGCGCTCGCGTTGCGCGCGCGCGCGTCCTGGATCGCAGAGGACATCAGCTCGCCGGCCTCGCCGAGATAGATGAGCGTGCGGTCGCGCAGCACGGCCTCCTTGATCCCCTCGGTCTTCACCACCTCGTCGTTCGCGGCGACGAAGTCCGAGGCGAGGCCATTGAGCTTGGTGATCGTGGCCTGGATCTCGCGGTCGTCGGCCAGCATGCGGGCGTCGGTCAGCGAGCTCTTCAGCCCCGGCACCGTCTGCTTCACCGTCAGGATCGTCGCGGCATCGCCAGTCATACCGAACCGCCAGGCCTGCGACCGCATGTAGTTCAACTTGGCATCGGCGGCGTGAAGCTGGCGCTCGACCCGCTCGCGGAAGGCGAGCTTCGGCAGCGACGGCGAGGCGAGCAGAGCCTTCAGGCTGGTGTTCCAGTCGTTGGAGACGGCACTGCGCTTCTCGATCTGCGTCAGCAACTTCTTCTGCGCCTCGGCGAGATCGACCGCTCCCGCGGCATAGCTCGTCATCAGCTCCTTGATCCGGGTCAGCCGGGCGCGATCGTCGGCGGTCGACACGTTGGCGAGCGCGGCGTCGATGTCCGTCACCATCCCGGTCGAGAACTGCTGAATGTCGGCGGCTGCCTTCTCTGCCTCGGCCGGCGCACGCGCCAGCCGCGCCGAACGGCCACCGAGCTGGGTCTGCTGCATGTTGATGCTGGCCGACAGCACGCTCTCGACGACGCGCCGCGCGCGCTCGGCCTGCTGATTGGCGTGGTTGACCGCTCTTTCCGCCATCAACTGGTTAGCGATCATGCCGACGGCGAGAGATGCGCCGATGGCGCCAGCGAGCCCGAGTTTGTAGCCGATCCGATTCAGTTTCATTGCCCTACCCACAGAGGGACGCGTCACGCGACGGTCCGTACTGGAGGTATAGCGGTGAGGTCCCTAGAGACCGTTAATTTACGGGAGTTATCGGGCATTACACGCAAAAAACTTCTGCTTTTTCAGTGTGCGTCCCGATGCTTATGGCGGCACGGCGGCGCTGCCGCGCCGAGCGACGGCTCACAAACTAAGCAGATGATGAGATCGGGACCGAGGCCCAGCACGTCGTTCCAAAATCCGGCACGGGCCGACGCAGCCGGCAGTCGGCTGACGCGCAGTTAGCGCATCAGCCCGAGCGCGTCGGCGAAGAACTGCGGCCCGCCGAAATTGCCGGACTTCAGCGCCAACAGCATGTCGCCTGCGTCGGCGCCGATCGTGCGAAGCACCGGAACGCCGGCCGCGATCTCCGGACCGACGAGAAAGCCGGGAATCCCCAGCCGGTCAACGACAGCGCCCGAGGTCTCGCCGCCGGCGACGATCAACCGCCGCACGCCGGCCTGGATCAGCCCCTCGGCGAGATCGGCCATCGCCTGCTCGATCGCGTGCCCTGCCGCCTCGCGGCCGTGCCTGGATTGCAGCGCGCTGACCTGATCCGGCGTCGCGCTGGAGGCAATCAGCACGGGCCCCTTGGCGATGCGCTCACGCGCCCAGGCGAGCGCGCGCTGCGCCTCGTCCGGACCGGCGACGAGGCCCGCCGCATCGAGATGCAGCACCGGCATGATGGTCTCGGCCTGCGCGATCTGCTGCAACGTCGCCTGCGAGCAGCTGCCGGCGAGGCAGGCGGCCAAGCCGCCGACGGGGGCATCGGCGTGATGCGCCAAGCCGTGGGAATGCACGCGCCTGGCCTCGACCAAAGCGCGCGCCAGGCCGAGCCCGATGCCGGACGCGCCGACGGAGACCCGGCTCTTCAAGGCGGCCGCACCGATCGCGGTCAGGTCCGCATCGAACACGGCGTCGACGATCGCCGCACCCATGCCCTGCCCGGCCAGTTCCTGCAGCCGGTGGCTGATCGCCTCCGGCCCATGCACCACGGTGGCGAGATCGACCAGGCCGATCTTCCGTCGGCTTTGCCGGCCGAGCACGCGCACCAGATTGGCGTCATGCATCGGGTTGAGCGGATGATCCTTGAGCGGGCTCTCATTGAGCGGCACGCCGCCGACGAACAGGTTGCCCTGGTAGACGGTCCGCCTGGTTTCCGGGAACGCCGGCGTCACCAGCACGATCGTGTCACCGGCATCGCCCGCCAGCGCGTCCATGACAGGACCGATATTGCCGGCGTCGGTGGAATCGAACGTCGAGCAGATCTTGAACAGCACGTGGTCGGCGCCTCGTGCGCGCAGCCATGCGTCGGCCTCGCGTGAGCGGGCCACGGCAAGCGACGCCTCGATCGAGCGGCTCTTCAGCGACACCACGACGGCATCGACCTCGGGCAGCGTGAGGTCATCAGCCGGTACGCCGATGGTCTGCACCGTGCGCAGGCCGGCGCGGGTCAGGGTGTTGGCGAGATCGGAGGCGCCGGTGTAGTCGTCGGCGATGCAGCCGAGCTTCAGGCTCACGGCTTCACTCCCTTGTAGGGCGCGAACCAGCCGAGCCCGTCCTCGGTGCGGCCGCGCGGATTGTACTCGCAGCCGACGAAGCCGGCATAGCCGAGCCGGTCGAGCTCGGCGAACAGGAACGGATAGTTGAGCTCCTCGCCGTCGGGCTCGTTGCGCGAGGGAATGCTGGCGATCTGGATGTGGCCGATGATGTCCATCATCTCGCGCAGCCGCATCGTGACGTCGCCATGGATGATCTGGCAATGATAGATGTCGAACTGCAGCTTCAGGTTCGGAATCTTCAGCTCGCGGATCAGATCGCGGGCGAAGCCGAAATCGTTGAGGAAGTAGCCGGGCACGTTGCGCGGATTGATCGGCTCGATGACGATGTCGAGGCCGTGGGGCGCGAAGAACTCCGCCGCCCAGGCCACCGACTTGGCGTAGGCCTCCACGGCCTTGGCGTCGCTGCGCTCGGCGATCCCCGCCATCATGTGCAGCCGCTTCACGCCGGTCGCCATGGCGTAGGGCAGCGCGGTCTCGAGGCTCGCCTTGAGATCGTCGAAGCGCTCCGGCAGCGCCGCAAACCCCTTCTCGCCGGCATCCCAATTGCCGGGCGGCAGGTTGAACAGCGCCTGCGTCAGGCCGTTGCCGTGCAGCCGCTTGCCGACCTCCTCGGCCGGATGGTCATACGGAAACAGGAATTCGACCGCAGTGAAGCCGGCCTTGGCGGCGGCCGCGAAGCGGTCGAGGAACGGATGCTCGGTGAACATCATCGAGAGATTGGCGGCGAAGCGGGGCATGGCGTGAAGACTCGTCGTGCTGCTACTTGGAGGGGCCCGGCAGCGTCGTGCCGGTGACCTGCGCATACATCCGCGCCACAGAGGCGTCGTCATCGCGGCCCATGCCGGCGGCCGACGTCATCAGGAACATCTGCAGCGCGGCGGCCGAGATCGGCACCGGAAAACGATGGCTGCGTGCCATGTCCTGGATGATGCCGAGGTCCTTGACGAAGATCTCGACCGCGCTGCGCGGCGTGTAGTCGCCGTCGAGCACGTGCGGCATGCGGTTCTCGAACATCCAGGAATTGCCGGCCGAGGCGGTGATGACCTCATAGACCTTTCTGATATCGAGACCCTGCTTGGCGGCGAAGGCGATGGCCTCGCTGGCGGCAGCGATGTGAACGCCGGCGAGAAGCTGGTTGATCATCTTGAACGCAGCGCCCTGCCCGGCGGCATCGCCGAGCTCATAGAGCTTGGCCGCCATCGCATCGAGCGCCGGCCGCGCCTTGGCAAACGCCGCCGCGCTGCCCGAGGCCAGGATCGTCAGCTCGCCTTGCGCGGCGCGCTGCGCGCCGCCGGAGATCGGCGCGTCGAGGTAGTGCCGGCCGGTGGCTTCGAGCTGCTTCGCCAGCCGCCGCGCAACGTCAGGATCCATGGTCGCGGAGGAGACGAACACGGCGTCCTTCGGCATGGTTTCGGCAGCACCGCCCGGGCCGAACAGGATGGCTTCCGTCTGCGCCGCATTGACCACGACGCTGACCACGATGTCGGCGCCATCAGCCGCCTCGGCGGGAGTCGTCGCGCCCTTGCCGCCGTCGGCCACGAAACGCGCCACCGCGTCCGCCGAGACGTCGCATCCGGTCACCTCGAAGCCTGCGCGCTTCAGCGAGGTCGCCATGCCGAATCCCATCGAGCCAAGCCCGATCACGGCGACTTTCAATTGCGATGGCGACGGCATGCGGCAGATCCCTGAAGCGTTTCCCGGAGATGTCCGGTTGCCCCGGACTGCACTCTGGGTATCACGGCTTGGCCGCGTTGCCAAAGCGTGAGACAAAGCGGCAAAACAGCGACATGCGAGGAAAGACCCGTGGCGGAAACTGCGATTCGCGAGGCCATCTGCCGGTTCGGCCGCTCGCTGTTCGAGCGCGGACTGACGCCGGGCTCGTCCGGCAACATCAGCGTGCGACTCGATGATGGCGGCTGGCTGGTGACGCCGACCAATGCCTCGCTCGGCTTCCTCGATCCGGCCCGTTTGTCGCGGCTCGATGCCGAAGGGCGACTGGTCTCGGGCGATGCGCCGACCAAGGAGGTGCCGCTGCACACGGCGCTGTACCAGACGCGCGACGCCGCGCGCGCCGTCGTGCATCTGCACTCGACCCATTCGGTCGCGATCTCGATGCTGCCGGAGATCGATCCGCGCGCCGCGCTGCCGCCGCTGACACCTTATTACTTGATGCGCTGCGGCCAGACCGCGCTGGTGCCCTATCATCGTCCGGGCGATCCCGCGGTAGCCGATGCCATCAAGGGTCTCGCCGGCAAATACGCCTCGGTCCTGCTCGCAAATCACGGGCCCGTCGTGTCCGGTGACACGCTGGAAGCCGCCGTGTTCGCGATGGAGGAGCTCGAGGAGACCGCAAAGCTCTATCTGCTGCTGCGCGGGCTCAACCCGCGTCAGCTGTCGCCGCAGCAGGTCGACGATCTGGTCAAAGTCTTCGGCCTCACCCTGCCCGATCACAACGGTCATCACTGATCCCGCCGGCGGATGGATGGGCATGCAATATTTCGCAACAACGCCGGCCGAGATCGATGCCGCTGTCCGCGTGCTCTACGAGGAGGCCCGCTTCTATCGCTGGTTTCCGATCGCAGCCGACTCCTATGACGCGTTCGCCGCCTCTGATCCGATCGCGGTCAGCGAGCTGCGCGGCATTGCCGAGCGCATGCTGGTGGCCGCCGCGCAGGCGAGATCGCGGGCGCGGCGGATCTAGCGTCCCGCCAGCCTGGCCTGCATGCGAGGTAGCCTGCGCCGCCTTGTCGCTCATCAAGCTGCCTTGCCTCGGGAGGACAACGATGCCTAATATTCAGGCAAAGTGCGACTGCGGCAGCAATCAGGGACGGATCGGTCGAGCAAGGACAACACCGGCAGCTCGTCGCTGCCGCGGCGCGGGGATGCGCCCCGCTCTTCCACCATCGATTGCAGCCTATCGCTGAGCACGCCCGGAGCACGAAAGGACAGGGCAAAATGCCTCCACATCGGCGTGGGCGCGGCTGTTTGGCCGGATCGGCGGCCCATCTGAGCGGACTGACGCCGGGACCGGGGAATGCCCTTTCGAGCGTTGCATGCGCATCTCATCCAACGCGCAATCTTCACGCGCTGCTCCGCGCCCACGGCGACCCTTGGCATATCCGTTGCAGACATCAGACGGGCCGGATCGCGGGCGCCCGACGGAGCGAGCTGCGATCATGACCGACACGGGACAGGACGACGGAGGGCGGATGGCGGCGGGCGCGAGCTTGGAACTGGTGAAGGTGACGAAGATGTACGGTCACGTCACCGCCGTCGACGCAATCGACCTGCGGATTCCCGCCGGCTCCTATTGCTGTCTGCTCGGCCCATCCGGCTGCGGCAAGACCTCCACCCTGCGCATGATCGCCGGCCACGAATCCGCGACATCGGGCGACATCATCGTCGGCGCCAGGAACGTCACCGAGCTGCCGCCCGCAGGGCGCGGCACCGCGATGATGTTCCAGTCCTACGCGCTGTTTCCGCATCTGTCGGTGATCGACAACGTCGCGTTTGCATTGAAGATGAAAGGCGTGTCCAAGCCCGAGCGCCACGCCAAGGCACGCGAGCTGCTCGAACTGGTGGACATGCAGAGCTATGCTGGCCGCCTGCCGGCGCAGCTTTCCGGCGGCCAGCAGCAGCGCGTGGCGCTGGCCCGTGCGCTGATCACCTCGCCGCAGATCCTGCTGCTCGACGAGCCGCTGTCGGCGCTCGACCCGTTCCTGCGCCTGCGCATGCGCGCCGAGCTGAAGCGGCTGCAGCGCGAGCTCGGGCTCACCTTCGTTCACGTCACCCATGGCCAGGACGAGGCCATGGCGCTGTCCGACCTCGTGGTGCTGATGAATGGCGGCCGCATCGAGCAGCAGGGCAGCCCGCGCGACATCTTCAATCATCCGCGCACCGAGTTCGCCGCCCGCTTCATCGGCGGCCACAACGTGATCCCGCTGAACGGCGAGACCTTCGCCGTGCGCGTCGACCGCATCCAGCTCAAGGCGCCGAATGTGGCGACCGACGGCCCGGTGGTGCCCGGCACCATCAGCAAGATCGAATATCAGGGCACCTATGTGCTGGTCGCGGTCGCGACCGACGGTGGCCCCGAGATCTCGGCGCAGCTCAGCGACGATCAGTTCGATGCACAGACCCACAGCATCGGCGAGCGCGTCGTCGTCACCTGGAACATGGCCTTCGCTGACGCACTGACGCCCCGCCCTGCCGCAGCCGCTCCGGCTGCGGAGCTGGTCACCTGATTTTCGTTTGCTCGTTCTTTCCCAAGGAGATGATCATGACTGATCGATCGAAGACGACATCCATCAGCCGCCGCTCGCTGCTCAAGGGCGCGGCGGGCGTTGCCGGTCTCGCCGGCTCCGGCACGCTGCTCAGCGCGCCCTACGTCCACGCCGCCGACGCCAAGGTGCTGCGCTATCTCGGCACCGCCGTGAACGAGGGCGACGAGATCTCCAAGAAGTGCCTCGCCGACACCGGCATCAAGATCGAATACATCACGGCGACGACCGACGACGTCACCAAGCGCGTCATCACCCAGCCGAACTCGTTCGACGTGCTCGACACCGAATATTTCTCGCTCAAGAAGCTGGTGCCGTCGGGCAACATCTTCCCGCTCGACGCGCGCAAGATCAAGGAATTCGACAACATCACGCCCGTCTTCACCAAGGGCGAATTGCCAAACGGCAAGAAGATCGGCGGCCAGGGCACCGCGCCCTGGAAGGTGCTCTATCTCGACGGCGCCAACTCCAAGACCTTCTCGGCAACCCCGACCGAATGGGTCACGCTGATCCCGACCGTCTACAACGCCGACACGCTCGGCATCCGCCCCGACCTGATCAAGCGCCCGATCAACTCCTGGGCCGAGCTGCTCAACCCCGAATTCAAGGGCAAGGCCTCGATCCTCAACATTCCCTCGATTGGCATCATGGATGCCGCCCTCGTCGTCGAGGCGACCGGCCAATACAAATATGCCGACAAGGGCAACATGACCAAGGCCGAGATCGACCTGACGATGAAGGTGCTGACCGAGGCCAAGAAGGCCGGCCAGTTCCGCGCGTTCTGGAAGGACTTCAACGAGTCCGTCAACCTGATGGCCTCGGGTGAGACCGTGATCCAGTCGATGTGGTCGCCGGCCGTCACCAAGGTGCGCTCGATGGGCATCCCCTGCGTGTTCCAGCCGCTCAAGGAAGGCTATCGCTCCTGGGCCTCGGGCTTCTGCGTCTCCAAGGCGGTGGGCGGCAGCCCGAAGCTCGACTGGGCCTATGAGTTCGTCAACTGGTACCTGTCCGGCTGGGCCGGCGCCTATCTCAACCGCCAGGGCTACTACTCGGCCGTGCTCTCCACCGCCAAGGCCAACATGACCGAGGACGAGTGGGGCTACTGGATGGAAGGCAAGCCGGCGAAGAACGACATCAAGGCCCCCGACGGCACCCTGATGGAAAAGGCCGGCGCCGTGCGCGACGGCGGCTCCTACGAGGACCGCATGGGCAACGTCGTCTGCTGGAACGCCGTCATGGACGAGAACGACTACATGGTCCGCAAGTGGAACGAGTTCATCGCCGCCTGATGTGACCGCCATTGCTGCCGCGCCCGCGACGTCGTGGGCGCGGCAGACCCTTTCAGCCGTTCATCCGCGACTTGACGACAGGTATCTCCGTGGCCGTGACGATCGACAGTTCGCCCGACACCGTAGCGCCCGCGGAGAGCACCTTCCGCAAGCTGACCCAGCGCTCGATCGCGTGGCTGCAGGCCGGCCCGATGATGCTGGTATTCGCGCTGTTCTTCCTCCTGCCGCTGGTGCTCGTCGTCGTCGTCAGCGCCTGGGACTACAACGAATATGAGATGATCCCGGCGTTCAGCTTCCGCGGCTATACCGACACCTTCGAAGGCTGCGTCGCGAACCTGCCCGAGCTGTGCACGATCCTGAAGACCTATCTGAAGACGCTGAAGCTGTGCCTGCTGACCTGGGGCCTGACGTTGATGATCGGCTTCTGGGTCGCCTATTTCCTCGCCTTCCACGTTCGCAGCAAGACCTGGCAGATCGTGCTGTCGCTGTTGTGCACGATCCCGTTCTGGACCTCCAACGTGATCCGGATGATCGCCTGGATCCCGCTGCTGGGACGCAACGGCCTCGTCAATCAGGGCCTGCAAGGTGTGGGCATCGTCAACAAGCCGATCGAATGGCTGCTGTTCTCCGAATTTTCGGTGGTGCTGGCGCTGGTGCACCTGTTCACGTTCTTCATGGTGGTGCCGATCTTCAATTCGATGATCCGCATCGACAAGCGCCTGATCGAGGCCGCCTATGATGCCGGCGCATCGGGCTGGCAGACACTGGTCAACATCGTCATTCCGCTGTCGAAGCCCGGCATCGTGATCGGCTCGATCTTCGTCATCACCATCGTGATGGGCGACTTCGTCACCGTCGGCGTGATGGGCGGCCAGCAGATCGCCTCCGCCGGCAAGATCATCGAGTCCCGGCTGTCGGCACTGCAATTCCCGGCCGCCGCGGCCAATGCCGTGATCCTGCTCGGCATCACCATCATCATCATCTCCGCGCTGACGCGGATCGTCGACGTGCGCAAGGAGCTCTGAGATGGGAGACAAGCGCCCCCGCTCCTTCTACATCCTTGCGGCCTTCTTCGCAGCCTATGTGCTGTTCCTGTACGGGCCGATGATCGCGATCTACATCTTGTCGTTCCAAGGACCGGATGGCGGCCTGACGTTTCCGATGAACGGCGTGTCGCTGACCTGGTTCGGCAAGGTGTTTTCCGGCGGCGGCATCGTCGACATCGGCGCCGCGTTCAAGCGCTCGCTGGCGCTCGGCCTCGTGGTGATGGTAATCACGGTGGTGCTGTCGGTCGCGGCCGGCATGGCGTTCCGCAAGCCGTTCCGTGGCGCCTCGATCCTGTTCTACACAGCGATCGCCAGCCTGATCATGCCCTCGATCATCACCTCGCTCGGCATCGCGCTGGAGTTCCGGCTGATCGACGACTTCATCAACAAGCACGGCGCCGATGTCGGGCTCGGCTGGCTCGCAGACGGCTACACCACCGCGATGGGCCTGTTCACCTCGGGCCTCGGCGCGCATCTGACCTGGACCTTGCCGTTCGGACTCCTGATCATGTTCGCGATCTTCAACCGCTTCGACGGCCGGCTGGAGGAAGCCGCACGCGACCTCGGCGCCACGCCCTGGCAGACCTTCCGCCACGTCGTGCTGCCGATCATCCTGCCATCCGTGGTCGGCATCGGCCTGTTCGGCTTCACCCTGTCCTGGGACGAACTCGCCCGCTCCAGCCAGGCGATCGGCTCGGTGAATACGCTTCCGCTGGAATTGCAGGGCCTGACGACGACCGTCACCAAGCCCGACATCTACGCGCTGGGCACGCTGACATCGGCGGTGTCCTTCGTCGTGATCTTCGCCGCGCTGTCGGTGATCTTGGTCCTGCAGGCCCGCCAGCGACGGCAAGGCTCGGATGCCGGCAAGGGGATGGTGTAGCCGCGGCGGCTGACCGAACAGTCGCCGCTGTTGCTCGACATCTTAGCCAAAGAGACCTTTGCCTTGGCCCCTGGATTGCTTCGCTGCGCTCGCAATGACGGTTGTGGCGGGCACAGCATATCCCACATACTCCGTCATCGCGAGCGCAGTGTTCAGCCCGGGGACATAGCTGACGGGTGTTCGGGGAGATGGTTGACACTTCAAAATCGGCTCGATTCGTCAAGCA